>JBGQBO010000033.1:0-57340 GCA_041494885.1 Terriglobia bacterium
GCAGACCGCTACGGGGGCCGCTCAGAGACAGTCCACATCCGATCTCCTTTCCGGTTCCTTTTCTCGTCGTGGGCGGAGGCAGTGGCTGAGACGGCGCGGCGCTGCGGTTCGGTTCGCGAGGCTTCCATTCGCACTCAGAGGAGTTCGCTTTCAGGGAACTCGGTGCAGGAGGGGGTCCTTGCTCAGGCGGTGCTGCAATCTACACGTCGGTCTGGAGGATGATCCGGCTCGGATCGTTCCGACCAGCCCCATTTGCGCAGTCACCGCGACGCGCCATCCGATCCCGCTCGCTCCGCTCGTCTCTCCGGTCTGTTGCTCCCTCACTTCAGAGAAAAGGATTTTTTCTTCTTCCCCACGTGCTTCCCGACGATCCTCAAGCTGCTTGCTCCCGCAACGCTCGGTACAAGGGTTCGTACACCTCCCCCGTCACCCACAGATGATGCAGCAGCACCGCCAGCTTGCGCGCCACCGCCACCACGGCCCGCTTCTTGGCCCGCTTTCCTCCCCGCGCCGCCAACTGCAATCCCCATCGACGCACATCACTATCGGGCCCAAACCGTCCCAGGATATACTGCGCGCTGCCGACCAACAGCCGCCGCAGATACGCATCGCCCGCCTTGGTGATCCGTAACGACGGATCCTGCTCCCCCGACTGGTGTCGCTTCGGTCGCAGCCCCAGGTAACTGCCCACCGCCCGGCTGTGGGGAAAGCGTTCCGGATGCTCCAGCGTCAACACATACGCCAAACTCGTCAACGCCCCCACGCCCCCCACTTGGGTTAACAACTGCGTCTCCGGATACTTCTCCTCGCTCCACTGCTCCACCTGCCGGTCGTAGTCGCGGATCTGCTGCGTCACGTGCAGAATCGTTTCTAACAACGGTAGCAGGGCCACCCGTAACGACTCCGGCAGCGCGCTCGCCGCCCGGACCCCAAAGCTCGCCGTCGAACACGCGGGAATCCGTCCCCCCAGCGCTTTGACCGTTCCCCGTACGTGACCGATCAACTGCGCCCGCACCCGCACGGCCGCGTCACGCGCTTTGATGACCGCCAAATCGGCCTGCGTCGCGGCCCCGCGGTGCTTCAACGGCGACAGCAACGTCACGTCCGCTCGCCCCAGCCGGGCCAACAACCTCGCATCCACCCGGTCGCGCTTGTTCACGTTCTGGGCGATCAGTTGCACCTTTCGCGGATTGGCCACCACCGCTTCCGCCCCCGCCGCTTCCACCAGCCGGCTCACCCACGGCGAATGCGTCCCCGCTTCCATCACTACCCGCGCCCCGCGCCATTGCTCCGCCCGCTTCTTCAACGCGCTCTCCGTCGTCTTCACCCGACCTTCTGTCATCGCCTCCCCCACGCTCCCCAGCTCACAATAATGGCTCTCCTTGTCCCCCAAATCTAATCCAATCACGCGTCCCGCTTTGCTATAATCCGTCATGGCCAATCTCCTCTCTCTGGGCTTCTAAGCCCGAGTTGATTCTTTTCCTTGGAGACCATTGTACCGGTACTCCGCGGAGATTGGCCTTCTCATCCTATCTACAATCTAAGAGCCCTCCGGGCCTAATCGGACTCTCTCACGATTCTGACCAACCCTCGCTTCGCGAAGAACGCGGAGCTTCCCGCCGCCGCGGATCTTCGACAGGTGGGGCCACAATCTGAGAGCCCTCCGGGCCTAGAGCGGCAGCTATGACCCGAAAAGCATGGACCGACAGACAGCGTCAGACGTCTCCCCCTCCTTCTCTGGTCCCTTCTGGGGCGGGACAATTCCATTCTTCCTTCATTCTATCCCAATCGATTTGACTCCAAGAACCTACCTCCCAGTTGACGCCCTTAACTTTGGGATTCAGGATAATTTGCGAAATCCACCTAGGAAAAAGGCACTCCCCATCCGTTACTTCAGATGTGGAGTGCCTTTTGGTACTTCCGAAATTACCCTTTCTCAGGCGTAAATTCCCGCCATTACCCCTTGGCTGCCGCTGCCTTTAATGGGATCTGCTTGGGGCTTCCGACCCCGATTTGAATCGACTTCGGTTTGGCTTCCTCGCGCTTCGCAATGTTGATGCTGAGGACGCCGTCATTCAAAGAGGCATTGATCGCCTCCGGATTGACGTTGCCGGGAAGGGCGAAGGTGCGCACAAAATGCCCGTAAGCGCGCTCGAGCCGGTGATAATTCTTCTCGTCCTTCTTTTCTTCGAACTTCCGCTCTCCCTGAATTGTCAACACGCGGCTCTCAACTGAAATGGATAGGTCTTCCTGCTTGAAACCCGGAACCTCGACCGTAAAAGCGAATTGATCGTTGGTTTCATAGATATCCACGGCAGGAGACCACGAAGAGGAGAGGCCCTCTTGACCAGGCGTACGTCCGACCGGCCCCGAAAACGCCTCATCAAACAAACGATTCATGCGATCCTGAAACAATTGCAGGTCGCGAAATGGATCTGACCATCGAATTAGCATATTTCCACCTCCACAATCAGACTTTTGACTCTCGCTCTCCAGTTGCTGGAGGGCTTTGTTCCAGTCAAAAGTTAAAATTGAGATTGCCCGTTGTCAAGTTGTGTCCAAGGGATTTTTCGTAATTCAATGGGACCGGAGTAGCTCCTCGAGCCGCCACAACTTGCTGACATAGATGATAGAAACGCGGCTCTCGCGCCTCAGTCATCATATTGGGAGGTAAGAATCCTTCGTGCCTTGACAGATTTGGGATCGCGATGTCTAATCTCATTTTCCGAAGGCAGCGACGACCTGAATGCGCAAGACTCGCATGCGGGATCGAGAAAGTTCATCATGGAAAAGGAATTAGTGGATTATCGTGTGGAAGAGGGCATCGCGGTGGTTCAGTTGAATGATCCCCCGGCGAACACCTATTCCTATGCCATGATGCAGCAGCTTGATGCCGCGATCCTGCAGGCCCGAATGGACGACTCGGTCCACGTTATTATTTTGCGAGGGGCGGGAGAGAAATTCTTTTGCGCCGGCGCCAATATCGAATTGCTTTCCAAGATGATGCCGACTTACAAGTATTATTTTTGCCTGCATGCCAATGAAACCCTTAACCGGTTGGAACAGACCCCCAAACTGGTGATTGCGGCACTCAATGGCCATTGTGTGGGGGGAGGGCTGGAAGTGGCCCTCGCAGCCGATATCCGGCTGGCAGCCAAAGGTGCCGGGAAGCTGGGATTTCCCGAGATCTCCCTGGGGGTCCTGCCGGGGACCGGAGGGACCCAGCGCCTTGCCCGCCTTCTGGGCCGTACTCGGGCCATTGAGTTGATGACCCATGGAAAGTTGATGACTTTCGAGGAAGCGAAAAGACTTGGCTTGGTCAGTGAAGTTTTCGAAAAAGAAAGTTTCTGGGGCGACGTGATGCAATACGCCCGGGATTTTTGTCCGCCTCACAAAGCAGCCAAGGCGGTGGGCCGCATCAAGCGCAGCGTCATCTCAGGACTGGAGGTCGGCTTTCACGAAGGCCTTGCCCTAGAACGGGAAATGCAGCAGGAGTTGTTCGAAAGCGAGGATGCCCAGGAAGGACTGAGCGCTTACCTGGAGAAGCGGAAGCCTCTCTTTACCGGAGAATAGATTCTTTGAAGTCCGGGTTTTTCGATTTAAAATGTTCGGTCAATCCATTTTTTTGTAAAGACAGAATGAAGCAAGGAGAGTCATATGATCACCAAGGAAAGGGTAATGGAGGTCCTCAAGAACTGCTACGATCCGGAGATCCCGATTAACATCGTGGATATGGGACTCATCTACGACGTGGATGTCAACAACGAGGAAGGAAAGATCCACGTCAAGATGACGCTCACCGGACCCGGGTGCCCTTCTCATGTCATGATGAGTGAGGACGCGAGGATGCGTATTCTTACTTCGGTCGACGGCGTCAAAGACTGTGTGGTCGAAGTGGTGTGGGAGCCACCCTGGCACCCGCGGATGATGTCGCCGGAAGCGAAAAAGCAATTGGGGATCCCGGAAGAGGAAGAAACCGAGGTTTCCGGATAGCCGAGTTTTCCGTCGACGTTTTCCTCGGGGCCTACCGCCAACACGCCCGGCCGTCGGTGTGTTTTGGGCAGGGCATTCCGCCCCACCCTTCACGACAGGCAGGGGTCGGGTGTAAGCTGCGCGGCTTCCAACTTTATCAGCAAGCAGTGGGTCTTAATAATCCGTGGATGGGAGGCCCTGGAGTGGGCTCCTCTCTTTCCGTTGGAGTTACGAAGTGGTTCCAGTCCGGTCAGAACCAATTCTGATTGCAAAGCATGATCGTGTTGCCACGATCACCCTGAACCGCCCCTCGAAGCTGAACGCCTTCGATTTGACGATGATTCAGATGCTGGGGGAGGCGCTTGCTTCTGTTTCGTCCGAAGAGAAGACGATTCGGTGTGTCCTGCTGACCGGGGCGGGTCGCGGCTTTTGTGCCGGGGCCGACCTCGATTACCTGGTGGGGTTGCGCCGGGAGAATCGAGTGGAGGAATTCCACCGGCTGCTCGAAGGGGGCCGGCGGGTGGTGACGCTCATCCGGCAGATGCCCATGCCGGTCGTAGCGGCGGTGAACGGGCCTGCCGCGGGTGGGGGTGGCTCAATTGCCATGGCCTGCGACCTTCGCATTGCCAGTGAAACCGCCACCTTTACCCAGGCCTTTGCCAAGGTCGGCGTGCATGCGGACTTTGGCGCATCATTTTTTCTCCCGCGGCTGGTCGGCGAATCAAAGGCCCGGGAATTGTTATTCACGGCCGATACGATTCCAGCCACGGAAGCGCATCGGATCGGACTGGTGAGCCGGGTGGTTCCGCCGGAAAGTCTGCCCGCGGCAGCTGTCTCGCTTTCGAAGATCCTGATCTCTCGCGCGGCGCTCTCCCTGAAGCTGATGAAACAATCGCTGCTGCGTTATTCTGAGGAGGCGTTTCAAGAGGCGCTCGAACGGGAATTGGAGGCGCAATTTGAATGCTTCTCATCGCCTGATTTTCTTCACCGTCTGGAATCGTTTGTTGGAAAGAGGGCCTCGGGGTACGAGGAAAGTGCACTCTCCGAAGAGTAGGGTTTCGGAGAGAGCTATCCGCACCCGGGTCCCCAATCGCTGTTCCTTCAAGTTAGCCCATTCATTAGAGCCCGAATGAACGCCCTTCCCCTCCTTCTTGGCGCGCTCGCCGTCATCGCGATCGGCTACCGGTATTATTCCTTGTTCCTGGTGACCAAGGTGGCCGTGCTGGATGACCTGCGTCAGACTCCGGCATATCGTCTTTACGATGGGAACAATTACTTTCCAACCCCCAAATGGGTGTTGTTTGGACATCACTTTGCCGCCATCGCGGGGCCGGGTCCGCTGATTGGCCCCGTTCTCGCCGCTCAATTTGGTTATCTCCCGGGGCTGTTGTGGTTGGTGTTTGGAGTCGTGCTGGGCGGCTCGGTGCACGACATCATTATCTTGTATGCGTCCGTGCGCCGCGACGGAAAGTCTCTTGCAGAAATTGCCCGGGGAGAGATTTCCTCGCTCTCGGGTTACACGGCGGCGATTGCCATTCTGATGATTGTGGTGATTGCCATGGCCGGCGTGGGGCTCGCGGTCGTCAATGCGCTTCGGGGAAGTGCGTGGGGGACATTTACCATCGCGATGACGATCCCGATCGCCCTGGTCATGGGTCTGTGGATGTTTCGAGGGGAGAAACAACGGGTCGTGCCGGCCACCATCTTCGGTGTCACCCTGACACTCGTTGCGTTAGTCGTGGGCCGATGGATTCCCGGATCGCCCCTGGCGCACTACTTCTCTTTTGATCAAACTCAGATCACTTTATTGTTGGCGGCCTATGGCTTTATCGCCTCCGTGCTGCCCGTCTGGCTGTTACTTTCCCCCCGCGACTATCTCAGCTCGTACATGAAGATTGGAGTGGTCGTGGCACTCATCCTGGGGGTGATGATCGCCCATCCCGATTTAAAAATGGCGGCGCTGACCAAGTTTGTGCATGGAGGAGGTCCGATCATCCCGGGAAAGGTTTACCCGTTCGTGTTTATCACGATCGCCTGCGGCGCCATCTCCGGCTTTCATGCTTTGATCGGTTCCGGAACGACGCCCAAGATGATTTCTAAGGAATCGCACATTCGCCCCATTGGATACGGGGCCATGCTGGTGGAAGGAATCGTCGGGATCGTTTGCCTGGTCGCCGCGAATTCCATGTACCCGGGAGACTATTACACCATCAACGTGCCGGTCCAAAAGATGGCAGCGGTTCAGGCGGCCAACCCGGACATTGCCGACCAACTGGTTCCGAAAAACCTGCCCATGCTGGAGGCCGAAGTGGGGGAAAAAGTCGCCGGCCGCACGGGCGGGGCGGTGTCGCTGGCCGTGGGCATGGCACAGATCTTCACCTCCATTCCCGGGTTGCGCCACCTGATGTCGTACTGGTATCACTTTGCCATTGTGTTTGAGGCCCTGTTCATCCTGACGACCATCGATGCCGGCACAAGGGTCGCCCGGTTCATCCTTCAGGAACTGATGGGCAAGGCATGGAAACCGATGGCGAAAACGGATTGGTTGCCCGGCAGTATTCTTGCCACCGGGATGATCGTCTTTGCCTGGGCCTACTTCATCATGACCGGCTCCATCTCAACGATCTGGCCCATGTTCGGGATTGCCAACCAACTGCTGGCATCGATTGCTTTGTGCGTGGGGACGACCGTGATTATCAACTCCGGGCGGGCCAGGTATGCCTGGGTTACGCTCCTGCCGCTTTCGTTTGTGGCCACCACGACCCTGACGGCCGGATGGCTGTCGATTACCGGCAATTTCATTCCGCTCACTCAGAATCCGGCGACTGCACTCCAGGGCTGGTTGGATGCCATTCTGACCGCGATCATGATGACCGCCCTCGTCATTGTCCTGGTGGATTCTCTTCGAAAATGGAAAACGGTCTTGTTTCCGCGTCCTCCTGCTATCCCAGTGGTGGATCGAGCGCTGGCGGCAGAATAAGTCCGTACGGCGAGCAGACTGCTCGCCCTACCTAATTAGAATGACCAAGCTTAAGATCGTGATCAATCGTCCCAAGTGCATTGCGGCCGGGAATTGCATTGAGACCGCGCGGGAGACCTTTGCCCTGGACGAGCGGTCGAAGGCAATCGTCATCAACCCCGAGGGCAACGACGACGACACCATCATCGAAGCCGCCCGGTCCTGTCCCACTGATGCCATCACGATTGTTGATGCTGAAACGGAAGAGCAGATCTGGCCGGAAGAGTGAGGGAATCGGATGGAAGGGCATGACTTCAGTCGTGCCGGAGATGGCGAACGTGGCGGAAGGGCACGACTTTAGTCGTGCCGGGGAGGCGAATCTGGACGGGCGGCGCATACTCCGATCCATCGGAGTGTGCGGTTTTCTACTTTGGTGGGCATTTGGCATGAGTCTTTCATTCTCAAACCAACCTATTTCCATTTACTATTTTCCTTTGAATCTGCGGACACATCGTTCTGAACCCGAATTGGAACTCCATTTCCTCAGATACTGCCCACACATCGCAAAGACCGCGATGTATGCGCTACCCGGCCCGCGAATTTTTCCCGTTCTAACTGAGCGTGTCCCTTCCAAGGGCTTGAATTGCCGCTTCCATCACCTCACTGAGTGAGAGCCGCGAGGTATCGATGATATGGTCGGCCTGCCCGTAGAGCGGTTCCCGCGCCGCCAGCAGGGCACGAAGCTCAGTCATCGCTGAAGGGTTATTTTTCATGGGCCGTGTGTCGCCTTGCCGCAGCAGCCGGTTCCAGTAGACTTCAGGATTGGCCTTCAACCAGACCGTGGTGCAGGATTGCTTGACAAGGCTCCAGGTGCGCGGGTCGGTGACCAGCGATCCCCCGGTTGCGAGCACGAGCGGCTTGGGATTCCGCAATATTTTTTTCAGCACCTGATACTCCAATCGGCGATAATAACCCTCTCCGTGCAGGGAGAAGATCTGAGCCAAGGGCATTGAGGCGGCCTTCTCAATGAGGGAGTCCAATTCGACGAAGGGCATCTTGAGCCGCCTGGCCAGCGGTACGCCCACACTGGTCTTTCCCGCGCCGCGAAGGCCAATCAAGGCGATGATTCGCCGCCGGGCGGGACTCTCACTCGCTTGTTTCGTTCTGTTCAGGGTGGCGGGTGGAATGAGTTGGCGCAAGGGTAGATGTAAGGCTTCGGCCACCTGGGCCAGGCGGGAGATGGAGATGTTTCCCTGGCCCGCTTCGAGTTGGGCCAGGAAACGTGGGGAAAGCTGGGCCCGCTCCGCAAATTGCGATTGAGTCCACCCGCGGGAAAGGCGCAGTTTACGGACGCGCTCTCCGATGGCTGACAGGAGGTCTCTTCTGTTGGACATGTTGTCGAAGACGGTCATCAATGGTTGCCTTTGGGAGGAATCTCGACCCATGAAACTGATTATCCGCCTAACTACCGAAGCCAGAGGCCGGAAGTCAGAAGCCAGAAGCCCAAAGGAGGTACCCATGCATTATATTGCTGTTGTTGCAAATGTCAAAGTGTAATATACTGCGAATCTCAACATATTTCTGGGAGGATTGTCTCATGGCCACTCCAGCGACGACGCCACCCCAAACGGCCGAACGGCCGGTGGAGTTTCAAACTTCTCCGGATCTGTACCGGCATTGGAGTTTGACGGTGGCGGGCGAGGTCGCGACCCTCGGCATGGATGTGCAAGAGGATTCGCCGCTGCGCGAGGGCTACAAGCTGAAATTGAACTCCTATGACCTCGGCGTGGATATCGAGCTGGCCGATGCCCTCAATCGCATCCGCTTCGAACATCCCGAGGTGCACGTCGTGGTCGTCAAGAGCTTGAAGCCGCGCCTGTTTTGCGCCGGCGCCAACATCTACATGCTCGGAAGTTCCTCCCATCCTTTCAAAGTCAACTTCTGTAAATTCACCAACGAGACCCGCTGCGCCATAGAAGAGGCTTCCCGATTTTCTGGCCTCCGGTTTGTCGCAGCGCTCAATGGGACATGCGCCGGGGGAGGATACGAGCTGGCGCTGGCCTGCGATGAGATTTACCTGGTGGACGACGGGAGCTCAGCGGTCTCGCTTCCGGAAGTGCCGCTGCTGGGGGTCCTGCCGGGGACCGGAGGATTAACCCGGCTGGTGGACAAGCGAAAGGTCCGCCGGGACCGCGCCGATGTTTTCTGCACCCTCGCGGAAGGGATCAAAGGAAAACGCGCGAAGGAGTGGGGAATGGTGGATGATATTTTTCCGACCAGCAAGTTTGACCTCGCAGTGACTTCTCGGGTCAATCAGCTGCTCACTGAACTTCAGCCCGATCCTGAAGGCAATGCATCGAGGGCGACACCGTCCACGGGAATCAAGTTACAACCCCTGCAGGTTCGAATTTCGGAGAATGGCCGGGAATACAAGTACGTTTCATTGCAGCTTGACCGCAAGAGCCGCGTCGCCGGCTTGACGCTAAAGGCTCCCGAGGGGACTCAACCCGAATCTCCGGATGAGATCAGGGAGTGGGGCGATCAGTACTGGCCGCTGGCGGCTTATCGGGAATTGGACGATGCGCTGCTGCACTTGCGTGTTAATGAGCCCGAGATAGGACTGGTTTGCATACGCACGCGCGGTGACATCGACACCCTCCGTGGAATCGATGAAACCCTTTCCGCCCACCGGAACGATGGGCTGGTCCGCGAAGTGATTCTGCATATGGGCCGAGTGCTCCGACGCATGGACCTGACCGCGAAAAGTTTCTTTGCTTTGATTGAAGAGGATAGTTGTTTTGTGGGGAACCTGTTGGAACTCGCCCTGGCTTCGGACCGAATCTACATGCGAAATGACCCGGATCAAAAAAATGAGATCGCCACCAGCGTGATGAATGCCGGCGCGCTGCCGATGTCAAATGGCCTCTCGCGTCTGGAATCCCGCTTCCTCAACGATGATGCCCGGATCGAGGCTGCATTAAAACCTCCCGCTCGTTTCTCAGCAGAGGCCGCGCTCGAGGCCGGTCTGGTCACCCTGGCGCCCGACGGGCTGGATTGGGACGATGAGATTCGCGTGGCCATCGAGGAGCGGACGTCGCTCTCCCCGGATGCACTGACTGGCATGGAGGCCTCGTTGCGATTTGCCGGTCCCGAGACGACCGAGACCAAGATTTACGGACGTCTTACCGCGTGGCAAAACTGGATCTTCCAGCGGCCCAACGCTGTCGGCGAACACGGAGCACTGACGAACTACGGGAAACCGACAAAGGCGAAGTTTGACTCCCGAAGAACATGAAGGTCTTCAAACGAGGTCAGAGGTCGGAAGTCGGAGGTCAGATTTAGAAGCGGAAGGACCGCAATCTCTGACCTCTGACTTCTGATTTCTGACTTCGTGAGCCGGGATGGAGAGCTTTCGCAAAGTTCGAACACTGCCGGCAAGAGGAAATGATACACACGGAGCAACAATGAGCGTCTTCGATAAAATTCCCAATAATGTCGATCTCAGCAACGATCCCCAGCTTCAGCGTGCGCTGGAGAAATGGCTTCCCCATTTCCTCGAGTGGTGGAACGAGATGGGTCCGGAAGGGTTTCAGGGGTGCGATGTTTATCTTCGGACCGCCGTGTCGGTGGAACCCGAAGGCTGGGCCCATTTCGATTATGTCAAGATGCCGGAGTACCGTTGGGGGATCTTTCTGACCCCGCCCAAGGAAAACGCCACCATCGGCTTTGGAGACTGTTACGGCCGTCCCGCGTATCAGGAAGTTCCTGGGGAATTTCGTAATGCGCTGCGTCGCATTGTCGTAACGCAGGGCGATACCGAGCCCGCCTCCGTCGAACAGCAGCGTCGCCTGGGCGCCACGTGTCCTTCGATGTACGATTTGCGAAACCTGTTCCAGGTGAATGTCGAAGAAGGGCGGCACTTGTGGGCGATGGTGTATGTTCTTCAAAAGTATTTTGGGCGCGACGGGCGTGAGGAGGCCGAGGAGTTACTTCAGCGACGCAGCGGCGACACCGACAAGCCGCGCATCCTGGGCGCGTTCAACCAACCGTGTGACGACTGGCTGAACTTCTATGCGTTTACCATGTTTACCGACCGTGACGGAAAGTACCAGCTCGCTTCGCTGGCCGAGTCGGGCTTCGAGCCGCTGGCCCGCACCTGCCAGTTCATGCTGACTGAGGAAGCGCACCACATGTTCGTGGGGGAGTCAGGCCTGGAACGCATTGTGAAGCGTACAGCGGAGCTGATGAAGCGGACGAAGAACCAAGGCGACGACGAGGTGACGGAGCTTCGCGGCATCCCCCTCTCGATCATCCAGCGGTACATTAATTTCTGGTACAGCTACTCGCTGGACCTCTTTGGGGGTGAGATCTCCTCCAATGCCGCCGACTTCTTCTCCGCAGGCTTGAAGGGGCGTTATCTCGAACAGAAAAAGTATGATGACCACATGATCACCGATGCCACTTATTCTTTGGCAGTGGTTGAGAACGGAAGGTTGACCCCTAAAGAAGTCCCGTTACGCAATGCGCTGAACGAAGTCTTGCGCGGCGAGTATGTGAAGGACTGCGAACGCGGATTGGCAAGGTGGAACAGGGCATTGGAAGACGAGGGGATTACCGCGAGACTGGCTCTGCCCTCTACGCGCTTTCACCGGCATCAGGGTGAATATGCCAACCATTGCTTTGATCTCGAGGGGAACTTGATTTCAAAGGAAGAGTTTGAGTCGAAGGTGCCCCAGTGGCTGCCCAGCCAGGAAGATCGAGCTTACGTGTGCAATTTGATGTTTCCGGTCACGGAACCCGGGAAAATCGCCAACTGGATTGCTCCACCCAAGAGCGGCGTCGGCGGTAAGCCCTTCGAATTTGTGTACGTCCGGATGTGAGGGCGGCGGGGGCATAACGAACCGCACCATTCAATGAAAATGAAAAAAAGATCTAAAACCCGAAAGCAAAAAACGCACATTGCTTTTTTCCTGAACGGGGAGCCTTGCGAGGTGGCCTTCGCGCCCCAAAAGACCCTGCTCGAGGTGCTGCGCGAGGATCTGAATCTCACCGGCACCAAGCACGGTTGTGAACTGGGCGAGTGTGGAACCTGCACGGTGCTCTTGGACGGCAAGCCGGTGCTCTCGTGTCTCGTTCTGGGTCTGGATGTCGAGGGACGCGAGGTCGCGACCGTGGAAGGCATGCAGTTGCAGGACGGCCAATTGCACCCGCTGCAGGCAACGTTTGCCGATCTCGGCGCCGCGCAATGTGGCTACTGCACCCCCGGATTCCTGCTGACGGCAAAAGAACTACTCGAAAAGAATCCAAAACCCACCCGTGAAGAGATTGCCCTGGCGCTTTCGGGGAACCTGTGCCGCTGTACGGGGTACATCAAGATCTACGAGGCGGTGGAGTTGGCGGCATCCCGCATGCGCGGCGAAGAGGCTGAGGTTCCCGATGAGGTTGTGTACGGATTGAAATCGTAGGCGTGCGGGGGTACTTCTATTGAGGGTGATAAATTGTAGTGACTGACGAGAGCAACTCACGAAGTGGTTCGGTTTGGTAGCCGTGATCCGCCCGCTTTTTGGCGGATCACGGCTACCAAAGCTTGTGTGGTTCATATCATGAAAAACGGAAGCTTAAAGCATCTCAAGGTCGTCGGCAAACCACTTCGCAAAGTGGATGCCTCGGCGAAGGTGACCGGGCAGACGAAATTCGCCGATGACATCGTGTTGCCGCGGATGCTTTACTGCAAAATCCTGCGCAGTCACGTCCCCCACGCCCGGATTCGGAAAATTGACACTTCCAAGGCGGAATCGATGCCGGGCGTAGTTGCCGTCATCACAGGAAAGTCGCTTCCGATTCCATACGGCATCTTACCCGTCAGCCAGGACGAGCACGCGCTGTGCGTCAGCAAGGTCCGCATGATTGGTGATCCGGTGGCCGCTGTGGCAGCCCTTGATGAGGATTCAGCCTTTGATGCCATGAATGTTATCGAGGTGGAATACGAACCCTTGCCGGTGGTTTCCTCGCTTCAGGAGGCCTTGAAGACTCCCGATTCAACCCGCGCGGCCCTTGACCATTCAAATCAGGATGGCCCTATTGACACCGGGACGGACAAGGAGGCTTGGCGCGTTCACAGCTATGGGGATCACGGCAATGTTCACAAAATGGTCGCCCTCGAATTTGGCGATGTCGAAGCGGGGTTCAAACAGGCCGACTTGATCCGGGAAGATGTATTCTTTTACGAGGGCAGCACACACCTTCCCATGGAGCAGCACGCCGCCGTGGCCCAGGTGGACGGGGACGGCAAGTTGTGCTTATGGAGTTCCACGCAGACCCCGCACTATGTCCACCGCGCGCTGGCAAAGGTCCTGGAAATGCCGGCCAGCCGTATCCGGGTCATTGCGACGCCCAATGGGGGCGGATTTGGCGGGAAGAGTGATCCCTTCCCTCACGAGATCGTCGTGTGCAAACTTGCCCTGGTGACGGGCCGTCCGGTCAAAGTGACCCTCACCCGGGAAGAGGTGTTCTATTGCCACCGGGGACGTCATCCCGTCCTCATGTGGGTAAAGACGGGGACGAAGAAGGATGGCGCCATCACGGCGATGCATTTCCGTTCGTTCCTCGATGGGGGCGCGTATGGCAGCTACGGCGTTGCGTCAACCTATTACACCGGCGCGTTGCAGACGGTCACTTATAAGATCCCGAATTACAAATTCGAGGGCGTTCGCGTGTTCACCAACAAGCCGCCTTGCGGGCCCAAGCGCGGGCATGGCACCCCGCAACCCCGCTATGCCCTCGAGATTCAACTCGACAAGATTGCTGAGCAGTTGGGTCTTGACCCCGTGGCGATTCGCAAGGATCATCTGGTTGAGCCCTATTCACTCACAGCGAATTATCTCAGGGTGGGTTCGATGGGGCTGGCGGCCTGTATCGACAAAGTGATCGCTGCGAGCGATTTTAAGAATAAATTTCGAAACCTTCCTGACGGAAAAGGGATTGGACTGGCCTGTGCCTCCTACTTGAGCGGGGCCGGACTTCCAATTTATTGGAATCATATGCCTCATTCCGGAGTGCAGCTCCGACTGGATCGCCAGGGTGGCGTGTGCGTGATGTGCGGATCGATCGACATTGGACAGGGCTCGGACTCGATTCTCGCGTATCTTGTCGCCGAGGTGCTCGGGATTGATCCTCTGGACATTCGAGTACTCACAGCGGATACCGATCTCACCCCGGTGGATCTGGGGAGCTATTCTTCTCGAGTGACCTTGATGACCGGCCATGCGGCGTTGCAGGCGGCCGAACGCGCCCGGGATCTGCTCGCCGAGGCGGTTTCGGAAAAGATGAACATCCCCGTCGCCAATTTATCTTTTGCCGGGGGCCGGCTGTTCGACGCGGAGAATCCCGAGGCGTCAATCTCATTTGCCGAGGCCGTACAGATCGCGGAGGCCAGGTTCGGGACCATTGGAACTGTCGGCAGCTATACGCCGCCCGCCTCGGCAGGAAAATTTAAAGGTGCGGGAGTCGGACCCTCTCCGGCGTATAGTTACGATGCAGCAGTTGCCGAGGTGGACGTGGATCCGCGCACCGGCATCGTGCGTGTGGAGCGAATTTGGATTGCTCACGATATCGGCCGCGCCATCAACCCGGCCTTGACGCTGGGCCAGGTGGAAGGATCGGTGTACATGGGGCTGGGTGAAGCGCTGATGGAAGAGATGGCCTACCGGAACAACCGGAACGTGGTGCACAAGTTTCCCAGTCTCCTCGAATACAAATCCCCGACCACGCTGGAAATGTGCGACGTCAAAACTTTCTTGGTCGAAGACCCCGACCCCAATGGCCCGTACGGTGCCAAGGAAGTAGGACAAGGACCGTTGCTGCCGGTTCCACCGGCCATTGCCAACGCGGTTTATGATGCCGTCGGCGTGCGCATCGATGAGGTTCCTATTACACCCGACAAGGTTCTCTCCGCGATTCAAGCGCGTGACCGAATCCAGCGGGAGAAAGCGCCAGCGGCTGCAGGAGTGAAAACCGGGATTACCCGGGGGATCGAAGAACCGCACCGCTACGGACCGAAATTGGTTCCCGAGGTGGAGTGGCCGGAGCCGGTTCGCGTCAAGCCTCCTTGGGAGGGCGGCACCGGAAAAGAAATCCAGCGGGAAGCGGTCCACGCGCGAGAGTAGCGATCCTTGTGGTCTAGTGACCCACGCGTCGTGTTACGGCAGAAGGGGCCTTCTGTGGAAGTACTTGGAAAATCCCCCGGCGAGAAGGACGCTCGCCGGGGCTACCAAAACTGGAAGATCCTCCGGCGATCCGCCGGAAGTAATGGCGGACGCCGCGGCGGACCGGGGCTACCAAACCTTAGAGACTCGAAAAGAAAGTGTGATTGAATCCATATGATTACTTCAACTGTAAACGCAGAAATTCGACCCGACCTCGAAGCGATCCGCGAAGCACATCAACGCGTCGGGCCTCACATCCATCGCACGCCCGTCATGACCAGTCGGACGATGAACGAGATGATCGACGCCCAGGTCTTTTTTAAATGTGAGAACTTGCAGAAAGGCGGAGCATTCAAGGCGCGCGGAGCCATCAACGCTGTTCTCTCGATGGATGAAGCCGACGCGCTGAAAGGAGTCGTCACCCACTCCTCCGGCAACCATGGAGCCGCGCTTTCCATGGCGGCCAGGATTCGGGGCATTAAAGCCTACGTCGTCGTGCCTTCGAACGCGCCTGAGCCGAAGGTCGGGGCGATCCGGAACTATGGAGGGGAGATCACCTTTTGTAAACCCACCCTTGAGGCGCGCGAGTTGACGACTGATGAACTCATGGCCAGAACAGGCGCCGTGCTCATCCATCCTTACAACAATTACCGCATTATTGCCGGACAGGGAACCTGTGCACTGGAGGTCCATGATCAGGTGGAAGAGGGGTTGGATCTGTTGTTGGCCCCGGTGGGTGGTGGGGGATTAATCAGTGGGACTGCGATTGCCATGAAAAGTCTTTCTCCGGGAACCCGAATCATTGGATGCGAACCCAAGGGTGCCGATGACGCGTTTCAATCAAAGCAGGCGGGGAAACTCATCCTCCAAACCCATCCGCATACCATCGCGGATGGCCTTCGGTCATCCCTGGGAGAGAAGACGTTTTCGATTATTCAGGAACTGGTGGATGACATTGTGACCGTCAGCGAGGACGAGATCATCGAAGCCATGCGTCACGTCTGGGAACGGATGAAGATCATCGTCGAACCTTCCGCTGCCGTGCCGGTTGCGGCGGCGCTTTCCAGGAAGATCCCGGGTTCGGCGGGCAAGAGGATGGGAATTATCCTGTCCGGCGGAAATGTGGATCTGGAACATTTGCCCTTCAAGCGATAGCAGGTGGTTTACGTCATGATGCGTCTTCCCAAATTTGAGTATCGCACGCCGCGGAAAGTTGCGGAGGCGGTGAGGTTCATGGCTGACGCCGGTGCGGAGGGGCAGTTTGTTGCCGGGGGAACGGATCTTTATCCCAACATGAAGCGCCGCCAGCAAACCCCCCAGGTGGTGATTGGTCTGAATCGGATTTCGGCCTTGAAGAAGATCACCGGTGATCCCCACACGACCGGCCTGAGCGTCGGCGCGGCCGTGACATTGACTCAGATCATTGAGAGCAAGACCCTTCAGAGATACTATCCGGTCGTTGTTCAGGCAGCGCGGTTGATTTCCACGCCGATCCTGCAAAACATGGGAACGCTCGGCGGCAATCTGCTTCTGGATACGCGGTGCAATTACTATGACCAGAATTACGAGTGGCGCAAAGGAATTCATTTTTGCCTGAAGAAAGACGGCGACACCTGCTGGGTGGCGCCCGGATCGAAGATCTGCTGGGCGGTCCAGTCGGCGGATGAAGTGCCCGTCATGATCGCCATCGGCGCCCAGGTCAAGCTGGTCTCCTCGCAGGGTGAACGGGTGATTCCCGTCGCCGAACTGTATACCTCATTTGATGGGATTCATTATTTGACGAAACGGCACGACGAGCTCTTGACCGAAATTCTGCTCCCTCCGGCCAATGGCTGGCGCGCCAGCTACACCAAGGTGCGGCGCCGCGGAGCATTTGATTTTCCGGTGCTGGGTGTGTCGGCCTGTGTGTGGTTTGATGAAGATCACGAGACCGTCCGTGAGGCCAAGCTCCTCCTGGGGGCCATCGCCCCGCATGCCATGGAAGCTATCGAAGCGCAGAAGTGTCTGATCGGTCGCCCCCTGGATGAGAGCGCCATCCATGCCGCTGCAGAAGCGGCGTATGCCGTTGCCAAGCCCCTCGACAACACCGATTTTCTCATGTACTGGCGAAAGCAAATGGTGCGCCCCACCGTCGAGCAGGCGCTGAATGAACTTCGTGGCCAGAATTGATCTAAGCGAGCGTCCATCCTGAAGAATTCAATCCGCACTGCCTGTGTTTGTCCGCATCCCATCGATTAAACCTTCCCCGATCCCCGTGGTCAAAAAAGGCGAACAATGGAGGCGCTTCCGGAATTCCAGATAAACAGGAGGACGTCATGAAAAAACTGATGGTCTGTCTTGCGTGCTGTACGATCCTTTTCAGTCTCGCGGTCCCGATGCTGGCCGGGACACGGACGCCCGGCATCAATCATCGCCAGGCCCACCAACAGGCGCGAATCAGCCAGGGAGTCCGGAGCGGGGAATTAACCTATCGTGAAGCCCGTCGTCTGGAGTCTCAGGAGGCGAGGGTCAAGCCGATAAGCTGTTTGCCAAGTCCGAGGGGAACGTGTCACCGGCTGAACGGCGCCAACTCAATCGTGAACTGAATCGCACCAGCCGCAATATTTATCGGCAAAAGCATGATGGGCAGCATCGATAGAAGTGAAGCCACTTGAAATGAATCAGGAGAAGGAGCGCGATCCCGCGATCAGGCGGTCGCGCTCTTTGATTCATATCGGCAATCCCCTCCCACCTTCCATCCCAAAAGCAGCCCGAAACGCGCTACTCATTCCTCCATGCGCACGTAAAGTCGGGATACTCCCGGCATGATGGATGCATTTTTCCTGAGGGAGCCTACGGAGCCGAAGGATCGCTCACCGCACAGACATGACTTTTGTATTGACGAGAAAGGGGTCGTCAAACGCGGTCATCTCCCCTTGATGCTTCCCGGGAACGACCAGGAGTCTGACGGCAAGGGGCTTCTTCAGCTTGGTGGACAGGGTGGCCACATCCAGAATGATTTTTTCAATTTCATCCGTCGAAGTGTCCCCGGGAATCGGCGCCACATCGATGCCGGTCGCGCAGACGGAGGAGAACAGAAGGAGCTTATCAAGAGACACCCTTCCCTCGGCAGCCCGTCGCGAGATCGTCGCGTCTTCCATGACTGGAATCATCAGGCCTGAATACCCGGCGCGTTTCAAGTCCAGACTCTTCAGGACATCCGTGATTAAGGCAGCCACCGCAAGGGTGCCGTGATCCCCAAAGGGGACTCCTGAAAGTGTTTCGATGGCTGCGCCAATCGAGACCTCCTTCAACGGCGCCGTGGACACATCCATTCCCTCGTAATTCCACTTTGTTTCCACTGACAATCCCTGAGCAATGGCTTCAACGGGAAGCAACTGCGTTTCAAAGGTTTTCTTCAGGTTGGCGCGGGCTTCAGTAGACGTGAGCGAATGGGCGAAGGCGTCCTGAACCAGGCTGGCGCTCTGGATGGCGAGGGCAAATTGTTTCTGAGGGCCGCGGTGATACGCGGTGGGAAAGAATGGAATACCGGCGGGGCAGTTGGCCGCTGCGGCAAAGCTGAAGTTGCCGATGCCACCCGGCGAGGCGGTCGAGAGATTCTTCATGATCTGAGCCGCGGCGCGAACTGCCTTGGCTTGAACCCCGCCCTCGGGAGCGGCCACGGTCACGCTGGAGTTGGTGGTCTTTGTATGGGACAGGATGTCGGTGAGCAATGCGACCGCCTCCGGATCGTCGCGGTCTTCCAGAATTCCTGGTCCAATGGATAAATCGAGGTGATGCTGTACTGCCAATCGATCCAAGTTCTGGATGAGTTCAAGTGCGCGGTGATGAGACAGGGTTCTCGTGTAATCCGGAAATGGCTGTGTGGCTAAGCGCACGGTTTGGACCTCAAACCCGGCCGACTGAAATCGATTCCTGGATTGCTCCAGGAACTGTACCGCCTCGGAGACCCCCTCTTCGACCCGGCCGGGGTCGATGGAGACAAAAGCCGTAATAGCGCGGATCTTGAATAACGGCACCGGCTTTTCTCCCGGAGTTGAGGCCGGAACGGCGCTTCTCAACGAGGTGCTTGCCTTTGATGACAAGCTGATGAGCAGGGCGGCGATAGCAATCATGGCCGCCGGGATCACCCAATATCGCGGTTTCATTCCTTTTTCCTTTCGCCACTTGCGTTGAGCGGGGAGATAGCCAAAGCCCGCTTGAGAATTGACAGGGAGTCCTGATTCCTCTTTATGATAAAGAAATCGTGGATAGGGGGCAATGAAACAGTGAGGAATTGCTGATGCCGGGAGGCAATTTCCCACATTGGATGATTATTTTCTAAAGTTTTCCCTCCGTTTGTCGAAGAAATAAACAGCACGGGCGGGGAAACATCTCTCGCCAGGAGCACTCATGGACCTGTATCTCGCTGACGCATTGACTAGCTTTCTGGCCATTATTCTGGTTACCGTCGTTTTTTTGGTGTTTTCGCGGCGGGAGCTAGTTGAGCCATTCTTCAAGCTCTGGGCTATTGGATGGATCGTGATGACGCTTCAGTATTTGTCACAAGTCGGCGTTATGATGAATCCGGAGAGGTCACATACCGTTGTATTTCTCGACCGGATCCTGCTCGCATCCGCCGGCATCATATTCTTTCTCTCTGCGCGCAGCTTTTCAGGCTTACGGACCTCCCGGGTTCTCGTTGCAGCGCTAGGTGTACTTTTTACAGTCACAAGCTATTTCCAGATCTATCATGCAACTACCCCGTTGCCCATTTTCGTCGGTTCTGATATCGCCAGTAAAGTTGGGACTGTCCTGGCTTTTTACCACTTTTCTGAGTTTGGGCTGTTGCTGGGAATTTTAGTCCTTGTCACCGGTATGCAGTTTCTTCAAGCTGGAAGAAAGTCCCATTCCATAGGTATTCAGATCCTCGCGTGCGGATTCCTCACCATGGGGTTAGGTCTCGTAAGTTTTAGCTTTATCCTGAGGTGGCAATTCATCCTCCCCTTCGCTGTCCAGTTCCTTGACTTCGCGCGACTGGCGGTCGCTGTGGGGATGCTCATCCACCTGTTCGAACGCGAAAAAATTGCGGTGCAACGACATCGGGACGACGCCGTGAAGCAACATGAATTCGTTCAGAGTTTGATGGACAATGCAAACGACTCTATTTGTGTTACCGATCGAAAGGGCCGATTTCAATGGGCCAACAAGAGGTGTGAGCAGGGGTTAGGCCTGAGTTCAGAAGAGCTGAAAGGGAGAAGCTATCACGAGTTTCTCCGGGGGAAGGATCGCGTCCTTGTGGAACAAGCGGCGGCCTCTGCCTTCCAGGGCAAACCGCAGTCCCTGGAAATCCAGATTGAGGCACCCCAGGAGAATTACCGTTCCCTGCAGATCTCCATGTCACCTGTCCACGACGCCGAGAATCGGGTTTCCGGCGTGTTGACGGTAGGGCGCGATGTCACCGAAATGAAAACCATGGAACGGCAAATTCAGCATGCGGACAAACTCATGGCCCTCGGCCAGATGATCTCGGGTGCAGCCCACGAGTTGAATAACCCGTTGACGACGGTCATGGGATTTTCTGAGCTCTCCTTGCAGGACAAGGCGCTCGACCCGAAATTGCGGCAACGATTTGACCGCATCCTTCAAGCGGCCACACGGTCCAAAAAGATTGTCGAAAGTTTACAGAGCTTTGTTCGGGTCCCTGAACACTCGGTGGAGCCCATCGAAGTCAATGACCTCGTCGTCGAATCACTGAGCCTGTTTGAAAAGGATTTTGAGGCCTCCCAGATCCACACCAAGTTGCGCTTTGGACATGATCCCATGTGGGTCAATGTCAACCGGGATCGCCTGGTGCAGGTCATCCAAAGCGTTTTGAAAAACTCAATGGAGGCCATCGGCGAAGTGAAAAATGGCGGTACAATCTCCATCACGACCGGGATGGAGGGCGACAACTCTGTTGTCTCCATTTCCGATGATGGCCCCGGGATCAAGGACCCCAACCGCCTCTTCGAACCTTTTTACACCACCAAGGAAGTCGGCAAAGGCACCGGGATGGCCTTGAGTGTGGGTCATTCCATCCTGAAGCACTATGGTGGAAAGATCTCTGCCGAAAATAATATAAAAGGCGGAGCCACCTTCCGAATCATCCTCCCCACCGTCCCCGTGGACCTAACCCCACAGTCACAACTTACGCTGAATGCGCACTGAAGGATAAATACGTCGTGTTTCTCGATAGGCTGGGGCGTCCGCCGGGGCGGACTGTGCCCCCTACGAATACGGGGATCAATCCGCATCGAACAAGAGATGTGAAAACCGCGATCGGCTCATGCTTTGGCCTTCTTGCCTTTTATCTTCTGACCTTTCGGCGCGGCCGTTGGCTCCTTCGCTTTTTCGATTAATTTGATCGACTTGAGTTTCTCCTGAGCCTTGAAGTAGGCCATCACGTCGGCCAAGGCAATGGGCTCAAACTCTCCCGAAAGAAAGTTGCGAATGTCCAGGACCGAGTACTTGCGGGGATCGTTCTTGTCTCCGTTGCGTGTCACCATGACATTGAGTTCTGCGGTCATGTGCTGGGGGACCTTACTCAACGCCTCCTCGAGGACTTTACGATCGGCTTCAGGTTGTTGATCGAGCAACGCTGCCATTCCACCCCCCAATCCTCCGAATCCGCCCTGGCCCGCGGATCGCTCCGGGATCAGTCGCGCCGCCTTCGCCTCCTCCTCGGTCAATCTCAGGTCCGGCGGGGCGGTGTTTGTCCGGAGGAGATAAAACTCCTTGATCTGTTTCTCGGCGACCTGGGTCCTCTCATCGATGAGAGAAAGAAAGGGGGCGATCGTCTTTTGCCTTACCTCACTGTTCATAGAAGGCGGCATGAGGGTCTTCAAGGACTCGACCGTGCCTTTTTCGATACTTCCCTGGTGACGGACTGCATTGATGGCTTCCTTAAAGGCCGAGGGAAGCAGATCCGAATTCCAATCGGCAAGGTAAGCCAGTCCTTTTCGAAGCGCGTCGCCGATCCGGATATCCCCTCTCGCGAGAGATTCAGCGCCAATCCTCGCAGCCCCGCGATCCTCCGCGGAGGCCACGATGTAAGCCCCCATGGCGCTGAGGACCACCGCGCGTCTCAACTGTGTGGGGTCAGCTTTATCGGGTGTATCGCCGGAGGAGTGATACCACATGTCCGGCCACACGCCCATCATGGTGGCGGGAATTCCATTGTTCAGGTAGATGATATGGTCCGACGCTCCGTAGTGCTTGTCGATGTTAAAGTGAAAGGGCTCGACCGACCCGACCGAAGAGACGATCGGATCTGACATGGCATAACCGCGGGCGCGATACCGGACACGTTCGCGGTTGGTGTTTCCCAGAAATTCGAAGACACTCTGCATGACGTCATTCAGATAATTGGGTGTGGTATCGGGAGTTCGGCTCAGCACGAAAGAGGCGTTGTTCTTCTGGAGTCCTTCGCCCACCATGTCCATGTTGATGTCGTTGATGAGCTTCTTCCGGATCTCCTCATGAGCGCGAAGCCAGGCTGAAGTCCCACTGATTTCAGGCACCCAGAGAAAATTAATGGTTCGCTTGGGACGGGGAAGCTGAGAGGCATTGATTAATGTGTTCAGTGTCCGTGCAACCTCAAGGATGGCGGCGCTGCCGCTGGCATCATCGTTGGCCCCCTGCTTGAGGTAGCCTTCGTAAAGGTGCGCCGAAAGCATGATTTCCTGCTCACTCGTTCCATCGCCAGGGATTCTGGCGAACACGGTCTCCAGAATGTTGGGATACCAATCGGCTTTGACCACTACGTGCAGCTTCACCTTCATGCCACGGTCCAACAGGGAGCGCAGGGAGCGGCCCATCTCCGCGTTCAGCTTGAATCCGAATCCCGCGGTCTTGCCGACATACTTCGGCTGGTTGGGCGGCTGAGGCTGAATGCTCTCCCAGAGCGACTGCTGGACGTCGTACTCCGGCCGGAGGGAGTTATACGAAATCACTCCAATCGCGTCCTCCTCAAACACACTCAACCGTTGAAGAATGGCAGGACTGGCGGACCCGAGGACGATTTTTCCTTTGAGGTCTTTCCCCTTGTAGTCTTCGGGGCGTGATCCGTTGCCGACATCAACAAGTTCGGCTGTCCAATCACCATTTTCACTGTTGGCACACAGCATGGTGGGGACATCGGCGTAATCGAGCAGTTTATGCGGCTGGGGTTCCACCATCCAGAGTTGGCCCACGAGACCTTCCCATGTTTTCCCCGCAAAAGGATTGGTCGGGGCCTGCGGGCTCCCGCCCTCCCTTCGTCCGCCCCCCATCCCCCCGCCGGAAGGGAAACGCTCCACCTTGACCGCATCGAGTCCAAATTCTCTGGCCTTCCGCTCAATGAAAACACTCTCCAGAAACTTGATCTCGTATTCTTCCTTGCTTCGATGCCTCGGATACGGAGCGATCTCTAACATTGTGTGCAAGGGACGGTCACCCGAGGCCTCGTCCACGATTTTTTGAATGACGGACCATGGGAGCAGCGTCCGGTCCTCCGCTTCCTGGGCAAGGTAGAGGACGGATGCCCCGGCTATGAGAATGAATGTTAATAGAATCGCTCTGAGTGACTTCATGATTCATGCCTCCATGGATGTACAAGTGGATGGATTTCATTCTTGGCTGAAGAGACCCAATGGACTAAGAGGTCCCTAATCGAATAAGCCAGGTGATTTTAGGAAAGCCTGCCGTCTCCTTATGAATTGTGTGAACCCAAGGATGTGAAATGTCTAATAGGAATGGATCATTCAAATGGATTGAACCATCAGGAAGTGAATGTCTTAGAGACGGATAGCGCTTCGTAAGAGTTACGGATGCCCAGCAAATCTTCTCACGCAACTCAGGCGATGGAGAAATCCCGGGAGGATTTGAAATTCTATGCATAGCGCTCTAAATATGGGTTAACTCGAGGAAATGAAGAAGATACGTCTCGGACACGCTCCCGCCTCATGGGGAGAGAATTATACTTCTTGTGCACAAGTGAAGCATACAGTGCTACACTTGGGCCAGTTATCCAGGAGGCTGTTTCCCACGTTGTAGGAAAACCCATGATTTGTTCGCCACTCGCCACTCGTGGGTAGAATGATGGATCAAGAGATCGGACATTTTCGCATTCTGGAGCGCCTAGGTTCTGGCGGCCTGGGTGAAGTGTATAAAGCGGAAGACCTGAGATTAAGGCGGACCGTTGTCCTTAAGTTTCTACCTTCTGAAGATGGTCCTGATCCTCATGCGAAGCAGCGCCTCATGGACGAGGCTCAGCGTGCGGCAGCCCTGAATCACCCCCACATCGCCACAGTCTATGAAGTTGGTCAAGATGATGACCATCCTTTTATTGTGATGGAATATGTCGATGGAAGGACACTGGACAGTGAGCTGAAAGAGGGGCCGCTTGAGGTCGGCAGAGCACTCAACATAGCGATCCAGGCGGCGGAGGCGCTGGGAGCGGCCCACGCTCGAGGCATCGTCCACTGCGACATCAAGAGCTCGAATATTATGCTCACCGGGGAAGACCAGGTAAAAATTCTGGATTTTGGTCTGGCCCATCTCATCCCATCCTTGCCGCCTTTGCGGGAGGGGAAAGGTGGAACTGCAGGATCGGCCAATGCCATTTCTGCCTTGGATCATTCGAGCTCCCCTTCATCTTCTTCTTTCCATGGCATGGGAATCTCCGGCACACCCCGTTTTATGTCTCCCGAGCAGGTGCGCGGCGAGCAGATTGATGCACGAAGCGACATTTTTTCCTTTGGAGTTGTGATTTATCAGGCGGTCAGCGCTCGAAGTCCGTTTGATGGAGGAAGCGCGCCGGAGGTCTTGCATTCGATCCTCACTCAAGAGCCTCCACCTTTGAGCACCTTTCGGAGGGATGTCCCTCTGGAGTTGGAAGCCATCCTCAGGAAGGCGATGAAGAAAGATCGCGATCAACGGTACTCCTCGATCGAGGAGATGCTCTTGGAATTGAAGAGGCTGAGGGAACAGCTTCAGCCGGGGAGGGGGCTTGAAAAAGCGGGCGCTGATGTTGCTGCTGAACCTCGGGCAGCAGAAGGGCTGCCGAAGCAACCCCACACTCCGGCAAGATTGACAGGTTTGACCTACGGTTGGGTACTGATGCTTTCTGCCCTGGGGGGGCTGGTCGCGGGGATCGACTGGCTTTTTATTCAGCCCCGGGGAAATGGAGGCTGGCGGGATGTCGTGCTGTTATTTCTTGCGGCGATGGGATTCGTCTTCTTCTTTTTCTTACGACGACGGACTCGAATGCCAGTCCTTTCACTGCCCGGAGGCGCCGCGTTTAGAGGTCTGTTGCCCTTCCAAGAGGCGGACCGCGATCGTTTCTACGGGCGCGAAGTCGACACCGTGACCCTGTTCGAACGGGTCCTCGAGGAGGAGTTCCGGTTCGGCGTGCTGTTTGGGGATTCCGGTTGTGGTAAGACCTCGCTGTTGAGAGCCGGTTTGATCCCCGCGCTGTGGGAAAAAGGCCAGTTTCCCGTGTACTGCCGCTCCTACAAGGACCCCCTGGCCACGTTGATCGATGAATGCCGGAAAAGGAGTCAGGTCGCATCCGCCTTGAACGAGCGGCCGGTCACCTATTTGCGTCGAATCGCCGGAGAACTGGATACCCGAATCTTGATCATTTGCGATCAATTTGAAGAGTTCTTTATTAACTTCAAAACAAAGCAGGAGCGAGAACCCTTCATCTCGTTTGTGATTGAATGCTACAACTCGCCGAACCTCCCCGTGAGGTTTCTGTTCTCAATGCGAAGTGACTTTCTCCATTGGATCAACGCGGAGTTTGCCGAAAGAATCCCTGACCCGCTGCTCAGTTCAAGACTCTACCACTTGCGCAATTTTGACGAGTCACAGGCTACCAAGATCATCACGCACTGTGCGCAGCACGCCAACCTGCCCTTTGAAACTGGTTTAAGCCGGCAGATTGCCCACGACCTGGCAGTCGATGGAAATGTTTTACCCTCGGAACTCCAGATCGTCGGCGAGCAACTGCAACGCCGCAGGATCTTCACGCTGGAAGAATATCGACGTGCGGGCAGAAAAGAAGCCCTTGTCTTCGGTTTTCTCGAGGATGTCTTGACCGCCTCGGGAGATCCTCAAACCGCCCGCCTCGTTCTCCGCAGCTTGATCTCCGATGAAAATACGCGGTTGAATCTCACGGGCGAGGAGATTGTCAAGAGAACTCAGCGGTCGCGGGGAGTGATCGATCCACTCCTGCATCTCTTTGTCGATTCGAGATTGATCTGTGAGATTCAGGAGGAGGATTGCCGCCGATATGAATTGACCCATGAATACCTAATTGACAAGATCAATCAGCTCACCGGCAAGGTTCTGGATACGACACAGAGAGCCAATCGGTTGTTCCGTCAATACCTCTCGAACTACTCGGTTGATCGGAGCACGCGCATCCCCTTGAACAAGCTGTGGATCATTCGCCGCCACTCCGACAGGGTACGGGGTGAGCGGGAAGGTGAGCTATTGCGGAAGAGCTTGCGGGTGGTCATGATAAAGTCCAGCGTTTTGATCGTGATCCTGGTCGTGGTTGCAACCCTGGGGGCGGCAGCACTTTCCGTGCGGGAAGAGTGGGAGGGCTTCCGACTGAGTGATGGTCACGAAGCCGCCGCCCGATTCGCTGTTTTTTCTCCCGACGGTCGTTTCCTGGTTTCCTGTGGGGAGGATTCCAAGATCATTGTGTGGGACTTTGCACGACGACTGCGCCTGACGACTCTGACCGGTCATAGCGGTTGGGTGACTTCGATGGCCTTTTCACCGGATGGCCGATGGCTGGCCACAGGGGGTGCTGACAAGACGGTCATTGTCTGGGACTCAGCCCGCTTTCTGAAAGTCGCCATGTTGCAGGGTCACACGGCACCAGTTCAGGGTATCGCCTTCTCCCCCGATGGGCGATGGCTGGCGAGCTCAGGAGAGCAGACCATCGTTTGGAGTGTCGGATCATGGCAAAAGATCCGTGAGTTACCCCTGGGACAAAGTTACGGCACCTTAATTTTTTCACCGGATAGCCGCCAACTGATGCAGCCGGCAGGAACCCTCTTCGATGTCCTTACAGGACAACTGCAGGCGGATGCTTTGGGTCCCAAAGGCGCTGGAAACTGGGTGGCGTTGTCCCCTGACGCCGGACACTTGGTCACAGTGACGAGCCGGGGGGAAGTTGCCTTCTTCGATTTGAGCCATACGGGGGATTTGAGCCACCGAAAACTTGTTGCGATCCAGGATGTGTTTGATGATCACGGCCGTGCCGCAGCTTACTCTCCTGATGGAAAGTGGGTGGCAACCGGGGCGGAAGACATCGTGTTGTGGGATGCGACAACGCACGCAAAGCTTGCCCGGCTGGAGCATACCGCCATCGTTTGGAGCCTGGCCTTTTCTCCCGACGGGCGTTGGCTGGTTTCCACGCACGGAGACGGCGCCATTCTATTGTGGGATGTGGCAGAACGCGAACGGGTCGCCAATTTGAATGAGCACAGCGCCGCGGTTCGTGCCGTTGCTTTTTCGCCTGACGGGAAACGAATCGCCTCGGCCAGCGATGATCGATCGGTGATCATATGGAACACCCAGGGCCGCAAAAAAGTGGCCGTGCTGGTCGGACATACCGCGCGCGTGACCGGAGTGGCATTTTCTCCGGGCGGGAAATGGGTTGCATCCAGCGATCAGGATGGAGCCGTTATCCTCTGGGACATAGAGAACAGCCGGCCGCTTCAGACCTTAAAACTTCAGCCGGATATGTCCTTACCCGGATACTGCGTGGCCGTTTCCCCCGACGGGCGCTGGGTGAGCAGTACTTTGGCTGTCTTCGATTCCAAAGAGGGTCGGCCGGTCCTCACCCTGAGTGATCTGTTCCTCTCTGAAAGCTGGGGCCGAATCTATGGAGAGGACTTTTCCCGGGATGGGCGCTGGTTGCTTTGTGTCACCGATATGGGACAACTCGTCATCTGGGATGTGACAAACTGGCAAGCCGTCGCGACAGAAAGATTGAGGGGCATCCAGCTCATCTGTTCCCGGTTTTCACCCGACGGGAAGTGGCTCGTTACGGGAGAAGACCAGGGGGTAGTGCGCCTTTGGGAGGCCCGGCCGCTGCGTCAGGTGGGTATGCTGGGACGGCACGGGGCGCGCATTAAGTCGGTAGCGATCTCGCCCGATGGCCGGCAAGTGGCCTCAGCAGGCGATGACCAGTCCATATCACTGTGGGATGTAAGGCGACGCCAACTGATTGGCCATATTGGGACCCATTCAGCCCCGGTGCTTTCCGTGGCTTTTTCACCCGACGGTCGGCAGCTCGCTGCGGGAGGACACGACAAATCGCTGCGCCTCTACACGCGCCACCGGATTTTGTGGGGACACCGGATCGATTAGATAGCCACAGAGTCACGGAGACACAGAGTATGGATGAGATCAATAAGCTGACCGAGAAAATCATCGGGTGTGCGATTGAGATTCATCGGAATTTAGGTCCGGGTCTCCTTGAGGCGACTTATGAAGCTGCATTGTGCGTCGAAATGGATCTTGTTGGACTGAAGTATCAACGTCAGATCGTGTTTCCGGTTGTTTATAAAGGCAGGTCCATCGGCGAATATCGATTGGACTTGATGGTAGAGGATGCCGTGGTCGTGGAGATCAAGAGTGTCGAACGTTTCGATCCTGTGTTTGAAGCGCAAGTCTTAACCTATTTGAGGGTGACCGGAAAGAAGATTGGATTGTTGATAAACTTCAACTCGCGCCTCTTGAAGGATGGGATAAAGCGCTACATTCTTTAAGGCGGTTTTATTCGACCCAAAATACTCCGTGGCTCTGGGCCTCTGTGGCTGATAATAATTCTGTGGGGACACCGTCTTGATTAGACGGCCACAGAGTTACGGAGACACAGAGTATGGATGAGATCAATAAGCTGACTGAAAAAATCATTGGATGTGCGATTGAGGTTCATCGGAATTTAGGTCCGGGTCTTCTGGAAGCGACTTATGAGGCTGCATTGTGTGTCGAAATGGAACTTGCTGGGCTGAGTTTTCGACGTCAGCTGGTGTTTCCGGTTGTATATAAAGGCAGGTCCATTGGCGAATATCGGTTGGACTTAGTGGTAGAGGATGCTGTGGTCGTGGATATCAAGAGTGTCGAGCGTTTCGATCCTGTGTTTGAGGCGCAAGTCTTAACTTATTTGAAGGTGACAGGAAAGAATATTGGATTGTTGATAAATTTCAACTCGCGCCTCTTGAAGGATGGGATAAAGCGCTACATTTTATAGGTTGTTTGTTAATCCAAGTGTACTCTGTGCCCCCGGGGCTCTGTGGCTGACTAATATAATGAGAACTAACGGAATTAAGAATCTTGTAGAGACTCTTTCGGCGCTGCTTGACCAGGAAACTCGGGCTTGCCAACAATCGGTGTCTGCGCTTTTGGAATCGGTAAGAACGCTGCAGGGAGATACGGCGGATCGTCGATTACAGAGCGTGAGCAGCCAGCTCAAGAGACTTCACCAGCGGATTGAATTGCTCGCGGAACTGGCTCATCAGGATTTTCTGAAACCCCTCCAGCAGGAAGCCGAAATGCTGAGGAGCGAACAAGCGGGAGGCCGCCTCACCGCGGTGTTGACGGCACTGCTCGATGCTCCCGCCGGTTCTTTGGGGACATTCTGTGAGTTGATGCTCGATCGAATCATCGAAGCCACTGGCGCCGAGCGTGGGTTCATCCTTTTTTATTCCCCCGAATCCACGGAGGCCGACGTCATTGCAGCGCGCCATTTCGATACGACCCACCTTGCGCTGGGAGAATACCACTTCAGCCGCACTCTCCTTCGGGAGGTGTTTGAACGCGCCCGTCCGCTGCTTCTTGAGGACGCGTCGCATCACCCGGATTTTGCCGGAGAGGAGAGCATTGCCGTCCTCCAACTCAAGTCCGTGCTGGCGGCACCCCTGCTGGAGGGCCGCCGGGCCATCGGAGCCATTTATTTAGAAAACAATACTGTCCCCTGTGCCTTTGATCACGAGGATTTGAAGCTGCTGGAGCCAGTCAGCCGGTTTGCCCTCTTTTATTTGCGGCAGGCACGCCTTCTACCGGTTCTTTTCAAGCCTAAATCCAGCATCTTTTTTGATTCCAGCAAGGCTTCTAAGGAAATCATAGGAAGAGATCCAAAGATTCTAAAACTCCTGGACCTCGTGGATCGGCTGGCGGATTCTCCTGCCACCATCTTGATTGAAGGGGAGAGCGGGTCTGGAAAAGAGCTGGTAGCTCGGGCCCTACATTTTCAAAGCGCGCGTCGTGACCGTCCTTTTGCTGCCATTTGCTGCGCGGCCATCCCCGAAAATTTGATGGAGTCTGAGTTGTTTGGCCACGAGAAGGGGGCCTTCACGGGGGCGTCCGAACAATACATCGGCCGACTTGAACAAGCCCAGGGGGGTACCATCTTCCTCGATGAAGTCAGCGAGCTGGCCTATCCCCTGCAAGCAAAATTGCTGCGCTTTCTGCAATCCAACGAGCTTCAACGGCTGGGCGGAAAAGAGACCATCCGTGTCGATGTGCGGATGGTGGCGGCCACCAGCAAAGACTTAAAGTCAATGGTGGAAAAAGGAAGTTTCCAAGAGGCACTCTTTTACCGCTTGAATGTCATTCCCATGAACCTCCCGCCGTTGCGGGAGCGCCCCGGGGACATCCCTCAGCTCGTGGATCATTTCCTCGAAAAATTCTCCTCGGTCTACGGGAAGAGGATGAGCGTCGAACGGGACGTCTATGACTGGATGCTGGAGTATCCCTTCCCGGGCAATGTGCGAGAACTAGAGAATTTGATGCATCGCCTCGTGGCACTCTCCACAGTGAACACCATCGGTGTACAGGACTTGCCTCAAGAGATCACGCGAGTCTCGCCGCAACGCCTCAGCTTGATCAAGGATCAGTTCCATCGAGCCTTGGAGACTCCCGCAATCGACTTTGAGGACTTGCGAGCCCGAAAGCACCAAATCCAACGAAGGATGGCTGAGTTGGAGCACCAGTTGACCGAGCGGGTCATCAAAGAGGCCGGTGGAAACCTGACCGAGGCGGCCCGGCAACTTGGGGTGCACCGGATTACCTTACATCGCATACTCCGGAAATCTTCCCGGCCAACCGGCGATAAGAAATCTCGCTAAGACATTTCTGAGTTATCTCGTCCTGCCTCCCCAATCTTGAAGAGTTACTAGCAACGCTACAGTCCTCCCTCATGACCCCATGGATAATTCTTATCTCCACAACGTAAGCGCATGAAACTCATGCCCAGTCGCTTTTTGTGAGCGCTTTGGCAGTGTAGCCGGACTGGCTACATGTCGTGGTCGGCCTCTCTGTCATTCTCCCGTGTAACGCATTGTATTCAGGCTATATACCTGCAATTCGGTGATCGCGTCTGCAATTGGTATCCGCTTTGCTTTTGTCCAAAGTGCTTGCCGAATATTGGTTTCACATCCGCAAGAAGCAGCAAGTCCATCCCAGAAATGCCTATCTATTTTATGGAGGTCAAAGGGGGCATCATGAATGACAATTTCCGATCGTTGATCCCGGGATCCAGGGCCAGAGCAGGACGAGGCGGCAGATGTCGATCGAGCTACGTCGTGGCCTTTTTTTGCATTCTCCTGTTAACCGCAGCATATCCTCTCCAAGCCGAGTGGCATGCTGTTTTCCCCCAATTTACTGGCGGGGGCGGCTGGTCGAGTGATCTCTTCATCACGAACCAGGGCACAAGCGCTGTCAATAACATCACACTCTCGTTTTACAGCGATGATGGTTCTCCGTTGACAGTGGAAACCAATCTGGGCACGAGTTCCAACTTCACATTCAATTTAAGCGCAGGGGGAACTCAAATCATACGAGTCTCCGCCACGGGATCATTGAAGGCAGGCTGCGTTCTCCTTCATGCTCCCAATTCCACTTCAATCCGGGGCTCAGAGGTTTTCCGATATGCCCAGGGGGGCGTGGCGGTCACCGAAATGGGAGTCTCCCAACAATTTCCCTTTACCCACTTCTCTTTCCCGGTGGAAGTGAACTCCTCGCGCGGAATAAACACAGGCATCGCATTTGCCAACCCCACTTATGACTCAACGATCACCACAGGCCAAAAAGTGGTGGTGAACCTGATCCGCAATGATGGAACAGTCCAGAACACGGCTGTGGTGAACATGCCTGCGGGAGGGCACCTCGCACAATTCCTGAATGAGTCCAGCCTGTTCCCCGGCCTGGACAATTTTAGTGGAACGGTGAGTGTTTCAGCGGTTACCCCCATCGGAGTGGTGGCGCTGCGACAGGATCAAAGTGTCTATGGAACCGTGGCGGTCGATCAGGGACCGGTGCTAGCCCCCTTCTATCTGAGCATGGGCCCCATCTCGGAATCCGAACCTAACGATTCAACCGGTATGGCGTTCTTCCTGAGCGGTCCGAACATCATTACCGGGTCGATTGGGAGCGCAGGTGATACCGACTATTTCAAATTCTCAGGACACCAGGGTGACATCGTGACGGCTCTCCTCGATACTCAGTCCACTTCATCCAGGCTGGATTCGGTCCTGCGGCTGGAAAAAGCCGATGGAACGATCATGACCGAGAATGACCAGAATGGGCTGATTTGGCAGAATGATTCTTTTATTCAAGCAGTTCTGCCCGCGGATGGAACCTATTACATCCGCGTCTCAGACTATTGGGGAGACGGGGGTTCAAGTTACACCTACCGCCTCCACGTCCGGGTCCCAACGGGTACACAACCTCCCGGCCAACCGCAAATCACTCTCATCGATCCAAATGGTGGCTTGCGCGGCAGTGCGATCAGTTTGACCCTCCAGGGCTCGAATCTGAGCAATGCCAGCGCGATCAATTTCAGTCCCTCCAGTGGAATCTCCATCAGCAATCTTCAGTCGACGTCGACGCAAGTCACAGCGCTAGTAACAATAGATTCGGGGGCCACGCTGGGAAATCGGCAGGTCTCGGTCACCACCCCGACAGGATCTTCCAATACGCTCGCGTTCTCGATCATCGACTCCGGGGGAAACTCCTATAACGGGAACTGGTCGGGTAATACGGGCCAAGGAAAGTCGATTTCTTTCACCGTTTCCAACAACCGGATTACCGCCTTGTCATTCGGTGGATCCATCTCGGGGCCCGGATGTTCGGCCGATTTCACCACGACACTCAGCACGATGAGTGCATCGATTTCAGGGAATTCGTTCTCTTATTCGAGTCCCAACGTACCCGGCGGCGTCGGCTTCACCATCAATGGCACGTTCAGCTCAAGCTCTAACGCCAACGGATCGGTGAATTTTACGCTGAATGCAATTCCGGGTGTTCCCAGCTGCGCCGGTTCCGCGAGCACGAGCTGGAACGCGTCCAAGAATTAAGAGAGGTACGATCCGGCCACAGAAGAGATCTCACCTGCAAGGGTGGGTGAATGAGCAAGACCACTGCGCTCCAAAACTATTAAACATACGGAAGGAGAATTCTTATGGCACGTCGTTTATGGTTCGTCGCTTGTATGCTCTCTTTGATAGTCGGACTCACCCTGTTCGGTAACGTTCCGGGCTTCAGCGCTGGAAAAGACAAGGACAAAAACAAGATTGAGAAAGCTCAACCCACGGGTTCACTGGATTGCAAGAACCTGGAAGTCAAGGCAGGTAAGGAGAAGGGAATACAAGAGCGGTTTTTCGCCTATCCCATGGACAAGGTCAAGGCGGCCTTGATCGATGGCATGAAGGCCATTGAATTTGAAGTTAAGAAAGATGACGGGAAAACGATCGAAGCCAGCCACAAGCGTCACGTGGGGATGTTCGCCGGCTCGGGAGGCGAAACTCTTGTAGCTCAACTGGTAGAGGCCAAGGAGGGCGAGGTAGCCGGGACCAAAGTTACTGCGGAGACTAAGAAGGGATTCGTCGGACGCGCCGGGCAGAAGAGTTGGAGCAATGCCGTGCTGGACCAGGCGGAATGCATCTTGAAGGCCGGAAAATGAAACCCTTCATTCAACGCAGCTCACTCTGCTTCATCGCTGTGGCCTTCCTGAATCTTGCCTTTCTGTGGGGCGGCCTTTTTTCGGGTGTTCGAAGCGAAGTAAAGATTGTGGGGCCCGCGTTGCCCGCCCGGGCACCCGATTGTCAAATCGAAGTCCTGGAGGATAGCAAGCCGCTCGACCCCCACGCGATCGTTGCGCAAATCGATGTTTATGTGCGGCGCAACAAGGTGACCCGGGGACGACAAGGGGTCTTCGAGGAGGCTCTGCCGGAACTGAAGAAACAAGCCTGCCGCGTGGGAGCGGACGGGATCATAGTGTTGCGGCAAACCGTCTCGCACAACGGCGAATTCAAGTTGCTTTATGTCAAATCGGAAGCTTTCCAATACACCGGCCCGCCTGCGGCCCGTAAGAGTAAAGGGAAGCCGGAAGAGCCTTAGTGGTGAGTCCTAGGTAAGTTAAGGAGGCGTCGCTGCGAAAGGAACTTTGACCCTCGTTCTCCGAGAGGAGGCGAAAGATGAAATGCGAACGATGCGGCAATATTTATCCTTCTATTTATTACTTTCAGGAGGACGGACGACTGACCCCTTTGATCTGCACCATCTGCTTCGATGCTTTGTCTAAGGAAGAACAAATGTTGCTGCGGGAGGAGACGCAGAAGGGAGTTGACGCAAAGGTAGAAAGGACTCATCGAAGAGCCCCGCTCATCGCAAGAACCCTGAAATGGACATTCTTCTCCGTTCTGGGACTGTGGCTCGTCCTGTTGATGTTTGTCAATCTCACACAAACCGAGTTTTCTCAGCAAATCGCACAGCGGGGGACACCGCTGCTTCCTGTTTTCATGGGATCCAGGTTTGTCCTGCTGGATGAGCAGCTGATCGACCGGGAGGTTGGGCCGGTCGAGAGCGAGATTCGGATCAGCCCCGCTCCCGGAGGGGAATCGCACATGGAAGGAAAGGTCACGTTCCGCATGGGACCCGATGGTGAACTCCATCCTGTGCTTTGGGCGCACGGTGTGAAGCATACTTGGATCGGGAGACACGAGGCCCAGAATCACGTCTTCGAGGGCGATCCCAGCTGGCCGCTGGTGTTCAGGGTCGACAAAGACAAGGGCTATGTTTACCTCAGGGGAAGGGGCACGGTCACCACGCCGGATGGGAGAGTGTTTCGGTTGCCAAGGTAGGGGGAGACGGCGAATAAAGCGACGCAGGACCCCAACCTCGCTTGGAGTTGGTCGATCGGTTCAATTCACCCCGATGCGTTGGCTGCTGCCTTACTCGAATAGAGCGGGTCCAGTCAACTCATCCCTAAATGGGTAGGAGGCTTTATGCGAATCAGGGTTTTCATCGCAATGCTGCTTTTGGCATGGCTGGTCTCGGGCAGCGTCTTGTACGCTCAAAATTTTTCCACGCAAAAGGACCTGGTGTTTGGACAGGTCGCCGCCGGTGGCGGGTACGAGACAGTCGTCACCGCAACCAACCGGGGCACCACCAACTACGTCGGGACTTTGTACCTTTTCAGGGGTAAAGGTCAGCCGTGGAATCCCGTTGTGGATGGCTCGCCGGTCAGCAACGGGAGGTTGGGCATTACCATTATTGCGGGGGCCACCCGGAGTTTCCGTTTTACAGGCACAGGACCCGTGGAAGCGGGGTTTGCAGTGTTCGCTGCACAGACTCTCGAGCAGACGAGTTTTATTGAGGGAAATCTGACGTATGCCGTTCGGTCCGGCGCAACCCTGGTCGACAGCGTGGGCGTGCTCCCGTCGACGGAGTTTTATATGGCCACGATTCCCTTTGATGACTTTTCGACCATTGCCCTGGCCCTTGCCAATGGAACGTTAAACCGGGAGGCGCACGTTACGCTCACTTTGTTTTCGGAGTCCAACAGCCGGGTTAGCAACGAGAACATCGACTTTGGGGGGGGCTGGCACGACGCCCGCTTTCTGTCGGAACATTTTCCTGGAGTGACCCTGGGCCGGGGACGACTCGAAATCCAGACGGACATTCCCATCTTCGGAACTGCATTGACATTGACCGGAGGGGAGCTTTCATCGCTCCCGCTCGCCCCTTCACCGAGGTCATACAGCGTGACCACAACTGCCTTCAACGGCTCGACGACCACAGGAGAAGCCAGCCTCTGGGCGGAAGGCCTTTTCGTCAAGGGATACCTGCGGATTAAAACATTCAATGGAGGAGCCATCACCCCCGAAACCTACCTGGTCTCCGGGCAGCTAATTAACGGAGTACTGAGGATCTCCTTCTACGCCACGGGAGTGCCGTTCTTGGGTGAGGAGGTGAACATCAATGCCCGGTTCAACGGGTTCTCCTTTCCCTACACCAATTCCGCCTCCGCCCCCTTTGTGGTGACGTGGCTCAGCGACAATTCGACCTCCTCAGGGACATTCTCCATGACGAGCTTGACGAGGATGAACTGAAGGAATCTTGTGGTTGTCAGTGGGCGGGCCGCTTTCTGCGAGCGATTTCGTTTCCAGTAAATAAGGCCAAGCAATTTGCCGAGTTATTCCATCTGGCCTAATCCCAATTGAAGTTTTCAAAGATACGAGTCCATTTTTTTTGCCATTTGTTTTTGGGCATTTATCGAAAAAGCACATTGTAAAGCAGTCGCGGTCAGTGGTCCAAGTGAACGAGGAAGGGCTCACCGGTATGAAGTAGAAGCCATGATTTGAACGGATGAATTGGAGTAAATGCACCGTGTTCTATGATGGCATTTAAGGGTGAGTGGCACATCTCTCAGGACATCGGTAGTCTCCAAGAAGGGTCCACTTGGGTGACTACTTGCGTCTTCGGCTACTGCACCCGGCAAAATGCTTTTCTGTTGAAAGGAGGCGCGAATGTTGGGGCTGGAATCTCGTGAAGCGGAGCAACAGCTCATTGAGGAACAAAAAAAAGGTGAAAACCTCGGCTACGTCCTTGGATGGTTTTGCGGAGGCATGCTTGTTTTCGGGGTCATCGTTGCGGCGTTCACCTTTCGTCAGGGGAGCCGTCGAAAGGCCATCCAGGCAGTCCTGCTGCCGATCATGGTCTTGGCGGGAATTGCAGCGTGGTTCCTCTTGCTGAGTGGAATCAGCCAACTGTTTTCCATGGGTCGTGAGTGGGACGATGTCGTCATTCTGCTTCTTCTGGCAGGACTCTTTTTCCTGCCTATCGTCGGCCTACGGTTTCTGAGAAGTCTTCAATGGCCGGCCTATGGCGGGCGGAGTCATTAGTGAACTGTTTGGACATCAAACAAATGAGAGTAAAAAGGGTCACACCTGGACATTGGATTCAGCTGCAAAACTCCCGGCTTTTTGAAACGTTCAATTTTGTGGGGAATCACAAATGTATCCCGACACGATAGAAATGTATTGTAGGCCTTTTAAACGCGAGTTGTTTTTCCACGGATCGAGCCAAGAGGGTTTTGCGGCAGAATCTTCAGTTTTCAATTCCGATGAAATGTTAATCCCGGACTCGTCGAGGGACCTTTTCCAATGCAAAATGAAAATTGAAAAATCTGACCCCAAATCTTTAATAAAATGCAGTGAGCCCGATGCCCCTTCCAGGAAGGAGGGTAGTCCGATGTACGCGAGAAAGCTGCTGGTAGTTGCTGGCGTGTTCCTATTGGCCTCTGCGAGCGCGGCCACTTATGCCGCGAGTGCTCAATCTTCGTCCCAGGAATCTCCGCAGTCGTCTGCGAAGGCCGCTGGCGAGAAGGTCGCCGAAGCTCAGACTCCGGAAAAGGACGCGAACTATTTTCTGCTGACGGGGACCGCGCTTCATGAAGACGGTTCGGCTTGGGAGGGGATGGAGGTGGTGCTCTTCTTCCTCGACAAGAGGAAAACAAGTTCGGTCTTTTACGCAGCGGACTCGGAAGGATTAGTAAAACTGACCAATCCTCGTGCGAAAACGGATGCCAAGGGCCGATTTGCGATCAAGGTCCACCGAGGGTATCTGCAGAAAGATGCTGAAGAGACGGAATTCCGAATTGGACGCCTCGAACCCGTCCGGGGCACCCTGAACCTGGTTGAGATGAAGAGGAAGATGAGCAAAGAGCCACTGACCCTCAAAGTCAAGAAAAACATAGAGTCTATGGATCTCGGCGAAATCTGGTGAATGGTCGCGCGCCTGCAGCAGTTTTCCCGCAGGTCACGTGCAATGGTACGGATCTATCTGCGCCGACACTAAGCCAACCTTGACGCGACGAAATAATCGAGTGTCAAATAATCGAGTGTCAGGTCTCTGCAAAAGGCAATTGGCCAAGAAAGGTTTACTGTTTTCAAAATGAAGAAACAGCATTTGACGATTGCAGAGACCTGACACTCATCTTTATTCGACCCGCATCCTCTCGGTACGGAATTGAAAATTGAGAAGATCTGACACCAAATCTCTTGAAGAAGGGGAAAACGATGCGACTTATATTGGTGTACGTGACTGCAATTTTGCTCTGTTCTGCTATTTTTTGTCAGAGTGAAGCCCAGACTCAAGTGAAGCAGCAGCCGGATATACAAGGAAAGAGCGGGGTACCCGCTTCCCCTGTGGTCCTTCCTGGGGCGAAAGGCCCGCTGTACGAGTATGTCGGCAAGGGCGGTCCCAAAGTCACGGGAGCGGATGTGGGCGTCGATTCCAAGGACGCTAACCCCGATAAACCTCCGAAGACTCGGACGCTCCCCTCTGGAACCAAGGAGCTCAGCATCGCGGTCAAGTTCGAGTCGAGGCCGCAGGCCGAGTCGATCTCAATTGAGGTGTACAACAAGAATGGAAAGGTTGAAATGGCGGCTGGTATCGCAACGCAGGCAGAGAACCTCAGAACAGGGGAGTACACTTTGAGCATGGATCTCAGACCTAAAGCCGGCAAATTTGCAGATGGACCGTACCAGGCGAAGGTAAAACCCGGTGATAAAGTCGTTGCGATCATCAACTGGGGAATTGGAGAATTTAAGGAATAAGGCCAATGAAGGGTTGCATGAACTTGGAGTCGGGCCTGGACATAGGACAGAGTGGAGCTGGCTCTCTGCAAGAGGGCACTCAGGGCAGGTGACTACGGATTGGGGGTACGATTGGGGGTCGGATCTTTTCAATTTTCAGAGATTCAGAACCGCCCCGAAAATTCAGGACCATTCCGAATGGATCCCATTTTTGGTTCCGGAGCATCTTTCGGAATCGTCCTTGGAAATCTGACCACTGATCAATTCCTCGAACCAAAGAATGTGCTTTTGAGCAACACGCCGTAGATTTTCACTCATTAACAATCTAGACGTGACCCGAACTTACTCTTGTAATCGATAGAATGGAATTTACGAATTACGTCAGAGGAGAGGGTATGTTGAATTCTAAATTAGGTATAGGAATACCCCGGCTTCTTATGCGAGTCGCCGCAGTGATTGTGGTACTACTGGCGGCAGGGATGGATATTGGTATCAGAGCGCAAGAAGACGCGACCAAGAAGGAGGACACAGCGAAGAAAGAGCCAACCATTGTGACCGGCGTTCTCGTAGACGGCAAAGGCTCGCCAATAAAAGATCAATCTATCGAGTTGCTGATGGTGGGTTCGGAAGGCAAGGTTGTGCGCTTTCCGATGTTCGGCCCGGAGACGAAGACCGACGCGAAAGGGCAGTTCAAATTGACAATCCCCGAGACCATGATGGTGCCCTCTGGGCTTGAGCTGAGTGGCTTTACTGTCGGTATCGTGACAGGAACGAAGGTCAAGGCCCTTAGTATTGCCGAAAGCGGGAAGGTCGCACGGATCGTTCTCGAGCCGAAGACCAAGAAGGTCAGCCTGGGGAAGATAATGTTGAAGTAAGGAATGATTCCGCGAACATGGGGTCGCACCTGCGCGAACATGGGGTCGCACCTGGACATAGGACAGTGTGAAGCCGGTCCCCTGAAGTTTTCCCTGTAGTGGAAAACAACGATCTCTTACTTCGCTTGTTATCGACTGTTAAGGAGCTGTTGCCATGAGAAGGATAGTGTGGGCCATCGCCGTTTGGGTCTTCGTCGCAGGAGTTCAGAAGGCTGAGAAAATCGGCGTTCAATTTTCGGGCTATTCCGATGTGCAGCTGGTCCGGGGACTGCCGACCGAGTTCAAGTGCTTTGGAAAGAATCTCCAAGTGTCCTCTGTTGAAATCTCTCCAGCCGAAGGAGTTTCCATACGTGAGGTCAAGGAGAGCCCACCGGACCCCGATGATCAGAGACAACAGGGCCAGGGAATGAAGGTGTGGTCGGTGCGGATCTTTGCCGAACTCAAGGCCCAGACCGGGAAACGGTCAATCGTCGTGATCACCCCGGAGGGACGATCGACCCCGAAAGACATGTATATCCCTCACCATGTTCCCCGCATCACTAACCTCACCGTTCTCTCAGCCGAACCAGTGGATGCACGATTGAAGATTCGGTTTTCAGTTTTTGACCCGGTGGGTGACATCAACTCTCCAAAATCTACCTTGTGTAATTACCACCTGCGATGTGGGGACGGTCACGCCGTTGGATTTCACGAACCGGACAAGGTGGTTATGACGGATCCCAAGAATGGCATCTTCTATGCAACCCAAAGCTTTTCAAGTCAAGTACAGAAAGTTTCAGCAAGCGGAAAATGCATCCTGGAGGTTTATCTGATCCATGATGATAAGGGGGGAGGAACCTCGGAAAGCAACAAACTCACCGTGCCCGTTGAGTTCGCGCCGGCGAAGTGATTTCCATGTTGGAAGAACATCATTTGGGGTCCTATCTTTAGCATTCCATTAGAACGGGTCACACCTGGACGCTGGACAGAATGGAACAGCCTTAATGCGCCCACGAAAGGCAAATCTCATTTTTTTATCTATCATACAAATCGGGTTGTGCATTCGCTTCATGCACTGTCCTATGTCCAGGTCTGACTCCACAACCTTCGGGAGGGCGTCATGAGGATGGCTTCGATTTTCCAAACTACAGGGCTTTTGCTTTGCGCGGTGTTGGTGTTTGGGCTGTTTTTTACGGGCTGCAAGAAGAGTGAAAACCCCTCTCCTCAAACTACGGCGAAATCAGAAGCGGCAAAGCCGGCGCCAATTCCACCTCCTCCGCCACCTCCGACTCCCCTCGGGGAATTGGTCAGCGTGGAGCGGAGCACCCAGACGAGCATCGAGGTGATGTGTCCGGGGGGAAAAGAAAGCATGCTGGCGGCAAACCGGGGCACGGAGGTGTTTGCGCTGTCTTCGATGAGCACGCTCTGTGGCATCCAGGAAAAAGCAGGCGCAGGAAAGACATTCGTGGTCTTGAAATTTGGCGGCAAGGCTAAAAGGAACTTTAATGATGAAATGTTCCGGTTTGCATCCGTCACAGACGGAAAGTTTCTGGCGCGAATAGAGGGAAAGTCGTGGCTTTCCGACGGCACCGGAAAGAAGTATAAGGACGGCCTGTTGAAAATCCTCAAAGGAGACCGGCTTCTTTCATTTGAGGTTCCGGCGGACGCTGCGGGACTGATTTGGCACTACGGTAAGAATCAGTACCAATTGGAACCGCACCCCGTCGAGATTGCGGGAGACATCCCGGCATTAACTCCGGCCCCGGCAAAGTGAACTGTGTTGGTAGTTTGCGGGGTCAGATCTTTTCAATTGATTCTGCTGCAAAACCCCCTCTATTTTTAAAGGTGTTCTTTTTTGCTGGCCCGTTTTTTGGTTGTGGGCTGGGGTGGCTCGACGCGGGTCAGATGCAATTCACCGCGATCGAGCAGTTCCCATTGCACGGTTTCGCCGGGCTCCAGTCCGATGGCCGCCGCCAGGGGCAGCGGGAAGTAGACATAGAGTCGCGGGGTGGTGTTTTTGGTGCGAATGGCTTGCACTTTTAATAAATATTGTGTTGACATAAGCATAGGCTAGCTTATAAGCTATCGTTTGTCAAGGAGAATCTTTTCCGGGTGAGGAGCGACAGACAGCGATGAGCTTACCGGCCTTTAATCCCCAGACCCACTTGTTTGGACTGCAGGCGGCGCACGAGGAGGTCTTCGAGAAGGACAATCGCTACCGCTTGCTGGCCGAGCGGATCTACCCGCTGCTGGTGCGGGCGCGTCCGCCGCTGGAAAGCTGCTACGTGAGCAACAACGGGCGGCCCGCGATCGAGCCGGTGTTATTGCTGGGCGTGAGTGTGCTGCAGTTCTTGGAGAAAGTGCCGGATCGGGCGGCGGTGGAACAGCTGAAGTACCATCTGGGGTGGAAGTTTGCGTTGAATGTGGAGTTAGGAGAGAAAGGGTTTGACCCCACGGTGCTGGTGCGGTTTCGGGAGCGGCTGGTGGAGCACGAACAGGGGCGCGTGGCGTTTGAAGCGGTGCTGAGCGGTTTGAGAGAGGCCGGATTGATGGCGCGCCAGAACAAGCAGCGGATCGACTCCACGCACGTCTTGGGAGCGGTGAGCCGGATGAGTACGCTGGATCGGGCGCGGGAAACGCTGCGGTTGGCGCTGGAGGAAATCGCCGAGGCGGTGGAGGAAGAAAAACGCCCCGCCGAGTGGGCCGTGTGGTGGGAGCGGTACGTGGAAGAGTCGCTGGATTATCGGTGCTCGGAAGAGACGCTGAAAGCCAAGCTGAAGCAGGCGGGAGAAGACTTGCGGCAGTTGAACGCCTGGGTGGGGCAGCAAGCCGAGGCGGTGAAGAACGGCGAGAAAGCCTCCTTGCTGGAGCGGGTCTTTGAAGAGAACTTTGAGGTCGTGGAAGGAGCCGTGGCGCAGCGACGAGCGACGCGGGCGGGGGCGGTGCACAATCCCCATGATCCGGAAGCGCAGTGGTGCACCAAGCAGCAGAACAACGCCGCCAAGGAGTGGGTGGGTTACAAAGTGCAGGTGGCCGAGACGGTGGAAGAAGCCGAGCCGCAAGCGGGCGAGCCGACGCGTTCCTTTCTCACCTCGGTGGTGACCCAGCCGGCGACGGAGAGCGATGAAGCGGGGATGGAGCAGACGCTGGAGGAACAAGCCGAGATGGGAGTGGACAAACCGCAGGTGCTGTTTACCGATGGATCGTATCTCTCGGGTGAGTTGCTGACCAAGTGGGAGGCGGAGGGACGGGAGTGGATCGGCCCGGCGCAGCCGTCGGCACAGACGGGGAAGTCGCAGTTCAAATCCGATGCCTTTGAGGTGTGCGTGGAAGAGCGGCGAGCGATTTGTCCGGCGGGTCAGGAGAGCACGCAATCGAGCCGCCTGGAAGAGGGGAAGAGTGGGAAAGTCAGCTATCGTTTCGAATGGAGTTGGCGGTGCACGAGCTGCGCGCTACGGGCAGTGTGTGTCCCGCCGGACCAAAAGCATCGCACCCTGGTGGTGGGCGAATATCACACGGCGCTGCAACGACGACGGCGCGAGATGAAGACTGAAGCGTTTGAGCAGCGCAAGAAACACCGCAACGCCATTGAAGGCACGCACAGTGAATTGGTCCGAGGGCACGGGATGAGGCGGGCGCGCTACCGGGGATTGAAGAAAGTGCAGTTACAGAATTACTTTATCGGGGCGGCCTGCAATGTCAAACGCTGGATTCGAAGAGTGCAGTGGGAGATGAAGCAGGCCATCCCTGCGGCTCCCACGGTGCTGGAAAGTTCCTAACGGAGGAGACCAGAGGCCCGGCACGGAAGAACGCCGGGCCAGAGCAAAACAAATACTGAAAAAACGTGAAGTCTTGAGGAAATCCCCGCTTTGTTGGGGCTGATTCCCTCTCGCGCCAAAACTCGTCGCCGAAAAACAGGGGGTTTTGCAGCAGAATCTTCAATTTTCATTTTGCTTTGGAAGAGGTCCCCCGATCAGTCTGGTTTTAACATCTCATCTGAATTGAAAATTGAAAGGATCTGACCCCAAATCTTCCTTCCGACTCTACGCAATTGAAAAAGGCAATGAAGCAGTCAGGCTGCAAGCAAAGTTCGAAAACGCAGGCAAAAACAAAAAGTAGTTTTTCCTCAAAGAAACTTAATTACCACGGAGCAAAAAGGAGGATACATGAAGCGAGCTGTTAGATTCCCATTTCTGCTGGTTGTTATGGTTTTCCTCTACTGCCCCGGCCAGAGTGAGGCGCAGGTTCGAAAGCGCGACCCAGCGCTCAGCCGCCTCACGGGTACCTGGAAGGTCGAGTGTACCGACACGGGGCCGATGAGTGTTTCAGCTGGCGCATTTTCGCAAACGACATCTTCCTGCATGGACAACTCAGTGACCGAGGTCGCCGACGCGCCTGACGGAAAAGTGACGCTGATTCTTCGCCTCGGTGGTAGGGTCCTCGTCAGACAGTATGACCTTGCCCTAAAGCGCGGAGACAAGCCGATGAAGTACTTGCTGACGGTCGAGGGACAGACGTTCTATCCTTCCCGTCAAGAGAAGAAAACGCTGCTGGTCTCACTCCCTTTGACCTACTCCGAAGAGGGAGGCTTCGCCTCTCAGCCGTCTGGAGAAGACAGGTGTACTATCCGATTTGACAAAGCGGCTCAATCTGTGTGGGAAATTCGGGCGGCAGGGCGCGAAATTAGGATCGAATTGAAGAGAAACCCTTGATGCGGATTTCCACTATCTGATGTGGACGGCGACCCAAAACCCCTGAGGCCTAAATACAGCTTATCTGTTAGTTGGGCTGCATCTGTACGAGGGACGGCAAAAAATAAAAAGGGGTCAGATCCGGACATAAGACGGAAGGATGCTTCCGTAACACACCATTGAAAATCGGATTTCATTTTGCGTTACGCGTCGTGCGCATTGCGTCGTGTATTTGCTGAATGCGCCTCCTATGTCCAGGTCTGACCCCGCATACGCCCCGATCAGTCTCGGTTTAACATCTCATCGGAATTGAAAATTGAAATGATCTGACCCCAAATCTTGCTATGCACGAAGAGAGGAATGCTGTGTTCACAATGGCGGAACGAAGGGTTTTTGTACTGCTGATGCTCTTGTTGGGACTCTGTTCAACGGCTTGCAGGAATCTGGAACCCGAACTTCACAGGGCAACTGCAGATCCAACGGCGATTATTGTTGTAAGAGATGCGAACGGAACCTATTGGGCATTCGTCGCGTCCCGCATCGCCCGGATCGCCGGAAACAAAATTACGATCACTCAGGGAACGATCGTCGCGAAGGGCACTGGAACAGCTCCTGCCATGACGATTGCCAACGCACTCGTGAAGCTCAGATCTAACGCCAATCCGGGGGGATTTGGGATGCTGAGCACCTCAGAGAAGGGTTCGGAAGGGGATGTCTCCGGAAAAATCGAGGGCATGGAACGGGATGTTGAACTGGACGTCCGTGAAATCGTGTATCCCAAAAAGCCTAACTGAGATGAGTGGGACCACGAAGAGCAGGGCTCAATGCTGATTAATCGCCTAGAGAGATGCACGCATCCTTGCCTGTGTTGTCTCCTGCCAAAACTACGAGACGTGTGATTTGTTCCTGGCGATCTCCCCGCCACACGGGAGGAGCCCTTTGGAGGAGATGTCCATTGGGGTCGGGAGATGTCCATCGCGGTCGTATCTTTCCAATCTCCATTTCAGCGGGGGACGGACAGGGTACCCCATCACCGCACCGGGGTTCCGGCAGGTGGAACAGGCGAGGTCAGCGTCTTCGGCGACCTCCGTCTGTTCGAAGAAAAGGTGGAGAGAGACAAGCATTGAACCGAGATCTTCCATCCAGCTAAACCCCATTTGAAGATTGGAAATTTACCACGCCATTCGTTTGTACTCTGCCTCTGAGGGATCTTCCACGCATCCGTTGAAGAGCGATGACCTCGCATTCTCCGGCTTCCTGTGCCGGTAGATAGGCATCATCGTGAATCGAAAGGGCTTGACTCCCACCTCCTGGCGCGTATACTTCGTGCACACATCCACAGGTTGTCTTTTGCAGGGGGAGATGTCCTCCGGGGGAGTGGAAAAGTATCCCCACGGCATCTCTCGTGTCTCACAAATCAAAGCGATAGCTAAAAAAACAGGAGGGTTGCATGAAGAGAAAGCTCGTTCTTTCGATTTTCATTCTCGCCGGTCTGGTGGGGCTGCTTGCACCACTGGCAGCACAACATCCGATGGGACCGCCCAAAGTGCTTTCCATCTTACGAGAAGAGGTGAAGCCCGCACGCGGCGGGGCCCACGAAAAAGTGGAAACAGGTTATGCCCAATTTTTCAAGAAGGCCAAGTTGCCGACCGGATGGCTGGGAATGACAGCGGTTTGGGGCAACTCCAGTGAAGCCTGGTTCGTGACGGGGTACGAATCATTTGCCGCCTTCGACAAAGAGAGGACTGCGGTGGACAAGATGATTGCCGGCGCCGTCAAGACGGGGCTGGATCAACTCGACAAGCAAGACGCCGAGCTTCTTTCCGGCTCACGCTCCCTGGTCGCCACTTACAACAAGGATTTGAGTTATCGCTCCGGTGTCGATATCCCGCATATGCGCTATTTCCGGATAGTGACCATCCGGGTGCGCCCCGGTCAAGGGCACACTTTTGAGGAAGCCCGGAAGATCGTGAATGAGGCCCACGAGAAGGCGAACGTGGACGAACATTGGGCCGTATACGAGGTGGTGGCCGGTGCGCCCGCAGGAACGTACTTCATCATCACTCCCTTGAAATCCCTGGCGGAACAGGATGATTTCCCCGTTCTGCACGGTAAGTCGTATCAAGACGCTTTGGGTGATGAAAACCGCGCGAAACTTCAAAAAATGCAGAGCGAGGCGGTGATCGCCACTGAGACGAGTGTTTACGCATTCAATCCGTCCATGAGCATTCTTCCGAAGGAATGGACCGACGCAGATCCGGATTACTGGACGCCCAAGCCCAAAGCCGCTGCGAAACCAGCCGCCATGCCCGCGGAAAAAGTAAAGCCGAAGAGCTGACCCGCCAAGGAGGAATAAATGGCGACGAGCGGAGGAGTCGGCGCCGTAGCCGGGCTGTGGAGGTTCACAATCAAGAAAGAAACAAAGGGACGCAAAGCAGACCATTTCGAATCACTCAAAAAAGGAGAGTCCATCATGAGAAAATCGATCCAACTCGCTACAACCGTTTTGTTCGCTGCATTAGTCTTGGTCTTTGCGGCGAAAACGGCAATGGCCCAGGACCCTGTCAAAGTTGATCCGAAACACTACAAGGTAGAATCCGAGAATGACCAGGTGCGAGTCCTGCGGATTACTTACGGCCCTCACGAAAAATCGGTGATGCACGAGCATCCTGCGAGCCAGGTGATTTACCTGACCGACGTCCATGTCAAATTTACCCTCCCAGGTGGAAAGACCCAGGAATCTCGCGGGAAGGCGGGTGAGACGAGTTGGGCCCCTGCGGGAAAACACCTTCCGGAAAATTTAAGTGATAAACCCCTCGAGGGAATTCTGGTGGAGCTGAAAGCTAAGCCCGCAAAGGTAAAACCAGCAGAGACTAAGTGAGACGAAACTCCCTGGATCCAGTTCCGAGACATTTGAAATCGTAAGATCCCCGTACCCAAACGAAATCTGATAGTCGACTATTGGACAACGTGGTACGGGGTTGCATTCACCATGCTCAGCGCCCGCAACTGAGTAGCAGGAAATGGAAAGGAAAGCAGCCTGCACAAGGTTGAAGTAGGAGTCCTTTCCAATTACGTGTGACCGTTCTGTTGGTCGGCGGGGCCAGTCATTTAGGAGTCCGTGCGCCCTGAATCGGGAGTTGAGGTTGTTTCGTGTTCGTTCGAGTTGCGCCCCCGGCGGGGGCTTTTGTCTTTTTGAGTTGTCGGCGCGCCGCTCAACGCGGGCGTTGGGCGGACTGACGATGCTGATCTCGCAATTCCCATGTGTGAGGAAAGGCCGTGGTTCCTTTTCGTGAAGTTGGGGGCATTCAATATGGCGTCTGCGAGTCATCCGACGTTGGAGAAATGGCAACCCTTCTGGGAGAGGTGTTCAGCCTTTACGATCCCCCGGCAGTCGCCGTCGGTATTTCGTCGGCGGAGTTTGAGGCCTTCGTTCGGCTCTTCAGCGCCACGGCTGTAGCCGATGGGCTCACCATCGTTGCGCGGTCGGCCGACAGCAGTCAGATGATCGGCGCGTTGTTGACCGAAGACTCGGCCTCACCCCCGCCGAGTGGAATGGACCAGCTGAGCAGAAAATTCAATCCAATCTTCGATATTCTTGGCCAACTGGACACGGAATATTGGAGCGGGAAAGCCGCCCGTCCGGGCGACTGCCTCCATCTCTTTCTGTTGGGAGTCGCTCGCACCTTCGGCGGACGCGGGGTGGCACAGCAGCTCGTCGCGACGTGTCTCGAGAACGGCCTCAGTAGAGGATACCGCCTCGCTGTAACCGAGGCGACCAATAGCGTGTCTCAGCACATCTTTCGCAGGCTGGGATTCGCCGATCGCGTCCGGCGATCGTACCGGGATCACCGCTTTGAAGGGAAATCCGCTTTTTCGAGCATCGAGGGACACGGTGGCCCCATTCTCATGGACAAGGCCTTTGCGTAATCGCTTTACCGAACCGCCCAACGACAGCATGCAGCGGCCGGCGCTCACTTTGAATCGCTGTAGGCGTCCCGACACGCCTCAAGGGTGGCCGAGCCAGGGTTATCGTACTTTTTCTGCCGAATGGGTTTGCCGGAATGAATTTGAATCAAGATGACTAAAGAACTTTCAGCCAACACCATTCTGTCGCATTACCGCATCGTCTCCAAAATCGGCGCCGGTGGCATGGGCGAAGTCTATCGCGCGCGCGACATGCGGCTCGACCGCGAGGTGGCGATCAAAGTTTTGCCCGCGGCTTTGATGCAAGACCCCGAGCGCCTGAGCCGCTTTGAGGTCGAGGCCAAAGTGACAGGCGCGCTCAATCACCCCAACATTCTGACGGTCCACGACATCGGCAATTACGAAGGGGCGCCGTACATCGAGGCCGAACTGCTCGAAGGTGAAGAACTGCGCGAGCCGATCAATCAAGGCGCATTACCGGTGCGCAAGGCCATTGACTACGCCCAACAGATCGCTGCGGGCCTGGCTGCCGCGCACGAGAAAGGCATCGTGCATCGTGACTTGAAACCGGAAAATTTGTTCGTCACCAAAGATGGACGTGTCAAGATTCTCGACTTCGGGCTGGCCAAACTGAAGCCGCCGCGCAATGCGCAAGATATTTCTGATGGCGCGACGCAAAAGCACATCACGAGCCCGGGGACAGTCACGGGAACGACGGCGTATATGTCGCCGGAGCAGGTGCGAGGCGAGGGGGTGGATCATCGTTCCGATATTTTCAGCTTTGGCCTGGTCCTCTACGAAATGCTGCGTGGAGAGCGGGCGTTTCAACGTGAGACCATGGCGGAAACGATGACGGCGATTTTGAGGGAAGACCCGCCGGACCTATGCGAAACCAACGCGAAGATCAGTCCTGCATTGCAAAAAATCGTTCACCTCTGTCTGGAGAAAAAACCGGATCGGCGGTTTCATTCGGCACACGATATAGCCTTTGCGCTCGAAGCGGTGTCAACCTCGTCAAGTTCAGGGTTGGACAGGGTGTTTCCCGTCCCGGTCCCGGCAAGAACCGCGATAACAACGTCCCGCGAACGTCTGGCGTGGTTGCTCGCTGCGGGGTTCGCCGCCCTGGCCATCGTCGCCCTGCTCTACGTCTGGCAACTGCGAGGCAGGCAAGAGGAACGACGCGCCTTTCGCCCACTGAACTTTCGGAGCGAAGCGATATTTCAAGCGGGTTTTGCGCCCGATAAAAAAACGGTGGTGTATAGTGCCGCGACCGAAGGAAATACGCCCGAAATCTTCACCGTGCATCCCGAGTACCCGTCGCCCCAACCGCTCGGAACTCCCGGAATGCACCTGCTGGATGTCTCTCCTCAGGGTGAACTGGCGATTCTGATGAAAGCCAAATACATCTGGCACAGGACATTTATCGGGGAACTGGCGCGCATGCCTCTGGTCGGAGGCGCGCCGCGCGAGATACTGGAAGGAGTAAGACACGCGGCTTGGTCGCCCGACGGGTCGCAACTCGCCATCATTCGTGAGGTGGATGGCAAGGATCGGCTTGAATATCCAATCGGAAAGGTGCTTTACGAGGTGAGCGGCTATATGAGCGATATGCGTATCTCCCCCAACGGAGAGCAAATCGCCTTTTTCGAGCATCCGCGTAAATGGGACGATCGAGGCTCAGTGAACATTGTTGACCTCCAGGGAAAGAAGACGATGCTGACCGATGGGTACTGGAGTGAACGCGGACTCGCCTGGTCGCCGGACGGCAAGGAAGTTCTGTTTTCTGCGAGTTTCAGTGGCGGCGCTTACACCATCTTCGCCGTAACCTTGACGGGCGTGCGGCGCACTGTCGACCAGTCAGCGGGCGGGCTGATCCTCCAGGATGTGGCTCCCGACGGGCGGTGGCTGGCCACCCGCATTGACTATCGTTATGGAGCGATGGCTCACGCGCCCGCCACTCCGGAAGACCGGGATCTCTCCTGGCTCAGAACTTCGCATTCAAAAGTGTTATCGCAGGACGGACAATTGCTGCTGTTTGTGGAAACCTCCATCGGAAACAATTATACCGTTTGCCTGCGTAAGACCGACGGTTCGCCGCTGGTGCGGTTGGGAGAGGGGACCCCGGCGGATTTATCCCCGGACGGCAAATGGGTGCTGGCGATCATTCCATCCAAACCGCCCCAACTCGTTGTCTATCCCACGGGGGCGGGCGAAACGCGACACCTTGACCGGGCCGGTATAGAGAATTATGCGTCCGCGCAATGGTTTCGGGATGGCAGAAACATTCTGATCGGCGGTAATGAACCGGGGAAGGGAACGCGCTTTTACGTTCAGGACATCAAGGGCGGCGCGCCACGAGCGGTGACGCCCGAAGGCCTACACGACGGACGTCTCTCTCCGGACGGAAAACTAATTCTGGCGCGTGGGAACGGAGGGCATTACTTTCTCTATCCGATTGACGGCGGAGAACCGCGTCCCGTCGAGTGGCTGACCGACGCCGATGTCGTGATTCAATGGAGCGCGGAGGGTCGCTCCGCATTTGCCTATCGCGGTTCCACGATTCCCTGCCGCGTGGAACGGGTCAATCTCGAAACCGGGCACAGAGAACTCTTCAAGGAGATTGCCCCGGCGAATCGAACCGGATTGCTTGCCGTGCTTCCGACATTTATCACGGATAATCAGCAGTCATACACCTATACGACCTACCAGCAGGTGTCGAGCCTTTTCGTAACGGAAGGAAACAAATGATTAGCGCTTCGCGGCCCTTCGCCGTCGAATGGGTCTCCCTGAGCGCTTTTGAACAAGATGAATAAAGAACTCTCAGCTGACACAATGCTCTCGCACTACCGCATTGTCTCCAAAATCGGCGCCGGCGGGATGGGCGAGGTGTATCTGGCGCAGGATACCCAACTGGATCGCCAGGTCGCGATCAAGATTCTGCCCGCTGAATTCGCCGCCAACCCCGAGCGCTTGCGCCGCTTCGTTCAGGAGGCGAAAGCCGCGGCCGCTCTCAATCATCCGAACATCGCCCACATCTATGAAATCGGTGAGAGCGACGGCACGAACTTCATCGCGATGGAGTTTGTCGACGGCCAGACCTTGCACGAGAAGATTCATCGTGAAAAGAGCGAACTGAAGGTTTTGCTGAAGAACCTATTCCAGGTTGCTGAAGGTCTCGCGAAAGCACACGCGTCAGGCATTGTGCATCGCGATCTCAAACCCGACAACATCATGATCACGCGGGAGGGGCACGCCAAGATTCTTGACTTCGGTCTGGCCAAACTGCTCGAAACCAAGCTGGAGGGCGCGGTGGAAATGGGCGAGGCAGCGACCGCGATGACACCCGTTCAGCATTCGACTGCCGGTTTCGTGATGGGCACCGTCGGCTACATGTCTCCCGAACAGGCGCAAGGAAAACCTGTCGACCAGCGCTCCGACATCTTTTCTTTCGGATGCATCCTCTATGAGGCGGCCACGGGTCGAAAGCCGTTTGCTGGAGACTCGATCATTGACACGCTACACAAGATCATTTACGAGCCGGCGCCGGCCATCACTGACTTTAATCCTTCAGCGTCACCTGAATTGCAGCGCGTCATACGTAAATGTCTGGCGAAAGAGCCGGAGAAGCGGTACCAGACGATTCGCGATACGGCCAACGATCTCGAAGAACTGCTGGAAGAGATGAAGAGCGTGAGCGACGGCAAGCGCTCCGTGGCGCCATCCACGGGCCCAACCACGAGCAGCGCGATCGGTAGCACAGACGAGGACCTGGGCGCGCACAGTCCTGCGTCAGTGACACACCCGCCCGCATCGAGCGCCGAGTCCATTGTCTCCGGAGTCAAACGGCACAAATTTGCCGCAGCCATTGTTGTCCTGGTGCTGGTCGTCGTCGGCGCCGGTCTCGGCCTTTATCTGCACGAGCGCAATAGCGAAATCGCCATCGACTCAATCGCGGTGCTGCCGTTTCAGAATAAGAGTTCGGACGCAGACACGGAATATCTTTCCGACGGCCTGGCGGAATCGCTGATTTATCGTCTGTCGCAACTGCCCAATCTGAAAGTCAGTCCAACGAGTTCGGTCTTTCGCTACAAAGGCAAGGAAACTGACGCGATAAAGATCGCCAATGACCTCGGTGTTAAGGCGGTGATGTCTGGGCGGATTGTGCAGCGCGGAGTTAGTCTGACCATCAGCGTTGAACTGGTGGATGTGCGTAACAACAAATTGCTCTGGGGCGAGCAGTACGAGCGAAAAATGTCGGACTTGCTGGCAACACAACGGGAGATCGCCGCCGAGATCGCGCAAAAGCTGCAGCTGAAACTTTCGGGTGACGAAAAGAAAGGCCTGACGAAACGCTACACCAATAACAACGAAGCATATCAACTCTATTTGAAGGGACGTTTCCACTTTGCCAAGCGAACGAAGGACGACATTTTGAAAGGCATTGATTATTTTCAACAAGCGATCAGACTTGACCCTAATTTTGCCTTGGCGTATGCGAGGATCTCCGATTCATACGCAAGTATGCCTGCTTATCCCTATCTATCGCCAAAAGAGGCATTTCCGCAGGCAAAGGTGGCGGCGACGCGAGCCTTGGAGATCGATCCGACCCTCGGCGAAGCTCACACGTTTTTGGCATATTCGTTGGTGGTATACGATTGGAATTGGGCGGAGGCCGAACGCGAATTCAAGCGCGCCATCGAACTTGATCCGAATAGTGCCGCTCCGCATTTTCGATATGGGCAGATCTGCCTTGCCCCACTGGGACGCTCGGACGAAGCTATTACCGAAGTAAAGCGGGCACTGGAAATGGAACCGCTTGATCTCAATATGGGCGGGAATTTTGCGTGGGTTTATTTGTCTGCACGGCAGTACGACCGGGCATTGGAGCAAGGTAAGAAAACTTATGAACTCGATACGAATTTCGTTACCGCACGCTGGAATGTAAGTAACGCCTATATCGGCAAAGGAATGGACGCGGAAGCCATCGCCATAAACGAAAGAGCACTGCAAACCGATCCGACGAGCCAATTAGCGCTTCATTCTGTCGGCTACGCCTACGCAAAATCCGGCCGCCGGCACGAGGCAGAGGAAGTGATCAAAAGGTTTAAAGACATCGCTAAAACGAAGTATGTGATGTCTTACTGGGTTGCCAGTATCTATGCCGCACTGGGTGATAAGGATAAAGCCTTCGCCGAGCTTGAAAAAGCCTATGCGGTACACGATTGGTATTTACATCGTTTGAAGGTGGACCCATTCATGGACCCGCTCCGCGACGACCCGCGCTTCAAGGATCTAATTCGGCGCATGGGGTTCCCGGAATAATTTCAATCAGTCTAACTAACCAAACAAAGGAGAATCATTCATGAGAAAATCGACCCCTCTTGCTCTGACCGTTTTGTTCGCTGCATTGGTCTTGATGTTTGTGGCGAAAACGGCAATGGCCCAGCAGCAGTCTCCGGAAGAACAGGCTGCGTGGAAGCTGGAGCAGTCCTATTGGGAGTATGTAAAGTCCGTCGACCTGGAGCAATACAGAAATCTCTGGCATCCAAGTTTTGTAGGCTGGCCTTCTTCAAGCCCTGAGCCCGTGAGGAAGGATCACATCACGGATTGGATCACAGCTTCCACAGACAAGGGACTGCGGCTGAAGTCGTTTACGCTCGAACGTGCCGCCAGCCAAGCGACCGAGAACGTGGTGGTGACCCACTATTGGCTGACCTTCCTCTGGGCAGACAAGGAAGGCCATGGCGAACCTCAGACGATTAAAGTCACTCACACCTGGATTCGAACCCCTAAAGGATGGCAAATAATCGGTGGGATGGCCGCTCCCGCGACCAAGCCTGCAGGCCGATGACGAGAACAGCCCTTCTCAATTGAAGATTGCAAAGACATGCCCCCATTCATGTTGAGAGCTCTCCGCTGCTGGCCTTGTTCCTTTTGTTCGTTCATTAAAGACTAAGGAGATAACTTATGCCACTGACGAAAATCGACGCCTACGAAGTATTCTATTCGTCGAACAACTATCACCCGAAGATTGCGCTAAAGGCCGCGGGCAGCTATATCGGCCAAGCCATGTTCATGCCCAATGGATCTGCGCTTCCTCAGGACGGTCTGGTGGGCGGCCAGCCCACTCTGTATTACCATCTCGATGACTTCCATAACGTCATTGATCTTCTCAGAAACGAAAAACCGGTTTCTCTGCTCTATGCCGGCTCGGGTGCCGGATTTGAGAATTTGTTTCGGACAATTAAATGAGGCGCTTCAGGAGGTTAGGCCGCTCAGACTGGGGGTCGTTGAACGATTTTGAAACCCTTGGGCGACGAACACCCAGGGTCCGTGCGTGACTGCCCCACTCGTCCTCGCCTGTTCGAAAGTGCCGGCGAGAAGGCTTTACCTGAATGCACCCCTCTCCCGGGAGAAGCGAGGTTTTGTCCAATGTCCCCGGGCTGATCTTCCCTTTGTATTCATTCATGACTTTTATTCCGTGGTGAGTGGAGGCATTCCTGGCTCTTGAATACGATGCCATAATTGGGAAAGGCTTGACGCACAGAAGAACAAGGAAGCCCCCATGGCTAGCTCAACCAGGCTATGAGCGAGTAGTGGCCAGTACGTCGGGAGGGTTATAACGTGCCCGAACATCACAGAATCAACAGACCTTGTGGTCATGAATGTAGTTACTGCGCTCACAAGGTTAACGACGGCAGAAGCGAAGAAATAGACGCCGAGGCCTGAAAACACCAGGGATTGCGTCGCCTTCACAGAGAAAACCGCCTCATCAACTTGTCCTTCCGTCGATACCGCGAATTGGGCAAAAAGATTGCTCTTTGCGATCAGGACGGCCCCAAATACACAAACAAGAACGGGTGGGAGCAGTAACGTAGCGATGTAAGTACCAAAGCGGAACTCAATCTGGTTCCTGGGGAAAAAGTTCAGAGTCATTGAATTCGCCTGAAGTGCCGCGACTGCTTCCACGAGCAGGTACGTCCCCAACAGCCTAAAGACGAGAGAAGCAAAAGATCGAGTCGTCATCATTAGCCCTCTTGGAATTGTTCTGCCTGATGGCGCCTCATTCGCCATGATCTCACAGACGCTTGCGTCCCTCGTCGGAGAGCGGGATGAGTGCACGCGCGGGTGTAGGTAGACACGTTTATGATTTCTGTTCTCCCGTGGGCGGGGGCATTCTTGAATCCTGAATACGATGCCATAATTTGGAAAGGCTTCCTGCACAGAGGAACAAGTAAGCGCCCATTGCAAGATTAACCAAGCCATTTGCGAGTTGTGGCCACAACGTCTGGAAGTTCATAACGGGCTGGAACATCACAGAATCAGGAGGTCTTGTGATGATGATTGTAGTCACTACGTGCACTAATCTAGAAACCGCATAGACGAAAAAAAAGACACCGAGGACTGAAAACGCGACGGGTTGTGTCGCCTTCACCACGGGAACCACCTCTTCAACTTCGCCTTCCGTCGATACGGCGTATTGCGCGAAAAGATTGCTCTTCGCGATCAAGACGACTCCAACTGTAATAGCAAAGAGTAATGGGAGCAGCACCGGAATGTTCCTGGGAAAGGAGTATAGATTCCCTGGAACCACCTCAAGGAAGGCGACTGACCTCAACAGCGTGTACGTCCCCAACAACTTAAAGGCGAGAGAAGCAAAGGATCGAGTCGTCATCATTGGCCTCCTTGGAACTGTTCTGCCTGACAATTAAAGTCGTGTCTTTGTATTCAGTATTTCAGTGGTGCCTGACTCATTCCTGTCAATCCGCCCAGGAAATCGCCGCTCTGCTCTCCACGTCTCTGCCCTGTGTCCAGGTGTGACCCCTTTTGTGTTTTCTTGCTTATCCCCTTTCATACTTCACTTTTCCTTTTGTGTGAAGTCGATAATTTCGCCAACCGGAATGGCAATCAGACCGCTTGAAGTCTGAATCTCTAAGGCACCAATTAGGCCTGTTTTGCCATCTTTTGTCCTCAGTTCGCCGAGGAGCATTGCGGCGCTTACACCAGTCGCTGCCACGCCAGCCCTTAGTACTTGGCCTCCTGCCTTTGTTGTTGGTATTAAAGACTTCTTGTCTTCTGCAACCTGCAAGACCTCAAGATCATCTGGAGGCTTGCCTTTCTGCGTGACAAAGCGAGTTGGGATCTGAGTCCCCTCGGGAACGTGGACACCCTTCTCATCGATGACACGGATGTCACTGCCGTTGGTAAGGTAGTAGATCACGTTGTAATGCTTTTTGGATCCCTCCGTCCATTCTTTGATAGTCTCCTTTTGGACGATAACTCCTTTTATCTCTCCTTCGATTTGTTGTCCGTCTTTCTTCTTAATCGTAGCTAGCTGTTTGTCTTGAGCCATGATCCCAGCCACGGAGGGGAGGAAACTGCAGCACCAAGCTACTACGATAAATGCCTTCGTGTATTTCATATCTTTCTCCTTATATATGGTTCTTGAACATGGGGTCGCATCTGTTTGAACATGGGGTCGCACTTGGACCGAGGAGAGAATGGAGCTGGCCTTTTGCAAGAGCGCACACAGGCCAGGGTCTGAGTCTGTGTGTCCCTGAAAACCAGTGATTGGCTTGCCCACGGGACGATGTCTCTCCGCGCTGATTTTCTTGGCCAAGGCGCTCAACATCAATCCGCTTAGGAAATCGCCGCTCCGCTCGCCACGTCTCTGTCCTACGTCCAGGTGTGACCCCAATACTGTTCATTTAATAATTTTGATGACAATGTCCCTCTTTTTGGATTTATGGTTAGGGCTCACCGATGCGCGGCTGGGGTAGCGGACGCCCTGGCGTTTGACGCCTCGAGGGTTGGATCGCCCCCGACTGGA
>JBGQBO010000034.1:0-54752 GCA_041494885.1 Terriglobia bacterium
CTATCGGGACCGGGTGGCCATTGCGGCGGTCAACGGACCGGAAAGTACGGTCATTTCCGGGGAGCGCACGGCCATGCAGGAGATCCTGCACACCCTCGAGGCCGAGGGCATCAAGACCAAACCTTTGAAGGTCTCCAATTCGTTCCACTCCCCGCTGGTGGAGCCGGTTCTGGAAGAGTTTGAACACGCGGCCGCACGCGCTGCCTTCCGCCCCCCCCAGACAGCCCTCTACTCCAGCATGCGCTTGGAGATGGTCGGCGAACGGAATTTGTTGGATGCCGCCTATTGGCGCTACAACCTCCGTCACACGGTGCGTTTTTCGGAGGCCATGCGGGCGGTGTATGAGCAGGGTTACCGGATGTTCTTGGAAATCGGCCCCTCCCCCATCCTGGTCAGCATGGGCAGCCAGTGTGTACCGATAGGCGAGGCGGTCTGGCTCGCTTCGCTCAAAGAGGGCCGTGACGATTGGCAACAAATACTCGAAAGCTTAGCGATTCTCTATGTTCACGGCGCGAAGGTGAGCTGGACCGGATTTGACCGCGACTATCCACGCCGCCGGATCTCACTGCCAACTTATCCCTTTCAGCGAGAGAGATACTGGATCCAACAATCTGAATCAGCCTCCGCGGCGTACGCTGCAAGGATTGCTCGGCAAGGGATCAAACGAAATCCTCTGCTGGGATTTCGCCTGGACTTAGCCCACGATTCTGACACCTACGTTTGGGAGAATGAAATAAGTACAAAGGCGATCCCCTTCCTGGCGGATCACCGCGTCGAGGGTGAGGTGGTTGTACCTGCTGCAGCATTCGTAGAGATGGGGATGGCTGCAATAGCGGATGCTTTTGGACCGAGCTGTCTCATCCTTTCCGAAATCAAGAACGAAGCTGTGCTCGTCTTGTCCGAGGGTCAAAGCTCGACAGTCCAAGTCATCTTGACGAGATCTAATCCTGCCGAAGCCACCTTCCGAGTATTCAGCCGTCCGCGGTTAGGGAATACGTCCGACAAGCCCGCCCCCGGCTGGACTTTGAATGCCTCCGGGAAGGTTTCTTATGGGCCCAGTATACTCACATCCACCGACAGGCAACCATTAGACCTCGAAGCGATTCGCAACCGCTGCCCTCAGGAACTAGCGGGGACGGACTTCTACCGGTCGCTCAACGAAAAAGGGAATCAGTGGGGACCAAGATTTCAGGGAATCGATTATTTATGGCGAGGGCATGGGGAGGCCCTGAGCAGAGTCCTGGTTCCCCAGTCGCTACGGTCCGAGGTTCATCTTTACCACTTCCATCCGGCCCTGGCGGATGCCTGCGGTCATGTTCTCGTCGCTGCCATGCCCCTTGAAAAGAACAGGGATGACAGAGGAGGGGCATTTGTCGGGGGTGGTATTGATGAGGTTCGATACTACCGGAAGCCTGAAGGAGTCCATTTTTGGGCGCACGCACGATTGCGTGACAGCGTGGACCAGAAATCGAACATTCTCAGGGGAGATGTCCGCCTGTTCGACGAAACGGGTCAGTTGCTGGCCGAGGTCATGGGAATCCGTTTGTGGTACCTCGATCATGGTGACCAAATTCCCTCCTTTGAGAAGTGGTTCTATGAACCCCAGTGGGAGCCAAAACCCCTGCAGAAGAGGCAGCAGCCGGTGAATCTCACTGTCGATGACAGTGCGGGAACCTGGTTGGTGTTTGCTGATACAAAGGCAGTAGGAGAGGCCTTGGTCAATTTCCTTGGGTCACGCCAAAGAAAATGCGTCATGGTGTTCCCAGGGGAGAAGTATGAGCGGCTGGATTACATGAAGTTCTGCGTCCGCCCCGGTGAATCTCAAGATCTCAGAGATCTGTTGGAAGCGACGCTTGGTACTGATGGGTCCTCCTGTTCTGGAATTATACATCTGTGGAGCGTGGATGCTCCACCGGTTGAGAAGACCACGCTGGCTTCTTTGGAAAAAGCCCAAGCCCAGGGTTGTGCGAGCATCATGCATCTGGTTCAGGAATTGAGCAGATTTAAAATAGAGCGGTTACCTCGATTATGGCTGATAACACAAGGAACTCAGGCTGCGGGTGAGAGGGGATCCCTGACAACTTTGGCCTCAGCCACACTATGGGGTTTTGGCCGATCGATCGCGTTAGAGCACTCGGAGCTCTGGGGTGGAATGGTGGATTTAGATCCGGAGGCCCCCCCTCTGGAATCTGCCGCGCTGCTAGGTGACGAACTCTTAGGATCAGATGTTGAGGATCAAATCGCCTTCCGTAAAAACCAACGTTACGTCCTCCGGCTCGTACGCAAACAAGCATCTGATGCAAAACAACCTCCTCTCAAGTTACGATCGAATGGAACCTTTTTGATTACTGGCGGATTAGGTGGCCTCGGTCTGAAAGTTGCTCATTGGATGGTGGAAAAGGGTGCGCGCCGGCTAATACTTATGGGACGAACCCAATTCCCACCGCGAACCCTGTGGAGTGGAGTCGATCCAAACACTCGCTTGGGCGCACAGATAAACGCCATTCAGAGGTTGGAGTCTTTGGGGGCCAGTGTCCATCTCGCCTCGGTCGATGTGTCTGACGAGTCCCAGCTCAGGGCTTTTCTGGAATCATTCCAGCTTGAAGGATGGCCACAGATCTGCGGTGTTGTACATGCCGCGGGGGTAATGCAATATCAGTCCCTGCTTGACCATGATGTTGCCCAAATGACATCCATTTTGAGGGCAAAGGTTTATGGGGGTTGGCTGTTGCACCACCTGTTGGGCGACCAGGCATTGGATTTCTTCATTCTATTTTCATCAGCATCGTCTTTGCTCAGCTCTCCGCTGGTAACGAGTTATGCAGCCGCCAACGCCTTTTTGGACTGCCTGGCGCACTACCGTATCGCTCAGGGGCAGACTGCCCTATGCATCAATTGGGGACTCTGGGCAGAGGTAGGCATGGCTGTCAACTTTGAGGCGGGAGATCATGGATCAGCTATGCTACGTGGAGTCGGGACCATCTCTACCAAACAAGGGCTGGATGCGTTGGAGCGTCTGATCCGAGACGGAGCGGGGCAAGCGATGGTGATGCCGTTGGACTGGAGGAAATGGGCTCAGCTTTATCCCGCTTTTACCAAAGCCCCGTTGCTGACACATTTGATTGGCCAGGAATCGACAAATGTCCTGGTCGATGCGGAATCCGGCACTTCGACGAGAACGAGACTTCTTACTGCCACTCCAAATGAGCAGGCCGCACTGGTCGAATCTTATGTCACTACCCAGGTTTCCCGGGTCTTAGGCCATCCTCCTTCTACGCTCGATAAAGAGGAGCCACTTACACATCTCGGTCTCGATTCTTTAATGGCTATAGAGCTGAAGAACCGGATTGAACTCGATCTCCAAATCGTCATTCCCATGGTTAAGTTGCTTCAGGGTCCTAGTGTGTCCGATCTTACAAGCCAATTGGTTGAGTCTTTAACCGGTTCAGTCTCCGCCCGCACACAGCCCGTTGCCCGGTCGGATGACAGCGACATAGACAAGGAAGCCGCAAAGGGTTTTCTGGCGAACCTCTCCGAACTTTCGGACCAAGAAGTCGATTCTCTATTGGAGAAAATGACTACTGGCAAATACGTTAATAAGAACCAGTGAGGGAAGGATAAAGCCTCTCATCCTTACGAGAGTGACTGTCTCTGAAATGATTCTTAATAATCCCTGGATTATCTGTCCGAAATTAAATCCGTTGGCACGACTGCGTCTCTTCTGCTTTCCGCATGCTGGCAAGGGTGCCTCCGTTTTCATCCCCTGGTCAAAGGGCGTCCCCGCAGAAGTTGAACTATGTGCCATTCAATTACCTGGGCGGGAGACACGATTGCGCGAGAAGCCGTTTGCCCGGATTGCCCCGTTAGTCCAGGTGCTCAAGGGAATCCTGCAACCCGCGTTCAGCTTGCCCTTTGCCTTTTTTGGACACAGCATGGGCGCTTTGATTGCCTTCGAGTTAGTCCGCGAGCTCCGCAAGCAGAACGAGCCGACTCCTTTTCATTTATTCGTTTCTGCGCGACGGGCGCCACAGATCCCAGAACCTCATCCTCCGGTCTCTCATCTGCCGGATAGCGAGTTCATTGAGGAGGTGCAGCATCGTTTTGACGGCATACCCGAAGCGATATTGCGGGATGCAGAGTTGCTGCCGCTTCTTCTGCCGGGATTGAGGGCGGACTTTGAAATTGTCGAGAGTTATCACTATCGCCAGGAACCCCCGATGGATTGTCCCATCACCGCTTTTGGAGGGTTTCAGGATTCCGACACCCTCCCTTTGGAACTGGAAGCCTGGCAAGCTCAGACACTGCACCGTTTTCGAATGAAGATGTTCTCGGGCAATCATTTCTTCCTTCAGAGCGCCCAAACAGAACTCTTGCAGGCGGTGTCAGCGGAATTGACAACGGCCATAAGTCAGGTTCCCAAGGAAGGAAAACGATGATTGCCCAGGTCAGCCAGTGGATCCAGCCTCCTCGAAGACTGACTTTGAGCTGCCGTGAGGTTCACATCTGGCAGGCTGCCCTTGAAATTTCCTCGGGGTGTTTCGAGCGGTTGTTTGCGTCGCTGTCGCCTGAGGAGCACGGCAGGGCCGAGCGGTTCCACTTTGACCGCGACAGGCGACGGTATATTGCGGGTCATGGAGTTTTGAGGGCAATTCTGGGCGGCTATCTCGGGGTTCAGCCTGGCCAGGTGCAATTTGCTTATGGACCCAGGGGGAAGCCATCGCTGGCGGGATCCTTCGAGGAAAGCGATCTCCGATTCAATATGTCGGACTCTCACGGTATGGCAATCTATGCTTTGACTCGCGGTCGCGAGATTGGTATCGATCTCGAGCACATTCGGCCGGTTCCTGACGCCGAACAGATCGCGGAACGGTATTTCGCGTCGGGGGAATGCAGCAGTCTCTTATCGCTGCCTCCTGATCAAAGGATGGAAGCTTTTTTCAACTGCTGGACCCGGAAGGAAGCCTTCATAAAGGCACTGGGGGAGGGTTTAGCTCACCCGTTGGATGATTTTGAGGTCTCGTTGGTCCCGCGCGAGGCGGCGAGATTCATACGAATCGGAAACGATCGTGGTGAGTCTTCCAGATGGTGTTTGCAGGCGCTCACTCCTGCGCCGGACATGCTTGCTGCCCTGGTCGTGGAAGGACACGATTGTCGTCTCGACTGCTGGAAATGGTCCGAAGACCAACTGATCTCTGTGATGGATGAAGAGAATTGCACGCATCTCAGGGGATTCGATGACGACAGGGAGAACCCTCCTTCGGCCCTGGACGCAGATGAGAGCCATTCGACCTCCAGCTCTGTCAAGGCATCCCGGAGGAATTCAGCATGAGCGACAAGCCCACGATGTCCGCTGACCTTTCACCCCAGCAAAAGCGGTTGCTCCTGGAGCAGCTCCTGAAAGAACGGGCCGCTCAGCCTGACCCTTGTTATCCACTGTCGCATAGTCAAAGCGCGCTTTGGTTTCTGCACCAACTTGCCCCAGAGAGTGGAGCGTACAATGTGGGTTTTTCCGCACGGATCTGTTCGGTAGTGGATGTTTCAGCCCTGCGCCGTTCATTGCAGATGCTCCTGGACCGCCATGCGTCTCTTCGAACGACATTCAGTGACCCCTTCGGCAAACCTGTGCAACAGGTCCATGCGCACCAGGAGCTGGCCTTCGAACAGATTGATGCTACTGCCTGGACCTCGGATGAGTTGAATAAGCGCGTGCATCATGCCTATGAGCAGCCCTTTGACTTTGAACATGGCCCCCTTGTGCGAGTAAGTCTCTTCAGCTGCTCCTCTTCTGACCACATTCTCCTGATTACGGTCCATCACATCAGCTGTGATGGATGGTCCATCTGGATTCTGTTGGACGAACTCCGTGTGCTCTACGAGGCCGAGCAAAAAGGCAAACCGGCATCACTTCCACCGCTTGCACTGGAGTTTACAGATTACGTGGACTGGCAGGCTCGGATGCTGAAGAGTGCAGAGGGCGAGCGAATGTGGAGTTACTGGCAAAAACAGTTGGCGGGAACGCTTCCAGTTTTAAGTCTTCCCACTGATCGCCCCAGGCCTCCTGTGCAGACCTACAATGGTTCTGCATATTATTTTAGAGTCAACGAAAAGGTAACCCGATCGCTGAAGACGTTAGCCTCCAATCAAGGGGCGACACTATTCATGGGACTGCTGGCGGCTTACAGCCTGCTTCTGCATCGCTACACGGGTCAGGAAGATATCCTAATTGGGTCACCAACGACGGGTCGTAGCAGGGCGGAGTTTGCCGGGATTGTTGGCGACTTGATTAACATGGTGGTCTTTCGCGAAGATCTCTCAGGCAATCCGACCTTTCTGGGACTATTGGAGAGGGTCCGCCAAACCATCCTGGAATCTCTTGAAAATCAAGATTACCCGTTCCCTCTTCTGGTTGAGCGTTTGGGGGTACCGAGAGATCCCAGCTATACACCGGCCTTTCAATCAACATTCGTATTGCAGAAGGCCCAGCGAATCGGTGAACTCGCAGAGGCATTTGGATCAGGCAAAAACGACGCAGGGATAAACATGGGGGGGCTTGTAATGGAGCCCTACCCATTGGTCCAACAAGTCGGCCAGTTTGATCTGTCTCTGGAAATGATAGAAGCGGGCGGTTCGCTCATAGGTAAATTGAGTTACAACACAGACTTGTTTGACGCGGTCACGGTGGAGCGCATCTCGGAACATCTTCGTTCCCTCCTGGAAGGCATCGTGGCCGACCCACGCCGCCAGATTGGCTCTTATGACTTATTATCCAGCACCGAACGACATCAGTTATTAGTGGATTGGAACAAGACAGGAAGCGAGTATCAGAGAGATCGGTGTATTCATGAGCTTTTTGAATTGCAGGTGGAACGGACCCCGGAGTCATTGGCGGTGGTGTGCGGAGAGCAACAGTTGACTTATCGGGAATTGAACCGGCGCGCCAATCAACTGGCACATTTCTTGAGAACTCATGGGATAGGACCGGAACGGCTGGTGGGCATCTGCATGGAGCGATCGCTGGAGATGGTCATTGGACTACTGGGTATCCTCAAGGCGGGCGGTGCATACCTGCCGATGGATCCGGCGTACCCAAAGGAACGACTGGATTTTATGTTGGAGGAAACGAGCGCCCCAGTGCTTTTGACGCAGGAACGGTTGCGGGCATTAATGCCAACGCAAGGAACACATGTGGTTTGTCTCGACACGGAGCAGGATCTCACCGCCCACCAAAGCGAGGAAAATCCCGCGATTGAGGCCTCCTCCACGAGCTTGGCTTATGTGATATACACCTCCGGATCCACAGGCCGGCCTAAGGGAGTGATGATTGAGCACGAAAGTCTGATCAATTTGGTGACCTGGCATCAGCGCGAGTATGGAATTACTTCTTCCGACCGAGCCACGCAACTGGCCGGGCCCGCTTTCGACGCTTCCGTCTGGGAGCTGTGGCCCTACCTGACCGCGGGTGCGAGCATACATATTCCCGACGAGGAAACACGTTTGTCACCCGCCCACCTAATCCAGTGGCTGGCGAACGAAAAGATCACGTTGACCTTTTTGCCGACCCCCCTGGCTGAGTCAGTTCTGTTGCTGCCTTGGCCCCGGCATTCGAGCCTGCGTGTGTTGCTGACTGGCGGGGATCAGCTCCATTGGCCTCCAGACAGAACACTCTCCCTCAAATTGGTCAATCACTATGGGCCGACAGAGAACACCGTAGTTACAACGTGGTACCCTTTGGGATCGGATGACAAACGGGGCACGGCTCCGCCGATTGGCAGGCCGATAGCCAACACGCGGGTGTATCTGCTCGACCAATACGGGAGTCCGGTCCCTGTAGGTGTGCCGGGGGAATTGTACGTGGGTGGGGACGGACTGGCCCGCGGCTATCTCAACCAGCCAGAGCTAACCGCCGAGAGATTCATGCCGGACCCTTTTAGCACCGAGCCCGGCGCCCGCCTTTACAGAACGGGAGATTTGGTGCGCTACCGGGTGGACGGCAATATCGAGTTTCTCGGCCGGAGCGATCAGCAGGTGAAGATTCGGGGCTTTCGTATTGAACTGGGCGAGATCGAGACGGTGTTGCGGGAACACGAAGGGGTTGCCGACGCGGCGGTGGTGGCACGCGGAGAGAAAGCGGGAGATAAACGTTTGATCGCTTATGTGGTGCCCCAAGGAAAGGGGGAACCAAGCTCAGGCGAGTTGCGCAGTTTTCTGAAAGCGAAACTGCCCGACTACATGGTTCCCTCCAGCTTCGTCCGGATGGACGCCTTACCGCTCACTCCCAACGGCAAGGTAGACCGCCGGGCCTTGCCCGCCCCCGAAAGGGATCGACAGGCGGAGGAACCGTTCGTGGCGCCGCGCAATGAAACGGAACGGCGGATCGCAGTGATCTGGCGGGAATTGCTGCGGATCCCCCAGGTGGGCGTGACTGACTCATTCTTCGAACTCGGGGGAAACTCGTTACGGGCCATGGAGGTGCTCTTCCGCATTAATGAATCTTTCAACATCCAGCTTCCGCTCAGCCCCTTCTTCGAGAACCCGACGGTGGAAGCTCTGGCTTCCTTGCTCTCCCGGAATAGCACGGCGCAGCCGCTTCAAGACGGCGGCGCGGCGCTCCAACAATCCGGATCTGAACTTCAATCCCTGCTGAGCCTGGCGCCGGAAGAGCGCTACGAACCTTTCCCCCTCACTGACGTGCAGGAGGCTTACTGGATCGGCCGTGGGGACAGTTATGAATTGGGACGCGTTTCGGCCCACGTCTACTGGGAAGCCGAAATCGATGGATTGGATATTTTCCGGTATGAGCAGACGTGGCAACGGCTGATCGAGCGGCACGAAATGCTGCGGGCGGTTATTCTGCCCGACGGCCGGCAGCAGATCCTGAAGCAAACCCCTCCCTTTAGAATCAAGGTACAGGATTTGACCGGACGATCGGAGGAATCAGCACAGGATGCCCTGGCGGCGGTGCGCCGTGAACTGTCTCACCAGATTTTGCCCAGCGACCAATGGCCCTTATTTGACATTCGGGCTTCCAGGCTCAGCAGCCGTCGTTACCGGCTACACTTCAGTTTCGACGCGCTCATCGGGGACGGGTGGAGCTTGCAGGTACTTCAAAAAGAATTCAACGACCTCTATGGCAACCTTGAATGTCACCTCACGCCACTCGACCTCTCCTTCAGGGACTATGTTCTTGCCGTTTCCCGATTCCGTGAATCCAACACCTATCAAACCAGTCTTGCCTACTGGTATGATCGTGCAAAAACATTGCCTCCTCGACCGGAACTGCCAACGGCTAAGAGTCCGGCGTCGATTGAAGAGCCTGATTTTTCGAGCCGACAAGGCAGCCTCGAACCCGCCCTCTGGGAGGCACTGAAACGAAAGGTCGCTGCGGTTGGTCTCACTGAAAATGGCCTGCTCCTGGCGGCATTCGCAGACATACTCGCTACATGGAGCAAGCAACCGCGATTTTTGATTAATTTGACACTCTTCAATCGCTTTCCGATACATCCACAAGTCGACGATCTGGTGGGAGACTTCACAACTCTGACCTTGCTTGAGGTGGATTTGAACTCTGACGACACCTTTCAAGAATTCGCCAAGGAGCTGCTGGGCCAGCTTTGGAAGGACTTGGACCACCGATTCGTCAGCGGGGTGCAAGTTTTAAGAAGACTTACTCACGAGCAGCAGGACCACCGTGGTGCCATTGCCCCGGTGGTGTTCACCAGTGCACTTAGTTATCGCAGTCGGGAATTTTATCCCTGCTTCTTGGCGGGCCAGGGAGAGATTGTTTACAGTATGAGTCAGACCCCCCAGGTGTGGCTCGATCACGTTGTGTCTGTCGACGAAACCGGAAGGTTGATCTTCAGCTGGTTCGTTGTGGAGGACCTGTTTCCTCCAGGGATGGTCGACGACATGTTTCAGGCCTATATCTCCCATCTGAGACGTCTCGCTGTGGACGAAGCGGCCTGGGCAGAACCGAGACACGAAAGGGCGAAGAAGCTGATCCCTGAGCGGCAATTACAGCAGCGCGAGAATGTTAATGCGACTGCACAACCCATCTCCAGTGAATTACTACATCTCCTCTTTGAGAAGCGGGCAAAGCAAAATCCCGAACAGACTGCCGTGGTGTATCGGGATGTGAGATTGAGTTATTCACAATTGGTACAGCTCTCGCGAAGGCTGGGCCGTCAATTGAGGGATCTCGGTGTCAAGCCCAATTCGCTGGTGGCCATCGTGATGGAAAAAGGCTGGGAGCAGGTGGTCGCCGCACTTGCTATTCTTCAGTCAGGCGCGGCCTATGTCCCTATCGATTCGAATCTGCCACGGGAACGATTGTTTCGGCTGTTGGAAAACGCGCAGGTTGATGTGGCTCTGACACAGCCCTGGCTGGACAAGACTCTGGACTGGCCCACAGCTATTCGAAGGGTCTGTGTGGAGGATGCGGGGCTGGAGCGGAACGGCTTCGAGGCGCTGGAACCCATCCAAAAACCGGAGGATTTGGCCTATGTCATTTACACCTCCGGTTCGACGGGATTGCCGAAGGGGGTCATGATCGATCATCGCGGCGCAGTCAATACGATTCTGGATATGAATCAACGATTCCGCGTCGGCCCCGAAGACCGGGTACTGGCAATGTCTTCCTTAAGCTTCGACCTCTCCGTGTACGACCTTTTCGGGGTGCTGGCCGCGGGAGGCACCATCGTGATCCCGGAATCGTCGGCAACACGGGATCCGGCTCATTGGGCGGATTTAATGCGCCAGGAGCGGGTGACCCTATGGAATTCTGTGCCGGCCTTGATGGAGATGCTGGTGGAGTATGTCGAAGGCCGGGCGGAAGTGTTGCCGCCATCACTGCGCCTGGTCCTTTTGAGCGGAGACTGGATTCCGGTGACCCTGCCCGATAAGATTAAGGTCCTGGCTAACGATGTTCAGGTGATGAGCCTGGGAGGGGCTACCGAAGCCTCCATCTGGTCTATTCTCTATCCAATCGAGCGCGTCGATCCCTCCTGGAAAAGTATTCCCTATGGCCGGCCCATGGTGAACCAGAGCTTTCATGTTCTCAACGAGGCTTTGGAGCCCTGCCCGGTGTGGGCTGCGGGACAGCTCTATATTGGAGGGGTGGGGCTGGCCAAGGGCTATTGGCGCGATGAGGAAAAAACCCGCGAGAAGTTCATCACCCACCCCCGCACTGGAGAGCGCTTCTACTGCACGGGGGATCTGGGCCGCTATCTTCCGAGTGGAGACATCGAGTTCCTGGGTCGAGAGGACTTCCAGGTCAAGATCCGTGGTTTCCGCATAGAGCTGGGAGAGATCGAAGTTGCCTTCCGACAACATCCTGGAGTCCGGACCGTCTTAGTCACGGCAGTGGGGAAAACAACAGCCGACAGGCGGCTTGTTGCCTACGTCGTGCCAGAGCGGGAAGAAAAGAGGAATCTCACCCCTGAAGACCACGCCATCGACCAAGATGGAGATCAGACCGGCGTTGAGGCCACGTTGAAAGCTTTCCTTGCCGAACGGCTTCCCGAACACATGATTCCCTCGAGTTTTGTGATGCTTGATCACCTTCCGCTGACCTCCAATGGAAAGGTGGATTACCGGTCTCTTCCCGAGCCGGGGGTCCATGACCTCAGTCCAAAGTGTGCTTATGTGCCGCCACGAGATGAAACAGAAAGGGGACTGGCCAGGGTGTGGCAGGAAGTCCTGCACGCTCAAGAGATCGGAATTCACGATAATTTTTTCGAGTTAGGTGGAGATTCCATTAAGGCCATCCAACTGATTTCTCGCGCGAGCAAAGAAGGATATCAATTCAGTGCCAACCAGGTGTTTCGATATCCGACAATTGCCGAGCTTGCAAAATTGGTCACCCCCGCTCCCCTTTTGGGGGCAGGCGAGGCGGAGGCTGTACCCGCGAGTCATAAAGATGCACCGCCCAGGGAGGTCGTTTCCTTCGCTACGACCATGGCGGACTTTGATTTTTCCCAGGAAGATTTCGATGCCATTGCAAAGGCCTTGGAGAAGTCCGGCGGGGATGTCTGACATGGACATGAAGAATATCGAAGACTTCTATCCTCTCACGGCACTACAGCAGGGGATTTTGTTTGAATGCCTGATGGCTCCCGGTTCAGGCCTGTACTGTCAACAAGCAGTGGCCTCTATTGAAGGAGATTTGAATGTCGCGGCCCTGATTCGCTCCTGGAAAGGCGTGGCGAATCGAAATCCCGCTTTGCGCACATCTTTCATCTGGGAAGGTGTGAAAGAGCCCCTACAAGTTGTACATCGAGAAGTCCCGGTCGATCTCGAACAGGAGGACTGGCGGCACTTGACTCCGTCGGAGCAGCAAAGCCGACTTGCAGCCTATCAATCGAATCCTCAGAACCGTCAGTTTGATCTCACCAAGCCGCCATTAAGCCGCACCTTTCTCGTCCGCATGTCCGATAACGTCTATCAGATGATTTCGAGTAGCCATCATTTATTGGGCGATGCGTGGTCGGCGGCTTTACTCTGGGAGGAACTATTCGCCTTTTATAAAGCATTCTCCAACGGCCTTGAGCCGCAACTTAAAAGCCGCCGTCCGTTCAAGGAGTATGTTAAGTGGCAAAGGCAACAGGATTTTTCTGAGCCTGAGAGATTTTGGAGAAACTACCTCGCAGGCATCTCTCCCTCGAACCGGATAGGCATTGAGCATCCAAACGGCTCCCAGCCAAGCGCAGGGGACGCACGCGGCGATCAACAAACTCAACTCAGCGTGGCTTCAACGAACGCTCTCCAGACCTTCGCACGGCAGCACCGCCTGACACTGAACACATTGATTCAGGGCGCGCTGGGGACAATCCTGAGCCGGTATTCCAATGAAGACGATGTTGCATTCGGGACGAACGTTTCCGGCCGGAATGTGAATCTAGCACAGGCCGATTCAATGATTGGACTCCTGACCAATACGCTCCCTGTGCGATTGAGGTTTTCTGACGATGCATTGCTTCTCCCCTGGTTGGCTCACCTCCAGAAACAGGCTTTTGAGATCCGGGATTTTGAGTACACTCCCTTGGGATTCATCCAGAGATGGGCAGGTGTCCCCCAGGGACGCTCACTCTTCATTACCCTTCTCGTGTTTGAAAACTATCCTCGAGAGGCTTACTCGCAAGCCCCCGATGAGCACATAAAGGTCAAGTTTTACCAGTCCATATTCAGCACTCACTATCCCCTCTTCACCTTTGTCTTCCCGGATCGACAGTTAGCGATACGGATCATGTACAACCGGACCCAGTTTGATGATGCCGCGGTCACGCGCATGCTCGGCCACTTCCGCACACTGCTGGAGGGCATGGTTGCAAAGCCTGGCCGTCGTGTCCTCGACCTGCCGATGCTCACCCTGGAAGAACGTCATCAACTGCTGGTGGAGTGGAATGAAACAGCCCATGAGTATGCCAAAGACAAATGTATCCATCGGCTCATTGAAGTGCAGGCGGCAAGCACTCCGGACGCTGTAGCCGTCACGTATGAAGAGCGAGGGATGACGTATCAGGAATTGAATGCGCGGGCGAATCAATTGGCGCATTGCCTCCGAGAGCGAGGCGTCGGGCCCGATGTTCTAGTAGGGCTGTGTGTGGAGCGGTCTGTGGAGATGATGGTGGGGCTGTTGGGGATCTTGAAAGCCGGGGGCGGCTATGTGCCCCTGGATCCGGAGTTTCCCCGGGAGCGGCTGGCTTTTATGCTGGAGGACAGCGCGGCGCCTGTGCTAGTAACGCAGCAGCACTTGCTGGAGCGATTGCCGGAGTCCCGCGCCACGGTGATCTGCCTGGACCGCGACGCGGAGAAGATCGCGCACGGAAGCCAGGAGAATCCGAAGACGCAGACCAGTCCGGAGAATCTAGCTTATGTGATTTACACCTCCGGTTCGACCGGGAAACCCAAGGGGGTGCAGATTCCGCACCGCGCCGTGGTGAACTTTTTAAATTCGATGAAATCCAAGCCGGGGATCGATGCCAGTGACGTGCTGGTGGCGGTGACGACGCTGTCGTTTGACATCGCGGGACTGGAACTCTATCTCCCTTTGACGGTGGGCGCCCGTGTGGTGATTGCCGGCCGCGAGGTAGCCTCCGACGGAGTGCGACTGGCGCAGTTGCTCGCCGATTCTCAGGCCACCGTGATGCAGGCGACCCCGGCCACCTGGAAATTGCTGCTGGCGGCGGGGTGGAAAGGGGATCGACGCCTGAAGATGCTCTGCGGCGGAGAGGCCTTGCCCATGGAGTTGGCCAGGGAATTGGTCGAAAAAGGCGGAGCGTTGTGGAACATGTACGGTCCCACTGAAACAACCATCTGGTCGACCCTCGCTCGCGTGGGCGGGCGGGAGGAGAAAATTACCATTGGGCGGCCCATCGACAACACCCTGGTGTATATCCTGGATCCCCACGGTCACCCCGTTCCGATCGGGGTGCCGGGAGAGTTGCACCTGGGGGGCGACGGCTTGGCGCGGGGATACCTGAATCGGCCCGAGCTGACCACCGAAAAGTTCATCCCCGATCCCTTCTGCGCCACACCGGGATCACGGATTTACAAGACCGGGGACCTGGCGCGGTGGCGGGCCGACGGCACCATCGAATGCCTCGGTCGGATGGATCATCAGGTGAAGCTGCGTGGATTCAGCATTGAGCTGGGAGAGATCGAGACGGTCCTGCGCGAGCAACCGGACGTGAAGGATGCCGTCGTTGTAGCGCGGGAAGACACCCCCGGAGAGAATCGCCTGGCGGCCTATGTGATCCCGGAAACGGGCCGGGATTTAAATGTCAGCGAACTGCGCCGGCAGTTGAAATTGAAGCTGCCCGACTACATGATCCCCGCCGCTTTTGTCCTCCGGGACGATTTTCCGCTCACCCCCAATAGCAAGGTCGATCGACGGGCCCTGCCCCCCCCGGAGCAGACGCGCGCGGAGCTGGAGGCCACCTACGTCGCCCCGACAACCGAAACCGAGTGCACGATCGCCTCCATCTGGCAGGAGGTCCTGCATCTGCAGCGAATCGGCATTCACGATAACTTCTTCGACGTCGGCGGCCATTCCCTGCTCGCACTTCAAGTGATGTCACGAGTGCATGAAAAGTTGGGAGTGGAAGTGCCGCTGCGAACCATTTTTCAGACCGCAACAGTTGCGGGACTGGCCGAAACCGTTTTGCAGCTAAAGTCTCAGCAGGAGAAGCGGGAACAGGAGGAGGTGTTGAAAAGGATTGAGGTGCTGGACGAAGCTGAGGTCGACGCCGAACTCAGCAAGAGAGCCCATGCCATCAGAGGAACGGATACGGAATGAGTGACTTGATCAAAGATATCGACCACCTGTCTCCGAAGAAACGGCAGCTGTTCGAATTGCTTCTGGCGGAGAGAAGGGGTCGTGTGTCCTCTCAAAGAATCCCACGTCGAGGAGACGTGGACTCGATCCCGCTCTCTTTTTCTCAAGAGCGACTCTGGTTTCTGGAACAGTTCGAACCCAACACCCCCACATTCAATTTGTCCCAGGCCCTGCGCCTTAACGGGCCTCTGGATGTGAAGGCGCTGGAAGCCGCTTTGAATGAAGTCCTGAACCGCCATGAGGCCTTAAGTACGACCTTCCATTCCGAGGAAGGACGACCCTTCCAAAAGATTTCCCCGCCTGTGACCTTGCGTTTACCGGTGACGGATCTTCGTGGTCTGCCGGTGTCGGAACGAGAGACGCGGGCTCGAGAATTGCTTCGCGAGGCCTCTCAACATCCTTTTGATCTGACCAAAGATGTCATGCTTCGCGCGCAGCTCCTGCGTCTCGACAAACAGGAACATTTTCTGTTTGTCTGTGTTCATCATATTGCCGCGGATGGATGGTCCCTGGGTCTGTTGTTTGAGGAGTTGCGCAATCTTTACAGAACCTTCACTGCCGGGCTCCCCTCTCCCCTACCGGGCCTTCCGGTGCAATACGCTGATTTCGCATTGTGGCAGCGACAGCGGCTGCAAGGCGAGATGCTGGACGAGCAGCTTGGTTATTGGAGGAAGCAACTCGACGGCGCACCGAACGTCCTGGATCTGCCCACCGATCGTCCGCGACCTCATCGGCAAACCTTCCGGGGCGATGCCTGCGAGAAAGAGCTGTCCCTCGAACTATCCGGGGCGCTGCGTGAACTGAGCCAGCATGAAGAGTGCACGTTGTTCATGACCCTGTTGGCCGCTTTCCAGATCCTCCTTCACCGTTACAGCGGCCAGGACGACATCCTTGTTGGCACGCCCGTCGCCGGCCGCACTCGGGAGGAGATCGAAAGGCTGATCGGCTTCTTCGTCAACACGCTGGTCCTGCGTGGCGATCTTTCAGGGAACCCAACGTTCCGGGAAGTCCTTGGGCGCGTTCGTGAGGTGGCGGTGGGGGCTTACGCCCACCAGGACCTCCCCTTCGAGAAGCTCCTGGAGGAGCTTCATCCGGAACGAAGCCTATCGCGCACACCGCTGTTTCAGGTGTGGATCAATATGTTCAATTTTCCGGTGAACCCCAACCAGTGGCCGGGGCTGTCGGCAGAGGCGCTCAACTTTGCCGAAGTACACGCCAATTTTGACCTGAACCTGTACATGAGGGAAGAAGGCAAAACGATCCGGTTCTACCTGATTTACAACACCGATTTGTTTTGCAGGGAACGGATCGTCGAGATGTTAGAACAGCTGGGATCCTTGCTGGCACAGATTGCGGAAAACCCGTTTCAGAAAATCGAAGATTTCTCCCTGGTCACACCAGCTTCGACGAAAGTCCTTCCCGATCCCGCTCGGCCGCTGGGTACAGAGTGGAGAGGAGCGGTTCACCAACAGTTCTCCGAGCAGGCTCGTCGCCTCCCGGAAAAGCTGGCTGTGGCCGACTCCGGGATCACATGGAACTATGGGGAGCTGGAGGCCTTCTCCAGCCAGTTGGCCAATTTCCTGCGGGATCATGGCATCGGGTCTGAAGACAAGGTCGCGATCTACGCTCATCGCAGTGCTCCCCTGGTGTGGGCGGTTCTGGGGATTCTCAAGGCGGGGGCTGCTTTCATTATCCTCGACCCCTCTTACCCCGCCGCCCGTTTGATCGACTGCGTGCGGGCGGCTGTGCCCAAAGGATGGATTGAACTGGAAGCTGCGGGTCCGCTGCCCGAGTCGCTCGAGCACTTCCTTCAGTCCTCCCCTTACGTCTGTCGATTATCGCTTCCAAGCCACCCCCTGACAGCCGCTACGAATCCGGTGGGCGGATGTTCTACCGTCAATCCGAAGGTGCCCATTGGACCGGATGATCTGGCCTATGTCGCATTCACTTCCGGCTCCACTGGAAAACCGAAAGGGATTTTAGGACGGCATGGGCCGCTGACGCATTTTCTCCCGTGGTTGAAGGAGGAGTTTGATCTTGGGGAGGGCGACCGCTTCAGTGTTTTGTCCGGGCTCGCTCACGACCCGCTTCATCGGGATATTTTCACCCCCCTGCAACTGGGTGCCAGCCTTCATGTTCCCGAACCCAAAACCATAGAGAACTCCGCGCGAATGGTCCGGTGGATGCGAGAGGAACAGATCACCATCTCACACCTGACTCCCGCCATGGGTCAACTGCTTACTGACGGCATCGGGGAGGGCCCGGAAGACAGGATCCAATCGTTGCGCTATGTCTTCCTAGTGGGGGACGTGCTCACCCGGCGAGACGTCACAAGGCTGCGGACACTGGCCCCAGGCGTGACTGTGGTTAACTACTACGGATCCACAGAAACACAACGGGCCGTGAGTTACTCCGTCATTCAGGGAGATGAAGAAAAAGGCTACTTCGATGGCCTGACTCAAAGGCCCCTCGAAAAAGAGATCCTTCCCCTGGGCCATGGGATCAAGGATGTTCAGTTACTGGTCCTGACGCGCTCGCAACGTTTAGCCGGGATTGGTGAATCGGGAGAAATCTGCTTTCGCAGCCCTCACCTCGCCCGGGGATATCTCAGTGATGAGGCCCTCACCCTGGATCGATTTAGCCTGAATCATTTCGGGTCAGAACCGGGCGATCGCCTTTATCGCACAGGGGATCTGGGGCGTTATCTCCCCGATGGAAGCGTTGAGCCGCTGGGCCGGGCTGATTTACAGGTCAAGATACGAGGCTTCCGGATCGAGTTGGGAGAAATTGAGACGGTACTGAAGAAACATCCGGGTCTGAGGGAAGCTGCCGTCATCGCCCGCGAGGATGGCCCGGGTCAAAAACGGCTGGTGGCCTGCCTTCTGCCTGAAAAAGCAAATTTGCCTTCTATCAGCGAGCTTCGCGAGTACTTGATAAGGAAGCTGCCCGATTACATGATCCCCGCCCGGTTTGTGCCACTGAGTGAAATGCCCCTGACACCCAATGGCAAGATTGATCGCCGCGCCCTGGCGGCGATCGACGATGGAATGCCTCAACGTGAAGCAGTGTTTGTGCCTCCACGTAATCCCACTGAAGAAGTGCTGGCCGGAATCTGGGCTAAAGTGCTTGAGGTGGAACAAGTAGGGATCCACGACAACTTCTTCGAACTGGGTGGGCATTCCCTGCTGGCGACTCGCACGATGGCTCGGATCCGGGAAGCTTTTTCCTGCAACCTGCCTCTGGCCCGCTTGTTTGAGATGCCCACCGTGGCAGAGCTTGCGGAGTGCATTACATCTGCCCGCGGTGTCGGGACGCGAGATGACTCACCCGTGCTTCGTCCTGTTCCACGGGATGTTGCTCTCCCGCTGTCGTTCGGGCAACAACGCCTGTGGTTCCTCGACCAACTGGAGCCTGAGACAACCGGTTACAACATGATGGGTGGTGTCTGCCTCGATGGTTCACTCGATCTGACCGCAATGGAGAAGGCCATCAACGAGATCTTGCGGCGGCACGAGATCCTGCGGACGGCTTTCCCATCAGTGGAAGGACAGCCCGTACAACGCATTTTACCGGCGTATTCTTTTGCGCTGCCTCGGGTGGACCTTTCAGGACTGTCCCCGTCTGAGAAGGAGCTTCGTCTTCAGGAAATAATTCGCGAGGAAATCCATCGTCCGTTTGACCTGGCTCAAGGCCCGCTGTTCCGGTTCCACCTGGTTAGATTGGGGGCAGATTCCCACGTACTCCTCTTTAACAAGCACCACATCATCTCCGATGGCTGGTCCGCGGGTGTGCTCTCCCGGGAGGTCGCAGTCCTCTACGACGCCTTTACCCATCACCAGGAGTCACCTCTTGCGGAGCTCTCGATCCAATATGCAGACTTCGCCGTATGGCAATGGCAGTGGCTGCAAGGGGAGGTGTTGGATGAAGAGATTGCTTACTGGAAACGGCTGTTGACTGATGCTCCCGCGGTTCTGGAGCTGCCCACGGACCGACCCCGGCCAGCAACTCAAAGCTTTGCCGGGCATACTATGTCTTTCACTCTTCCCAAGACCCTGCTGGAGAGTTTGCGGGCACTGAGCCGCCAGCAGGGAGTGACCTTGTTCATGACGCTGCTGGCGGCGTTCAAGGTGCTGCTGTCGCGCTACAGCGGGCAGCAGGACATAGTAGTAGGCTCCCCGATCGCCAATCGAACACGGGTGGAGTTGGAGGGGTTGATCGGCTTCTTTGTCAACACCCTGGTGTTGCGCACTGACCTGTCCGGCAACCCCACGTTCCGGCAGTTGCTGGGGCGGGTGCGAGAAGTTACCTTGGGGGCCTATGCCCACCAGGATCTTCCTTTCGAAAAGCTCGTCGAGGAGTTACGGCCGGAGCGCGATCTTAGCCGCAGTCCCATTTTCCAGGTCCTCTTCGTCCTCCAGAATGCCCCCATGGCTCCGCTGGAGCTGGCGGGGCTGACACTTCGCCCGCTGCCCATCGATCGAGAAACCTCCCTATTCGATCTAAGCCTCTATTTGTATGAAGCAGGGGAGGGGTTGCAGGGCACTCTGGAATACAACACGGATCTGTTCGAGGCCGCCACGATCGAGCGGATGGCGTCACATTTCCGAATCCTGCTGGAAGCCGTAGCGGCCGCTCCAGAGCAACCTATCGATGCGTTGTCCCTGCTGCCTGAAGCGGAGCGTCATCGACTGCTGGTCGAATGGAACGACACCGCGACCGACTATCCGCGGGATGAGCTTCTGCACCAGTCGTTTGAAGCCCAGGTGGCCCGCACCCCCGGCGCTATGGCGCTTGTAGCCGATCAGCAGCAACTCACTTACGGGGAACTCAACCGTCGGGCCAACCAGCTCGCCCATCACCTGCGCGCGCTCGGCGTGGGCCCGGAGACGCTGGTGGGCATCTGCGTGGAGCGATCGGTGGAGATGGTGGTGGGCCTGCTGGGAATCCTTAAAGCAGGGGGTGCCTACGTGCCGCTGGACCCGGATTTTCCCCGAGAGCGCGTGGCCTTCATGCTCGCCGACTCTGCTGTGCCTCTTCTGGTCACGCAACAACGCCTGCGGCCGGAGCTTCCTGCCCACCAGTCCCGGGTTCTGTGCCTGGACACGGACTGGCCGAGGATTGCCCACGAGAGCAGCGACAACCCCACCCCTGTTGGCAACTCCGAACACCTGGCCTATGTGATCTACACCTCCGGTTCCACGGGAAAGCCCAAGGGGGTGCAGATTCCGCATCGCGCCGTTGTGAACTTCTTAAGTTCGATGAAGTCTAAACCGGGGATCGATGCCAGTGACGTGCTGGTGGCGGTAACGACGCTGTCGTTTGACATCGCGGGGCTGGAACTTTATCTGCCTTTGGCGGTGGGCGCTCGTGTGGTGATCGCCAGCCGCGAGATGGCCAGTGATGGTCACGCCCTCACAGATGCCATTGAACGCTCTGCGGCCACCCTCATGCAAGCCACCCCGGCCACCTGGCAACTGTTGTTGGCCGCAGGATGGGTGGGCCGACCCCATCTGAAGGTGCTCTGTGGTGGAGAGGCCCTGCCGCTGGACCTGGCGCAGAAACTGCTTTCCCGCTGTGGTCAGTTGTGGAATCTGTATGGCCCCACGGAGACCACCATCTGGTCGACGCTGACTGAAGTCACCGCAACCGAGCAGAAGATCTCCATTGGCCGGCCCATTGCCAACACCGAGATCTACATCCTCGACGAGCAGCAGCAGCCGGTGCCAGTGGGGGTACCGGGTGAGCTCTGCATTGGGGGGGCAGGACTGGCGCGCGGTTATCTGAACCGTTCCGAGTTGACGGCCGAAAAGTTCATCCCCCATCCCTTCAGCAGCGAGCCGGGGGCTCGCCTGTACAGAACGGGCGATCTCGCGCGCTACTGGCCGGACGGCCGCATTGAGCATCTTGGGCGGTTGGACTTTCAAGTCAAGCTGCGCGGTTTTCGCATTGAGTTGGGGGAGATTGAGGCGGTGCTGCGGCAGCACGACGCAGTGGCCGAGGCGGCGGTGGTGGTCCGCGAGGATCAGCCCGGCGACAAGCGCCTGGTGGCTTATGTGGTCGGCCACGGGGAGCGGGAGGCGGACTTCGGCGAGTTGCGCAATTATCTCAGGTCCAAACTCCCCGACTACATGATCCCCTCCAGCTTCGTGCGGCTGGAGGCATTCCCCCTCACTCCCAACGCCAAGGTGGATCGCCGGGCCCTGCCTGCACCGGAGGGCGAGCAGATGGAAAGCAGCGATCGCTACATCGCCCCGCGCACACCGGTCGAGGAAGTGCTGGTGGGAATCTGGAGTGAGGTCCTAGGCCGCAACCAGGTCGGTATCAACGATAACTTCTTTGACCTCGGGGGACATTCCCTTCTGGCCACGCGCGTCACCTCGCGCATTCGCGAAGCATTGCACGTCGATCTGTCGCTTCGCCGGATGTTTGAACACCCGACCGTGGCCGGGCTGGCTGATGGCATCACTGCAATGCAAAGCGCCACATCGCGCCGGCAGATGCCTCCGCTTTGCCCCGTGTCCCGAGACAGCCACCTCCCGCTTTCCTATGGGCAACAACGCTTGTGGTTTCTGCATCAGCTGCAAGAAGGCACAACCGGATACAACATATCTTCAGCCGTGCGCTTGGACGGTTCTCTCAACCGAGCAGTCCTCGAGCAGGCGATTCAGGAGATAGTGAGGCGTCACGAAATCCTCCGCACCAGCTTCCCCTTAGTGGAGGGACAACCTATACAATATATCGTCCCCTCACTTCCGTTCTTACTGCCGGCGACTGATTTGCGGCAACTCCCGGAGGCCGAAAGGGAGAACGAACTCCAGCGCTTCATTCGTGAAGAGGCACAGCACCTATTCGTGTTGGATCGAGGGCCGCTCTGGCGGGCCGCTCTGTTCCAATGTGGCGATAAAGATCATGTCTTGGTGTTCACCTCCCACCATATCATTTTTGATGGCTGGTCCTTTGGTGTTTTGCAGAAGGAGATGGCGCCTCTCTATGAACATTTTTCAAGCGGAAAACCGTCCCCGCTCTCCGAGCTCCCGATCCAATATGCAGACTTTGCCGTATGGCAGAGACAGTGGCTGCAAGGGGAGGTGTTGGAAGAGCAGATGGCTTACTGGAAGCGGCAGTTGGCCGATGCTCCCGCGGTTCTGGAGCTGCCCACGGACCGGCCACGGCCCGCCGTACAAACCTATGCGGGGAACACCCTCACGTCCAATCTTCCCAAGGCCCTGCTCGAGACCCTGCATTCGCTCAGCCGGCGCGAGGGGGTGACTTTGTTCATGACGCTGCTGGCGGCGTTCAAGGTGCTGCTGGCGCGCTACTGCGGACAGCAGGACATCGTGGTAGGCTCTCCGATCGCCAACCGGACACGGGTGGAGCTGGAGGGGTTGATCGGCTTCTTTGTCAACACCCTAGTGTTGCGCACAGACCTGTCCGGCAACCCCACATTCCGACAGTTGCTGGGGCGGGTGCGTGACGTTACCTTGGGGGCTTATTCCCATCAGGATCTCCCCTTTGAAAAGCTTGTCGAGGAGCTGCGGCCGGAGCGCGATCTCAGCCGCAGTCCCCTTTTCCAAGTCCTCTTTGTCCTCCAGAATGCCCCTACCGCTCCGCTGGAGCTGACAGGCCTGACCCTTCGCCCCCTGCGGATCGAGCGAGGGACCTCGATGTTTGATCTAACGCTTTTCCTTTATGAAGGAGAGGAGGGGTTGTACACCACCGTGGAGTACAACACCGATTTATTCGAAGCCTCAACAATCCAAGGCATGATGTCGCATTTCCAAACGTTGCTGGAAGCAGCCGTAGCCGATCCCGAGCAGTCCGTTGCCACCTTGCTCCTGTTGACGGAGTCCGAACGGAGGCAACTGCTGGTCGAATGGAACAACACCGCGGCCGATTATCCGCATGACCAAAGCCTGCATCAACTCTTCGAAGCCCAGGTGGCGCGCACACCCGAAGCGGTGGCCCTGGTATGGGGCCAACAAGAACTCACCTACGGCGAACTCAACCGGCGCGCCAACCAGGTCGCTCATCACCTTCGCACCCTGGGGGTTGGTCAAGAAACACTCGTGGGACTCTGCCTGGAGCGTTCGGTGGAGATGGTGGTCGGCTTGCTGGGCATTCTAAAAGCCGGAGGGGCCTATGTCCCGCTGGATCCGGCCTACCCCAAAGAGCGGCTACACTTTGTTCTGGAGGATGCCCGTGTTCCCCTGCTGCTGACCCAGTCCTCAATACGCGCTGATTTAGAAGCTCACCTGCCTGATTGCCGACTCGTTTGTCTGGACGAGAATTGGCCTGCCGTCTCCAAGGCAGAGACGACGGACCCAACCCCAACGGCCGGACCCAACCAACTGGCCTATGTCATCTACACTTCCGGCTCCACCGGCAAACCGAAGGGGGTGGCCATCGAGCATCACAGCCCCGTGTCGCTGGTACAATGGGCGCAGCAGGTGTTCACGCCGGAAGAGCTGGCCGGTGTGTTGTTCTCCACTTCGATTTGTTTCGACCTGTCGGTGTTCGAGCTGTTCGTCCCGCTCAGTTGCGGCGGCACGGTCATCCTGGTGGCCAATGCCCTGCAGTTGCCGACTCTGCCTGCAACCCGCCGGGTGACCCTCATTAACACAGTACCCTCGGCCATGGCCGAACTGCTGCGGCTCGAGGCAGTGCCGCCCTCGGTGGGCACCATTAACCTGGCAGGCGAGCCGCTGACCGTAGAGTTAGTTAACAAAATCCACCAACTGCCTCATGTCCGGAAGGTGTACGACCTTTATGGACCCTCGGAGACCACCACCTACTCGACCTTTGCCTTACGTCACCCGGAGGGACCTTACACCATCGGCCGGCCCGTCGCCAACACCGAGATTTACATCCTGGACGAGCAGCGCCAGCCCGTGCCCTTGGGCGCTCCGGGAGAACTTTACATCGGAGGTGCGGGGCTGGCTCGCGGCTATCTCAACCACCCGGAATTGACCGCGGAGAAGTTCATTCCCCACCCCTTCAGCGCGGACCCGCAGGCCCGCCTCTACCGCACGGGGGACCGGGCGCGTTACCGGCCCAACGGTGACCTGGAGTTCCTCGGCCGGCTGGACTACCAGGTGAAGCTGCGCGGCTTCCGAATCGAGTTAGGTGAGATCGAGGCCGTGTTGCGGCAACACGAGGAAGTTACCGAGGCGGTGGTGGTGGTACGGGAGGACAGACCGGCAGAGAAACGCCTGGTCGCGTACGTGGTAGGCAGACGGCCGGAGAAGCCAAGCTTCGCCGAGTTGCGTAATTTCTTGAAAGTCAAACTCCCCGACTACATGGTGCCATCCAGCTTTGTCCGGCTTGAAGTTCTCCCGCTGACTTCCAACGGAAAAGTGAATCGCGGCGCTATGCCGGCACCCGAGGGTGTGCAAATGGACAGCAGCGAGTATTTTCTTGCCCCTCGTTCGCCCCTGGAGGAGGTACTTGCGGATATTTGGACGGAGGTTCTTGGGCGCGAGCATATTGGAATCCATGATAATTTCTTCGATCTGGGCGGACACTCCCTGCTCTCCATGCGCGTGGTTTACGAGGTGGAAAAGCGGACTGGGATGCGCATCCATCCGCGGCAACTGATCTTTGAAACCCTGGAACAGATCGCCATCAGTTGTGGAGCTATGAAGCAGCCCACGCCGAAAGCTGCAGCGACCGGTATAACCCAGAAGCTGCTGGGTGCACTTAAAGGGGTCCTCTCACGAACCGACTGAGCGGAGAGAACCGATTCACCTGTTCATATTGACAAAACGCGTAGGAGGAATTATTTTTGACGACCGCGAAGGCTGCGTTTTCACACGCCGGAATGCTTCCAGTCTGGGGACTGGAATGCGGTCGCCAGCAAATACTATTGGAGAAGTCGAGGCTCTGGGGATTCTCTTCATTCTCAGCGAGACGCAGGGGGCGATATGAGTGGGGCATGCTTCCCTGCCTGTTAATCGATTGTCTGAAGAGATTTTCCTCCCCCTTTGCTTTCCCAGCGCCGAGTTTGGTTAAGGCAGGACGTGTCCACTGATGCAGCCATTTTACTTTGGAACACAAGAGAAGTTGCTCTTCGGCATCTATCATCCTCCTCTGACGCGTGCGGATCGCGATACCGGGGTTGTCCTCTGCAATCCCTTCGGGAGTGAGGCCATCTATGCCCACCGGGCATTTCGACAGGTGGCCGTCCGACTGTCCCGGGTCGGCTTTCATGTTCTCCGGTTTGACTACTATGGCTGCGGTGATTCGGCTGGTGAAGGCAACGAGGGAGACGTCGACCAGTGGAAGAAAGACATCTCAGCCGCGATCGATGAACTGAAGAACAGGGCCGGCGTGTCGCGGGTTTCCCTGGTTGGCTTGCGATTGGGAGCCACCCTGGGTTTGCTCGTGGCAGTAGAACGAAACGATGTGGAAAGCCTGGTGCTCTGGGAGCCGGTCGTCAAGGGCAAGAAGTACATTGAGGAACTAGTGAACGAGCAAGAGGGCTGGATGGAGAAAGGCGAATTTTCAGAAGCCACGATCGCCAAGCAGGATGATGGGACGGTTGAGATTATTGGTTTCGCCCTGACCAGTCAAATGCGGCTCGGAATTGAATCCATCAACCTGCTATCGTTAGAAAAGGGCACCGGCAAACGTCTTCTCATTATCAGAAAGTCCGGGGAAGTAGGCGATCAATCTCTTTTCAAAACACTCAAGGAACTGGGATCGTTCCCCGATTACTCTGATCTGGTCACCCCACGCTTATGGCTTGAGAGCCAGGAATCCGACCGTGTCGTGGTACCGAACGAATTGCTCGAATCCATTATCCTATGGTTAACCAGGAATCATTAATGAAAGAGAGCGCCGTTCTCTTTGGAAAGTACAATAACTTGGTCGGGATCATCACCGACCCGAGTCCAAGCAAAGTTCCGCCCATCCCGGTCGCATTCCTAATCCTCAATTCCGGCTTCCTCCATCGAGTGGGCCCTGCTCGTCTTTACACCAAGCTGGCGCGGAGCCTAGCGAAAACCGGCTTCACGGTTTTGCGATTTGATTTCTCCGGGGTCGGGGACAGTGAGCCTACCAAGGATCAATCCCCTTATGAGGTAAGCACGGTCCATGAAGCTCAGGAAGCCATGGACCTGCTGAGTTTAAAACGAGGAATCAATAAATTCGTACTGACGGGGATCTGCTCAGGGGCGAATCATTCCCTGCGCATCGCCTCTTCAGATCCCCGGGTTGTCGGGGCGGTCCCAATTGAGATTTACACCTACATAACGACCAGCTACTATCTCCATTATTATCTCAGGCATGGTTTGAAATACAGGACCTGGCTAAACCTCCTCAAAGGGAATATCAAGATTTCCCGGTCATTTAGATTCCTCATTGGAATCTTAAGGAAAGGGGCTGAACCACCGCCCGCTGAAGCGGATCGGATCTGGGTCTTGCCACCGGTGGAGAAGGTTGCGTCAAACATTCGGGATCTGGTGCATCGCGGGGTCTGTCTGTGCTTTATTTATGCAAAGGGAAGCGCCTCCTACTATAACTACCGCACTCACGTAAAAAATATGACTCGAGAATTGAAATCCTTCAATAAGATCCAGATTCTCGAATTCGAAGAAGCGGATCATACTTTCACACCCCTGTCTCAACAGGATTCCATCATCAATGCCATCTGTGAGTGGTCTCAAAGTACAGTAACCCCGAAAGAAACGCCCCAGAACTTGGAAGATGTGAAAGCTCCTGTTTAAACCCACCCCCGCACCCAATACCAGGAATAGCCTGCATACTCCACTAGCGCTCGCCTCAACTGTTCGAACCGGGCCAGCCGCGGGGTGCCCATATGTCTCGCGGTATCCCAACTCCAAACAAGCTGCGCGAACGTGGTCCGATACATATCGGGCGGTCCCTGGATCCATGCGGGGGCAGCGATGGGATTCATGCCCAACTTGCGTGCCACAGCCATGGCGCGCCAGAGATGGTAGGCTGACGTTACCATAATGAACTTCCCGTCATGCACGGTTTTTCTGATTTCAACCAGGCTCTCGTGAGTATCTTTAGAGTTCTCTTCGATCAGAATATTGGATTCTGGCACCCCCAGCGACATTGCATAGGTTGCCATCAACTTTGCAATGGATAAATGGCGCGGACCTGCCGGTGTCCCGCCCGAGAAAACCAATTTCAACTGGGGTCGCTGCTGGTAGAGTCGCACTCCTTCCAAAACCCTATAAGTTGTCTCGGCCTCAAGACATTCCCGGACCGGCATAATCGAGTCGTACCAGCCCGCCCCCCCCAAAACCACAATCAGCTCGACGTCCAGAGTGGAGGCGGCGTTCAATAAGGGAGGAAAGGGACGCTCCAAGGCCTCTGTCACAAAATCCGCTAGAGGAGTGTACAGGACGACAATGTAGATGCATGCCCCTGCAAACAACAGTCGTGGACCTGCCTTTGACTTCCGTCTCAGCAGGAACACCACCCCTGCGACACCAAAAATGAAGGCCACGAGGCCTTCAGGGGACAGAATGTAGAACTCGACCAGGTGCTTGATCATGCTCATACTCTCCAATGTTCTCCTGCATTTGATCTTGAGGATAAATGGATCGCACAGAATGCCCCTGAGGCACCGGAGGGCAAGGGCTTCAAGATGCCCTGACCAGAAGGTGGCGAGGTCCGGGGTAATTCACGCTGAATGGCGGTGCTCCAGGGCGCGAATCCCGGGTTCCTGACTCATGAGAAGCCTGATGCCTCGAATTTGAAAACCAAAAGAAACGGCCGCCGGAAAAGACTGGTCCTTTCGCCTCAAGCCCGGAGCAGAATTCGCGTTGGACGGTTCCTCTTCCCAGTTCTAGCCCGGATTTCAAGTGCTAGGAAAAACACGATGGAAAGTCGGCCTAATCCTCTTGACCATTCGGGGAGAGAATGGCATGACGAATAGCCAAAAGCTGGCGAGTCAGCGGACCAGGAAGATGCGCTAGCATACGATAGAGGAGAGGGCTGCCTTGGATGTGCTTCAATTCTCTTCGAGCCTCCCTCGTGCGTCCGAAGCGAAGCAGTACCCGGATCAGATGAAGTTGTCTCTGTCTGAGCTTTTTCTCAAAACGCTCTCCATGTTTGCTGAGAAATTCCGGATCAGATCCCCAGACACGACTTAGTATCGTTACGTCATTCCGGGCCCACGTCAGCATATTCGCGTCGAATGTAAGTCGTTTCCCCCCGTGGCGATACACCAGGGAGGTATCGAAATCAATATAGGCAACAGGCCCTGATCGCGCCAGTCGGCCAAAACACTCCCAGTCTTCACGCCAGGAGAGGTCCTCGGGATAGCGGAGCCTTTCCCCGACCGCTTCCCGACGTGCGACAACCGTTTGCGAAGTGACACAAACATAGTCCATCAAAGTCGTATACAAGTCCCCGATATGCACCAGAAAGTCGTCTATTCCTTGTGGCAGGGGGGCGATTGAAGAAAACGGCACACCCGGTCCAATAAGACACTCTCCAAATCGAGATGTTTTATAATGGCTGGCAAGAAAGTGGTGGAGCACTTCCCCCGAATCGAATTGACATGTAGTATCGCTGAAACAGAATTGAATATCCGGCCGTGCCTGAAGCAGAGCACGCTGCAACTGCAATTTTCCTGGCATCCATTCGTCGTCCGAGTCAAGGAATGCAATCAGTGGGTTCCGCGCCAACCGCATCCCCTCATTCCGAGCTCGGCTTACCCCTCCATTGGGGATACGCACGTAATTGATTCGATCCCGAAAGGGGGCGAGTGCCGCTTCCGTGTTGTCGGTCGAGCCATCGTCTACCACAATGACTTCATCCCCCCTGATGCACTGAGCCAGGGCCGAGGTAACCGCCCGGGGCAGGAGATCAGCTCGGTTGTAAGTCGGAATGACGACCGAAACCAGCAGCGGCTCCGGTGATGTTCCACTTTCCCCTGTAGTCCCCAATCCTCACCACCTTGTCGAAGAGTTGTCTGTCCTTGCCTAACTATGCATGGATGCACATTGGCTCAATGCTACACAATCTCGGGTCAGGTGCCTCCAGCCTCGAGGAGACTGATCATTCCGGCATAGAACCTATATATGAGGATTTCTTCGGGTGTGAGCATTCAGTTCCCAGTCGATTCGCACAACCAGAAGCAACATTAGATAGTGTCCGGTGGAGTGGCAGGTCACAACAGCATCCTCAATTCGAACAAGGTCACAGAAACCGTGTCCAGCCGGTCATCGTTCCGAGGAGCGATTCGCCCCACCAGAACACGGTGAGGTAGGCGTAAAGCGCGGCACAAAGAGCGGCGGACCGATGGGTGCGCTTCGACTCCACGAAATCGCGGACGAAGGCCCTCCAGTTCAGACGATTTGCTGCGTTGACCGAGATCGTAATGGACGGGCTAAGGAGTTTCACCGTGTGCCACCATCCCGAAGGGACAAAGAGAGTTTCTCCAGGGCGGAGGTCGAATACAGTTGGGGTTGCCTTTGCAAAGAGCGGGAAGCGCTTGAGGTTGGGCTGTTCGATGTCCCGGATCGATGACCTGTTCGACCCGTTTCGCGTGCGATGCGCGTCGATGTACTCCCCGAGCCTCCATGTCTTGCCGTCGATGTCGACTGGGATCGAGCCGTAGCGCTCCCGAAAGAACTCGGGCGTCCATCGTCGGAGAGCAGGCCATCGCGTAGTCGCATCGGTGAGGATAGCGGGGCGCATAGGCGGGGTGTAGCGCCGCACGATGTCCTGGCGCGATAGCCCGGGGAGGGCTCGATCGAATCACGCGGGGGAGTCGTTTCAAACATGATTTCACTCTGCGACCGGACACGCAAGGTACTTGGTATTTGCGCGCGGAATAATACCACATTCAATTGGGAGGCTTCAATCTACCGAATCGCGCAAACCAAAATGTAACTTTAGGGGATCTGGTCGCGCAAAATAAGATGCAACCCAGGGCGATGAGGGTTACATCAGGAGCCAACAGTCGAAATGGGAGTACTTGAAAACCATCTACGAGCGGTAAAGGGTTGCGGCCGCAGCGGAGCGGCATCCTCGACGAGTTCAGTTGCATCTGTGAGTATCTTGGAGGTTCTTATTGGCCAACGAGGCGGCAGCATGGTTCATAGGGTCGTGTGTCCGATTTCACTTCATTCGGGCAGTCCGTCCCATGGGGAACGGAAAGATTTTGAGCAAGAAGGAAATAATCCGAAGAATTACTTCACAATGAGCAAGATGAAGGTCGGGGATTGCACCTTTTGTGCGGCGACCAGGCAAACAGGAAAGGTCGAACCCAATTTCCCTGCTTTACATCTGTGTCTATTCGTCTAAGATATATTTCAGAGGAGGCATTGGGGAGTGATTTCCTAGTCTGATTATTCGAATGGCATCCCAATTGAACGGTACGAATTCCAAGATAATCCCTGCACTGGTTTTGGGATCCGGCATTACGGCACTGGGGGTTGCCCGCAGCCTCGGCCGGGAGAATATCCCCGTATTCTATCCCTGTCATGGGGGGGATATTGCTTCGCATTCTCGCTGGTTGCGCCAAATTTCAGCTTCGCTTGATGATTTTTCAAGCCCGAAGCAGTTGACCGCCTTCCTTAAAGGGCTCCCCTTTGAGAAGATGGTGGTCTTCCCGTGCTCTGATTCCTGGACACGAGCTGTTGCAGGTCTCAATCCGGAGATGGCCGTTCACTTTCCGTCCAGCCTGACATCGCTTGAAAACATTGAGATGCTATCGGATAAGTCCCGATTTGCGAAAGTTATTCGCCAAAACGGGCTTCCACACCCCCGGACAATTTTGCTGGAGGCGGAAAGAGATCTGGAAGCTTTATCTGATGAACTCTTTGAAGGCGCTTTTCTGAAGCCCGCCAGATCACAAGAATTCTTCGAGCATTTTAAAGTGAAGGCCTTTCGGACCCATTCGCGCATTGAGGCCCTATCCCGCCTGCGGGAAATTCAGAAGGCCGGGTTTGCAGCCATGCTTCAAGAATACATACCAGGTCCGGCGACGCATCATTATTTCATTGACGGCTTCGTCGATCGCTTTGGCCGGGTGTGCGCGCGCTTTGCCCGCCAACGCCTTAGAATGTACCCTCCTGATTTTGGAAATAGTACTTACATGATCAGCGTTCCTTTAAAAGAAATCTCTGAAGCTGTTGCCACAGTGGATCGTCTCCTGTCGAGCATTCGTTTTCGCGGCATCTTTAGTACTGAGCTCAAGTATGACCGGCGGGACGGTCTTTTTAAAGTCCTCGAGGTGAATGCACGCCCATGGTGGTTCATTGAATTCGCGACCACTTCAGGCGTCAATGTGTGCCGCCTGGCCTACGAAGATGCCTTAGGCATGCGGGTTCAGCCGATCGAAGATTATGACGTCGGTAGTCGATGTCTCCATCCCTACTATGATCTGCATAGTTTCTTGCATCTTTATCGCGAACATCAGTTGACAATCGGTTCCTGGCTCAAATCCTGGTGGGGGGCGAAACAACCGGAGTTTTGTTGGGATGATCCCCTGCCCGCGCTATGGGACTTCTTCTCCAGAATCTCCTTCTGGTGACATCGCATTTTCGACATGAGGACTGGGAAGGCCTGAAGAAGATAAATGGACTTGGAAGGCGTTCATTAGTGAATCCCCGGTACTGCACAACCTATCTTACTGAAGCCGAGTACGATGAATGGGGCCAGTTCGTCTCCAAATCTCCCCAAGGCAGCATTTACAGTACTCCCCAATATCTGAGCTCCCTGTGTGCGGTTACCAACGCAACCTTCAGGATTTTAGCTGTACGTCGGGGCGACGAGCTGGTGGGTGGCGTGGGACTCTATGAGGTCAAGTCTCCCGGGGGTTGGTACGTCTCGCCCCGCCTTCTCCTTTATTACAACGGCATCCTCCTCCGGCACTTTGAAACCAAGTATCCATCGATGCGGACTTCGCGTTACCTTGAAATCCTGGATGCAATCGAACAAACAGTAAGCCGGTCCGGGTATGCCAGAGTCATTCTGAAAAATCACAATTCCCTCACCGATGCCCGGCTGTTTCAGTCGCGTGCATGGACCGCATTGCCAACCTACACTTATGTCATTCCATTGGCCGATCTGGGCCTTCTCTGGAACCGAGTGGAGCAGAATCTTCGCCGCCTCATCAACCGCTGTTCCCAAGAGGGTATTCAATTTACAGAGGATGATGACTTTGATAGTTTCTATAAGATGCACGAAGATACAGTGGAACGAAAGGGAGCAGCTCTGTATCTTCCACGTGATCTTTTTCGACGTTATTTTGAGAGTTTAAGGTCCCAGCAACTCTGCCGAATCTACCAGGCGAGGTTGCCTAATGGACGTCCCATTGCCTCTCAACTGGTCCTCTTGGGCCCTTTTGAATGCGCCCATACCGTCAGCGCGGCGGCAGATAAGGAATTTTTGAACCTGGGCGCGAATGCTTTCTTACGGTGGAAGGTGTTCGAAACGCTTTCGAAAATGGGCTACTCCGCCAATGATCTCACCGATGCGGCGCTGAACCCTGTAACCCATTTTAAGAGTCAATTGGGGGGAGACCTGCAAACTTGCCTCGCGTTGGTCAGACCGGATACACTCTCGTTTCGTGCTTACAGGAAGACCCGTGACCTCCTTGATCTCGGGCCGAGAGGATTCCGGAAACTCGCGCGGATATATCTGAGCGCGACCAAGCCATGACCAACTCAAACACCCTCGGGAGTAATCTACTCGCGTCAACTCTCGAACGCCTGGGTGTGCGATGTGTATTCGGACTCCCGGGTTCCCAAAATTTTGCGCTGTATGAGGCCCTTCGAAAGTCCCCTATTCGAACGATTCTCACAACGAACGAACTCGCCGCCTCTTTCATGGCGAACGGCTACTTTCGAGGCTCGGGGAAAACCGGAGTGGTTGTGACCATCCCCGGCCCTGGTTTTACGTATGCGCTTACTGGTTTAGCCGAAGCCTTTCTTGATTCTGCGGCGCTGCTGTGCATCGTGGGGGAGCCAGCGAACTCGCCTGGCAATCGATTCCAATTGCAGGCCATCGACCAAAGGTCCATTGCAAAACCAATTGTCAAGAAGACCTATTCTGTTGACAACGTCTCTGATCTCTGCCCAATCCTGATCGAGGCCTACTTCGAAGCGGGCCAAGGAGAACCTGGCCCTGTTCTGGTTGAGGTGGCGAATTCCATACTCTCCCAAGCCGCGCCTGATCTTTCCGAATTCCCTTCCTTCCCGACGCGTCAAGACCCTCAGCCTGACCCTGAACTCATTGAACATTCAGTTCAAATGCTGCAAACATCCAAGCGTGTAGTCCTGTATGCCGGAGCAGGGTCCAGTGGGGCATCAGGGCAGCTTCGGACGCTCGCAGAGCTATTAGTTGCCCCGGTTTTAACGACTACTTCGGGACGCGGGGTCGTACCAGAGAATCACTTTCTCTCATTTCTTTTCGATTCGGCAACCGGAGATGTGGAGGTTCTGAACAGATTCATCGAATCGTGCGACCTTGTCATCGCTCTTGGATGCAAGTTTTCTCACAATGGAAGTCATGGTTTCCGTCTTCGATTGCCCAAAGAAAAGCTGGTACACGTCGACAGTTCAGCCTCAGTTTTGGGGGCCAATTATCCAGCGCATTTGTCAATTGTGAGCGATGTGCAGGCGTTTCTGGATTCGGTCCTCCGACGCAGCAGCCAGATTAAATTGAGAGCTCCAGGGTGGACCGATCTGGAGTTGAAACAATGGCGGGAACAAATCCGGCGTGAACACCTTTCAGATAGTCCGGAACCCAAGATTGAGGGAATAGATCCCTCCGGGGCCTTGGGATTGTTCCTTGCCCTTAGGGAGGTAATGCCCCCCGACGCCTGCCTCGTAACGGATTCAGGATTACATCAAATGTTGGCTCGTAAATACTACACGGTGATGGGGCCTCGAGGCTTTATCACCCCGAGTGATTTTCAATCCATGGGTTTTGGACTGCCTGCCGCCATTGGAGGGAAACTCGCTACCCCGGAGAGAACGGTGGCTGTAGTGATGGGTGATGGCGCCTTTGCGATTTCGGGCCTGGAACTGCTCACAGCTGTTCGCGAGAAGATCCGGCTGATGGTGATCGTGTTCAATGACGGCAAATTGGGGTTAATCCGATTAAGTCAAATCAGCAGCTATGGGCACAGTTTTGCGACTGAACTGAGAAATCCAGATTTCAAAATGTTTGCCGAGGCCGTCGGAGCCCATTACTTCAGAATGGCGGGAGACCCACGGGAGATATTTCGACGATGCCTGGAGACGCCAGGGGTGTCCTTGCTCGAGGTCCGTCTGGAAGATTCGCCTGATATCTTCAAGGTGCGGACCAAAGCGCTCATCAAAGAAAGTGTACGGAATCTGGTCGGACCAACGGTCATCAAACAGTTAAAACAATGGAAAAACAGGATTGGCAAATAAAAGTCCTGAATGGCGATGACTTTTATCAAGGGAGGCCGCATGGTTCCCGATCAGATGCAAGGGTTAGCCCGCACGAGCCATCTTGAAATAAGCATCTACACAGCTCTCTGCCACAGGAGGCCCGTCCTGCTTCGCTCAGGGCAAAAGGCAAGTGCCCACGCAGGCTGTCTCTGAAACGACTTCGTGGAAATGGGTCAATCATGGAAGAGTCCGTACGATCTCTGCTGAAGAAGATCCCCGGTGTTCCAACAATCCTCCGGACAAACACCTACAGGCGGTTCCGTTACGAGATGACACTCCGCTTTCAGGAGCGACGGAATTACCTTTTCACCCAGTTTCTCAGGGTACCAACACAATTCGATGCGCTGGTTGGCCCCGTCATCGACTTTCTCCTCGCAAACCGCAATGGGAAGAGCTTGAGCATCACAGTGTGGGGGTGCTCTAACGGTGCGGAGCCTTACTCAATCGCTTCAGCCTTGCTCCGGCGGCGCCCGGAACTCGACTTCACAATCCAAGCCTTCGACATCGACGAACAGATGTTGGAAAAGGCACGAGGGGGTACCTATACGAGAGAAGAGGTCCTATCCGGCCCAACGGTGGATCCTGCTTTTGTCGAAGAGACCTTCCACATCGAGCAAACCTTATATCGAGTGAAGCCTGATATATCGAGTTGTGTACGATTTGGAATCAAGAATGTACTCGACGCAAGTTTGGAGAAACTGGCGAGGGGCTCAGATATCGTTTTTGCCCAGAACTTTCTTTATCACCTGAAACCAGATACGTGCAAGATCGCATTTAACAACATCTGCCGGCTACTGTGCTCCAAAGCTGCGGTTTTCGTTGACGGAATGGATCTTGACCTCCGGCTCAGACTTACTAAAATCCAAGGGCTTGAGCCGCTCGATTATAGAATTGAGGAGATCCATAACGAGGCACGGAACGAGCGTGGGTCTGCCTGGCCTTACGAATATTGGGGTTTGGAATCCTTTACACCGTCGCGGATGAATTGGAAAAGAAGGTACTGCACGATCTTTCTAAAAAATGATTCTTAATCGGACCCTGCACAGACCGATGGTATGAAGTTTGGTCCGATGGTGAACAATTCTTAACGACGGTTAGCTATTCCACCAGTGCTTGGTTGCGATAGAGCAACCAAGCACATGGATGGGATTGTAAACAACCCAGTGACATCACTTCATTTCTTGCCCTGCTTCAACTCCTCCTCTAGAACTTCCACTGCTCTCTTCAACTGAGCATCCAGGCTGGCCAGGAAATCGGCCGGGGTGTTGTCGACATAGACATCCGGCGGAACGCCGTAGTTTTCGAGGTTCGTTCCGTTCACGTTCCACAGGCCGGAACCAGGGGTGCGGATGGCGGAGCCGTCCATCAGGGTGTAAGAGCCGGTTCCAATGACCGCGCCATACGTGGTGACTCCAACAACCTTGCCGAGTTTCAGGGTGCGGACGCCGTCCGGGAAGACTTCGGCATCCGACGTGGAGCGTTCGTTCTGCATGACCACCAGGGGGCCGAAAAAGGCGCGCAGGGGCCGCGTGATCTGGATGGAATCGCGGACCCGGGTGTATTGATATTGCTTCTGTTGCAGAATCTCCAGCAACTCCTGGTCGATTCCGCCGCCCGGATTGAAGCGCTGATCGATGACCATGGCCTTTTTAAAGTGCTGTTCCGCGAGGTCGCGCTCGAATTTTTGAAGCGATTCCTGGTTCATCTGGCGGATATGCAGGTAGCCGATCTCGCCATGGGACCATTTGTCGACCATGGCACGCCGGTCGGCCACCCATTTGTCGTATTGCAGGGTGCCATAGGCCCCCGCGTTCACCGGATCGACCTTGGTTTTCCAGGCCCCCTCCATCGCGGGCTTGGAGTTGACGGTGAATTCGAACTTTCGCCCCGCCGCAGCATTGTAATACTGGAAGTAATTGTCGCCGGCCTTCAGCGGATGGTCGTTGACCGCGAGAATGAAATCCCCTTCCTTGATTTTGACGTAGTCGTGATCGGCCGGGCCTTTCTTGTAAATCAAAGAGACCTTGTAATACCCGCTCGGATCGGATGTCAGCTCGAATCCGGGATAGCGCGTTTGGACTTCTGAGCGACCGCCCGGCCCTGCGGCACCGGAGCTGATGCCGGTGTGCGAGGCGTTGAGCTCACCGATCATCTCGCTGACGACGTTGTGCATTTCTTCCTGGTCCGCCGTGTAAGCGATCAGCGGCTCATACGTCTGCCTCATCTTGTTCCAGTCGACCCCGTGCATCTGGGGATCGTAAAAGCGAAACTTCATGACGCGCCAGCTCTCGTTAAACACCTGCTGACGTTCCGCGCGATGATCGACTTCCACCTTCGCGATGAAGTTCAACCGGCGAGCCGCTCGCCCGCCTATGGGCCCGGCGGCGCTGGGTGCCGCAGCAGGTCCACCCGCTGCGCCACCTCCGGCCGATTCTCCGCCTCCACCTACTCCAATGGAGTAAATGCCACGGGCCTGTCGATAGAACAGGGTCCGGCCGTCCTTTGAAAACTGAAGGGAAGAAATTCCACCGAATCCTCCAAAACCTCCTCCGCCTTCTTCCTCACCGGAAGGGCCTGCCTGCGTGATCTTGGTCAGCCGCTCCCCATCTTCCTGGATGGTGTAAATCGACTGGCTGGGACGACCGTCCGCAGTACCCACGACCACAAACGCGTAGGTCTTACTGTCAGGTGAGACCACAACACTGGTGATATTGTCGGATAAGCGCGTGATCTGATGCGAGCGCCGGGCAATGCCCTCCCAATCGATCTTAACGTCCACTTTGCGCGGCGCTGCCTCGGGGCCGCCTCCGCCCATCTCGCCGCCGGCGGGCCGCCGCATCCCTGCCGGCCGCGCGGCTGCTTCGGCCGCGGCCGCCGCTTCCTCGTCATCGATGCCACGGTCAAAAGTGTTCTTTTCCTCAGGAGTCAGCGCCACACTGAAGATCTGAACGCGCGATTCGCCAGCGCCGCCAATATTGCCGGTGTCCATCCCCGACAAATAAACAATCTTCTTTCCGTCGGGTGCCCACACCGCGTTGGCATCACTGTAAGTGGTCTCGTCGGTGAGGCGATGTTCCGCGCCGCCTTCGGAAGAAATCACGACGATGTGAGGCAACAACGTATCCAAAACCTTTGTAAACGAAATCCACTTCCCGTCGGGAGAGAATTGGGGATTGCCAATGGCCCCGCCTCCAAACCCCGTCACGGGACTCGTAGCCAGCACATCGGTCTTCGCGGCTTCGAGGGTGTACTTGTAGAGCTTGTGGTCGGTGGCGGTATAGATCAATGACTTCGAATCCGGCGCCCACTGGATCTGAAGCTTTTGGGAGTCGCTCGTGGACACCTGCTTCCAATCTTTTTCGGCCGCGCGGGGAGCGCACATCCATACCTCATCGCGTCCCGACTTGTCACTCACGAAGGCGATCCACTTGCCGTCGGGAGACCATTGCGGTCCGGTCTCGCGCGAGGAACTTTCCGTAATGCGCGTGACGTCACCGCGATCGGTCGCGATCGAAAACAGCTCGCCATGGGCGGAGATGACGGCGCGCTTGGTGGACGGAGAGAGATCAAAGCTGTCGGCCTCGTTGTTCACGGTCAGAGTTTCGAGGTTGTTCTCTTTGTCGTCCGAATTAAGATTCAGTTTGATTTCCGAGGTCTTGCCGCTGGCGGTCTCGAGCTTCCAGATCCCGAAGTTGTCTTCATAGACGATGATCTTGCCGTCACTCGAAATCGAAGGCCAGAACAGGGAGCCGTCTTTGTGGTGGGTGATCTGGACCGGTTTGCCGCCGTTGTCGGAGACTTTCCAGATGTTGTTGACGCTCTTCAGGGCCTCTTTGGATCCGGCCTTTGCCACCACGTCGCGATCGGACACAAAATAGATGTCGCCGCTGTTGCCGTACATTGGCCAGAAGTTATTGGGCTTTTCGTTGTCGGGAGTGGTGTCGTCGAGGAGGCGTTTGAAGGTTTTCTTCTGTGTGTCCATGACCCAGAGATCGGCGGAGTAGCTGCCGCGGTAATGTTTTCTCCACCAGACCATGGGATGGCGGTTGAAGGCGAACCTGGTTCCATCGGGGGAGTAACTGCCCCAGTAGCCCCAGTCGGTGTCGAGGCGGGTCTCCAGGCCGCCCGCAATGGGAACTTCCCACAGGCTGACAGTTCCGGGATAGACGATTTTTTCGCCGCCCCGGACCGAATTGAAAATCACTCGCTGGCTGTCGCGTGTCCATCCGACCACGATGTCGGCGGCCGTGTTGAAGGTGAGTTGTTTGGTCTCGCCTCCCTCGGACGGGATGATAAACACGTCGTAGTTGCCGTAGCGGTCGGAGGAAAAGGCGATCCACTTGCCGTCCGGAGAGAAACGCGGATAGATATCGCGGGCCTTGTGGACGGTGAGGCGGACGGGATTGTTGCCCGTTTCATCGGCCACCCAGATGTCTCCCAGGTAGCTAAACGCGATTTTTCCGTTGTGATAGTCCGGATGGCGAGCCAGCTTCACTTCTTTGGCCAGGATGAACGAAGCCATGGCACACAGGCAAATCGCCGCGAGAGTGATTTTGCGAATCATGAGGCGTCTCCTTCAGAGGGTGTCGATTATGGATAGCGTTTGGATGAAACGAGTGGTCTCGATGGATGATCTGAATTCAATGGAAAGGACGTTGAAAGATGGGAAATGGTTACGGGGGATAAATCCATTCTGGGGAAGCCCGGTGAACCGGGCTGGGGATTATCGTTGACTCTTTTTCCCGCCGGTAAACCGGCGGGCTGTACGCATTCAGGCCCGGTGAACCGGGCCGGCGCGGAGGTTCAATTTGGCGGTACCCAAACAAACAATGGGCCAAGCTCAGGCCCCTACCATCCCTAATCCGACCCGAGCGGTCTTGCACGAGACACCATTGGGTAAACACAGAGATCTGCTGAAACACTAATCGCCCTTGCGAACAACATGCGCCTGTGACAGAATCTGTTAGCTTGTGGTGCTGACCGACCCCCAAAGACCCCCGTTATCAAGCTGTTTGGAGGTGAATGCTGTCTGCTTTTTTTCCCGCCGGTAAACCGGCGGGCTGTACGCACGCAGGCCCGGTGAACCGGGCCGGCGCAAAGCGTCGTTACTGGCGAATCCGGTGTAGGCGAACGCGGTGAACAGAGCGGGCCGAGGCTCTCCCCAATCAAGCCCGGTGAACCGGGCCGGTGCAGATCGTGGTTGCAGGCAAACGCGGTGAACCAGGCCGATTCAATCCCGCCCAGCAAACCAGGTTGGAGCGCACCGGCGACGAGGAATAGAGCTTGTGAATTGTCTCGCCCGTCAACGGGCGATGGAGTGAATCCAAGCCCGGTGAACCGGGCTGGTCATACGAGGGGATATTTTCCACCGCCCTGATGCGTGCCCGAGAGGATTGCAGGCAGACGAGGACGTCTGCCCCACAACGATCACGCATGCGCGATCTTGGGGTTCAGCACGCCCATCAGCCGCACGATGATGTCAAAGCGATTCGTGGGCGGGTAGAAGTGAATGCCGGCCGCCATGCCCTTAATTTCTTCAATGATCTGGGCCGAGATCTTGATCCCTTCCTCGATGGCTTGCTCCTCCGGCACATTTCGCATGCGATCGCGAATCCAATCCGGAATGGAGATCCCCGGGACTTCATTGTGCATAAACTCCGCGTGGCGCGAAGAGCGCAGCGGCATGAGGCCCAGCAGGACCGGGACTTTCAGGGCTTCCACCCGTTTCAGGAATTTCTCTGCCAACGCCGGATCGAACACGGGCTGAGTCTGCACAAAATCGGCGCCGGCTTCCAGCTTCTCCTCGAGCCGCGCGATCTCCTTGTTGATGTCGCTGGCCGAGGGTGAAGCCGCGGTTCCAATCTGAAACTGCGTGGTCGTGCCGATGTTTTGCCCGGCGAAATCGAACCCGTTGTTCAAGCCCTTGACGATCCGGACGAGTCCCGTGGAATTGACTTCAAACACCGCTGTTCCCTTGGGATAGTCTCCGATCGTGATGGGATCGCCCGTCAGCGCCAGGACCGACCGAATGCCCAGCGCGGCTGCTCCCAGCAAATCGGATTGAATGCCAATCACGTTCCGGTCGCGGCACGTCAGCTGCCAGATGGCCTCAATCCCCACCTCGCGCTGCAGGATGTGCGCCATCGCCACGGAACTCATGCGCACCCGGGCCATGGGGTTGTCGGTGATGTTGACAGCGTCCACCCCCGCGTCTTTGAGCTGTCGCGCCCCCTGAACCATCTTGGAATAATCGAGTCCCTTGGGCGGGTTGATCTCGCACGTCGCCAGGATTTTCGTGCCGATCTTGTCGAGCAACCGCGGCGCGTCAAGAATCTCGCCGACCACCTGGGTGGAGGGTTCCTCCACGGCTTCCACTTCAACGTGAACGGAGACGGCACGGCGGCGATGCGGTTTGGGGGACTGACCGTGGACGGCACGGGCCATGGCGCGGATGTGCTCGGGCGTGGTTCCGCAACAACCCCCGATGAGATTCACGCCGCAATTGACAAAGGCCTTGGCATATTCTTCCATATATTCCGGGGAGGAAAGAAAGACCGTCCTGCCGCCAATGATCTGGGGATGTCCGGCGTTCGGCTGGACCGCGATCCTCAGTTCGGAATGTGAGGCAAATTCGTTGACCAGGTCAAACATCTCCTGGGGACCCAGGGTGCAGTTCACTCCCACCACATCGGCATCCGCCGCGGCAAGGGCCTCCAGGGACACGCGAATGTCGTCGCCGAACTTCGATTTCCCGTCTTCCCAGAAGGTCATTTGCGCGACGATCGGAAGGTCACAGACGGCCCGGGCGGCACGGACCGCCTCGAGCGCCTCCAGGAGCGAGGGGTGCGTTTCAATCAGAATAAGATGGACACCCGACTCGGCCAGAATTTGAATCTGTTCCTTGTAGACCTGGCCCAGATCATCGATGGAGAGATTGCCGTACGGTTTGACCAGGGCGCCCAGCGGGCCCACCGATCCGGCCACAAAAACCTGATCCTTCGCTGCCTCCAGGGCCACACGCACCGCGGCCTGATTGATCTCAAGCAGGCGATCTTCCAGGCCCAGTTCCCGAAGTTTTAAACGGTTGGAAGTGAACGTGTTGGTCTCAATAACCTGCGCTCCAGCCTCGATGTATTGCTGGTGGACCCACTTGATCAGGTCCGGATTGGTCAGGTTTTGCTCATCACGCTCGTTCAAAGCCACTCCGCGGGAGTACAAGAAGGTTCCCAGCGCCCCATCGCAAAGCAAAACTTCCTTCTGAAGTCTTTCAAGAAACTCGCGTCGCTTGACCATGCACTCTCCTCTGGAGAGAAACTCCAAATTCCAAAATCCAAATTCCAAATTTTATCATTGAACAGAATCTCAAAATCGTAAATATTTCGAAGCCAGACGAATTGATCGAGCAGCACCAGCAAATCACCGCCCCGGATCAAATCTCAGATTTCAGATTCCTGCATTGAACACAATCACCGGGCCGCCAATGCTTCCCATAACGGCCGGAGTTGGGGGCCAAGAGCCGCCTTGCGAATCTTGCGCTTCTTTGTGGCGCTATGGCTTTACCGACATCGTGCGCGCTTTGGCACGGTACCACTCCACGGTGCGACGCAGCCCCTCTTCAAAATCGAACTTGGGCTCGTATCCCAGAAGGGCTCGTGCCCTTGTAATATCCGCCTGCGAATGTTTGATATCGCCGCCTCGGGGCGCGTCATAGCGTGCAACGATGTCGCTTGCGAAGACTCGATTCAGAATCTTCAGGGTCTCGTTCAACGAGTACCGGCATCCCACCGCGACATTGATCACCTCCCCGATCCCTTTAGAAGTATTGGCGGCCAGGAGGTTGGCGTCGATCACATTTTGCACAAAGGTGAAGTCGCGCGACTGCTCTCCGTCTCCGAAAATGACCGGTTGTTCGTGGCGAAGCATCGCCGTGATGAACTTCGAAAGGACGCCGGAATACTCCGAGCTGGGATCCTGTCGCGGCCCGAACACGTTGAAGTATCGCAAGGTGATGGTCTCCAACCCGTACAGTTTCGTAAACTGGTTCGCATACAGCTCGGCCACCCATTTCATAATGCCGTAAGGGGAAATCGGATGGGGAGGCATGCTTTCGGCCTTCGGCAAGGTCGGGGTATCGCCGTAGACGGATGAGGAACCGGCATAGATGACCCTTCGGACTTTAGCGTCGCGCGCGGCGACCAGCACCGAGAGCGTGCCCGTAATGTTTGCCTGGTTGGACCGCAGGGGGTCCAGGATGGACTTCTGCACCGAAGGGATCGCCGCCTCATGAAACACCACATCCACTCCGGAAAAGACCTGCCGCATGCGCGTGGTGTCACAGATGTCGGCATTGATGAGTTCGATCTTCGCGGCCACGGGCTCCAGATTCTCGATATGTCCGGTCGACAAATTATCCACCACGCGGACTTGATCGCCGCGCGCGACCAGCGCTTCCACCAGGTTCGAGCCGATAAACCCGGCGCCACCGGTTACACAGAACGTCGCCATATGAGGTCCTCAGTTGAATTTCAGATCACGAGATCCTAACTTTACGCTCGGTTGATGCCAATTTTCTACCAATCGACCATTTTCCACAACCCCGAATCGTTGATGGTCCCAAGTCCGATGGGCTCGCCAAGTCGGGAAAGCCCTCCGAGGCTGCGGTGACTGCTTTTTCATCCAGCCCTCCGCACTCGGGTGATTGCCGGTTCAAATATCCCTCTGGGCGGGGAATCAAGCCCCACTAAATTTCCAAATAGTATTCCGCTGTGTTAACATCACATTAGCGGCATTGAATCCCCGGGAGGCCGGATGAGTACGGGCTCCAGCATCAATCAAAAGCAATTTGCGGATTGGCTGAGACTCCTGGCACTGGAATCTCGAAATGGTGTATTGCAGGTTCGATCGAACGAGGACGTGTGGCAGTTTTACTGCCTCCACGGGGACTTCCGGGCAGTTTCAGCCGCTCCCACAACCCTGTTGGATGCCGGGCGGCCTGAACCGGGCCCATTCCTCGTCAAGGCCCTTCTGACCCTGGCACTCGGTGGGAGCGCCCAGTGCACCTTTACTGAGGGGCGGGAAGCGCCACCCTCACAGGCTCTGGTGGTGCGCGTTTCGATTGAAAGCGTGCTTGTCGAACTGGCCCGCAACGGGCGCGATCCCGAGGCCATCCGGGAGCAGTTGAAGTCCCTGGGGGGCCGCTTCATTGCGGTGCGGTCGGCGGGATTGGAGTCCAAGTCTGAGTTTCTTTCCCGGAACGAGGTGTTCCTCCTCTCCCGCTTCGATGCCTCCATGTCGGTGGACGAAGTCCTCTCGGTTTCCCCCTTTGGTGAATCGGACTCGTTACGACATATCTACGTCCTTTACTTGCTGGGGTTGATTGATGCCTATGGCCTGGATGCCATGGTCGCGAGCCAGTCGGCGCGGAATTCCCCCGATTCGGGTCGCACCGGGATTCCCTCTCCCATCGCCGTGCCCAGCCGTGAGGAAGCCACAGATTGGTTGTCCTTGAAGCGTGAGATCGAAGAACGTGGCGCCATGGTTCCCGGCGGCGATTATTATGATCTGCTGAACGTCACCCGGAAATCACCCCCGGAAGAGATCAAAGCAAAGTATTACAAATTAGCGAAACGTTTTCATCCCGATCGCTACAAGGCGCGGGCCCCCGAATCCCTCCATGGTCAACTCGTGGACCTCTTTCGGCATCTGACCCTGGCCTACGAGACCCTTTCAGATCCAACCCGGCGAGCGGAATACGATCGCCGCCTGGCGGCCCAGGCGTTCAGAAGGGATGCGCCCACCCCGACCGCACCTTTGATCACTGAGACGGAGCGTGCCGAAAGGAGTTTTACCGAGGGGAAGCAGTGGTTCGAAAAGAAGGAATATGTAAAGGCCCTGCCTTACTTCAGGGATGCTGCCAATCTCGCCCCCTCCATGGGAGAGTACCTGTCCTTCCTCGCCCGCACACTTTCACAAATCCCCCAGTACCGCAAGGAAGCCGAAGACTATTTCGTGAAAGCCATTGACCTCGATCCCCAAAGCCCCAGCCACTATCTGGACCTGGGCAATTTTTACAAGGAAATCAATCTTCCCTCACGCGCCCGGCGGTTGTTCGAACAGGCCCTGGAGCGGGACCCTTCCAATGAAATCGCTAAAGAGGAGCTGAAAAGCACAACGGGCAGAGCCAAGGCCGAAAAATCATTAGGCAGCAAACTGAAGAAGATGTTCTCGAGGAAGTAAAGAAACAGTGGTCAGTGGGCAGTGAGCAGTGGCCAGTGGTCAGTGAAGAGGGCTCCAAGTCAAAGAGCTGAAAGCTAAACTTGAAGAGTGCGAGTGGTCTAAGCGACGCACCCACCCTCGTGTTTAAAGCTAAGAGTCTTCCGGCAACAGGCACCTATCAACTGCCCCCCGCCCACTGCCCACTGCTCACTGCCCACTGACCACTGGCCACTGACCACTGCCCACTGCCTTTTCACACATTAAAATACTTTGCCTCGGGATGGTGAACGATCAGGGCCGAGGTAGATTGCTCCGGCTCGAGCTGGAAACCGCTGGTGAGTTTCACGCCGATGGTGTTCTCGGGATCGAGCAGGGTGAAGATCTTCTCCTGGTCCTCCAGCGACGGGCACGCGCCATAGCCGAGGCTGTAACGGCTGCCGCGGTATTTCTGATGGAAGAGGTCCGCGATATTCGGCGAGTCCTCTCCCGCGACACCGAGTTCCTCCCGGATCTTCCGGTGCCAAAACTCCGCCAACGCCTCTGCGGTTTCCACGCTCAATCCGTGCAGAAAGAGGTAGCGGGCGTACTCATTCGCCTCGAATAACTCCTTCGCCTTCTCGCTGGCCCGCGAGCCCACGGTCACCAGCATGACGCCCAGCGTATCGCGCTGGCCTGAGTCTGCCGGCGCAAAAAAATCGGACAGGCACAAGCGGCGATTGGCGCGCTGGCGCGGGAACTGAAACCGAACCCATTCCCGACCGGGATCTTCAGCGGAATAGATGACCACATCATTTCCCTCGGCGACGCAGGGAAAGTATCCGTAGACCACGCGGGGTTGGAGGATGTTTTCGCGGAGGCACTCTTCCTCGAGAGCGTCACGGATGGGAATGTATTTCTCTGCCAGCGCCTTCTCATACTCGTCGCGCGCCATGCCCCGGATCTGCCACTGGTTCTTGAACAGGGCAATGGGGTTCACGTACTTGAAGATTTCTCGCAAATCCAGTTCAGCGTGCGGAACGACGCGTCTTCCCCAAAAAGGGGGCGTCGGGATGGAAACTTTCAGGGTCACGTCTGAACGGGCCGTTCCGGTGGCCACCGGAAGCGGTGAACGAGGGACGGCGGATTCACGAATCGTATCGGTTGTCGTCCCGGAAGCGCATCCCGCCGACGCTGCCGGCAGGTTGAGGCTTGGCGCCAGGTTTTCGGGAATCCTGTAGATCCCCGAGGCAACCAGTTCCTCGTGGGTGACGGGGTCCGTCAGCTCCTCCATGACTCTCAATCCGGCGAACGCATCCTGGCCGTAGAACACCGGTCCCCGGTATTCGGCCCGCATGTCTTCTTCCACGTATTTTCGCGTGAGCGCGGCGCCGCCGCACAGCACCGGAAGCCTCAAATTCATGCGCTCCAGATCTTCAATCACGTACTTCATCTCGACCGTCGATTTGACCAGCAGGCCGCTCAAGCCGATGGCGTCGGCCTGATGTTCGATGGCCGACCGGATAATATGGTCCGAGGGCTGCTTGATCCCCAGATTGAACACCTGGAATCCATTGTTCGTGAGGATGATGTCCACCAGGTTCTTCCCGATGTCATGGACGTCGCCTTTCACCGTGGCCAGCACAATGCGCCCCTTGGTGGAGCTAGTGGATTTATCCATGAACTGTTCGAGATAGCTGACGGCAGTCTTCATGACCTGCGCCGAATCCAGAACCGAGGGCAACTGCATCTTCCGCGCTCCGAACAAATCACCCACCACCTTCATGCCGTCCAATAACACCGTGTTGATGATGTCGAGGGGAGAGAGTTTTTTCAGCGCTTCGTCGAGGAGTTGTTCGAGGGTAACCTTCTCGCCCTTGACGGTGGACACCTTTTCGCCGTTGATGATGGAATTCTTCAGGCGTTCTTCCAGGGTCAGCGCCGACTCTTCCTTTTGTGAAACGCTGAAGGTCTTCTTCTCCGAGCCCTCGTAAAATTGTATAAATTTCTGGAGCGGATCACCGTCCGATGAATCGAAATAAATCAGCTTCCGGGCCAGCTCGACTTCCTGGTCCGGAATCTTGAAGAGCGGATAAATGCGTTGCCAGTTGACAATGGCGGCGTCCAGGCCATGCTCCATGGCCTCATGCAGGAACACCGAGTTCAGGATGCGTCTCGCATAGATATCCAGGCCAAACGAGACGTTTGAAACACCCAGCATGGTAAGGGCGCCGGGGATATTTTTTTTGATCAGCTCGATCGCCTTCATCGTTTCCAGCGCGGCGGTGCGGTACTCCTCCTGTCCCGTGGAGATGGGCAGGGTGAGGGCATCATAAATAATATCGTGAGGGGCGATGCCGTACTTCTCGGTGGCGAGTTTGAAGATGCGCTGCGCGATCGCAAACTTCCTTTCCGCGGTCAGAGCCATGCCCTCTTCATCGATCGTCAGCGCGACCACGGCCGCCCCGAATTTCTTGACCATCGGAAGCACCCTGCCGGTTCGCTTCTCGCCATCCTCGAGGTTGATGGAGTTGACGATCGCCTTTCCCGGGATCAATTTCAGGGCCGTTTCGATGACGTCAGCTTCCGTGGAATCGATCATCAGGGGGACGGTGACCCGGGTGGCGAGCATCTTGACGGTTTCCTGCATGAAATGCTTTTCGTTTCCTCCCACAACGGCCACGCACAAATCGAGCACGTGCGAGCCCTCCCCGACCAGCCGTTTCGCCATCATCAGGATGTCATCGTATTTCTCTTCGGTGACCAGCTGCTTGAACTTCGGGTTGCGTGTCGTGGTGTTCATTTCCTCGCCCACGATGAGCGGACGCGGTTCCTGCGACAGGGGAGTTGAAAAATAAATGGAGGCCGCAGCGCCGGCGGGTTTTCGTTCGCGCTGCCTGGGCGCCATCCCGTCGATGGCTTCGACGACTTTCTTCAAGTGGGCCGGGGTGGTGCCGCAACAACCGCCCACCATGTTCAATCCGTACTCCACGGCGTACCGCTTCAGATAATCCGCCAGTTCCTCAGGTGTCAGGGTATAAGACGCGTGCCCCCCGACGTTCTTGGGGATCCCCGCATTGGGGAGGCAGGATATTTTCTTCGTACAGTTGTCCCCCAGGTAACGGACCGCGTCGTTCATCTCGCGCGGCCCCGTGGCACAGTTCAGGCCGACCGAGACGATGTCGTAGGGCTCCATGGTGGTGAGCGCGGCTCCCACCTCGGTCCCCAACAGCATCGTGCCCGTGTTTTCGATGGTCACCTGGACCATGACCGGGACTTGTTTTCGCAACTCCTGCATGGCGTAAAAGACCCCGGCCAGCGCTGTCTTGGTCTGCAGCAGGTCCTGGCACGTCTCGATCAGGAGGACATCCACGCCGCCATCAATCAAACCCCGCGCTTGTTCATAGTAGGAACCACTCATCGCGTCGAAGGTGATGTGTCCGAGCGATGGCAACTTGGTTGTCGGGCCGATCGAGCCCGCGACGTACCGGTGCTTCCCACCCCCACCTCCGTTGGAGAATTCATCCGCAACTCCACGGGCCAACTGCGCCGCTTTCAAGTTCAACTCGTAGGCCTTGCCGGCGAGGTCGTATTCGACCAGGACAATGGAGGTGGCGCCGAACGTGTTGGTCTCGATCACTTCGCATCCCACCTCCAAAAAACCGGCGTGCACCCGACGGACGGCATCGGGTTTTGAGAGGACGAGGTATTCGTTGCAGCCCTCCTTGCCCCAGAAATCGTCGGCGGTCAAATTCTGCACCTGGAGTGATGTTCCCATCGCCCCGTCGAAAATCAGAATTTTCTGTTCCAGCGTTTCAAGAAATGACAATGAGATGACCCTTTCGTCCAGCTTCGCGATCTATTCGGCACGCCCGTTATTCTTGTCGATCGAATGTGAATTCTGTGGATGCCATCCCCACCCTGAGCTCCATTCGGTTGCGGCACGACCGGGGCAGAACCCCTCATCCCGCGGGAGCGTGTGATCAGGACAACAAACCGGCTGTCAACTGATCGGCAAACCGTTACGGCAATAGGCCGGGATATGGCCCTTCCAGGCCATTGAGCAATTTGAAATTCTAAACGGTTTATCGGCTTAACGCAACAGGGCGGCCATACGACATGGGCACAATGGAATTTTGCTCAGATGACATCAACAAAAGATCGGAACATCTGAGATTTCAAATTTGAGATCGCGGACCCTTCGCGGAAGATAAGAACTTGGAGCAGTTCCGTAAGGTTCAAAGCGGCAGGGCAGATATTTCGAGGACAACCGAAACCACACGGGCGTTTACCCTTTCCCGGTTTCATGGGTTAGCACGAAAGGCCTTGACGGACGTCCCAAGACAGGTACAATTCTCATCGTCCATTTCTCGCAAGAGCAATCTCACAAGCGTCTGTGTCCAAGGGGCGTTTCTTCGCTTGAAATGCATCGGCCCGCCGATTCTCAGCATGGCTCTCTCACTGTGCCTACTCGCCACCTACGGGCGGCGTCAGGAGGAGTCTGTGTTCAAGCGGAAGAGACGAAAGAATCCTTGTTCAAAAGGCAAGGGACCCCAGACTTGCCGCGTCGTAAATTCCAAAAACCAATTCAACGGAGGCATTTCCCAATGACGAGAAAACTTATTCAGTGTTCGATTCTAGTTTTGCTTTTGGTCGGGTGGCTCCTTCCGCTGGTCGCACAGCCGGCTCCAGCCATGGGCCCACCCAAAGTTTTGCTGCTCGAACGTGAAGAGATCAAGCCGGGGAAGGGTGCGGCTCACGAGAAGGAAGCCCATGGATTCGTTCAGCTTGCCGGTCGGGCCAAATCGGAAGCCCACTGGCTTGGGTTGTCGCCCCTCTCAGGGAATGAGAATGATGCGGTATTCCTGATCCGATATCCGTCCTTTGAAGCCTTGGAGAAAGACCGTATGAATTTCATGAAGGCCGAGGGCGGGGCCGTGATGGCGGACCTCGAAAAGCTCGAGGCCCTCGGGCAAGACATGCACGCCAGTCAGCGCGCGATGCTGGCTGTTCTCCGGGAGGATCTGAGCTATCGCCTTAAAGACATCACCGCCGACAGTATTGCGCATTCGCGTTATGTTGAAATTGAAACTTTCCGGGTGCGTCTCGGCCATTCCGGGGAATTCGGGGAAGGGGCAAAAACCTATTTCAGTGCCATGGAAAAGGCCAACGTGAATACCCCGGTCGCGCTCTACCAGGTCATTTCAGGAGCGCCCGGGGGAACCTACGTGGCCATTTCCGCAATGAAGTCCCTGAAAGAAATGGATGTGGACAATGACAAGGCGGTTAACGCCGCGCTCGGAGAAGAAAATGGAAAGAAGCTCCAGACGCTCGAGCGAGATTCCGTCATGAGTATTGAATCGAATCTCTATGCCATCAATCCGAAAATGAGCTATGTGTCCAGGCAAATGGCAGGAATCGACCCGGGCTTCTGGACGCCCAAGCCCCCCCCCGCAGCGGCGGAGAAGGCCCCTGCGGCACCAGCTGCGAAAGAAAGACGAAAGCAGTAAGGAGATGCGTAGATCCTGTAGGGCGAGCAGACTGCTCGCCCTACCCGCGGCAATTTACCTTTTCACCAAACGAATCTCGAATGATTTTGGCCACAATTTGCCCGTGACCACGAGCCGCTCTTTTGTCCCGTCATAAGCGATGCCGTTGAGGACATCGACCGGTTGCCGGCGATCTGCGGTGGACAAGAGCCCGGTCAGATCAATCCAACCGAGCACTTTTCCTGTGCCCGGATCAATGCGAACGATATAATCGCTTTCATACACATTGGCAAAGATCTCGCCCTTGATGTATTCCAGCTCATTCAAATTGGAGAGGGGCCGCCCCTCACTCCGGACCTCGAGGGTCCGTTTGGTTTGGAGAGTCCCCGGATCGAGAAACCGGATCTCGTTCGTCCCGTTGCTCATGATCAGAAAATGGTCGTCGTGGGTCAAACCCCACCCTTCGCCGTTATAGGAAGATTCTCTGAGCACCTGGAAGGTCTGCAAATCATAGATGAAACCCTTTTGGGACTGCCAGGTGAGTTGATAAATCTTGTCCTGGAAAACCGTGATCCCTTCGCCAAAGTATTCAGGCGGCAGGTCGTGCTGTTGCAAAACCTTGCCACTTTCGAGATCCACTTTCCGTAGGCTGGATCTCTCGTACAACCCTGTGCTCTCATAGAGCATGCCTTTATAGAATTCCAGTCCCTGCGTATAGGCGCCCGGGTCGTGAGGCCAACTCCTGACGACCTGAAATGTATAGAACGGGACTTCGCTCTTGGGTCCCTGGGCTTCGGAGGAGCCCCCCGGTGAGGATTCCCGCGCGGCATTCCCAGCCCTTTCAGTGCAGGCCGCAGCGGCAAAGGCGATGGTGAGAACGATAATTATGAGAAAGGTCCCTTTAAGCCTATTCTTATCTTTCATGATTTCTGCGTCTCTGAGGTCAAGTGTTTTTGCAGTCGATTCAACTCAGGTCGGGATTCGGAATCAATCGAGAGATTACGAAGAAGGGAAAGATTCGTCAAGCGCGGGATTTAGAGAAAGGCCGATACAAGCGGAATGCTGGGTTAACCTCAAGCCCTTTGGGTAGGCTGAATGGTGCCGTGATCATAATTGGCTCGGGGAATGATCCCTTGATCTTAGGGCCGGAGCGAAGACAGAATCGTACTTCGATTTTAGGCCCGCAGGGCTGAAAGAATGTAGCCCCACCTGAGCCCCGCGCTCTTTGCGGGGCGAGGGTGGGGTGCCGGGATTCCTCAAATCATCCGAGCCCCGCTTGCGGGGTGAAAGAATTATTCAAGACACACAAAACAACAATCTGCCGTTTGCCCATCCAGACATGAAGTCCACCTCGGCGATGGGAAATTCGCGATCACTTAACCCGAGCGAAGTTTTGAGGGCCACTGGAGGTGCCCTCATGGAACCCATTCTATCGCCCCTCGAAGGGACTCTGGCTTCCTTTTATATCGCTACCCCCCCCTCGCTCCGCAAAAAATGCGGAGCGAGGGGGGGGGCTACAATCTGTCTGCCCTACGGGCTCTTGAACTGATAAAATGACAACATAGCCTCATCTTCAACGCTTAAGAAGGAGTCTTCTTATGAGCCACCGTATTGAAACGGATACCATGGGCGAAATCGCGGTCCCCTCGGAAAAATACTGGGGGGCTCAGACACAGCGCTCCCATGAGAACTTTGTCATTGGAGGGCAGAGGATGCCCCTCGAAGTAATTCGGGCTTTTGCGATCTTGAAAAAGGCGGCTGCCCTGACCAATGTGGAGTTGGGCGTCCTCTCCCGGGAAAAGGCAGAGGTGATCGCGCGGGTGTGTGACGAGATTCTTGCGGGCAGGCTCGATGAGCATTTCCCGCTGGTCGTTTGGCAAACGGGCTCGGGCACGCAATCCAATATGAACGTCAATGAGGTGATCTCCAACCGCGCGATTGAGCTGCTCGGCGGACAGATGGGATCGAAGAAACCCATCCACCCGAATGATGACGTCAACAAGTCGCAGTCCTCAAATGACACCTTCCCGACGGCCATGCATATTGCCGCTTACAAAATGATCGTCGAAGAGACTCTCCCCCACATGGAGAAGTTGCAGCAAACGATGGCTCAGAAATCCAGGGCTTTTATGGACATCGTCAAGATTGGGCGGACGCACTTGATGGACGCCACCCCCCTGACCCTGGGGCAGGAGTTTTCCGGATATGCGTCTCAATTGAAGCACGGCCTCAAAGCCGTCCGAAACTCGCTGGATCACCTGTCGGAGCTGGCACTGGGCGGCACTGCGGTGGGGACCGGATTGAACGCCCCCAAGGGATTTGCGGAAATGGTCGCCGGCAAGATTGCGGAATTGACCGGCCACCCTTTTAAAACCGCTGAAAACAAGTATGAATCGCTCGCCGCTCATGACGCCGTGGTGGAAACGTCGGGCGCCCTGAAAACGGCTGCGGTCAGCCTCATGAAGATCGCCAACGACATCCGCCTTCTGGCTTCGGGTCCACGGTGCGGTATTGGCGAGATCGTCATCCCTTCGAACGAACCCGGGTCGTCGATCATGCCCGGCAAGGTCAATCCCACGCAGACGGAGGCCATGACCATGGTCTGTGCTCAAGTGATGGGAAATGACGTGGCCATAAATGTGGGGGGGCTCGGCGGCCACTTCGAACTGAATGTCTTCAAGCCCATGATGATTTTCAATTTGTTGGTTTCCGCGAGACTGCTGGGGGACGCCTGCGATTCGTTCAACAAACATTGCGCCGTCGGGATCGAGCCGAATCATGAGCGAATTCGATCGCACCTCGAGAATTCCCTCATGCTGGTGACGGCCCTCAATCCCCACATCGGCTACGATAAGGCCGCCGCCATTGCCAAGAAGGCTCACCGGGAGGGATTGACGCTGAGACAAGCCGCCATCACGCTCGGCTATGTGACCGATGAAGAGTTCTCGAAGTATGTCGTTCCGGAGAAAATGGTGGGAGAGCTTTTGTGATTCCCCACCATGGATCGATCTTTCTTGGATCGCCCGCTGCCTTAAACTGACTTTGGCCTCTGCGGAGGCCGGGGGATCCTTCCTGCAACACTCGAGTGCAAGGCGCACGGCCGTACACATCCCCCCGACGGTCCGCCTGGGCGGAGGGGTCCTTTCAGTTGCAACCTACCCGCCTGACCGCTCAAAACATAATCCCACCGACGGCAGTCGGGGGATATTTCAAATCCAGCCTACCACTCATCTCTCAAGAATGCCTTTATCAATGCCGTGGTGAACTCGCCGCATGTCCCCGCGTAAGCCGAACCCTCCCAGAGTTGCTCTATCCCCGCCCTCACAAGAATCTCCGGAAAGTGTTTCGCCATGAAATATTGCGCATTGTTCATCAACGCCAAAACGCAAAATTCCACAGTGGCCTTCGGGACAATTCTCATCAGCAAGTGTCCGTGGTCTGGCAGAATGGTCATTTTGTCAATGGCGAACCCCCGTTTTTCTGCGACCTTCAGCCAGTAAGGTCCCAGCGCCGAAGCCGTCGATGTGTCAAAGACCGCTCTCCGAAACTGTGTCGACAACACCACATGATGGCTCAAATCAAAGAAGGCATGTGCGGCTCGCACCAGTCTTCGATCGCGGGTCCGGTAACGAAACACAGGCGGCAGAAGGCGCCGGGCGTATCCGTGGTGTTCGCTTTGAATCTTCAGGTACTGACGCACGGCTCCCCGATTCACTCGCCCCGAGCTTTTCGCCAGAAATCCCCGTGCCCATACAGGAGATTTCAAATCACAGGCTGAAGCCAGATTCGCTTTGAGCGTCTGAATCACTTTCGATATCGACTGATCCGGACGCAAGCTCAGGAGGCATCGAACCTGGTTGCAAGACCATTTGGATTGGAGGAGATGATAGTCGTGGTTCTTGCAGATTTCAAACAGACGTGCATTGAGCCGATTGAGACCCGTTGACGAAGCGAATAGCGTCCTCCGACGATACGCGCGAAAACACAGGTAGTAATGAAGTTGATATGCCCATTTCAGGGACTCATAAGGCTGAATATTCATACGAAATCGCTTTCTTGGGGGGAGAGATCAAGGGGATTCTGCCACGAGCCGACCAACAGGAAAAGAATAATAAGTGTGACAAGGCGCGGGGTAGGTTGAATTTGAAACATCCACCAACTCCCGTTGGTGGAATTATGCTACCGCCCGGATCCTTCGGTAGGTTGTATCTGAACGATAGGGGTAGGAAGAGCCGATTGGCTTCGGCCCCTCCCCCCTCCGAACCGGACAGGCGGGTCTCCCGCATCCGGCTCTCCAGTTGGTGGGTCACCCGCCACGGCGGGATTGACAGAGAC
>JBGQBO010000035.1:0-52980 GCA_041494885.1 Terriglobia bacterium
CATTTTCAACAGGCCCGCTGGGGTTGCGTTTCCATTATCTCTAACTGGCATTTATCTTAAGGGGCGATCGCCATTTTCAATTCATTCCCACGAGCGGTAATGTGATAGCAATTCCCCGTGATTGAATCCGCCCAACCACTGGCGCGGGGAAAGTGGATAATGGAGATGCGACCCTTGTCTTTGTTAGTCCTATGTCCCGATCAGACCCCTTTTATTTGCCCCATTCAGTAGTCATAGCTCACGGCCACTTCGATCTTCCCGGGGATTCTTCTGAGGAAGGGTGAGAATAATCTCAGTAGGTAGCCAGGTTTGACCATAGGGAGTAACTATTACTTCGTTTTTCCCCTGCCACTTGATCCTCTCGATGGCAAACAAATACCCAGATTCCTCAATTTGCTTCTTTTCCCCGGGGAGCAATTTGCTCGCAATCGAAAATCTCAGCACATCCACTTCCTCTTTTTGAATCTCGGCACTATCATGTGCTTCGTTGAAATCAAGTTCGATAAGATAGTTGGTCCGGACATCCTTTCGGAAGGCAACAAACACAAGCCGGTGCTCGTCCTCTGACCAAAGGAACGGAGATAAGTAGACGTAATTCACATTGTCCGCAAGATTCTTGGCTCCACCCACTTCTGACTCAGGGAATACAACAGTTCCCGGCGATACACGGGCCATGGCGCCGCGCACATTAGACTGGCTCTTTTTGCGGGGCGCCGCCAAATCCAAAATCCTTACAGCAGATTTTCTGTATAGGGGCTCGATCAGAGGTGGATAATAAGTCTTATAAGCTATGAGTCGGCTCGATGGAGAGATGCAATACCCATAAGCCCAGATGGTGTCTTGTAGCTTACTAACAGCAAGATCGATTATGGATATTATGTCTCCTCCGCGTGGTAACTTGCCTACGATTATGAGTTCCTTTATATCAACAATCATCATTTGATCTATGGTTTCGAATCTCTCTTCCACGATCAGATCACGTACCATTTCGGTCTTTCGGTTTGTTATCGCCAATACCAACTTGTATAAAGGGTAGCCATCGTGTCGTTTTACAATGACTGAGTATTGCGGGCTTTCAACGCCTTGAATGAACCCGGTCTCTGCCAGGTGAATTGAATTCGCAAGAATGCTCAACAGAAGAATCATGAAAATCCTGATTAAGGTGTGCACAGTTCCTTCAATCCAAGATCCGGGGCGCATAATTGTCACCTCATTAAGGGATTCAGAAGAGCTTGATTGTCATTCTGTCCCCAATTGTGGCAGGCCGGTTGCAGCCGGAGACACCCGCAAAATGATCGATGCCCGACGATGGAACCTTTTCGCCCTTATCGGTTATTGTCCTCACGCCTACTCAATGTACGTATATGCGGTCATTGCAATTGAGATCAGGATCTTGATCGCTCACGGCGACTGTTTGGTCTGTTATTGGAGTTGTGCCGCACACACGCGCTTTTTGCCCGCCGCAGCGGGCGGCCTTCTGTGAGAAGGCCCTCCTCATTAGCCTAGAAAGCACAACGACTTCTCGCCGCACACCCCGATAGATCGGGGTGTGCGCCACCCCGTCGGAGTGCGATGAATTGTCCTGCCATCCTGGGTAAAAAAGGAAGAGCAATTTCAAGGCTGATATACTGCAAGCACTCCAAAGACGGTGGTGTAACCGGTGGAGTCCTTGCACGCTTTTTCAAGAAAACGCAGACATGCTCTGCCACCTCGAACAGGTCTGCGCCCCCCGAGACACTTGAGAGCAAGAAGGGACGTACCATGAGTGACAAAATTCCCGTGATTGTATTTTCAGACTATCTCTGACCGTGGTGCTACAACGCCGCGTTGCGGCTGCGCATCATCCAGAAGGAGTTTCAGGACTCCATTGATCTGGTCGAGAAGTTCTTTCCGTTGCGGCGAGGTGTGGAAAATCATGCTGAATTTACGGAATACATCATCTCGCATCGTCACGCCGCCAGCGAACAGTTGAAGACCGATGCCGAACTGACCCACCCGCCCGCCTTTTCGATTCCTCCTCTGGGTGCCCCTTATCCGCGCTCCTCCATGCCGGCGCTGGAGGCTGCGGCGTTTGTACAACGGAATTATCCGGATCGGTTCAACGCCTTTGACCTGGCTTTGTTTCAGGCTTTTTTCACCCGCCACGAGGACATCAGCAACATCGATTTCCTGGTCCGCCTCGCGTTTGATTACAACATCAGCATGGAGACTCTGCGGGAGGCCCTGGAATCGAGGCAGTTCAAAGAAACCGTTATGAAGGATTTTGGAATTGCGTCGGAAGAGTTTGGTGTGACCGGAATCCCCACCGTCATTCTCCCGGACCAGTTCCCTATCGTCGGCGCCGTCCCGACTGCCCATTATCGGGAAGCGGTCCAGCGTGCGATTCGCGGGAGGTCAACCCAACATTGAAATCACAACGGGCAAAGGACTGAGTGAGGTATTTCCGTTATAGGAAAGAATGGCCGCGCCTTCGAGGGGTAACTGCGTTTACTCCGTTCCTGGTGCTCCGGTCGATTCTCCGTCGCAGACATCGTCCCCCGCGGCGGACGCGATGTCTGCGGCACCCGGGAAGAATCACTTCTCCGGGGCCACCTCTGAAATCTCGACAGCGAGGCGATGCTCGGTGTCTATCGCCTCGATTTCTCGTTGGCGCGCCTCAGCATCCTCCCGGGTCTTGAATCGTTCCGTGCGCGTGGCAATGCCGAGATTCTTGCTGATCTTTGGATAGACGTTCAATTCGAAGAGATCGATTTCAGTCATGGGTAATAGAAAGATCAATACATCCTTTCCAGGATCTGTTCCGCGGCGTCAGCGGTCTTGCTTAAATCGTCGATGGTGTGCGCGGATGAGATGAACATGGCTTCAAACTGCGAGGGGGCGATGAAGATGCCGCGATGTAACATTTCGTGGAAGAATTTGGCGTAAGCTTTGGTGTCGGACGTCTTAGCGGAGTCGTAGTCGACCACCGGCTTGCCGGTAAAGAAAACGGTGAGCATGGAGCCGATGTGATTGATGGTGATCGGCCAGTTACGCCGTTTGACGGTGGTGTGCAAGGCTTCCACGAACCGTTGTGTTTTCTCGTCAAGCGTCTTATAAAAACTGGGCATCTGCAACTGGCGAAGCATCTCGATGCCGGCGCGCATGGCCAGCGGATTTCCGGACAGGGTCCCGGCCTGGTAAACCGGCCCCAGCGGCGCCACCAGTGACATCACATCGCTTCGGCCGCCGTAGGCGCCCACCGGCAATCCCCCACCGATGATCTTGCCCAAGGTGGTGAGATCGGGGCGCACCCCCACGAATTCCTGGGCTCCTCCAAGAGCAAGGCGAAACCCGGAAATCACTTCGTCAAAAATTAATAGCGCCCCGTATTCGCGTGTCACTTCCCGCAAGCCTGAAAGAAACGCTCCATGGGGCAGAACAACACCCATATTGGCCGGGATGGGCTCGACGATGATGGCGGCAATCTCCTTGCCTTCCCTTTCAAACGTTTTTCGAACCGCGTCGAGATTATTGTAGGGAACATTCAGGGTGAGGGCGGCCAATTCTTCAGGCACCCCCGGACTCGCGGCAATCCCCAGGGTGGCGAGTCCCGAGCCGCCCTTCGACAAAAAGCTGTCGGCATGCCCGTGGTAGCACCCTTCGAACTTCAGGATTTTTTTCCGTTTGGTAAACGCTCGCGCCACGCGAATGGCGCTCATGGTGGCTTCCGTTCCGGAATTGACGAATCGCACCAGGTCGATGGACGGCATGGCCGTTTTCACCAGGTTCGCGAGTTCTACCTCCAGCGGTGTGGGCGCTCCATAACTTGTTCCATGGGTCACCTGTTCCTGGATGACCCGCACGATGGCGGGATGGGCATGCCCCAGGATCAATGGGCCGTAGGATCCAACAAAATCGATGTATTCGTGCTCCTCGACATCAACGATCTTTGAACCGTAAGCCCTCTTGACGAAAAAGGGCTCACCCCCCACCGATTGGAAGGCCCGCACAGGGCTGTCCACGCCGCCGGGAATAGACTTCCTGGCTTCCCGGAACCAGAATTTCGAACTCTGTAGCGCTTTCATTTTTCCTTCAGCCATTGGGCAGCATCCTTTGCAAAATAAGTCAAAATCAAATCGGCACCCGCGCGTTTAATCGAGGTCAACAGTTCCAAAACCACGCGCCGTTCATCGAGCCAGCGGTTGCGGACGGCCGCCTTCACCATGGAGTATTCGCCGCTGACATTATAGGCCGCAACGGGGACCGTGACGGCATTCCGCACCTCGCGAATGATGTCGAGGTAAGGCAGGGCCGGCTTCACCATGACCATATCCGCGCCTTCGTCAATGTCGTTCAGGGCCTCTTTGATCGCCTCGATCCGGTTGGCCGGATCCATCTGATACGACCGCCGGTCTCCAAACTTCGGCGCGCTTTCAGCGGCTTCACGGAACGGCCCATAGAAGCCCGAACAGTACTTGACCGCGTAAGAGAGAATGGGGATGTTCGAAAAATCGTTCTCGTCGAGGACTTCCCGGATGGCTTTCACACGGCCATCCATCATATCGGATGGGGCCACGATATCGGCGCCCGACTGGGCGTGAGAAAGCGCCTCATCCGCCAGCAATTTCAAGGTCGGGTCGTTGGCCACATCGCCATTTTCAATCACTCCGCAGTGACCGTGGCTTGTGTACTCGCACAAACACACATCGGTGATGACGATCAAATTGATTTTGGCTTTCTTGATGGCGCGGATGGCCTGCTGCACCACTCCCTGTTCGATCGAGGCATGACTGCCGATTTCGTCCTTGGCCTCGGGGATGCCAAAAAGGATGATGGCGGGAATGCCCAACCGCGCCACGTCCCGGCATTCGCGGACGATCTCGTCCACGGACATTTGATAGACCCCGGGCATGGAACGAATTTCCTTTTTCACTTTTTTTCCGGGGCATACAAACAGGGGGTAGATGAAGTCCCTGGGTGAAAGCGCGGTTTCGCGAACCATGCTACGAATCAGTTCATTGCGGCGCAACCGCCGCGGTCGATGAATCGGAAAGGACATAGGAACGACCTCCGGAATTCAAGAAGATTGATAATAGCGAACAATGGCCGCCGTCAAATCGGCGAGGGTCGAGGGGGCCGCCTCGATGGCGACCTTCAGACCGTGTTCCCGCAACGCCGAAGACGTCGTGGGTCCGATTGAGGCCGCATGAAAGTGGTCCTTGACGGCCGCTAGTTGCTCAACGCCCACCCAGAGAACGAACTGTTGAACCGCCGACGGGGAGGCAAAAGTAATCACATCGATCTCTCCCCTTCTCATTTGCTCAACCCAAGTGAAAGGCAGGATGTCCGCGGGCCGCGTTCGATACACCACCACCTCAAGAACTTCCGCTCCTCGGGCCCGCAGCTCACGGGGCAGTTCATCTCGCGCCAGATCTCCGCGCGGCAACAAGATTTTCTTCCGGCGTAAATCAGATCCCAGGGAGTGCAGGATTCCTTTGGCGCTGTAATCCTCCGGGACGAGATCCGCCCGATAGCCCAGCGTCTGGAGCCGCTGTGCGGTCGCTGAACCGACAGCAAAGACTTGATGAGTCCCTAAAACCGGACTCTTGTTTTGAGTCCGTCCTCTCCCCGTCCACTTATCGACAGCGTTGGCGCTGGTAAAGATCAACAGATCAAACTTGTCCAACTGATCCATCGCGCGGTCGACCAGGGCCCAGGAAGGAGGGTCGGCGATTTGAATCAGCGGCAGGGTGATGACCTGTGCTCCCGCCGCTTCCAACTGGGCCGCGAATTCCGCAGCTTGCTCCCGGGCGCGCGTGACAACAATGCGCCGATCTGCCAGCGGACGGCTTCTTGTTGGGGTAAGCGATGGATTCACAGTCATTCCCGGATCAGCCCTTTCGCTCCTCAAGAGCTTTCAGCTCGAGGAGACAGGCGGGATTGTTGTTTAAACCGCAGGCAGCTCTGGAGCCGTGGTGCGTCGGATCACATCCAGGATCGTATCCGCCCCGGCCTCGAGAAGTCTTTTGGCCAAGGTGGTCCCGAGCGAATGCGCTTCCGATGCGGATCCCTCAATTCGATCTCGCAAATAAGTTTTTCCATCGATCGACATCACGCACGCCTCCAGGATAAATCGTCCGTTCTCTTCGCGTGCCCAGGCCCCGATCGGCACCTGGCAGCCGCCCTCGAGCTCATGAAGCAGGGCCCGCTCAGCTTCCACCGCCAAGCGAGTGAGGGAGTGATTCAGCCGCCCGACCAGTTGGCACAGTTCCTGGTCTCCGCCCCGGCATTCGACCCCCACCGCCCCTTGAGCGACGGCGGGCAGCGCAATGTCGGTGGAGAGTGTTTCCGAAATACGCGAGGACCATCCCAGCCGTTGAAGTCCCGCCGTGGCGAGCACGATGGCATCGTAAAGCCCTTCGTCCAGCTTCCTCACGCGGGTATTCAAATTTCCACGGAGCGTCAGGATGTTGAAATCCGAACGAAAATGTTTCAGCAGGGCCTGGCGTCGAAGGCTGCTGGTCCCAATCCGGGCCCCGGAGGGAAGCTCAGCCAGTTTCTTCCCATCGCGGCTGAGGAGGGCGTCACGCACGTCCTCGCGCTCGCAGACCGCCGCGATGACCAGCCCATCGGGAATTTCCGTGGGGACATCCTTCATGCTGTGCACGGCGATGTCCACCTCTCGTGACAACAAGGCGTCTTCAATTTCCTTGATGAACACGCCTTTGCCGCTCAACTGCGCGACCGGGGCGTTGGTATCGCGGTCGCCTTCCGTCTTGATGGTTTTGAGTTCGATGGACGTTTCGGGAGAAAGGTGAGCGAGCGCGTCACGAACGAAGTGGGCCTGCCACAAGGCCAGTTGACTTCCGCGGGTGCCGATGGTGATTGTCTTTACCATTCTTCCTTGTCCAGATCAAAAAGATACCGTAGCGCTTTGGCGTGGTCTTTCCGCTCACTTTCATCCGTGGTGCGTTTCAGGCGGATCGTCGGCTCGTGCAAAATTTTGTTCACGATGGACTGCGTCAGGGCGTCGATGATGTTCCGTTCCCGTTCCCCCACCGGCCCCAGCTTGCGCAAATGGGCTTCCAGCTCAGCGGTCCGGATTTGTTCCACCTTCTTTCGAAGGCTGGTGACGGTGGGGACCGCCGCCAGTCCCTCCAGCCACCGCATGAAGAGACGCACCTCTTCATCGACAATCTTGTCGGCCTTGGGGATGTCCTTCTCGCGTTCGGCCCGATTGTTCTCCGCGATGGACTTGAGATCGTCGAGGTTGTACAGGTAGACGTTGTAAATTTCCTGGACGCGGGGGTCAATGTCCCGGGGTAGCGCGATATCGATGAAAAACAAGGCGCGGCGTTTGCGCGCGGACATCAAGCGCTCCAGGTGCTCTTTGGTGATCACGAAGTCCGGCGAACTGGTGGAGCTGATGATGATATCCGGCGGCAGGAGGGCCTCGTCCAGTTTCTCCCAGGGGATTGCGGTGCCCTTGAATTTCGCCGCCAGTTCCTGCGCCCGGTCGAGCGAACGATTTGCAACGACGAAGTTCGTCACGCCGTGCAAGGAGAGGGACTCCACGGTCAGTTCACTCATCTCTCCGGCTCCCAGCACCAGCACGGCGCGCCCTTCCAACTTTCCAAAAATCTTGGCGGCCGTTTCAACGGCGACGGAGCTGAGGGAAACTGGGCGGCTGCCGATTTCAGTTTCCGCACGCACCCGTTTTCCGACCTCGACCGCTTTTTGAAACAGCCGGTTCAATACAATTCCCGTGCTTTTGTTTTCGAGCGCCAGGACGAAGGCATTGCGCACCTGCCCGAGGATGTGGGGCTCGCCCACGACCTGGGAATCCAGGCTCGAAGCGACGCGAAAAAGATGCCGCACCGCCTCCTCCTGGGTCTGCTGGTAGAAACAACCGTTCAGGGCGGCGGGAGAGACATGATGGAATTCACAAACGAAGTCCCGAATTTCCACCAGCGGGCTGGAGTCACCTTCCGTCAGCCCGTAAATCTCACTGCGATTGCAGGTGGAGAGAATGACGTCCTCACGGAGCAACCCTCGATCCGAGAGGGTGGTCAGGGCGGTTCGGCTCTGATCCGAAGTGAAGACGACCCGCTCCCGGACGTCCACGGGAGCCGTCGTATGATTGAGTCCCACTAAAAAGATCGCCATCCGATTTCAATAAAACTTGTGGAACGAGGAGAAGAACAAATTGACCACGCTGTAACTGAAAATAATGATCAGGAAGCCGCACACCGAGATGATGGCCGAGCGCTTCCCTTTCCAAGTTCCCCGGTTTTCCAGAAAAAGATATCCGGCATAAATGAGCAGGGTGATCAGCGACCAGACGAGCTTCGGGTCCCACACCCAACGGACATGGAGTTTTCGCGCCCACAGGGATCCGAGCAGAATCCCGCACAGCAGAACGGGCACGCCGATGGCCACCGAGGTGCGATTCATTCGCTCCAAAAGCTCCAGCGAAGGCAGCCGCGAAAAGAGGAGTCCCGAGCGGCGTATTCGAATTTGATGGTGCTGAAGCAAGTACATCGCCGAGAGGATAAAAGAGACCGTGAACGCGGAGTAGGCAAAGATGTTGGACGTGACATGGTAGGCAAACAGCGCTCCGCGCAGTTCAGCCGGTGGGGTGTAGCGTTCCGTTCGGTTCAACAAAGTGGCCAGCACCAGAAGAATAATGGGTATGGGAAGCAGAAACGCGCCCACGGACTTTTGGCGGTGGCGGAATTCCAACGCCAGATAAATGATCGCCACCATCCAAGCAAACAGCGAGAGCGACCCGTACAGGTCGTTGTAGGGAACAACCTGAAACTGGCGCGAACGCGCCAGCATGGCGCCAAAATGAATCGCCATGCTGAGTATCAGGAATCGGGAGGCCAGTTTGGCAAGGGCCGGCCTTCGCTCAAAGAGGTTGAACCCATAGAGCCCTTCAGTGACGAGATAGAAAAGAACGGCGACCCAACTGAGTATGATGTACATAAAGAAAAATCCTGTTCACCGATGGAAGTCCAGCGGGGTTGCCATCGATGGAAATGACCACGGGAGCGCTCTGATGCCGCTGATCCACCTCCGAAAAACCGTGCCGGGAAGGTTGTTGGGACGGGACAGCCGGTCACCCTTCATCCGCAGAGATCACCTTAAGCGGATCTCGCTCTCAACTTGTATTTCGAAATTTCAACCACGGTGAGAGGTGCGAACCTCTTGTGACGGCAAGACTTCAGGCCCTTCATTGGAACTCGCCGCGGCGATGAGAAATGGTGCAACTCGATAAATCCCGGAATCCAAGCTGACTTGAAAGCACCATAGAAGCTAAACGACAAAGTATAGCAAAAGAGATGATTTCTCACAAACAGAGCCGTCTGACGGGGGAGGCACTCCACTCCTGCAATTGGCTTGACAGGCAAGCAGAGCGCCACTATAGTGGGGGTTTTGCAAGCATGCTGGAACCAAACTAGGAGCACACCTGATGCCGAAGAGAACTTTTCAACCCAATCGGAGACGGCGCGCCAAAACCCACGGTTTTCGGGAACGCATGTCCACACGCTCGGGCCGCCTGGTCCTGAAGCGGCGACGGGCAAAGGGGCGTAAGCGACTGATTCCTTAGGCGGAACCGATTGAAGTATGACTGTAGATCGTGCCTTGAAATTTCCCAAGCAAATTCGAATTACTCGCCGAAGCGATTTTCAGAAGGTGTATAAGAACGGCCGGCGGGCACGAGGTTCTCATTTCGTTGTCTTCTTTGATCAGAATCAATTGGCGTACAGTCGTTTCGGAATGACGGTGTCCAAGAAGTTAGGGTCGGCTGTCCGGCGCAACCGGATCAGGCGCATTTTTCGGGAGGCCTTGCGCTTTCACCAAAGAGAGGCGATGTCAGGATACGACTTCGTTTTCAATCCACATCCATCCGCGGCGAACCTGAAATGCCAGGCGCTCGCCGAGGACGTCGCCCAGGTGCTCTCACATTTGAAGGGGAAGTACGATGCGTCGGTTGGTGCTAAGCGCAATTAACCTGTATCACAGGTTTGTCTCGCCTTTGCTCCCCCCATCCTGCAGGTTTGTTCCCTCCTGTTCCCAATACGCCTCTGAGGCCGTGGAAAGGTATGGGATTCTTAAAGGGAGCTGGCTGGCACTGAGACGATTGCTGCGCTGTCATCCGCTTGTTGAGGGTGGCTACGATCCCTTGCTTTAACCTGAATTCTGAAAATTGGAATTCGGGTTGGGTCTGCCAATAACCTAAAAACCATGGAAAAAAGATTCCTGCTCGCATTCGTGCTCTCGTTGTTAGTGCTGGTTCTTTCCCAGGTGCTGATCGAAAAGAAGTTTAAGCAGACTGCGAAACCGGCCCAGGCTCCCCCAGCGAAGACGCAATCTCTACCGGACACAAATCCTCCTGCACTGCCCCCCCCGCCAGAAGTCAAGGCGACACATGGATCCACAGAAGTTTCCGCAATTCGGGCGGAACGTGAGCACGACATTGTTCTGGAGAATTCGCTCGTCAAAATCATTCTTTCAAATCGCGGCGCGATCGTGAAAAGTTGGATTCTGAAGCAGTATAAGGATTCGAACCGGCAGTTGCTCGATGTGGTCGCAGGAGCGGATCCGAATAAGGAAGGATTGCCCCTCTCCTTGCATTTCCCCGACAATAATGACCTGACCAGCCAGATCAATTCAGCACTTTTTGTTGATACCCCGGGGGTCCAGGGGAAAACAGCGCCCGGGAAACGGACGGGTGTGGTTTTGCGTTATTCGGAGAATGGGATTGAAGTTGAGAAGTCCCTCGCCTTGAGACCCAACGCCTTCCTCGCGGACTTGGATATTCAAGTGAAGAAGAGCGGGATTAGTCTGCCCTATATGGTTCAATGGCCTGCACGGTTTGGGGACAATGCCCTGGAAATGCGCGATGACGCCCGCGAGGTCGTGACCCTCACCGAAGGACGCCCCACGAAAACTTCACTTGCCAAGGTGAAAGACACCCAGGATCTGGTCGGTGGATTCAAAGTGGGGGGGGTGGAAGATCGGTATTTTGTGGCGATCTTCATACCCGCTTCTCCCATCTCCCGTATCCAGGTCGTGCAGACGGGTGCCCGACTGGCGCTTCCGCCGCTGCCCCTCCGTCTCTACGTCGGGCCGAAGGAAATTGGCATCCTCCGAAACGTGGATCCCCAACTGGAGTCCCTGGTTGATTTTGGATGGTTTGGGCTCATAGGAAAACCGCTGTTTCTCGCCTTAAGGTGGATCTACGGCTATTGTAAGAATTATGGCCTTGCCGTCGTCCTCCTGACACTCGTCATTAACATGGCAATCTTTCCATTGCGTTGGAAAAGCATGGTTTCTGCGCAGAAAATGCAGAAACTTCAGCCCAAAATTAAGGCCATTCAGGAAAGATATAAGAAGTACAAGGTTAATGATCCCAAGAAACAGGAAATGAATCAGGAGATGATGGCCCTGTACAAGGAACACGGGGTTAACCCTTTAGGTGGGTGCCTCCCAATACTACTACAAATGCCGATCTTGATTGCTTTCTACAATGTCCTGACCGTAGCAATTGATCTGCGACAGGTTTCATTCCTCTGGATCCCTGATCTTTCGCAGTACGATAAGACCTTTGTTTTGGTGATCATCATGGTCGTTACACAGTTCCTGATGCAAAGACTCACTCCGACTCCATCGGCTGATCCGGCCCAGGCCAAGCTCTTCATGTTGATGCCTCTCGTCTTTGGGTTCATGTTTGCGAAGGTGGCGAGCGGGTTGGTGCTCTATTGGTTGACAGGGAACGTGATCGGGATTATTCAACAATTGTACTTGAACAAACACGGGATGGTAGCGTCACAGGCCACCGACACCGCAAAAAAGTGACGAAGGGAAGGCTTTCAGCGTCTTAAGTATTTCAACTATGGAAAAGGAAACAGGAATTCCTAATCAGACAGATTTTCAAACGCGCCTTTTGGGTTTTGCCAACCATCTTTTCGAAACGATGGGGTTCAAGGTTGAATGCTCCATGTCTGTGGCCGAGGGAATGCTTTATCTGGATCTCTCCGGGCGGGATGTGGAAGAACTCACTGCGAACCGGGCGGAACTGCTGCACGCCGTCGAGTACCTCCTCAACAAGATTTTTCAGGAGGATGTCAACCACCATGGGATGATCAACTGCGATGTCATGGGCAAGAAGCGAACGCGCATGACCGAGCTTCAATTGATCGCGCGGGCGGCGGCGGAGAAGGTGCGTGAAACCAGGCTGCCATTCAAGTTGAACCCCATGGATTCGCGGGAGCGCCGGATTGTTCATTTGGCCCTGGCCGAGGACCAGACCATTCGCACGGAGAGCGAGGGCGAGGCCGAGTACCGGAAAGTGGTAATTTATCCGTCAGAATAGGCTCTGTTCTGAGGCAGTCCGCCTTGGCGGACTGCCTCTGCTGAAATATTCAGGGAATCCGTGCCGCGGTTTGTGATGGGCGTCTTGTCCTTCCCCCTTTCCCTTCCCCGTTCGACCCCTTCCTCAAACTTTTCTCCCCCGCTCGCTCGCCTGGTATAAAATCCAAGCGTGAATCCCCACGACACCATCGTCGCCATTTCAACCCCACCGGGACGCAGCGGAATCGGAGTCATTCGATTGAGTGGTGAAACCGCCCTGCCCATTGCACAGTCCCTTATGGCGGCCCATGGGTCTCAAGCGGGCGGCACGATCCTTTCGCCTCGTTATGCCGAACGAATTGACCTCGTGGATCCCTCCAGCGGCGCTTTGATCGATGAGGCGGTGGTGACCTTCTTCAAGGGCCCGAGATCTTATACGGGTGAGGATGTCGTTGAGATCAGTTGTCACGGATCTCCCGTGGTGCTGCATCACCTTGTCCAGCTCGTCATGGCGCAGGGGGCGCGCATTGCCGAACCCGGCGAATTCACGCTACGGGCATTTTTGAACGGGCGGATCGATCTCGTTCAGGCGGAGGCCATCCAGGATTTGATAGATGCCCGGACGCTCTATCAGGCCCAGGTGGCCATCCAGCAGGCACACGGCCTACTGTCGCAGACTCTGGGGCCGACGAAGGAGCACCTCATTGATCTCATTTCCCTCCTGGAGGCGGGGATAGATTTTGGGGAAGATGATGTCCCTGTTCTCCCCAATGAAGCGATTGAATCCAGGTTGCAGGATCTGCGGGGTGAGCTGGATCCCATCCTTCAGAGTTTTTCGGCCGGCCGGATCATTCGGGAAGGGCTTTCGCTGGCCATCATCGGGCGTCCCAATGTCGGCAAGTCGAGCCTGTTCAATTGCCTGTTGTCAAGCGACCGGGCTATTGTGACCGACATCCCGGGAACGACCCGGGATCTGATCTCGGAGATGGCCCAAATCCACGGCATTCCCGTACGCCTTATGGACACCGCCGGGATCCGCGAGTCGCAGGATGTGGTGGAGCGGGAAGGTGTGGCTCGATCTTACGCCGCCCTGGCGGAGAGTGACCTCATCTTGTTGGTGCTGGATGCCTCCACGCCCTGGGATCCCGGGGAGAAGAGGCTTCTCGACGAGGTCGGGCCCTTGAAACACGTGGTCGTGCTGAACAAGTGCGACCTGGGGATGAAGATTGAACCCTCCCGGCCGGAACTCAGCGCCTGCCGGGTGCTCCCGGTTTCCGCCAAGACCCGTGAGGGGATCCCTCGTCTTCAAGAGGTCATTTTTGAATTAGCTACCGGCCGGTCGGTAGATCACATCGTCCCGCAGTCCGTGGTGACCAACCTGCGCCATCACCAGCTGCTCTCGGAGTGTCAGGCAAAACTCGAAGAGGCGCTGGAGGGGATGCACGCGAAGGATCCCCATGAGGTGATCCTTCTCGCCCTGTACGGCGCCCTGAAATCGCTCGACACGATGACCGGCGCCACCACGGTCGAAGACATCCTGGGAAACATCTTTTCGCGGTTCTGCATCGGGAAATAATTGTCGGCTGCCGCAGGGGCTTCCGCCTGCGCCAAAGCCCCCTGCGCTCCCAACGCACCTTCCAGAAACCAAGCCCGAATTTCCGGGTTGGAAACGTTCACCATCGAACAAGGCTCAACCAGCGCCACGGGCGCTGTGGAATGGAGCCCAGCGTTGGCCTGTTCTCAAGGCCTACGCTGGGTCAACGCGCCTGATCGGCCACAACCCCGACGGGGTTGGGGCCACAGAGAACCCGATGACCGGTGTGGAATGGAAGAACTACAAGGGAATTCGGGAGCTTCCACCACGAAGCAATCTCGGTAGGATTGGGGAAATTTCTACGCCCGAGTCTTGTGCGCGAGGTTCCGGGAATTCGGCAAAAACTCGGTGGCAATCGGATTCAACTGGAACCCCCGTGACAGGGATCGTCGCGGGGGCCCGCTAAATCAATGGAGCGATCTATTTGAGTCTCAAATCGTATTTCGAAATGGCCTGAAGCCCAGGGCTGGAATGCTCGGCAAAATAAATCGATCCCGTCGCATCGGAACCGATCAGGACTCCCACCTCCCGTGACACCTGCATTTCGGGGGATTGCGGATTGCCATCGGCATTATAGATCCTCAAGAGCCTTGTCCTGATCGAGACGTTTGGAGATTGATTCTCGGAACGAACCAGTTCGGCAATTGTCAAATTCTGCCGGGCTGGAGCGATGTTCCAGAGGATTTCTTCGGTTGCAACGGAGGGGCCGGGAGACGCCGATGAGCCAATGGCTTGTGCGTCCGGTTTCAAGCGAACCGACCGCGCTTGTGAATTTCGATCCAACCTTGAAATCCCTTTTGAATACGATTGCGTGAAAACGATATTCCCTGCGAGATCACGGCGAATCACCGATCTTTCTAATTCTCTTCCCATCGACGCGCCACTGGTTGAATTGGGAGACCCAGGGGCGCCCGGTTGATTGTTCGACGTGGCATACTCAACAAGTCCACGCAACCAAGTTCCTTCATTAGAGTAAAGGTGAGCGATGAAAAGCTGATTCAGTTGACGTTTGAAATATCGGGCATCGGATCCAAGGACGACAAAGGTTCCGTCGGCGTTGACACCAACCCGGGAAGCCTCAACCGGCGGCATCAAGTTGATTCTTGACCGGAATTCCCCGCTGGAAGAATTTTGAAAGATCGCCGCGTGATAAAGACGATCCAACTTCCAAGAGCCCAAGACATACACATTTCCAGCCTCATCAAGAGCGAAATCCGATTGAAGAAAGGGCAAAGAGGCACTCGATCCCATGTTCTCGATCGCGCGATTCAGATCATAACGAACAGGATCGGTGCTCCCCGAATCGAACCGGACGATTGCATTTTCGTAGATCGAGCGAAGGTAAATCTTTCCCGAAGAAGAGACCCGAGCTTCAGACACTTGGAAATTGGCGGGAAGGGTCAGGGTGGATTCAGCTTTCTTTTCAAAATACTGATCAAAGAGTTTCTGCTGCGGAAACAGTCGTGAAGTGGATGTGAAGAGCACAACAATTAATCCGGCAAAGAACTGCCATCTGGGCCGCTCAGGAAGGAATTTCATATGCCACCTCTCTTTCCCGGAACAGGATTTCCATTCCTCGGCGTAACTTTGGCATCCACTTTCAATTGGCAAGTCAGACCGTTCAAGGTTTCCCCCAAAGGAAACCTGAAATCCGGGATCCCCATTGTGACTTCCCCTATTGAAAGCACCTTCAGGATCCATTGGCCACCCGATGAGATTGCGTTAGGAGTTTGGAGGAGGTTCACATGATTGTGAAACGTAGTCCAATCCCCAGGTTTTGTAAACGGAATCGGACCGTAGAAGAGGGGGTCGACGAAGGCTCTTTCATAAATGTCGTATTACGATATAGTGATCTGATCGCGTTAACCCCTGTGCGGTGATTGAAGAGCTCGATGGGGGACGTCTGTCTTCGGCTGTTTGGAGCTGGGCCGTTGCCGATCCTCTCGCGAAAGGCGTGATGTGGCAACTGAGGCGCTGAACGGTGTCCTCGTTTCTTATCCTTGATCTGAATCCAGTGCCACCCTCCAAATAGGCAGGGTCGGCGAGCGACGCGCGGTCATATGAAAGGCGGGTGAATTGTTTCACAGTATGTCGGTTTGCCGACATTGGCGGCGAAGGGCTATCTTTTTCGAAGGCTCCATAATAGAATGCGGGATTCGAAGTAAGAGAGCACGCGGGTGCACCCGTTTGGATGGTGAGGGCAATGAAGGCGGAAGCGGACGAAAAATATGATGTCGTGGTGATTGGGGCCGGGCATGCCGGTTGTGAAGCGGCTGCTGCGGCCGCGAAAATGGGGCTGAAGACTGCCCTGCTGACCATGAACCTCGACCTCATCGCACAAATGTCGTGCAACCCGGCCATTGGAGGCATCGCCAAGGGTCATCTCGTCCGTGAAATCGACGCCCTTGGCGGAGTAATGGGCGAGGTCATCGATCGCACCGGGATCCAGTTCCGGTTGCTGAATACCAGCCGCGGTCCGGCCGTTTGGAGCCCGCGGGCCCAGGCTGACAAACAGAAATACCGGGTGGAAATGCGCCGGGTCCTGGAACAGCATCCCCACTTAACCATCAAGCAGGCGGAGGTCGTCGATCTGATTCTGGAGCACAATGGGGTCCTGGTTCGAGCCTCGGAATTGAAGCTGAGCTCCCCGGAAGAGACTCATTTTGAAGGGAAACTCGATATCCGCGATTACCAGGCCTTGAGGAAGGAAATCCTCCCCGAAGACAAGATCAGGATTCATGGTGTTGAATTGATGGACACTCGCGTGATTGAGACCGGGGGCGTCATTCTCACTACGGGAACGTTTCTCAACGGCCTGATTCACGTCGGAGAACGGCGCTACTCGGCGGGACGCAGTGGAGAGCCCCCCTCCTGCCTGCTGGCCGAAGCGGTGAAGCGGATCGGTTTCCGCACGGGAAGGCTCAAAACCGGCACCCCTCCTCGACTGGATGGACGAACGATTGAATTCTCAAGATTGACCCCCCAGCCGGGTGACGTTCGGCCGACGCCGTTTTCCTTCCGGACGAAGGAACTCTCGCTCCGGCAGGTCAATTGCCACATCGCTTATACAACGCCCGAGACCCACGAAATCATTCGCCGCAACCTGCATCGCTCGCCGCTTTACAGCGGCCAGATCCGCACCCTCGGCCCGCGTTATTGCCCTTCCATCGAGGACAAGATCGTCAAGTTCGCCGACAAGGAGCGCCATCAACTCTTCCTGGAGCCTGAGGGTCTGGACACTTATGAGGTGTATCTCAATGGTCTGTCGACGAGCCTGCCCGTCGATGTTCAGATGGGGATGGTCCATTCCATTGCCGGATTGGAAAAGGCCGAACTGATACGCCCTGGATATGCCATTGAGTACGATTTTGTCCAGCCGACTGAGCTTTTTCCTACCTTGGAAACGAAACGGGTTGAGGGATTATTCCTCGCGGGTCAGATCAATGGGACCACGGGTTATGAAGAGGCCGCAGGGCAGGGAATTATGGCGGGAATCAACGCGGGGCTGAAGGTCCAGGGCCGAGATCCTGTAACTCTTGACCGGACACAAGCTTATATCGGGATCATGATTGACGACCTGGTGACCAAGGGGACCAACGAACCCTACCGGATGTTCACCTCGAGAGCCGAATACCGGCTCCACCTGCGCATCGACAATGCGGACCTCAGACTGACCGACCTCGGACACGAGGCCGGCCTGATTACACCCGAGGAATATGCCGAATTCAGGAAAAAGCGGGAGCGGATCACGAAACTGAAAGATCTGCTGAACTCGATCGCTGTCCCGAGAGATTCCAAATTGCGGGAGCAGATGGACTCTCTTTTGGAGTCACGACTCGCCGACAAGCCGAAATTGGCACAGGTCTTGAGGAAGCCGGAGGTCCGCCTTGTGGAGGTGGCCCCCCTGATCACCGAGTTCTTGAATTTGGAGATCAATACCACCCTTCCCATCAACGAAGGAGAACTCCTTGTCGCGGCCATCCAAGTGAAGTACGAGGGGTACCTCAACCAGCAGGTGCGTGAGATTGAGCGCATGCGCCGTTCTGCCATGAGGGCGATCCCTTCAGATTTTGACTACTCCTCGATTCCAGGGCTTTCCCGCGAAATGGTTGAAAAGCTGACGCTTGTATCCCCTCAAACCCTGCATCAAGCCGGTCGCATCCCGGGGGTCACCCCTGCGGCAGTGCAACTGATCGCCGTATACCTGGAATTGGGACGGCGTCAGAAGGCGGGTACTTCTCTACCCCGCGAAGATGAATCCGACTCCCAGCCCTCCGCTTAGACAGGTTGGTCACCACTCGGAATTGCAGGACCGCAGGCTGGATTTCACGAGGACTCCAGAGAATGGGGATTGATGCGAGGCTTTTCAAATCATCACCTTCTGATCTGACCTGAGGTTTTCAACCTGTTGTCTTCCGGGCCTCCGAGTCCCGGATCTTCTTGCCATGGTCGACACCAATTCTGTTGATAAGCGAATCCGGCCCTCCGTTTTCACGCAGGAACAGATGGCCGCCATTTTTCAACAGTTTGAAGTGTCCTTGTCTGCCTTGCAAACAGATCAGGTCGAGAGATACACCGAGATGCTCGAGAAGTGGAACGCCAAGATCAACCTGACACGAATTGTCGAGGTAAGACGCATTTACGAGGAGCACTTTGGCGAATCCTTTTATCTCTCCCGGTTTCTGCCGGGGTTGTGCCGGAGTCTCCTTGATGTGGGGTCGGGCGCCGGTTTTCCCGGCATTGCGTTGAAGATTCTGAACCCCCGGCTGTCCTTGACCCTGGTGGAGTCGTCCACCCGGAAGGTCCTGTTCTTAAATGAGGTGATCTCCGCCCTGGGAATGGCGGGTGAGGCCAGCGTGATTCAGGCCCGTTTCGAACAGTTTGCTGAGGAGGGAGAAGGGGTATTCGATGCGGCCACTGTCAGAGGGGTTAAGATTTCTCAAAACCTGCTCGATTGTTTCAGCGCGGTTCTGCGCCCGGGTGGCCGGTTGATCGTGACCACGAGCCTGGCTTGGGCGAAGGAGTTCCAGAAACTCCGGTCGGGCCGGGTGGCTTGGGCTGAGCCACAGCAGATCCCGTCGGGATCTTCCCGCGTCGTCCTGACCGGAGAGAAACGTTCCACGTGAAACCCGAAGCGGGAAATTCCAAATTCCAAAGTCCAAATAAAGTCCAGAATCCAATTCTTGAACAGCTCACCTCCATCTTGGCTTCCCTCAGCTGAAGATCGTCAATGGGGTTTTCGGACATAGTTCAGGGAGATCGCGCCGTATATGTTTGTAATTTGGAACATTGGAATTTGGGTTTTGCCTGGATTTTGGACTTTGGATTTTGGAATTTCCCGCTTCGGGATGTTCCACGTGGAACATCCATAACCTGAAAACCTTTCACTTCCCATCTTTGCATTTTGTCCGGGGCTTTTTTTGTGATAGATTCTTTCGCATCCGCCATGGGCCAAATCATTGCCATTGCCAATCAAAAAGGGGGAGTGGGAAAAACGACGACGGCCATTAACCTGGCCGCTTCCCTGGCATCAGCCGAAGCCCAAACCTTATTGGTGGACTCCGACCCCCAGGCGAATTCGACCAGTGGTCTGGGCTTCGCGCGGGACTCCAGCCGGCGGAGCATTTATCAGGGGCTGACGCTTTTTGAGCCCTTTGACTCGCTGGTCCAGGCGACGGAGTTGGAGCACTTGTTCCTGATCCCGTCGGAAAGAAATCTGGTGGGGGCCACCGTGGAGCTGGTGGGGATGGAAGACCGGGAGATCCGCCTCCGCAACGGGTTAGAGCCCCTGCGGGGGCAGTACCGCTATGTCTTGATCGATTGCCCTCCCGCCCTCGATATTCTCACCGTGAATGCCCTGGTCGCGGCGGATTCCGTGCTCATTCCCATCCAGTGTGAATACTTTGCCCTGGAGGGGATCTCGGAAATCCTGGACACCATGGAGAAGATCAAACAGCACCTCAATCCCAAACTGGAATTGGAGGGAGTGCTGCTGACGATGTTTGATGACCGCACCAACCTGGCGATGCAGGTGCGCCAGGACCTGGTGGATTTCTTTGGAGAGAAGATCCTCTCCACGGTCATTCCTCGAAATATCCGATTGGCAGAGGCCCCCAGCCACGGCAAGCCCATCATCCTGTATGATGCCCGGTCCCGTGGGGCAGAGAGTTACATTCGACTGGCAAGGGAGATCCTGGAGCATGACCACCACAAAGAAAGCACTCGGACGGGGGCTTAGTGCCCTGATACGAACAGGTGACAGCGGGCAGGAGGGCATTCGGGAGGTCGACATCGATCTGCTCCAACCTAATCGCTTCCAGCCGAGAAGTGATTTCGACGAAGCTAAGCTGAATGAATTGGCCCAGTCCATCAAGACGAACGGCGTCTTGCAGCCTCTCCTCGTTCGAAAGGTCCAGGATCATTACGAGATCGTGGCGGGGGAGCGGCGCTGGAGAGCGGCGCAGCTCGCGGGATTGTTTAGAATCCCTGTAGTGGTCCGGGCCATCCGGGATGAACGCCTGTTGGAGGTGGCCCTGGTCGAAAACATTCAACGCGAGAACTTGAATCCGGTCGAGGCGGCCAAGGCCTTCCAGCGCCTCCATGCAGATTTGGGGCTTTCCCATGAGGAAATCGCCCATCGCACGGGGAAGGACCGGACCACGGTGACCAACTACATCCGCCTTTTGAAATTGCCGCGGGAGGTGCAGCATCTGATCGCGGAGGGCAAGCTCTCCATGGGGCATGCCCGCGCCCTGTTGGCACTGGAATCCGCCGTGGACCAGAAAGAGCTGGCGCAGAAGGCGGCCAAGGGCAACTGGTCGGTGAGACAGGTGGAACGTGCAGCTTCCCGAAGGCGCATGCCGAAGCCCCCATCCACCGCGGCCGAACCCATCCAGGATCCGAATGTGCGCCACGCCATCGAAGAGTTGGAGCGCTCCCTTGGAACCCGCGTGCGGATCAACCCCAACGGCGCCAAAGGACAAATCGAAATTGAGTACTACTCCCAGGATGATCTGATTCGACTTTATGAATTGATCGTCCGGCCCAGTCAAAATCCGGAAGGGTGAGGGTGTTTTATGAATTGGAAGAAAGACAAGGGATCTGACGTGGTCACGGGGTTTCTTGATCAAGGGGTCTTCTTTGAAGGACACCTGGAGTTTTCAGGGACCCTTCGGGTCGATGGCTCCATCAAGGGAACCATTAAAACCGAGGACCATTTGCTGATCGGTGAGCACGGGGTCCTGGAAGCGGAAATTTATGCCGGGACGGTTTCCATCGGCGGCAAAGTGACCGGCGTCATCCATGCGAAGGAGAGGGTGCAAATCCACTCCAAAGGACGAGTCAGCGGGGAAATCCATACCCCTGTCCTGGTCATCGAGACGGGAGCGATTTTTGATGGGAAGAGTTTTATGATGGAGGACAAGGAGACCCTCCCGACCGTCGAACAACCCGATCGTGTAGCCGCCCAGGTGGGATGATGCATTCAGGGAGGGAGGAAGCCCGCTACAATCTCGGATTGCCGATTTCGGATTGCGGAAGCAAGGTGAGAGTTCGCAGTTCAATTCGGATTAGCTGTGATAATTCCCTGCGGCGGGGAAAAGGACTTTAATTACATTTTGCTGGACTTATGACCATAACAAACAAGACGATCAGGTTGACTGCCCTGGTGAAGGCCGCTGGTTGAGCGGCTAAGATTGGTCCAAAGGATTTGGACCAGGTTCTCAGCCACCTTCCCCGGCAACATGACAAGAATGTGCTTGTTGGCTTCGAAACCAACGACGACGCCGGAGTGTACCTGATCTCAGAACACCAGGCCCTCGTCCAGACCGTCGATTTTTTTACTCCAATTGTCGATGATCCTTATCAATTTGGGCAAATCTCCGCCGCCAATTCTCTCAGTGACGTCTACGCGATGGGGGGTACGCCTATTTCATCTCTTACTATTGTAGGATTTCCAAGGACAGGGCTGGATTTTGGGATTCTCGAAAGTATCCTTTCCGGAGGCATGAGCAAGATGATGGAGGCTGGGTGTACCGTTGTGGGGGGACATTCCATCGGGGATGAGGAGATTAAGTTCGGTTATGCCGTAACAGGCCTGATCGATCCCGGAAAAGTGATTCGGAATATGGGAGCGAAGCAGGGGGATGTTCTTGTTTTGACCAAGCCCCTGGGGACTGGCGTGATCGGCACTGCGGTGAAACGGGACGCGGTGGAGGATTCGGTGGTTCAGGCGGCGATCCGCTGGATGATCCAGTTGAACCGCCAGGCCTCCGAGATTGCACGCGGCTACGAAGTTCATGCCATGACCGACGTCACGGGATTTGGAATTCTGGGTCACGCGCGAATGATGGCCCAGGGGAGCGGGGTCACGCTTGAATTCGATCACAGCCGCGTCCCTGCCATGGGAGGGGCGATGGATTGTATCGACCGGAAAATGATTCCCGGCGGACTGGTAAACAACCGGAAGTATCTGGAGCCCCTGGTGGAGTTCAAGGAGACCGTCCCCGAACCGGTGCGCACGCTCCTTTTCGATCCTCAGACTTCGGGGGGATTGCTGATTTCGTGCCGGGCGGATCAAGCAGCGGCAATGATTCTTGAGATGCAGCAGCAGGAAATACCGGCCGTGGCCATCGGCACGGTGGTTGAAAAGGACGCCGTGCCCCTTCGCGTGATTTAATTGCCCGGCTCGTGGAGAAAAAAGAAATAAAGCCTCCGGCAATCTGTGCACAGCGTCTAAAAAAAGTCTCTTCGTCTCATTTCATTGATCGGGGATTTGCCTGCCCCGCGGGAATTCTCTCAATTGCTCGAAGACGGCGGCCTGAAAACGGGGAAACTCATTGACACCTTTCTCCGCCCTATGCTAGATTCTGCGTTCTTTATTTCACAAGGACTTCCCTGTAGGGCGACAACAAGAAACGATGCTTGAGCTTAATGCCACAATTGTGGTGGTCATGGCACTCTTTGCAGTGCTGTCCTGGGCCGTCAGTCGCCTCTATCTACGTCCCATGGGCGCGCTCCTCGATCAGCGCCGGCAATCCACCGAAGGAGCCCTCGAGAAGGCGGGGCAGAGCAGGGCGCAAAGGGAAGAAACTTTACGCCGATACCATCTTCAGATTCAGCAGGTGCGGCAGGAGAATTACAGGCAACAGGAAGAACATCGCCGTCAAGCCCTCGAGGCCAAGCAGCAAGTCGTCCACCGGGGACGGGAAGAGTACGAGCGCATGATCGCGGAAGCTCGCCGTGAGATCGCCGCCCAAACGGAAGACGCAAAAAAATGGATGGCACGAGAAGCGGAAACCCTCTCCCGGGCGATTGTGCAAAAGCTTCTCGCCTGATCCGAATAGCTCAACACTCAAATCCGATCGCACTCATGACCGAAGCAAAGCGCGAAGATCAACGACTGCGGAGCCGGGGGATCTTCCTGCTTGCGATCCTGCTCCTGTGGCTGCCCACATTGAGCTTCGGGGTCGGGACTCATGACTGGCTGGGCTGGCATGCGGGGAACTCGGCGCCGGCGTCCCCCTCCAGCCACACGGAAGAGGGCGGCCTGAAGGAATCACTCTTCAAGTGGGCGAATTTTCTGGTTCTCTTTGGAGGTCTGGGATACTTCCTGCGAAAACCGCTGCTTCAGTTTTTGGCGACCCGGAGTGAAGAGATCCGCAAGTCGCTCGAGGAGGCCAGGGCCGCCAGGGAAAAAGCGGAGCAGGAGCTGGCGGTGGCCCTGACCCAAATGGAGCAGATCGAGGAAGAGCTGGCCGCGCTGAGGTCGGAGGCGTCGAAAGAGATGGAGGCGGACCGCGCGCAGATCCTGGAAGCCGCAAAACGGGAGGCCGAACAGATCATCTCCTCGGCCCACGATGAGGTATCGCTCCTGGTGAAAAATGCCCAGAAAGAACTCCGGGAGCATTCCGCGGCGCTGGTGGTGGAGTTGGCGGAGCAACAGATCAAGTCGCAGATCCGGCCCGAAAACCAGGGACGGCTGTTCGATCAATTCGTGACGTCGCTTCAGGGAAAAACTCGCTCCAATCATTAATCCCGCTTTGAGGAAATGAATTCGTATGGCTTCCGTCGCAATACGCTATGCCAAGGCACTTGCGGACGTGGTGCTTTCCAAGCATGAGGTGGAGCAGGTTCGGACAGAACTTCAGGGTTTTTCCTCGTTGCTCTCTGAATCCCGCGATCTCTTCAACGTTCTGACCAGTCCGGCGGTGGCGATTCAACAGAAGAAGAGCCTCCTCCAAGCCATTGCTGCACGGACCGGGTATACCCCCACCACCCGAAATTTTCTCAACATCCTGATCGATCACCATCGCATCGACCTTTACGACGAGATTCAGGCCGCGATTCACCGGGAACTCGACCAGCGGCTGGGGATTCAGACGGTCCGGATCACGACGGTTTCACCCCTCACCGGGGATCAAGAAAAAATACTCTCTGAACGACTTCGGGATCTCATCCAGAAAGAGATTCAACTGGAGGTTCAGACGGATGCGAAGTTGATCGGCGGTGTGGTGGCGAAGATTGGCAGCACCATCTATGACGGCTCCCTCCGCGAACAGTTGCATCAACTCCGGGCGCAATTGAGCGGCGGATAGCCGGGCATTTTTCATTTTGAGCTGACAGGGAGTGTTGATTCATGGCCGAAATCAAAGCCGAAGAGATTTCCAAACTGATACGCGAGCAGATTGAAAACTACGAACAGGGCATCAGCGTGTCGGAGGTGGGCAGCGTCATCAGTGTGGGGGACGGCATCGCGAGAGTCCATGGCCTCGAGAAGGTCATGGCCGGCGAGTTGGTGGAGTTCCCGCGTGAGGGCGGACACTCCATTTCAGGAATTGCTTTGAACCTGGAAGAAGATCAGGTCGGCGTCGTGCTGCTGGGTGAAGCCTCGGAAGTCATGGAAGGCGATTTGGTGCGCCGGACCAAGCGCATTATTTCGGTGCCCTGTGGGAAGGCCCTCATTGGCCGCGTCGTCAATTCCCTGGGAATTCCCGATGATGATAAGGGGCCCATTGCGGCGGACGCGTTCAATCCCGTCGAGCGGCTCGCCCCCGGCGTGGTGGATCGACAACCGGTGAAGGAGCCGCTGCAAACGGGACTGAAGGCGATTGATGCCATGATTCCGATCGGCCGCGGCCAGCGCGAGCTGATCATCGGGGATCGACAGACCGGCAAAACCGCGGTCGCCCTCGATACGATCCTCAATCAGAAAGGCGGCGACGTCATCTGTATTTATGTCGCCATCGGCCAGAAGCGTTCCACGGTGGCCCAGGTCGTCAAGACGCTCGCCGATTACGGGGCCATGGATTACACCATCGTCGTGTCCGCTTCCGCCTCCGATCCCGCGCCGATGCAATACATCGCCCCTTATGCGGGCTGTGCCATGGGTGAGTATTTCCGCGACCGGGGACAACATGTGCTGGTGATTTATGACGACCTCTCCAAACATGCGGCCGCGTATCGGGAGATCTCCCTGCTGTTACGGCGCCCGCCGGGCCGCGAAGCGTATCCCGGAGACGTGTTTTATCTTCACTCCCGTTTGCTGGAGCGCGCGGCGAAGCTGAACGAAGCGAATGGAGGGGGCTCGCTGACCGCATTGCCCATCATTGAAACCCAGGCCGGCGACATCTCCGCCTACATTCCCACCAACGTCATCTCGATTACCGACGGGCAGATCTTCCTGGAAGCCGACCTCTTTAATTCCGGCATCCGGCCGGCGATCAACGTCGGACTTTCCGTGAGTCGTGTGGGAGGCAATGCGCAAATCAAAGCGATGAAACAGGTGGCGGGGACGCTGCGATTGGACCTGGCGCAATACCGGGAGCTGGCGGCCTTCGCTCAATTTGGCAGTGACCTCGACAAGGCGACCCAGGACCAGCTGGCCCGGGGCCAGCGACAGGTGGAGATCCTCAAACAGCCCCAGTATTCGCCCCTGCCGGTGGAACGGCAAATCCTGATCGTCTATGCCGCCACCAACGGCTTTCTGGATGACATTGCGGTGGAAGACTGCCGCCGCTTCGAGCAGGAGTTCAACACCTATCTGGACACGGCAGCCCCCTCGCTGGGCAGAAAGATTGTCGAAAAGAAGCAGCTCGATGGGGAATTGCGGGAAGAGATCAACAAGGCCCTGACCATGTTTAAGGAGAAGTTTGCAGTGCAGAAATCTTCGGCTGCCTGAGGCGAAGGAGCGCATCTCCCCAGCCCGGTGAAGAGCCGCCCCGTTTATTATGGCGAATATTCTCGATATCCGACGCCGCATCCGGAGCGTCAAGAACACCCAGCAGATTACCAAGGCGATGAAGATGGTGAGCGCCGCGCGGTTACGCCGCGCCCAGGAGCGGGTTTTGAACGCTCGCCCTTACGCCAACCGCATGCTCGCCGTGCTGAATTCCCTGGTGACGCGCGCCCAGGAGGCCCTCTCCGAGGATGACGCCGACCGGATCCACCCGCTGCTCGCCGAACGGGGTGATGAGAAGATAGAGCTGGTCATCATCTCGGGCGACCGCGGTCTGTGTGGGGGCTTCAATACCAACATCATCAAAGCGGCCCAGACCTTCCTCGAAAAACATGCGGACAAGCAGCTCGACCTGGAGCTGGTGGGGCGAAAGGCCCGTGACTTTTTTAAGCGCCGCCGTTGGAAGATCCACCACGAGTACATCAACCTCTTTTCACGGCTCCGGTACGAACACGCCCAGCAAATTGCCCGGGCCATCATCGACGAGTACTCGAAATCCGAACTCGACGCCGTGTACCTGGTCTATAACGAATTCAAATCGATCATCCAGCAGCGGATTGTGATCGAACGGCTACTCCCGATTGCCAAGCTGGAAGGCGAGGGCATCGAGAGCCAAATCGATTACATTTACGAACAGACGCCTCAGGTGATCTTCAACGACTTGTTGCCGAAGCACGTCGAAGTGCAGGTCTATCGAGCGCTGCTCGAATCGGCGGCGGCCGAACATGCGGCCCGCATGACCGCGATGGATTCCGCCACCAACAATGCGGCGGAGATGATTGATTCGCTCACGTTGAATATGAATCGCGCCCGGCAGGCGGCCATCACCAAGGAAATCATCGAAATTGTGAGCGGCGCGGCAGCGCTGTAGCCGGGGGAGTAGGAACATTTTGAATCCATGACAGGGTGGAGCAGAGCATGAGCCAAGGCAAGGTTGTCCAGGTGATTGGGCCGGTCCTCGACGTGGAGTTTGAAGAGCACCATCTGCCGAAGATCTATAACGCGCTGCGCGTCACCAGTGCCGGTTTTGATGTGCCCCAACCGATCGAGGTCATTGCCGAAGTTCAGCAGCACCTCGGCGAGGGCCGGGTGCGCGCGGTTTCGATGCAACCCACCGATGGGATGGTCCGCGGGATGATTGCTGAAGACCTGGGGCAGGGAATCACCGTCCCCGTGGGGAAGTGCACCCTCGGTCGGGTCATGAACGTCATCGGCGAACCCGTCGACAAGCTGGGGCCCATTCATTCTGACAAACGCTATCCCATTCACCGTCCCGCGCCGGCATTCGATGAACAGAGCACCAAGCTCGAAATGTTCGAGACGGGGATCAAGGTCATTGATCTGGTGGAGCCTTACCTTCGCGGGGGAAAGATCGGATTGTTTGGCGGCGCCGGAGTCGGCAAGACCGTCATCATCATGGAGCTGATTAACAACATTGCTCTGAAACATGGTGGAGTCTCCGTATTTGCCGGCGTGGGCGAGCGCACGCGCGAAGGCAACGACCTGTGGCTTGAGATGCAGGAATCGGGAGTGGTCAACATCAAGGAATTTGAGAAATCCAAGGCGGCCCTCATTTATGGACAGATGACAGAGCCTCCGGGCGCCCGGCTGCGCGTGGGTTTGACCGGATTGACGGTGGCGGAGTATTTCCGCGATGAAGAAGGGCAGGACGTTCTGCTGTTCATCGACAATATCTTCCGATTTACCCAGGCGGGGTCGGAAGTGTCGGCCTTGCTGGGACGCATGCCCAGCGCCGTCGGATATCAGCCGAACCTGGCCAGCGAATTGGGCGAACTCCAGGAACGCATCACGTCGACCAAGAAAGGTTCGATCACTTCCGTGCAGGCGATCTATGTCCCCGCGGATGATTACACCGATCCCGCGCCCGCCACCACGTTCACCCATCTGGATGCGACGACCAACCTGTCGCGCCAGATCGTTGAGCTGGGCATTTATCCGGCGGTGGATCCCCTGGCCTCATCCTCACGGATTCTGGATCCGCGCGTCCTGGGCGCCGATCATTACAGTACCGCCCGCGCCGTGAAATCGATCCTTCAGAAATACAAAGACCTCCAGGATATCATCGCGATCCTTGGGATCGATGAGCTGAGCGAAGAGGACAAGATTGTCGTGGCCCGCGCCCGGAAGATTCAGAAGTTTCTTTCCCAGCCTTTCTTTGTGGCGGAACAGTTTACCGGTCTCGAAGGAAAATACGTCAAGCTGGAAGACACCATCAAGGGATTCAAAGAGATCGTGGATGGCAAGCATGATGACGTCCCGGAACAGGCCTTCTACCTGGTCGGGACGATTGAAGAGGCCCTCGAAAAGGCCGATAAACTCAAAACCTCCGGGCCGGAAAGATAGATCCTGTGAAATATCCATGAGCGTGGAGCCGAGTGCGGTCGCATGTTGCCCGAAAAAATAAAACTGGACATCGTCACCCCTGACCGGCTGGTGCTCTCGGAGTCGGTCGATGAAATTCAAATCCCCGGCCAAGAGGGCTACCTGGGAGTTCTTCCCGGCCATGCCCCTTTGATCACGGAGCTCAAGATCGGCGAAGTCTCCTACCGGCAGGGAACACAAGTCACCTACCTGGCGGTCGCCTGGGGTTACGCCGAAGTCTTGCCCGACAAGGTGACGATCCTTGCCGAGACAGCCGAACGGGCGGAGGAGATTGATGTCCAGCGGGCCATCGACGCCAAAACCCGCGCTGAAAAACGCCTCTCCAAGGTGACAGATACAGAGGTCGATTTCAATCGCGCCCAGGTGTCATTGCAGCGAGCGATGATTCGAATCCAGGTTGCAAAGCACGCGGGAATTAACGTCTGACCTTCGGCCAAATCGCCACACCCATTCCCACCGACAGGACCGTCAGCTCCGTTAGGAGCGACCTACTCATAGACTCCCAAACCCACCCCTCCAATTCAGCTCCGCTAGGAACGACATCGTTGATAGCCATGATCCTTATCCTGATCTTCCGCGGGACCGATGTCACTCCGGTGAAACTCTGAGAATGCCATGAACAATACCTGGGCCTGTAAATAGGCTGCTCCTAACGGAGCTGGAGGAAGGCAGCTTCGGGGGCCCTCCCCGTATGAGGATTTCGGCAAGAGCCCCTAAAGGTTCAATTCAGCACCCAGATGTCGTGCTAGAATGGTCGCATATAAAGGAAAGGGTATTCAGAACCAGAGACGGTTGAATCCGATGGTTCAGCGCATCCGAATATACACCACGGAATTGTGTGGCGATTGTCATCGCGCCAAGGCATTCCTCAAAAACCGGAATATTCCCTATGAAGAAATCAACATCGAGGAAACCCCCGGTGCGGCTGAAATCGTGACTCGTGCCAATAACGGAAAGCGTGCAGTCCCAACCCTGGAAGTTGATGGGAGATTCGTTGCCTGCTCACCGTTCCGGCCCAACATTCTCATCAAGGCACTCGGGTTGGAATCTTAACGTATGTTGTCCCGCCCCCAAGCCCTCTTCCGAAATCCATGCGGCGATCTTTCGTTTTCCTCGAACCTCAAATGAGAGGCAGCCAAATCCTCTTTCATTAGGCAAAACTCGACCTCCAGCCCCTTATTAAAACCTTACAATTTAGATTAGGACTTGATGCCAATTGCTGGCTGTTTTTTGTGAAATTCTAAAACATCCAAGCTTAGATGTTTGAAGAACACAGAAAAACTAGTATTGTAGTATTATGTGTGGTTTTACCGTGAAAACAAACAATAGGAATGATTTTCGTTATCCGTTTAACTTGAGCTATTGGTGATCACTAGCAACCAGCAGAATAGATCGGAATAGTTCTCTCGACTTAATTACTAGCGCATACAGATATCAAGATATTCGCTAATAGATACTCAGTTATATTACTATAATAGTAGTTTATTGTAGCTGATGACCTTTGGGATTCCCCCCGTTGCCTCCCGGATAACCCTGGATAGTCTCGGCCCAGACAATAATCCTTCGGGAGTCTATATTTCTAGAGCAAGCCTGAACCCCTAATCTAATGTCTATCTGGGTGCCTCATCTCGACGGGACTGTATCTCGAAAGTGTAAAGGTTGAGGTTCCTTTCAATGAGCGGCTGAAGTGAGTTCAAGGTTGCTTCCCGATTAGACCAGATCCGGAGGACGGTGTCGATCGATGGGGTGGATTCAATAGGTAGAGAACCAAACCCGCTTGGGCGATGATTCAAAGACTAAAAGGAGTCTCAGCAGTGTTCATCTATACGTTTGTAGTTGCGAGGCGCCACCTAGCAAGGCTGCTGGTTATTTCGCTTAGTGTTTTCATATTGGCATTAGCGGCCGAGGTTGTTCTGTTTGGTTATGCAGAGGGACCTCCCGCAGGGGAGAGCGGTTGGCCGGGTGGAACGGGCAGCAATTGCACGAATTGTCATATCTCCTTTACACTGAATAACCTCGCCAGCAATAGTGATATTACTGTTTCCGGCTTCCCGGCGCCCGGCTATGTTCCAGGTCAGCAATACACCCTGAGCATCACGGTGGGGCTCGTCGGTTCCCAGACCTCCCCGCCTCGAAGGCGTTTCGGGTTTCAAATATCAGCCCGGTCAGCTTCCAATCCCGGCAACCCGCAAGCTGGAACCTTTTCTCTAATTGGGAATACTGGCTTCGACATCCCTGGCGGATTTGGTACGACCACCACCCCGACTCCCGTGAGTGGAATCCTATACGTTTCGCACAAGGCAGGTGGGACCTGTGATGGTGCTGCCTCCTGCGCCTGGCAGGTGAGTTGGACCGCTCCAACCGATGCTTCCCTGGGATCGATCGAATTTGATATTGCCGGGAATGCAGCGAACGGGGATTTTACGAACTCGGGGGACTTCATCCTGACCAAGTCAATCATCGTTTCCGCCACTGCGCCAACCCCCCAGCCCCAGTTTGCCCCCACAAACGCGAGCTTTCCGCACATCGGAAGCCTCCGCGGAGGCGCCACGATCACCCTCAACGGCTCGAACTTTGTAAGCGGTTCCGAAGTCTTCTTTGGCACAAATCCGGCGAACACGACATTCGTTAATTCGGGTCAGCTGAAGGCGGTTTCTCCCCCCGCAAGCGCCCCCGGGACGGTGGACTTGAAGGTCCAGAATCCGGATGGCAAAGCGTCGACACTCCCGGGTGTGTTCACCTATTTTGACGATTCGACTTTGAAGGTTGCGTATGCCGCCGCCACCCCGGCACCCGCCATCGAGGGCGATGTGTCGCCATCGAGTGAATCACCTGCCGGCAGCGGCATCTTCAGCTTCTCTCAAAACGGTGTTCTGGTTACCACGGTGGGAACGGCTTCAGCCAACCCCACAAAATCCTTTTTGATGTTCGCCTCCTCGAAGCCATTCACGAGCGTGAACGGTCCGATCCCGAACAATACGGGAATTGCGATCATCAACCGCTCCGGGGGTACGGCGAACCTGACCTTCACGCTCATCAATAATGATGGAACCATCAAGGCAGGACCACAACCCGGACCGGCGCTGCCCGATGGGGGGCACCTTCAGGGCTTCATCACCGACGCGAATTTCTTTGGGGCCGCTGCGGACAACTTTGAAGGAACTCTGAAGGTCGACAGCACTCAACCGGTCAGCGCCCTGACTTTACAACTGACCAACAATCAACAACCCAGAAATGAAGCGCTGTTCACCTCTTTTCCCGTGGCGGACCTCACTCAACCACCTCCCGTCGGTGCAAAACTGATCTTTGCGCACTTGCTGGGGGGAGGAGGGTTTCAGACGGTCATTGTCCTGATGAATACGACCAACAGCCCCATCTCTGGAAAGGTCCTCCTCTTCAAGGACAACCCCGCGATGCCGGGCTTTGACTTTGGCGCCGGACCGATTCCTCAAGTACCCTATTCGATTCCTCCGTTCTCGGAGCAATCAGCCACGTCAATCGGGACGGGGGCGCTGACAGACGGTTTCGCCGTGATTGTGCCTGACACCGGCCAAGCCACCCCGGTCGGAACGGGGGTCTTTGTCTTCACTTCAGGCGCGTTCACGGTTACCACGGCGGGTGTTCCGTCTTCCCCATCAATCCAGTCGGGGCTGATTTTTGTCGATACAAACCCGACGACCAGCGGGCTCGCGCAAGACACGGGAGTGGCAGTGGCAAATTCATCGGGCACTCAGACCGCGGACGCTCACTTTGTATTGCGAACGCTGGCGGGCGCCGTTGTTGCTTCCAGGGACCTAAGTCAGGTGCCTAACCATCGTGCCCTGGCACCGCAAAGTCACGATGCGCTTTTCGTGTCACAAGTATTTGGCGACCAGGCGAAGAACTTCACGGGAACGCTCTCCATCGAAACAACCAGTGCCGACGGCATTTCGGCGCTGACGCTGGTGCAGACGACCAACCAGCGGGGGGATTCCTTGTTTACGACATTGCCGGTCGCGACGGAGTCCTCTTCCACAGCGCCCGTACTCTTTCCACAATTAGTCGCTTTTGGGGGGTTCCAAACACAACTGATCCTGCTGAATCCGTCGGGAGTCGTGTCCTCATCCGGCACTTTGAATTTCTTCGATGGTTCGGACGGTCCGATTCACGGGTCTCCATTGGCCTTGCCGCTGAACGATCAGATTAACAGTTCGTTCAGCTACAACCTTCCCTCCAAGGCTGGCGCCACCTTTAAGTAATTCTCCACTCCTCTCCGAGGCTGGGGCAGTCACGCTCGCCCCAGCCATTCTTTCCTCCTCACGCCATTCGATGGGTTATTTCGACCCTCCTGAGAACTGCTGGAATACAAATGCTTCGATGACTCACAGCATTAGCAAAACCTCAGGCCGCCTTCTTTAATGCCCGTCACGGGTTAAAAACCACTGCCAGTTCATTCCCTCGTCTCCCATGACTCGTAACAGTACTAGGTGCCTTCTGAACAGAGATTTTTCCCCACGAAGGTGATGGGAGTCGCCCCCGCACCATGGCCCTGCCTGATATACCTTCCCCTTTTTGGATCGGACTCGGATGCCTTGCGAGAAGGAGTGGCTTTTGGTTTCTGTTTCAATCTGATTCAAAGAGACCACTTTGAGAAAACACGGATAAGCTTGGGCCCGTTCATTCCAGCCCACCCTGGGAAAAAAAATCTTGAATTCGTGTGATGAGCATCACGCAACACATGCGTGTGCATGGTTAGAGTTCGCAGTAACAACACACGGGGTTCTACGAAAGGCCACCTGTTTTGGCAAGTATGATGATCAATTGGAGGGGAAGACTTATTTTGGGAATGAATGTCGTAACAATCGCGTACATCAGGGCTTAAAAAATCTACTAATGATACAGATGTTTCATTCCGATAACTACTCGAGGCGCAATGTTGTTGGACGGCGCCAGTTCATCTGCAGCGAACACTCATTTGGTCCAGCCCTCAGCGGATGAAGCTCTTTCCTGGGACATCCTGGTCTTATCTGGCTTTTTCTTCTTTCAATATAGGACATATTCGGCCCAGTAAGTCTGATCACGGTTCAAAGCCTTGATCCAATCAACAGGTGAATCTTTAGAGCTGGCAGGAGGCTCAAATGAACACTGAGACAAGATCTAAATTTCTCTTCCTCATATTTGTATTGATCGTCATGGTGACCGTGTGTGCCGCGACGGCCTTGTTTGCACGGCCCAGCGGAGGCCCAGCCGGTATGATTTGCAACAGTTGTCACGGCAACCCGGAGAGCGATGCGGCCTTAAGTATTTCAGGAATTCCAGCAGGCTACACTCCGGGACAAAAGTATTCTATTACCATAGGAATCTCGGGCTCGGCAGGCAATGGCCCCTTTGGATTCCAAGTATGGGCCCATACCCCGGGCGGTAAACAGGCAGGGACTCTCACGCCTGGAGCAGGGAGCGGTTTCAACCCGGGATCCCCTGTCAACGGAGTGGTTTACGTTGGGCATGCCTCGCCGGGCTGTGCAGGAAGCGTATTCTGTTCCTGGACGGTCAGTTGGACTGCCCCACCGGAATCGACAGGCACAGTTCAGATTGATGCCCAGGGAGTCCAGAGCTTCTCCCTGTACGCCCAAAAGTCGGTCACCTTCGACCCTGCGGCTGCGCCTCCCCCTCCCGCGCCTCCGCAGTTTGCCGCCTCAAATCCCATATCACCGAACACAGGCAGCACCAGCGGCGGCACCGGGGTGACGATTAACGGCTCAGATTTTGTTACGGGCGCCGTGGTTTCCTTTGGCAGTACGGCGGCGAGCACAACCTTTGTGAGCTCGACGCAGTTGACCGCGGTCTCACCCCCCGCAGCGGCGGCGGGTGCAGTGACTCTTAAAGTTCAAAATCCAGATGGACAGTCGGCAACCCTTCCCGGGGCATTCACCTATACCCAGGCCACAGCCCTCGCGCCCCAGTTTGCCGCTTCGAATCCCATATCGCCGAACACAGGCAGCGCCAGCGGCGGCACCGGGGTGACGATCAACGGCTCAAACTTTGTTACGGGCGCCGTGGTTTCCTTTGGCAGTGCGGCGGCGAGCACGACCTTTGTGAGCTCGACGCAGCTGACCGCGGTCTCACCCCCCGCAGCGGCGGCGGGTGCAGTGACTCTTAAAGTTCAAAATCCCGACGGACAGTCGGCAACCCTTCCCGGGGCATTCACCTATACCCAAGCCACAACCCCCGCGCCCCAGTTTGCTGCTTCGAATGCAATATCTCCAAACACAGGCAGCACCAGCGGCGGCGTCGGGGTGACGATCAACGGCTCAAACTTCGTTACGGGCGCCGTGGTTTCCTTTGACAGTACGGCGGCGAGCACAACCTTTGTGAGCTCGACGCAGTTGACCGCGGTCTCACCGCCCGCAGCGACTGCAGGTGCGGTGACTCTAAAGGTCCAGAATCCCGACGGACAATCTGCAACATTCCCGGGTGGGTTCACTTACACTCAGACATCGACTCCGGCAGCTCCGCAATTTGCTGCATCGAATCCGGTCTTTCCGACTAGCGGCAGCCTGGCCGGTGGGATGATGGTGACGCTAAATGGCTCGAACTTTGTCAACGGAGCCGTCGCGTTTTTTGGGGCAACGCCAGCCAGCACGCAGTTCATCAGTGCCGTGCAGCTTATGGCAGTCGCGCCACCTGCCACTGTTCCAGGAGCGGTCAGCATCAAAATCCAGAATCCGGATGGACAGTCGGCCACTCTTCCCGGCGCATTTGCCTACACTCAAACTCCCGCCGCTCCACCTCAATTTGCAGCGACGAATGCCAGTGCTCCCCACATCGGTCCGATGACGGGGGGAACCGATGTGGCGATCAAGGGTTCAAACTTCTTGAGCGGAGCTGTGGTCTACTTTGGGGCCATCCCGGCGACGCGGACCCAATTCATCAGTCCGACCCAACTGCTGGCGACTTCGCCGGTCCTTAACAATGCAGGGTCAGTCGGCCTGCAGGTCCTTAATCCGGACGGTCAGACAGCCACCCTGCCTGCTTCCTTTACTTACTATGACGACAGTCTGAAGGTGGCCTATGCCGTCGGCGGCGTGGTCAGTTCAAAATCCAATGAGGAATCCGTGGTGCTGTCCGCGCCGGCGGGAGGCGGGATCTTCACCTTCTCTCACAACGGGACTCTCGTCACGACAGTGGGCACGGCAGCGGCGACGCCTACCACCTCGATGTTAATGTTTGTCGACTCGAAACCGCTGCAGTCTGTACAGGGCGAGCTTCTCAATAACACTGGCGTCGCCATTCTCAACGGCTCAACCAGTACCGCCAACCTCACTTTCACCCTGCTCCATTCCGACGGGACCCCAGCGGCTCCCCCTGTGTCACTTCCACTCTTCCCTGGGAATCATCTTCAGGGCTTCATTACCGACAGCAACTTTTTTGGTTCTCAAGCTTTCAACTTCACCGGGACTCTCAAGGTGGACAGTAACGTACCCATCAGCGCTTTGACTTTGCAACAGACCACCAACCAGGCGCCGCGCTATGAATCGTTGCTGACATCGACTCCTGTGGCTGACCTCACGAAATCCGCAAGCAACAAGAATCTGGTCTTCGCACAGCTTCCTGCGGGCGGTGGGTTCCAGACTCGGATTGTCCTGCTGAATACCACCCATAGCGCCATCTCCGGGCGAATCCTTTTCTACAAGGATAATTCCGGTGCTTCCAAGTCTGGAGACATTGACTCTGATTCGGGGGCGGAAGAAGTTCCTTATTCGATCCCATCACACGGTGGTTTTTCGATGCTGACTGACGGATCAGGGCCGCTTCAAGTGGGATTTGCCATGGTGGTTCCTGACCCCGCAAATGCTTCACCCGTGGGGACCGGGATGTTCGTTTTTACTCAAGGAGCCTTTACAGTCACCACCACCGGGGTCCCCTCATCGCCAGTGACAAACGCGGGCCTGATCTACGCGAACACCAATCGAACGTCGAACGGGTTAGCACAGAATACCGGGGTGGCCCTCGTGAATCCCTCGGCTACACAGGCGATCGATCTCATATTCAAACTCCGCGATCTGTCTGGAAATGTAGTGGCCACGCAGTCCTTCGGCCAGCTCAAAGGGACCCTGTTGAGAGCCCATGGGCACCTCGCTTTGTTTGTGAACGAACTGTTTGGATCGGCAGCCAACAACTTCACCGGTACGATGTCGGTCGAAACCACGGCTCCGGAAGGCGTATCGGCCCTGACACTCCTTCAGACCACCAATGAGCGGAACGAATCGCTGTTTACCACTCTGCCCGTTGCCATCAATGCGTCCTCAAGCGTTCCCTTGTTTTTCCCACAACTGGTCTGCGGGGGAGGGTACGAAACCCAACTGGTCCTGCTGAATCCTACAAACCTGAACTTCTCGGGGGCAATTAACTTTTACAGCGGCTTTGAATGGAATAACGGAATGCCTGTTGCCATGCCACTCAACGACTCAATCAACAACTTCTTCCAATACAGCATTCCACCCAATGGTGGGGCGACCTTTAAGTAGCGGTCAAGTTCTTCGCTCGTCCGGGCGCTTCAACGATGAGGAGCGCCCGGACTGACATTCAAACCCGTGTCGTTTTAGTCATGGCGATGACCAAGAGCTGGAAGAGATACCTTAATTAATGAACGGTCAACCAGGAGACCGGTTGATCTCAAAAAAACAGGCAGGAGGCTTTATGGAATTCAGGAAGCAAGCTCGTTTTTTCTTTTTGGCATTTGTGACATTCTTTATCACGACATTCGTCACAGCCCTTTATTTGTTCGCTTATCCCACGGGTGCCCCGGCGGGAAGAACCGGTGGATTAAGTAGCAGCACCTGCACTTCGTGCCATTCATTAACCACCAATAACGCCGCCCTCAGTCTCTCTGGAATCCCCACAACCTACACCCCCGGGCAGGCGTACACGATTGGCGTCACCCTGTCGGTCTCTGCATCCGGCTCGGGATTTGGATTTCAGATTTCGTCCCGATCCACGCCGGGTGGCGCCCAGGCAGGGACCCTGGCAGGGTCGAGTTCCGGGACAGGAGTGAACGGGACAAGCGGCGGAGTTACTTATGTCGGACAAACATCCCGCGGATGTTCCGGAGCGACCTCTTGCAGTTGGAACGTCAGTTGGACAGCGCCGGCCGCCACGGCAGGCCCAGTGCAGTTCGATGTGGCATCCGTGTCCGCTTATTCCGGAGGAACCTTTGCTCAAAAATCCGTGACAGCCTCAGTGCCGGCTTCCCAGCCGGCGCCGGCGTTTGCGGCATCGAACCCGGTCTCACCAAATACCGGCAGTACATCAGGGGGGACCAGCGTCACGATCAACGGCTCTAGTTTCGTGAGTGGCGCCGTGGTGTCCTTCGGCGCCACTGCAGCCACGACGACTTTTGTGAGCGCGACACAACTCACAGCAACCACGCCCGCGGCCGCCGCGGGAGCAGTCAGTGTCAAGGTCCAAAATCCGGACACGCAGTCGGCGACCTTGCCGAACGGGTTTACTTACATCGCGCCCGCACCGGCATTTGCCGCGTCGAATCCAGTATCACCGACTTCGGGTCCCACTGCGGGGGGAACAACAGTCACGATCAACGGCTCAAATTTTGTGAGTGGCGCCGTGGTGTCCTTTGGCACGACTGCGGCCAGCACGACTTTTGTGAGCGCGACGCAACTGCGAGCGGTCACACCCGCGGCCGCTGCCGGAGCAGTCAGTGTTAAGGTCCAAAATCCGGACACGCAGTCGGCGACCTTGCCGAACGGGTTTACTTACATCGCGCCCGCACCGGCATTTGCCGCGTCGAATCCAGTATCACCGACTTCGGGTCCCACTGCGGGGGGAACGACAGTCACGATCAACGGATCAAATTTTGTGAGTGGCGCCGTGGTGTCCTTCGGCACCTCTGCGGCCAGCACCACGTTTGTGAGTTCAACTCAACTCAGAGCAGTCACCCCGGCGGCCGCCGGGGGAGCAGTCAGTGTGAAGGTACAGAATCCCGACGCGCAGTCGGCAACCTTGACGAACGGATTTGCATACATCGCACCGGCGCCGGCCTTTGCCGGGACAAACCCGGTCTCGCCGACCTCGGGAACGACGGCGGGCGGGACTACAGTCACGATCAACGGGTCGAATTTTGTATCTGGGGCGACAGTCAGCTTTGGCAGCACTGCGGCCAGCACCACTTTTGTGAGTTCGGCTCAACTGAGAGCAGTCACCCCGGCGGCAGCCGCGGGAGCGGTCAGTGTGAAGGTACAGAATCCCGACGGACAGTCCGCGACTTTGCCCAATGGGTATACTTATACTGCGCCCGTCCTCCCTCCACCGGCGTTTGCCGCGTCCAACCCGGTCTCCCCGGTTACAGGGCCCACAGCGGGTGGAACAACAGTGACGATTAACGGGTCCAACTTTGTTAGCGGAGCAGCTGTTATCTTTGGCAGCACCGCGGCCAGCACGACCTTCGTCAATGCGACGCGATTGACGGCGGTCACCCCGTCGGCAGCCGCCGGAGCCGTGGCCGTGAAAGTGCAGAATCCAGACGGACAATCAGCAACGCTGATGAACGGATTTACTTACATCGCACCGGCGCCGGCCTTTGCCGGGACAAACCCGGTCTCACCGACCTCGGGAAGCACGGCAGGCGGAGCCACGGTTACAATCAACGGCTCAAACTTTGTGTCTGGCGCGACAGTCAGCTTTGGGAGCACGGCCGCCACCACGGCTTTTGTAAGCTCGACGCAGCTGACAGCCAACACACCGTCGGCAGCTGCAGGAGCCGTCAGTGTGAAGGTTCAGAATCCGGACGGGCAGTCCGCGACATTGCCCAATGGGTATACCTACACTACGCCCGTCCTCCCTCCGCCGGCGTTCGCCGCGTCCAACCCGGTCTCCCCAGTTACAGGGACGACCGCGGGTGGAACAACAGTAACGATTAACGGATCCAATTTTGTTAGCGGAGCAGCTGTTAGTTTTGGCAGCGCCGCGGCCAGCACGACCTTCGTAAATGCGACGCGATTGACGGCGGTCACCCCAGCGGCAGCCGCCGGAGCGGTCACTGTGAAGGTACAGAATCCGGACGGACAATCAGCAACGTTGCCGAGCGGGTTTACATACGCGGCACCGGCGCCGGCCTTTACCGGCACGAACCCGGTTTCACCCAATACAGGAAGCACGGCAGGGGGAACCACGGTGACAATCAACGGCTCAAACTTTGTGTCTGGCGCGACGGTCAGCTTTGGCACCACGGCCGCCAGCACAACCTTTGTGAACGCAACCCAACTGACGGCAACCACGCCGGCGGCGTCCGCCGGAGCGGTGAGCGTCAAGGTGCAGAATCCGGACGGGCAATTCGCAACATTGCCGAACGGGTTCACTTACACCGCACCCCCGCCGCCGCAGTTCGCTGGCTCGAATCCTGTCTCCCCGAATACGGGAAGCACGGCAGGGGGAACCACGGTGACGATCAACGGCTCAAACTTCGTCAACGGGGCGGTCGTGTCGTTCGGGAGCACTGCGGCGAGCACGTCTTTCGTCAGCTCGACTCAATTGACGGTGGTCACACCCTTGGCCTCGGCTGGAGCGGTGAGCGTGAAGGTGCAGAACCCGGACGGGCAATCAGCAACGCTGCCAAACGGTTTCACCTATACGCAGGTTGTACCCACTACGCCAGCGCCTCAATTCTCGGCCTCGTCCCCCAGCGCCCCGCACATTGGTCCCATGGGGGGCGGTACCACAGTCTCGATCAATGGGGCGAACTTCGTTAACGGAGCCACCGTGTACTTTGGATCCGTTCCATCCAAGGACACACGTTTCATCAGCTCCACGCAGCTTAAGGCCTCGTCTCCAGGGACCCGGAATTCGGGAGCGGTCGATCTCAGGGTGCAAAATCCGGATCGCCAATCGGCCACGCTTCCGGGCGCGTTCACGTATTACGATGACGAGGACGATCTCGAAATCGGCTACGCCATCTGTGAAGAAGACCAGGGGTCCGGATCGTATGACAAGGCCGGGAGCCGGGTGAGGGCCGTTTCGCCGGGCTCGCTTTCCGGCGGAGGGATCTTCAGTTTTTCGCAGAATAAGACCCTGGTCACCACAGTGGGAACGATCGCGGCGCCTCCCACAACGTCATTCCTGATGTTTGTGGATTCCAAGCCGTTGAACAGTCTCAAAGGCGCCCTTCCCAACAATACCGGCGTGGCGATCATCAATCCCGCGAGTGTTCCCGCCGACCTCACCTTGACCTTGCTTAAGGCGGACGGAACGTCGGCCGGGCCATCGGTTTCAACCCGACTCGCAACCGGAGCCCACTTCCAGGGTTTTGTGACTGACAGCAATTTCTTTGGTGCGGCTGCCGATAATTTCACCGGGACCATGAGGGTGGATAGCACCCTGCCCATCAGCGCGATTTCGTTACAGCAAATCAACAATCAGGCTCCTCGCCAGGAGTCGTTGTTGACTTCGACGCCGGTGGCTGATCTGGCCAAGCCCGCTCCTCGCGGAAATCTGGTGTTCCCGCAATTCGTGGATGGGGGAGGGTACCAGACCCGAATCATGCTGGTAAATACGAGCGACATCCCGATCTCAGGAAAGGTCCTGTTTGCAAGGGATGAGGCCAGCAGTCCCGATAATTCGGATCTCCGTTTCGATACCTCGAACGAAGGAGGCCCGGAGATTCGGTACCAGATCCAGCCGCTCGGGCAGTTTTCAGCCCTGTCCAGTGGTACGGGTGGGTTCCACCTGGGCTTCGCGATGGTGGTGCCCGATCCGGGCAGCCTGACCCCCTCCGGCACCGCGCTGCTTTATTTCACCCCCGGTGATATGACCGTCACAACAGCCGGTGTGGCCGCTTCACCCGCGACAAACTTTGGGCTGGTCCTCGTTGATTCCACTCCGACGACGAAGAATCTGGCACAGAACACGGGAGTGGCGTTTGCGAATCCGTCCGCCACGATGGCGATCGATGTCATTTTCAAACTCCGCGATCTGATGGGGAATGTCATGGAGACACAGTCCTACAGCCAGTTGAAGGGCTCCCTCTTGAGACCGCAGGGCCATTCGTCCTTCTTTGTGAATGAGCTGTTCGGTTCAGTCGCCAGCAATTTCACGGGAACCATGTCGATTGAGACGAGTGCGCCTGAAGGGGTCTCGGCGGTGACACTCCTCCTCACCACCAACGAACGGAACGAAACGCTGTTTACCACGCTTCCCGTGGCCATTCCCGCCTCGGCCAGCAGTACAGTGTTCTTCCCGCAACTGGTTTCCGGAAGGGGATATGAAACGCGAATGGTCGTGTTGAATCTCTCCACCGCCGCCGATTCGGTCAACCTCAACTTCTACAGCGGTTCCGATTCAAACAACGGGTCGCCCATGGCTCTTCCGTTGAATGATACGGTCAGCAGTGTCTTCAAGTACACGGTTCCGCCGGTAGGCGTGGTGATCCTGAAGTAGATTTGAAGGTCGCGTTTTCCGGGGCGCCCCGATTTTGGGGCGCCCCATTTTTCGTTCCACGGCATTCTCCACCCAAGCGCCGAAGCGATCGCAGGGGTGGGAGAGACGTTGGATTTTTGAAAGCCCCCTTTTTCCCGTCAAAGATGGACTTCTTTCATCAGACCGCCGGGTCTTCCTTCCGCGGCACGCTTCTTGTCATTTCCATATGGATGTGTTAAAAATATGCGCCTTGTCCGCTCCGAATGCGCCTTGGCGAATCGGAGTGTGTAAGCCCGCCGACAGTTGGGAGGTCGTCCAACGGTAGGACTGCAGACTCTGGATCTGCCTATCGGGGTTCGAATCCCTGCCTCCCAGCCAAACTCCTTTTGATCGCACTCTTCGCCCGGATCCATCGGTATCGACACGTTTGAAAGCAGAGTATCCTGTTGCCTATGAGCGGTCCAATTACCATTCAACATATCCGTGATCATTACGATCGTCTCTCCACTTATTACCGGACGTTGTGGGGGGTGCACCTCCACCATGGTTACTGGGAAGACAATGAACCCCAGGCTGTGGCACAAGTGAAACTGATCAGGAAGCTTGCAGAACTGGCAGAGCTATCGCCCTCAATTCATGTCCTCGATATAGGGTGCGGGCTGGGTGGGTCATCGCTGTGGCTGGCCGAGAATCTGCATGCGACGGTCGCCGGGCTGACCCTGAGCGAGGTACAGGCGAGGATGGCGCACAAGGAGGCGGTGCGTGCGGGGCTCGATGAGCGGGTCTCTTTTCACTTGGGCGATGCGCGGCATCTGCCCTTTGTCGCCGACCGCTTCGACGTCGTCTGGATCATCGAGTGCAGCGAGCACCTGGAAGACAAGCAATCATTTTTCGTCGAATGTAGCCGAGTGATGAGGATGGGCGGAAAGCTGGCGATTTGTGCATGGCTGAAGGCGGACGGACTTTCTCGAAAAGAGGAAGAGGCATTCATTGAGCCGGTCTGCACCGGATTCCTGTGCCCCTCTCTTGAGACCATGAACAATTACCGGCGCTGGATGGAAGAGAGCGGCTTCACGGTTCGCCACGCGCTCGACATCACCCCTCGGGTTGAAAAGACCTGGATTCTATGTACCAAGATCGCGCAACGGCCGGAGGTGAAGCTTCTACTTCAGCTGGGAGATGAACGCATCCTCAATTTTGTGAACGCTTTTGAAGCCATCCGGAATGCCTACGCCCAGCAAAAGATGCTGTACGGAATGATGGTGGCGGAGAAACGCTGACGGTCTATTCAGAGGGAAGTAAGTTCAGCGGTCAGGAGGTAAAAAAACACCCTTCAGTCTCAATCGTATCAATGATGAGGTGGCCCCGCTTTCACCAACTCGACACTTTCGTTGTAATCAAGCACCGTCCCGCCATGCACGCCCTGAAACTCTCTTGCCTCAGCGCGGGTTTCAAATGCCAGCAAGCTCGGGATACAGCGGTCCCACGCGAGGTGCATGTGTTGGTGATCGGTCCAATCCGTTTTCTGAGGGACGGCGCAGTGCTCCAGATCCGAACTATAGACATATACGGCTTTTTCCGCGGGAAGGGTTTTTCCGGTCTCGTAATCTGTCGCGCGGGCTGAAACAACTTGAGATTGCTTTTCCAATCGCTCAAGGATTCCGCACTTGGCACAACAAAGCTTCTCTTGCCCCCCATTCTTCAATGCCAGCGTGAAGACCCATCCAGGGTGAAGCTCTCTCTTACAGGCGGTACAGGACGAGGCGGAAACCTCCCGCCTTTCGAGAAAGAACACCGTCGAAGCTACGGCGATGATCAACGTCATCACCACGGCAGGAATGATCTTCTTTGCAGACATAACTCTCTTCCATTCTTTCTGAAAGGACAGGGTCGGATGGGCCGCCGAATCTGAACAGCCCCTTTGACCCTCAAAGTGTACCCCATCTACTGGCAAAGAGAAGCTAAAAACATCCCTTCTGGTGCGTGGGGTGCCATTGAAACGGAATGACTGTGGAATAAAAGAGTGATGCCCCCCGCCGAGTGGGGCGGCCGGGTTGAAGGCCGACGCTTTACCTGCGACTCACGCCGTAAACTACTTTCCCGCCCTTGCGGGACCGCTGCGCGGCTTTCGAAAGGAATCAACTTCAGAATCTGTAATTATAGGATTCGCCGGTGAATCGTGATATTATCTGCCCAAATCCAATCAATTTCAGATCACAAGGGGGGGACGTATGGAGCGACGTGAACTCTTGATGGGGGGCGCCGCCTTAGCTACGGCTGCGTTTGCGAACTTGGGGCTGGCCGCCGGCCAAGGCGAGCAGCACAAACACGAGGAGCACGAACACGAGGAGCACGAGGAGCACATGCATCACTCGAGCGGCAAGTACAAGGCGCTGGTGAATAGCGCGGCCGACTGTGTGCATATTGGCGAAGAATGCCTGAACCACTGCCTCACGATGCTCTCCACGGGCGACAAGGAGCTGGGCGAGTGCTCCAAGTCGGTCAATCAGTTGCTGGCGACCTGTGACGCCCTGATGAAGCTTGCCGCTCAAGAGTCAGTGTACACTCCGAAGATGGCGGCGTTGGCGGGACAGGTCTGCAAGGATTGTGAGGCCGAGTGCCGGAAGCACGAAAAGAAACATGGCCTCTGCAAGGCATGTGCTGACTCCTGTGCCGCTTGCTACAAGGAATGTCAAAAGGTGTCGGCCTAGCGGCGAGACGGTGGCTGCACGAATCAATCCGTCCTTCAATTCAGTCGGGCTGTCGCCCAAATCCATGCAACCCTGAGTCCAGCGGATAGGTTCGCATGGAACACGAGGGCATTTTGCCACTGGGCCCGTCAGCTCCTAACGGGGCTGGAGAAAGGCGACTTCATGGGGCTTTCTCGGGCTGAGGGATTGGGGAACAGCCCGGCAACTTGTGCCCTTGGGTATTTGCGATTCGTTGTTCCACAGTGAGCAAACGACTGAGTGGACTCGGGTTAAGCTAATGGTCCGCCGCTTCTATTCCGCAATCCGAAATCCGCAATCCGAAATTGCTTCGTACGCTGCATTCAGGCCAGGGCCATGATTCTCTTGAAAGGATCCGGATTGCATCATAGAATTTCCCGGAGGTCGTTGCGCAGGAAGCAACCTTGCCGCCCAATGCAGCGTCAATGGACTGTGTTGTCGCGAGGGTTTCGGTCAGGGATTCCTCTTGTAGCAAAGGCTGGATCTCGCTAGCTCGGTAGTAGAATGGAAGTGCAAGTCTGGGAGGCCCTTTCCCCCGAATTGGATCACCTTTGCTCGATCTCTGTGACCCGGCGCCCTGCACGTCATTCTAATCATACTTCTTGTAACTCCATCATTCGGGATACCCGCTCATTTTAAAGGATAATCATGATGAAAAGATTCCGTCACCCCGGCTATCTTCTATTCGTTATTCTCGTCAGTCTCGTCCCCGTGTCCCTCACCGCGCAACATCCGCTGGCCAAACGCTACCGCGAACAGAGCACCTGGATCGGTCGCGCGCAACCGGGAATGCAGATGAAGTCGATGATGTTCGCGTTCCATCTGCAGAACCAGCAGGAATTGGATCGTCTGCTCCTGGAACAGCAAGACCCGCGGTCTCCCAATTATCATCGCTGGTTGACTCCCGAGGAGTTCGGAAGCCGGTTTGGCGTTCCTCAAGAGGAATACCAGCGCGCGATACAGTGGCTGGGGCAGAAGGGGTTTTCAGTCAAGATGCAACTGGGCAATCGTCTGAGGGTCTATTTCGACGGGGTCGCGCAAGATGTGGAGCGCGCGTTTGGCACCCGCATCCAGCTTTATGACTACCAGGGGAAAACCTATTTTTCCAACGACCTCGATCCGCAAATTCCAGCGGAATTCCAGGAGCACGGACTGGGAATTTATGGGTTGGATGATTTTCCCAAGGAACAGCCCCTATTCCAGGTTGGAATCGGAAGGCCCGTTTTGGCGCCGGCCGATGCTCACGTGGCCTACAATCTGCTTCCCCTCTTTCAAAGCGGTTTTGATGGCACAGGACAAAGCATCGCCATCGTGGCACGTACGGATTTTGATGTGAGCGATGTGCAATTGTTCCGAAGCATGTTTGGACTCCCGCCCAACGATCCCGTAAAGATTTTTGTTGGACAGAACCCCGGAAAACTGGCCGCCGGCGAGGAGCAGGAAGTCCTGCTGGATACGGAATGGGCGGGGGCGATTGCTCGGGGAGCGACCATCCAGGTGGTCATTTCCGACACCCTGGACATCCAGACTTCCATGGATTACATCCTGAATCGCCTGTTCACGACCCGCGTCATGACAATCAGCTTTGGTCTGGGTGAAAGTGCTTTGTCCAGCGGCCAGGTGAATTTTTTCAGCAGCTTTTTTTCCCAGGCGGCCGCGCAGGGACAGACCGCCTTCGCTTCCTCAGGCGATAAAGGAGTGCAACAACCGAACGGTAATGGTGGTACGAGCGCGGGACCGGACATCAGCGATTTCTGTGCACCCCCCTTTGTGGTCTGCGTCGGGGGCACCAGCATGCAGTTGCAATTTGACTCTTCAGGGAATGCGACACAGTTAAATGGAGAGACAGCCTGGTCGGGAAGCGGCGGCGGTAAATCGCAATTCATTACCAAGCCGGCCTATCAGACGAATACCCCCGGGGTTCCGGCGGACGGATTCCGGGATGTTCCCGATGTGGCGGCAATCGCCGATTCAAGAAACCCTGGTGCGCTCATCGTTCGCGGTGGACAAATAGATCAGGATTCGAGGGGAATCTTTGTCTTCGGAGGGACAAGTCTGAGTGCTCCCATCTGGGCAGGGGTCTTTGCACTGGTCAATCATTTTGGCTCTCCCGGTGGAGCGGGATGGGCCAATCCACGATTGTATCAAATGGGGGCTGCGCAGCAGCAAGGGGGTCCGCACGTCTTCAATGATGTCACTTCAGGAAGCAACACTGCGGGGACGGTGACGGGTTTCAATGCGGGACCCGGCTATGACCAGGTCACGGGATGGGGATCTTTTAATGGAGATGTATTTGTAAGAAATTTTAACGCCGTTCCAGTCCCTCCGCTCATCCCTCTAAACAATGCTTCTCCAACCACGGGGACTATTCCTCCAGCGAATTCTCAGACTGAGTGCACGCTAAATTCCACTCAATACACCATCAACGTTCCCGTGGGGGCCGTGCAATTGGTGGTGACGCTGGATGGACCTTCCGGCGGAGACGTGGACCTCTACGTCCGCAAGGCGCAGCAGGTCGGAGATACCGGGTCGTTCAACCCTTTTATCTCAGACTATCGCTCCGAAGGAAGCACGGCACACGAGGTGGTTTATGTGGGCCCGAACTCACCCAATCCATTGACGCCCGGCACGTACTACATTGGCGTGGCCAACTGCAAATCCACTTCGAGCACATTTACGCTTTCGGCCAATGTGATCGCCGGTTCCACCCTGACCAAGGTTGAGGAACTCTCGGTTGATAACGGTATTGTCGAAGCTCCTTTTCCTCAGAACACGTCGAGTGGAACCATCGTGGTGAACCGGCTGAGGCCGTCGCGGTTTCCATCCAAATTGACAAAGATCCGGATTTACTCAGCCAATTTTGGAGGTGCTCAAAGCGGTGATCCAACAGGAAAGAGTATTCGAATGATCGCCTTCTCCGACCCGTCGGGTTCTGGCAATCCACCGTCTCCCACTCCTCAACTCCTGCTGGATAAACCGTTCACGATTCCCGGCTTCAATGGGTTCATGGAATTCGACATCCCCGCAGCGAACCAGCCGGTGATTCAAAGTGGCGACTGGTATGTGGGTTTTCAGCATCCGTCGTCTGGCACTGCTGTCCTGGCCTCCATCAACACGAGCGGGGCCCCACAGCAGGCGAGCTTCATTTCTTTGAATGGGGGGACGACCTATACCGGTCCCTACCAACTGCTCAACAATCAACCCCCTCCCGTACAGCTTCCAGCAAACTTCATGATCCGGGCCGTGGTCGAGAGTCATGTCGATCTTTTAAGCACGGTCAATCTCCAAATTCCCCCGGTCGGCGCGAATACTGTGTCCACCAACACCGCCAACACGGTCGTTCAAGTGGGATACGCCACAGCAAACGCCACCAGCGGGGGAGTGCCTTTCGGCACCGCGGTTTTCAGCCTTACCCAAGGCGGGAATGTGGTGACCGAAGCGGGTGTGCCGGCCTCGGGGACGACCACCCATGCCCGGATCTTTATTGATTTCCGGACGGCAGTTCCGGCAAAAGACAATGCCGTGGATGCGGGAACGATTAGCATTGACACAGGATTTGCTGTGGTCAATCGCGGCGCGGCCCCGGCGAACATCACTTACACTCTGAAGGATTCCACAGGGGCAACAACTCTCGCCAGCGGTAACAGTATCCTGGCCCCGGGAGCTCACGATGCCCGGTTCATCGATCAGCTCAACCAAGTGGCGCCGGGCTTTAACCTGCCGGGAAATTTTCCTACGACCACAAAATTCGGGACGCTTGACATTGTAAGCACTCAGCCCCTCGCAGTGGTGGCGTTGCGGCTGACAAACAACCAGCGGGGCGACACATTGATTACCACCACTCCGGTTGCCGACCTGGACGCGCCGTTGTCGAACAACCCCGTCAGCTTCCCGCAAGTGGTCGATGGGGGAGGATTTAAGACCATCTTGATTCTGGTGAACACCTCAACCGTCGCTGAGACCGGCTCTGTGAAATTTTTGACCGACACAGGGATACCGATGTCCGTCCATTTAACTGATGGCTCTATCGGCATCTCTTCCTTCCCCTATCTCATCCCGGGCGGAGGGTTTAGAGTGATGGAAACGGATGGGTCCCCGTCGACCCAGAATGTGGGGTGGGCGCTGGTGACACCCAGTGCAACTAACACTCCGGTGGGAGCCGGGGTCTTCAGCTTAACGCAGGGCGGTATACTAGTCACCGAGTCAGGCATCCCCGCCGCCGTTCCTACCACGCATGCGCGGATCTACGTGGATAAAACGGTCAGTGCGGCCGGCACGCACAACACAGGACTGGCCATCGCCAATCCCACCCAGCCACAGAGTCTGAGCGTCACCATCAATGCCTTTCAGTTGGATGGCGTCACGCCCGTGGGCAGTAGTGTAGGACCGGTGCTTCTGAACGGGTTCGGACATACCGCCAAGTTTGCCGACCAGTTTATCAACGGTCTTCCCAGCGGATTCACGGGTGTGCTGGACATCAGCGCGTCGTCTCCCTTTGTGGCGCTCACCTTGCGCTCGCTCAACAATACTCGTCTCCCGAGCAGTGATTTTCTTCTGACGACATTTCCCATTGCGGACCTCAATCAGATCTCACTGAACCCGTTAATCTTCCCGCAGATTGCGGACAGCGGCGGGTATCAGACGCAGATCATTCTTCTCAGCACCAGCAATTCAAATTCAAACGTCACGGTGAATTATTTTGATGGAAATGGCCAGCCGCTCGCGTTGAAGAGCGGAAGGGGAGATAAGTAGGGATTGCGGTCGCGTGTGATGGGTTTGGTTTGGTAGCCCCGGCGAGCCCGCCGCGGCGGGCCGGGGACTTTTGTTTGCATTCGTACAAAATCCTTAGTGTGTGGATAGGGCCCGGTAACGGGCTCGCCATCAATGTATTTTCTCCAGGTATTCCCGCCAGGGTTTCCAATAATATTTTTCCCAGCCCTCAGTGACTCCTTGAAAATCATGATCGGCCACGTTGACGTGGACCAACTCGATGCGCCCGGCCTTTCCTTCGGGCCAGAAGGTAAGCGTCAGGATCGAATCGATATCATTCGCTTCCCAGTGATGAGCGCGCCAGGACTGAACGATCAAGCGCTTTGGAACGGTGTACAGCATTTTTCCGGAAAGCATATCGCCAAAGGCTCGAAACTGGGATCCGGGCTCCGAACTGATGGTGACCGGAGCTCCAGTGAAAGCGGCATGGATATTGGGGTCGAGATACATCTCATAAAGTTGTTCGGCGGGGGCCGGCAAAATCACGCTTTGCTGAACGGTCTGCGGCATAGACTCTCCTCTGTGGTTCCTGGAATTCTGTCTTGGTTCCCATCTGCCCCGAATCCCCGGCCTCCTTATTCATCTTTTCTCTTTTGAATTTCAGAAAGAAGTCTTCTGGCTTTCTTCTCGTCCTGGGGTTCGACCTGAAGTTCTATTGGGCCGGAAACAAGATTGAAACCGGTTCCGATGCGCCCGGCCCCGAACAAATCCTGCAGGCCTTCGCCTTTGGCCAGGGATTGAATACCCGCTTCCTTGAGCAGGGATTTGGCGTAAGCAAGAATGGCGGGATCTTCAATTGTCAGAATGGTGACCAGGGAGTCGGAATGTACTGCTCTGTGTGCTTCTCCATTTTTCATCTCTGCCTCCTTCCGGAGCGATTCCAACGATAGTGTTTCTGCCCACCCTGCGCATCGGCCCGGTGGCATGGCTGGGGAAGGCTACGAATTCTCAAACTTACTCACCGCCAAGCAATAATGAACGCGAGTGCCCCAAAACTGCCGAGAAGCATCAAGGCATATCCGGCTCGATAGGCCCGACGATTCCACAACGACATTTGGGTACTCCCCCAAGAGAAGAAGACACGCTGCCGAAACAGGGATGCCTTTGCGACAAAAAATAGGGTCAAGCCAAGGAAGTAAGAACTGAGCATGGCTATGAAGAACAGGGCGGGCATCGTCCGGGCGCTTGTCGCGATCAACAGCAAGCCGATCCCGAGCACGACCGGCGCGAGTTGAATGACATAGTTCAACGCCGCATGTCGTTGGCTCATAAAGACCTCCTTAAAAGTATAGGCCGGTTGTTGACGGCAAACAAGCCGTAGGTCGACCAGACTGGTCGACCTACAATGATGGCAGGCCGTGAGCTCAGACCGGGTGATAGGGAGATCTCTATAAAATTTATGAACTTTTTGGCAGGCTCACACGTTACAAAGGGTAGGCACATCATGAGAGGAGAGGGCGAATATGAAGAAGACACTACTGGGTCTCATTATACTGGTTCTGGCAGCGGGCATGGTGTTCGCGCAGACCAGTGACAAATGGCTCCACATCAGGGTCGATAACACGGGTGACAAAACGGAGCGGGTGCGTGTAAATATCCCTCTGGATCTGGCGGAGAAGATACTCCCGGCGATTAATAAAGACCATCTCCACGCTGGAAAGGTCCGGATCGGTGAAGCGAAGATCAACGACCTCGATCTGCGGGCGATGCTGGATGCGATCCGTAACGCCAAAGACAACGAATTCGTGACCGTCGACTCGCAACACGGGAATGTGCGCGTGGCCAAGCAGGGGGGCAACCTCATTGTCAAAGTAAACGAGCTCCGGCACGGGCAAAAAGAGCAGAAGGTGGATGTCTCCATCCCTTTTACGGTCATCGATGCCCTGCTTTCCAGCGGTAAGAAAGACGAGTTGGATCTCGTGGCAGCGGTCCGGGCCTTGGCGGCTCACGGCGACACGGTACTGGTCACCGTGACTGACGGATCCAGCAACGTTCGCATCTGGGTGGATTCAAACGCTCCAGCAGCGCAGTAAGGAGGTCATCATGCCTACAGGACTCGCAATTCTAGGCGGCGCAGGTGTTCTGGTGCTCGGGGGAATGGTCGCGGCGAGCGCAGCGGTCTACCAGGCAGGAGCCGTCCGTGTGAGCATCGATGAAAAAACACCCGAGGGACATCACATCCACTTCATCGCGCCGGCCGCCGTGGTCCCCATCGGACTGAAGTTCGTGCCCAACGATGCACTTCGAGAGGCCTCCTCGGAGGTGCGGCCCTGGCTCCCGGCCATCGAGATCGCTGTGACGGAACTGGAAAAGTATCGCGACTTCACCCTCGTGGAAGTGGACGATGCCCAGGATCATGTGAAGATCCGCAAGCTCGGCCAAACCATGGTGATCGATGTCGACAGCACAGACGCGAGGGTTCATGTGTCCTTTCCGCTGAGAAGCGTGATGTCGGCCCTGCGAAGAATCGATGCACTGCCACACGATTCCCGGAAGCCGGTTGCCAGAGATCAATTTTCAGATGACGGTGATTAGTTGTGAGAAGCAGTTGTCAGGATCAGTTGTCAGTTGCCGGAATCAGCTGTCAGTTGCCAGTTCTCAGTTGCCAGTGAATTCCCGTAGGATCGCAAGTTGAGGCGCGCTAGTGGAATGTAAGCGCTAGAACCATTCCGCCGCGCCTTATGCCACCGGGGTCGGTTGTCACATGGTGACCTCGGTGGCTGATTTTTTTGATGGGCATAGTCGGTCCACGTTGCATCAACCGATTCGTACCTCTTTTTCCGGAAGGTGTTCTCCCCCCCAAGATCCAACCCCAGGCAGAACTCGTTTGCCTCCCACTCCAATCACAGTAATCCGGACGAACCGGAACCAAGCAGGGCTGAGGCCTGCATAAATCATAGGATCGGAACAGCCAGCGATATCTCAATGCTCGGCATCCTGAGGCACTCGGCATATCCAAGATTCGAATCCCACCACCGGCAGGGGGAGGCTGGAAATCCCCACTGCTTCCTTCATAAAAAAATCCATGATGTCCGGCAGCGCAGTGCTTGAGAATTTTCAGAAGTAAGGGGGTCAATATTTAGCGGGCTGTTGCTCAAATCTCTTCGCCGGGTCAGCCCCGATGGGTCATCGGGGCCTCACCGGGCGCTCTCGGGTTTGAGCAGCAGTCCGTTAGGAGGTGGCACTTGAATCATCCCCCAACTGCCGTCGGGGGGATTGAGCAGGAGTGAGGTCGGGAATTATTCCCCGTCTTCTCATCCGGAATTCGGGGAGGATCACAATCCATCTGGAGCTCGATTTTTTTTGGGCTCTTTTTTTCTTCGAAACCATATCTGAAAGCTTCCTAAAACTTGGAATATTGTGGCATGCTTGGGTAACAACCCTAACCCGGATTTCTCACGAAGGAATTGAAAAAGGCTGTCTCTTGTGGCATAAGTTTTTTTGCGAGAAAAAGATGTGCCACGAACAGGAGACAGCCTAATGAAGACAGATTGTAAACAAAG
>JBGQBO010000036.1:0-49462 GCA_041494885.1 Terriglobia bacterium
ATCTCTTCTATCGAGGCAACCGCGTCGAGTACCAGGAGGTGCTTCTCCCGGGTCCGCTCCTCCTGCCGGCCGAAGCGCCTGTCGTTGTCACGGTGCAGCAAGGGTTGAAGCGAAAACACCGGCCCTCTCCCGATCATCCCTGGCGGCGACCGTTCTTGCGTCCGCTGGCGGCGATTCCTGCTAGCAGGAATAAGGAAGGAAGTTCAACACCCCCTTCTCCTTATTCCACGGCCTGACAGGGCCGCCCTTTTCCGGGGATCACTCCAGTCGCCCTTCGGGCTCCTTGCGCTCTACCCCCGAGAAGAGTTAGGACCAAAACTCAAAAAGAGGACATTTCTAACGAGTTATCTATGAGGACATTTCTAAAGAGCTTTGACAGTACAATTCTCCCCTGGGTGAATGTTACAAAACACGGGTATCCAGGAAACGATCATGGTTGTGCAAGTCTGTTTTGGAGTCGGACCTGCCAGCTTCAAAGCGGCGTGCAACACTTGTCAACAACTCCCCATTGAATATTCTCAACTAGTAACCAATTTATTTTGTGCATGATATTAACTTGGCAGGAGCCACACTTTGTCTAGAGTGTTGCATCCTGTGGTATAATGTGAACATAATTCGTCGGGATTAGGTCCTATTCAAGTGATAGGAGCAGGCAGGAGCCATTGAGCGAAAGCGAATTGATTCAGATTAGCAACGGGCTGACTGTGCAACCCCGCGAGTATTGGGACCAAGCCGACACCCTGGAGGCGATCCTCAACAATATCAGTGACGGCGTGATGAGCTACGACGCCGACTTCAAGATTACCCGATTCAACCGCGCGGCAGAAGAAATCACTGGATACTCATCGGCGGAGGCCATTGGCCAGACCTGCCGGCATATCTTCCGTTGCACCGTCTGCGATCCCTCGTGTGGCATGTTCACGACGGCGCAAAATCAGATCCCCGAGACAAACTGCGAGGTCCGGCTGGAGCGTAAGAACGGGGAGATTCGTATTGCGCGTGTGAGCACGGCTATCCTTCGCGAAGCCAGCGGCCGCATCACAGGCACAGTGGTCACCATCCGCGATATCAGCGAACTGATGACCCTGAAGAAGGAACTCACCGGGCGCTACCAGTTCCACAGCATCATCGGAAAGAGTCACAAGATGCAGGAAACCTTCGCGTTGATTGAGGATGTGGGAGAGTCCGACGCGACGGTCCTGGTTCTTGGGGAAAGTGGAACCGGCAAAGAACTGATTGCGCGCGCCATCCATCATCAGAGCCCTCGTTCTCAATTCCCTTTCGTAAAGGTCAATTGCTCCGCGCTGGCGGAAACCCTGCTTGAGAGTGAATTGTTCGGTCATGTGAAGGGGGCCTTCACCGGAGCTTATCGGGACAAGATTGGGCGCTTCGAACTGGCACAACAGGGATCCATCTTTCTCGATGAAATCGGGGACATATCGCCCAACATCCAGTTAAAGCTCCTGCGTATTCTCCAGGAGCGTGAGGTGGAGCGTGTCGGCGATTCGAAAGTGATCAATGTGGATGTTCGCATCATTGCCGCCACAAATCGAAATCTGCGGCAATTGGTGGATGAATTGAAGTTCCGCGAAGATCTTTTCTATCGCCTCAATGTCATTCCGGTGTCAATTCCACCCCTTCGCGATCGCAAGGAAGACATCCCGCTTTTGCTCGACCATTTCATCTCCCAGTTCAATGAACAGACGGAAAAAAATATTGCGGGAATCACCAAAGAGGCGCTCAATATTATAATGGATTACGACTGGCCTGGGAACATTCGCCAACTCGAGAATGCCGTGGAACATGCCTTCGTCAAGACCCATGGGCGATCTATTGAACCGGTTTCTCTCCCCATTGAAATCTGTCTGGGTTCGAAACATTTCCAGACCTCACAGGAAGGATCCAGAGACGAGCGGGAGAAGCTTATTGCAGCCCTGCAACAGGCAGGATGGAACAAAGCAAAGGCCAGCCGGGAGCTCGGAATCGACCGCGTTACCTTGTGGCGTAAGATGAAGAGATTTAATATCTCTGCTCCTTAATCTCCCTCAAAACTGCAACAAAAACCCGCAACAGATGCGTTGCATGCAACAAGAAAGCCCGTAACGCCCCCCCTCGGTGCCCTTCGATTCATCCTCACGTTGCTGTAACCAAAAGGTTTCTTGATCTTTATTGAACTCGACGCTTCCGCCGTCGTTTGGAGAAGCAATTGCCCAAAGTCTTCATGGGAGAGATTAGGCGAACTCTCTATCCCTGACCGAGATTTAGAGGCATGAAGGCGTTGCAAGTTTAATCCAGGCATGGGTAAGACGATCTTCGCCAGTTGCGATTCAGGAAATGTAGAAGAGAGGATTCACCATGGCAAGTCTTGCACCTACCATCCCTTTGATCAAGATTGGGGCCCTGGCAAAGAATGCAAATGTTTCTCTGAGGACACTTCGGTATTACGAGGAGATTGGCCTGATCTCACCTGCTTCCCACAGCAGGGGCGGGCATCGGTTGTATTCGGGAGAGGATGTCAAGAAACTGGAAGTGATCAATTATTTGAAGTCGCTGCCGCTCTCCCTGGAAGAGATCAAGGAGATCTTCACTATCAAGAAAAGCAATCCGTCCCGCGAAAAGAGAGAGCAGGTCGCGGTGCTCACGAAGATGTTGGAGTCCAAGCTGGGAGATGTCAATGGCAGGATCCGTGAGTTGTCGCAAGTCAAGGACGAACTCTCCGGCATGGTCGAGATCCTTCACGAATGTGCTCGATGCGAAGGGAAACCCTTGCTGCAATCTGAAACGTGTGGTGACTGCAAAGCGGTTGACCGTCGTGGGCACGCGCCCTTGATGATGTCTGTCTTTCTGGAGCGAGGCGCCTAACCCATGCTCAAGAAGATTTCCTCCGAGGTCGTTTTGGAATCTCCTGCGACCAAGAATCCGATGGCCGGCTTCCTGATTCAGAAGATCCTGTTCCCCACCGACTTTTCAAACTACGCCAATTACGCCCTCAAGTATGCGATTTCATTGGCGACCCACTTCAATGCCACTCTCTATGTCCTTCATGTCAACGTCCTCCTCGCGCAGAATTATCCCCCGGAGGTGTACCACGGCATGGATGCGGATTACATCGCGTATTTGAAACACTGCGCGAAAGAGAGTCTGCAGAAAGTGGTTCCACCCGAAGTCAAGACACAGATCCGTGTCGAAGAGATCCTGGAGAAAGGCGTTCCTTATCAGGAGATCGTCCGGAAGGCACAGGCGCTGGGGGTCGATGTTATTGTTATGTCCACGCGCGGCCGCACCGGGCTCGACCACACGCTCACCGGCTCCACCACGGAGCGCGTGGTTTCGCTGGCTCCGTGTCCGGTGCTTTCAATCAAATATCCCGAATTCGAATTTTCCAAGGCGAAGTCCGCCGACTAGCCGGGATGGAAATCAGCAAAAGTTAGATTGCGTTGGAAGTTATGTGAAAAAAGGTACAACGACTGACTCAGCGTTCACAAAGGTTTAAGGTAAGGGGATTCAAGCTCAGACAAAAAAAGACTTCGGCGTCAACGGGAGACGAATCATGATTATAGGATTTGTGAAGGAACCGACCCAGGTGGAGCGGCGAGTCGGGTTAATCCCCTCCAATGTCCGGGCGTTGGTCGAAGAAGGCCACTCGGTCTATTTTGAACGCGGGGCGGGCGAGGGCAGCCACTTTAATGATGAAGAATACGTCAATGCGGGTGCGAGGATTGCCTTCTCTCACGATGAGGTTCTGACGCGGACGGAGTTGCTCTTGAAGGTCTCTGCCCCAACGACCGACGAAATCCAGTCGATCCGGCGGGACAAGACCATCATGGCATTCTTTCATCTCGCCGTGGCAGGACGGCCGCTTTTCGAAGAGCTTTTGAAGAAAGAGATCACGGCCATTGGTTACGAAGTCATAGAGACCCTGGACGGTCAACTGCCCGTGTTGCTTCCAATCAGCGAGATCGCGGGCCAGATGTCCGTGTTTATCGCCGCCCATCTTTTGGAATCCAACAACAACGGGCGGGGAGTGCTGCTCGGAGGGGCTCCCGGGATTCCACCGGCATCGGTGGTCATCCTGGGCGCGGGCCAAGTGGGAACCTGGGCAGCCCAAACGGCCATCGCGAATGGCGCGCATGTCTTGGTGCTCGATTCGGATGTCAACAAGCTCCGCCGATTGATGTCACGTCTGGGAAATCGTGTGGTCACGTCGGTCGCCGACACCTACAACATCGAGCGCGCCGTCCGTCATGCCGATGTGCTGATCGGCGCGGTCCTGATCCATGGGGGAAAGACGCCGCATTTGGTCACGCAGAAGATGGTGGAGACGATGAAGCCGGGCAGCGTCATCATCGATGTTTCCATCGACCAGGGTGGAAGTATTGAGACCAGCCGACCGACCACCCTGGCGCAACCCACTTTTGTGCACAAAGATGTTATTCATTACTGCTGTCCTAACCTGACCGCCAATATCGCCCGCACGGCCTCCATTGCCCTTTCCAATGCCAGTCTTCCGTATGTTCGCGAAATCGCCGCCCTCGGCACGGAAGAGGCGGTGCGCAAGCACCTCGACCTGGCTCGAGGGGTGTTTACCTATCGCGGGCATTGCACTCGCGAACAGATCGCAGAGATCTTTGATGCCAAGTTCGAGGCCCTCGACACTCTGACCTCCGCTTATATTTGGTCTTAGGAGGGTGGGGCGAGGATTTAATAATATCTTTAATAACCTTCATCGAAGGATCGACCCGAGATTCCCATGATTTGGATCAGCAATTATAAACAAAAGTTGATGAGCGCGGAGCAGGCCCTCGACGTGGTGAAATCGAACGACCGGGTGTACATCCATCCCGGTTGCGCCGAACCGGAGGTTTTGGTCGAGGCGCTGATTGCCCGTGCGCCGAGTCTGCACAACGTGGAAGTGGTCCATCTGTTGACGATGGGCAATGCCGACTACATCAAGCCCGAAATGGAAGGACACTTCCGTCACAACGCCATGTTCGTGGGCGGAAATGTCCGCAAGGCCGTTAACGAGGGGCGCGCCGATTACACGCCGATCTTTCTGGGAGAGATCGAGGACCTGTTCTTGAATGGGTCCTTGCCCATTGACGTCGCCCTGATCCAGGTGTCTCCCCCTGATGAACACGGATTCTGCAGTTTCGGCGTGGGCGTCGACACCACCCTGACGGCCTGCCACGTCGCCAAGACGGTCATTGCGCATGTGAACGATCAAATGCCGCGCACCCTGGGGGATTCTTTCATTCACGTCCACAAGATTGATCGTATCGTGGAGTGCTCGCGTCCCGTGTTGGAAATCAAGCGCGTGGAGAGGAGCGACCTCCATTGCGCAATTGGCCGCCACGCGGCAGGCCTGATTGAAGACGGTTCGACCCTCCAGTTGGGCATCGGGGGAATTCCGGATGCCGTGCTCTCCTTTCTTCGGTCGAAGAAGGACCTGGGCATCCACAGCGAGATGTTCTCCGACGGAGTCGCTGAACTGGTCGAAATGGGCGTGGTTAACAGTGAGCGGAAGACGCTTCACCCCGGTAAAATCATTGCCGGATTCCTGTTGGGGACCAAGCGCGTCTTCGATTTTGTGGACAACAACCCGCTCTTCGAATTCCACCCGACGAAATACGTAAACGATCCTTTTATCATCGCGCAAAACGATAAGATGGTGGCCGTCAATTCGGCCATCCAGGTGGACCTGACGGGTCAAGTTTGTGCCGACTCAATCGGCCATTCCGTTTACAGCGGAATTGGGGGACAGGTGGATTTCATTCGCGGGGCAGCGCGATCCAAAGGGGGCAAGCCGATCATCGCTCTCCCAGCGACGGCCAAAGACGGCACCGTCTCGCGAATCGTCCCCCGACTGGATCCCGGCGCGGGTGTGGTGACCTCTCGCGGAGACGTGCATTACGTGGTCACTGAGTTCGGGGTGGCCTCCCTTCACGGAAAAAACATTCGCCAGCGCTGCCTGTCCCTGATCGACATCGCCGATCCCCGCTTCCGGGAGGAGTTATTGGAGTTCGCTTTCAATCAAAAATGGCTGCGCCCGCAGGTACAGGTGCCCGTTGAGGTGGCCTGACCCGGACGTGGCTTCATTCCCCCGTTGGCAGGGGAAGAGGCAGGAACCTAAATTGCAGAGAGAGGATTTTCGGATGCCTAATCCAATTCGCGGAAAGATCGAGATTGCCCAGGACGAATGCAAGGGATGTGCCGTTTGTATCGATGCTTGTCCCCCCAAGGTCATTGCACTCACGACCGGACTCAATGTGCAGGGTTATCACCCCGCCCAGTATCTGGGGGACGGGTGCACCGGATGCGGGATCTGTTTTTATGTTTGCCCGGAACCCGGGGCGATCACCGTCTACAAGCATTATGAAGAGGAACCCAAGACCCAGGGGAAGCGGGCCGCTTGACGCCTCGCCCCGGCAGGTCCGGCGCTCCTCAACGGCTTCTCTTTAAACGTTTTTCATGCACTCATTCAAGCACCAGCAGTGTTCAGGACTAAAATCTCCGAAGCGGATAAACAAACATGAGCAAAGAACTGATTAAGGGAAATGAAGCGATCGTGAAGGGAGCGATCCTTGCGGGCTGCCGCTCTTATTTCGGGTATCCCATCACCCCTGCCAGCGAGATTGCAGAAGCAGCCGCTTACTACTTTCCGTTGGTGGGCGGCACCTTCCTGCAGGCCGAGAGCGAAGTCGCCTCCATTAATATGATCTACGGCGCCGCTTCGGTCGGAATGCGCTGCATGACCGCCTCATCAGGGCCGGGAATCAGCCTGATGCAGGAAGGAATTTCGTATCTCGCGGGTTCCGAACTGCCCTGCGTCATTGCCGACATTATGCGGGGGGGGCCGGGCCTGGGAAACATCGGACCGGAGCAGGGTGATTACAACCAGATGGTGAAAGGGGGTGGCCACGGCAATTATCACAATATCGTGCTCGCTCCTAACTCCGCCCAGGAGATGTGCGATTTGACCATGCTGGCTTTTGAGCTGGCAGACAAGTATCGCAATCCTGCCATCGTCCTGGCGGATGGCTACATCGGACAGATGATGGAACCGGTGGATTTTCCAGAGATTGCCCGGGAGGCACCAACTAAGGACTGGGCCGCCCGGGGCGATGCAGCGACCCGGAAGAATGTGATCACGTCCATCTACCTCTCACACGAGGCGCTTGAGCAGCATGAGTTGCGCCTGGCTGAAAAGTATCGCCAGATCCGGGAGAGCGAAGTCCGCTACGAAGCCTATCAGGTGAGCGACGCTGACATTGTGTTGGTGGGGTACGGCATCGTATCGCGCGTCTTAAGATCGGCCGTCGATATGGCCCGCCATTACGGCATCCGTGCGGGCCTGTTCCGCCCGATTACGCTTTTCCCTTTCCCCACGCCGCAGCTGGCCGAGATCTCATTATCCACGGAACGCTTTCTTACCGTGGAGTTGAGCGATGGGCAATTAGTGGACGATGTGCGCCTTGCGATCTCCCGCCGTCATCCCTGTGACTTTTTCAGCCGGATGGGAGGGTGCGTCCCTTCTACCGAGGAAGTCTTTGATGTCATTAAATCGACGATCTCGCACCCCGCTGAGTGCAATGAGGCGATGGCGGTACCCATGGGCTTGCACGCCGTTTAGGCGGGCCCTTTTCATGAATGACGAACCGAAAGCCTATTTTTAAGCGAAAACGGAGTTGACGAGAATGTTCAAGATTGTCCAACAACGAGCAGATTCCTTTTACGATGTGTTTGAGCGCAAGGATGGCGACCCGCATGTCACCCACTACTGTCCCGGATGCGGGCACGGCGTCATCCACAAAATGATCGCGGAGTGCATCGACGACCTGGGGATTCAGGACCGGACGATCCTGGTCAGCCCGGTCGGTTGCTCCGTCTTTGCCTATTACTATTTCGATGTGGGCAATGTCCAAGCGCCCCATGGGCGAGCTCCCGCAGTGGCCACCGGCATCAAGCGCTCTCGCCCGGACTCCATTGTTCTCAGCTACCAGGGCGACGGAGACCTCGCCGCCATCGGCGGGAACGAAATCCTGCATGCGGCCAATCGAGGAGAACGCATCACCGTGTTCTTTGTCAACAATGCCGTCTACGGGATGACCGGCGGACAGATGGCTCCCACGTCCCTGGTAGGACAGAAAACGACGACCACTCCCTTTGGACGAAGTATCCAAAACGAAGGGTACCCCATGCGGGTCTGCGAATTGCTGGCGGCACTCGAAGCGCCGGTTTACCTCGAAAGGACCGCGATTTACGATAGCAAGAGTAACATGCGGACGCGGAAGGCAATTCGCAAGGCCATTCAGAATCAAATCGACGGCTTGGGATTTTCCCTGGTGGAGATTCTTTCCCCCTGTCCGACGATCTGGAAGATGACGCCCCAGGAATCACGCAAGTGGCTGAATGAGAACATGATCCCTTACTACAAACCGGGTGTGTACCGTGACAAGACGGCACCCCAGGCAACCACCGCAGGGATCTCGCAAGCTGCGCCGGGTAGCTCAAGCGCGGCTTCGGAGGCGGGTCGAATTCCGGTGCCGACTGCGCCGGCCGCCAAGGCTGCTGAGCCAAGCTCCCCGCCTCCCCGCTCCCCAATGTCAATCATGAAGAGAGAGGTGCCCTTGATTGAGATTCCAGCCATTCTGGGAATCCGGGCCACGGAACGGCCGGGAGAAACCAGTGGCAGCGGCGCGATCCTCGGAAACTACAATGAACGGTCCCAATTCTATGATGAGGATGCCCTCACCGCTCCCCGGCGAGCGGAAGCCGATTCAATCGCACAGACCGTTCCGGAAAAATATCGGAACCCGCAAATCAAGATCGCTGGGTTCGGCGGCCAGGGAGTGCTCCTCCTTGGCGAGGTCTTGGCTGAGAGTGGAATGCTAAGTGGATATCGTGTCTCTTGGCTTCCTTCTTATGGACCAGAAATGCGGGGTGGCACAGCACATTGCCACGTCCGTCTCTCACAACACGAGATAGGATCGCCACTCGTGTCTCGACCCACCATACTCCTTTCTCTTAACAAGCCCTCCTTACTGAAGTTCCTACCGGAAGCGACACCTGGCGCACTCGTGATCTACAATTCATCGTTGATCCCAGAGACGCCAGCGAGAGACGATATCGAAACGGTTCCCCTCTCAGCCACGGAAATAGCGGAGAAGATCGGTTCCTCCAAGGTCACCAACATGGTCATGATTGGAGGCCTGATCGCCCGAACCTCTTTGCTCTCCAAGGAATCTGTATTCGCCGCCATTGACGCGCTGGTCAAAAACGAAAAACTGATTGAACTGAACCGCCGCGCCATTGAGGCGGGCATGAACGCCGTCCTGGAGATGGAGGCTATCCTCCAAGTGTGAAGGAACAGGGGCGGGGAGAGATCTGTGCCCCTTCCCTTGATGTACTGGAACGAGGCACCCGAAGTAAGCGTTTTCAATGTTGGGGGTCTTACTGAAGTGAGTTTGGCTTATTCCCCGAGCTCCGGCGAAATCATCCCCGGGGGCTCTGAGCATGGCCCTATTTAAGCTCAACCATCTTAATTCCTAAAGGAGCGAAAAAATATTATGGCATTAATGATTACAACCGACTGTATCTCCTGCGGTGCTTGCGAGCCGCCTTGTCCCAACCAGGCCATCTCCCAGGATGGGATCTATGTCGTCAATACGGACCGTTGCACGGAGTGTGTCGGGTTCTTTGATGAGCCTCAGTGCGTCCCGTTGTGCCCGGTCGAGTGTATTGTCCCGAATCCCGATGTTCGCGAGACCCCGGAACAACTCCAGGCCAAAAAGGAGCGGATGCACGCGGGTGGGGCCGTCCAGTAAAGCCCCCCGATAGTTGAGTCGATTCGATCCGATGAACCCGCGGGTGCGCTGTGAGCGTTCCTGATTCCTGTGATTCTTCCCGGCGTCTTTGAGAGCAGGTAAGGTCAGTCGCCGGACGAGAGAGTGTTGCCGCTACCCACCGCAGAGTGCCCGCCGTTTTTCTCAACGAAGGATCATCCCCAAGGAGGAAGCTCTTATGATTCCGCACCCCGAAATCGGAAACGTACTGGTCTATTTTCAAGGCGAATTCACTCCCCTCGAGAATGCGAAGGTCAGCATCCTCACCCAGGCACTGCATTATGGGACGGCGGTGTTTGAGGGGATTCGTGGATACTGGGATGCCGAGAGCGAGGACATTTATTTTTTCCGCCTGCGCGAGCATTACGAGCGGATGAAACGCAACTGCAATCTGCTCAAGATCAAGCTGCCGCTGTCGGTCGGCGAGATGTGTGATTTCAGTGTCGAACTGGTCCAACGCAACAAATTTGCTGAAAACGTGTATATCCGCCCGCTGGCTTACAAGTCCACCAAGAGCATCGGGGTGCGGCTTGCGTCCGATGATGACTTTTTCATTGTGGCGGTCCCTTTTGGGGACTACCTCGACACCCAACGGGGGCTGAGCGTCTGCACCTCCTCCTGGCGCCGCACCGAGGACAACGCGATCCCCTGCCGCGGAAAGATCTCCGGCGGCTATGTGAATTGCGCGTTGGCAGCCGATGAAGCACAATCGAGCGGCTTCGATGAGGCCGTGATGTTGAGTGAGAGCGGCCACGTCAGCGAAGGGCCGGGTTTTAATATCTTCATGGTGCGTAACCACCGGCTGGTGACTCCGGGCGAGACCGAGAATATCCTGGAAGGCATCACGCGGGATTCCGTCATCCGCTTGGCCGAGGAGGAACTTCATCTCCCCGTCGAAGTCCGCAAGATCGATCGCAGTGAGCTCTATGTGTGTGACGAACTGTTTTTCTGCGGGACTGCCGCTCAAATCGCCTCCATTGCCTCGGTGGACCATCGCGTCGTCGGAACGGGGCAGATGGGGATGATTACGCGCGAGCTGCAAAAGTTGTATAATGCGGTGGTGGTAAACAAGTTCCCGAAGTACACCGAGTGGTGTACCCCGGCCTATCGTTACGAACGTGCCGAGATAACGCGATAAGAACCGGCAATCGGATTGCCGCGGCGCGGTCCGTTCCTCGGCGGCGGACCGCGCTGATTGGTCCCTATTTTTCACTCTTCGTCGTTTATCCACTCACACCTAAAACCCTTCAACGAGGAACAAATCATGGGCAAAGACACTCTCACGATCACAGACAATCGGACCGGAAAGTCCTACGAAGTGCCGATCCAGCACGACACCATTAAAGCGCTCGATCTGCGTCAAATCAAAGTCAAGCCTGAAGACTTTGGCATGATGACCTATGATCCCGCCTTTATGAACACCGCCTCCTGCAAAAGCAAGATCACGTTTATTGACGGCGACAAGGGCATCCTGCGCTATCGCGGATACCCGATCGAGCAACTGGCGGAAAAATCGACCTATCTGGAAACCGCTTACTTGCTAATCCACGGGGAACTGCCAACCAAGGAGCAGTTGGATGATTGGACCTACCAGATCAACCACCACACCATCATTCACGAAAACATCAAGACATTCATGGATGGCTTCCATTACGACGCCAATCCCATGGGGATGCTGGTGGGTACCGTGGGCGCTCTTTCCACGTTTTACAAGGACGCCAAGGAAATCCATAACCCCGAAAATCGAAAGAAACAGATCTACCGGCTGATCGGCAAGATGATTACGCTGTCCGCCTTTGCCTTCCGGCATTCCAAGGGGATGCCCTACGCCTATCCCGACAACGAACTCAGCTATCCGGGCAACTTTCTTAACATGCTGTGGAAGATGACGGAGCCGAAATTCAAGCCGCATCCGGTGTTGGAACGCGCTCTGGATGTACTGTTCATCCTGCACGCCGACCATGAGCAGAACTGTAGTACCAGCGCCATGCGCGGCGTCGGTAGTTCGCACGTCGATCCCTTTTCAGCGGTTGCGGCGGCAGCGGCGGCGTTGTATGGACCGCTCCACGGCGGCGCCAATGCTGAAGTCCTCTATATGCTCGATGAAATCGGCTCCAAGGAGAACATTCCCGCGTTTATTAAAAACGTCAAGGAAGGCAAAGGTAAATTGATGGGATTTGGCCATCGTGTCTATAAGAATTTTGACCCTCGTGCCAAAATCATCAAGAAACTCGCCGAGGAAGTCTTTGCTGTGACTGGCCGCAATCCGAAGCTCGATATCGCCATGGAGCTGGAACGCATCGCCCTGAATGATGAATACTTCATCCAGCGCAAACTCTATGCAAACGTGGATTTCTACTCGGGTTTGATCTACCAGGCGATGGACTTCCCGATTGATATGTTCCCGGTGCTCTTTGCCATTGGCCGAACCTCAGGTTGGATCGCGCAGTGGCAGGAGATGTTGACGGATCCGGAGCAGAAGATCGCCCGTCCGCGACAAGTCTACCTGGGCTACGAGAGCCGCGATTACCAGTCCATGGAAGAACGTTCCAAGGTCGCGGTGAAAACAGCGGTGTAAGGGGAGACCCCCCGGAATCGACTGGCTGGAGGTGGGACATTCTTCGGCCAAGAAGGCAAGCTTCAATGGGGACCCGTCAGGGTAACGCTGAAGGTGTGGAAGAAAGAAGGCATGCAACCGGAAGAGATTTCATCTCTGGATACCAGAGGAAGGGGTGATTTATGTCCATCACAAACCGTCTGAAGGAGTATCTCGAGGCGAATAGAGTGTCTTACACACATTGCACGCACCGGCTGGCCTATACTGCCCAGGGAGTCGCGGCAGCGCAGCATGTCAAAGGACGCGAGATGGCGAAGACCGTCATCTTGCGCTCCGCTGACAAGTTTCTGATGGCGGTGCTGCCTGCCTCCCACAAAGTGGACCTCGCTGCGCTCGAACATGTGCTTCCCTTTGACCACATCACACTGGCGACCGAATCTGAATTCGCCGTGCTATTTCCGGATTCTGAAGTCGGTGCGATGGCGCCCTTTGGACAACTTTATGGGCTGCCGGTCTTCGTGGACACCCTCTTGACGCACGACACCGAAATCGTGTTTAACGCAGGGACACATGTCGACACGATTCGAATGAGTTACGCCGACTTTGACCGGCTGGTTCAGCCGACTGTTCTTTCCTTGATTCACCCGTTGGCCCTGGCGTAACTCCCTGAGGAAGGGGTTGACACAGCGTTCCATGGTTCCTTCTGTGCCTTGGGGCCCGTGGCCTCAGCCCCGGGGCACGAAAAGGATTTCTTTGCTGTCGCAACCCAAGTTTTCAAGGAGGGGGAGTCTTTATGAAGAAATGCGCTTTGAGAGTTCTGGTCCTCGCCTCATGCCTCATCCTGTCGGGTGTTTCCTCGACCTGGGCCCAGTCCAATAAAAAGGAGATCCCGGTCAAGGCTGAGCCCACACAGGAACTCGATCGTGGCAAGGGCCTCTATGAAACCTTTTGTGCCTCATGCCACGGCAAAGATGGGAAGGGAAATGGGCCGGTGGCGTCCGCCATGAAGATACCGCCGACTGATTTGACCCAAATCGCCAAGAAGAACCAAGGGAAATTCGATGAAGTCCATGTGATCGCTCTGGTGGACGGTGAAAAGACCGTCTCCGCCCATGGAACCCGGGAAATGCCCGTGTGGGGTTCCCGCTTCCGTCGGACCAAGGGGACGATGGAATCGTCTTTGAGTGTGTACACCTTGATGAAATACATCGAGTCCCTGCAGGTGAAATGAGGGTCCGGGTTCAGTCAGGGAACCAGGGTAGAGAACCCGGATGAGTGGAAGGACTCCAGGCTCGATGGATAGGGGGAGTCCGGGCGCGTTTCAACAGGATCATTGAAAAGGCCTTGCAGTCGCGCTAGAATAGACCAGCATGACTTGCTACAAGTGTATTGCGAGGGGCCTCAAGAAAGCCCGGTAAATACCGGATACGTCTTCGAGCGACCAGAAAGGAGACGTTATGGTTCCATTGTCCACCCGTCCGGGTCGCCGTGGCCGGCTTCATGGCGTTCGCAAGCTCCAAACTCAAACGGCGTCCGTTCCACTGCATACCCCCGGCTCTCAACCTTCTCCTCGTTCGTACCAGGTTGATGATGGACTGGTCTCCCATGATTTGCACACAGCGGGGGAGGCCGTCTGCGGAAAATGCAGGGCGGTGTATCATGGCAAGCGCTGGAGTTATCCTGCCAAGCCTCCCACACGATTCAAGCAACTCCCGCGGGTTGAATGTCCGGGCTGCCGCTTGGAGCGCGAGGGGAAAGTGGGAGGCATCGTGCGGCTCTCGGGCGATTTTTTCCCCGTCCATGAAGAGAACATCTTATCCCAAATCCGGCGCATTGCGCTGCGTGAACGGCAACGAAATCCATTGGCCCGATTGTTGAAACTGGAACGGAATGGCGAAGGGCTCTCTGTCTTTACGACGCACCGCACGCTCGCCGTTTTGTTGGGGAAGGAACTCCATCACGCGAACCATGGATCACTCAAGATCCACTGGACCGATCACGATCCATTGCGGGTTGAATGGTCCCGGACCTGACTGTCATTCAGGGGCGTGTCTGTACCTCCCCGGCGTGGACATTGCAGCACTTGCTTCAATTGCAACTTCTAGAGGGGGCATTCCAATCCAACCGTCCACCACAAATTGTGGCCATCGGCCGGTGTCAGCCCAAGTCCGGGATAGAATCCCCTCCCCTCGGCTGTGCTCGCAGAATTCCGGGATGTTTTTTTCGATTCTGTATTGAAGGATTTATGCCATTTTAGATCAGGCTCAATCACGATTCATTTATATCCATACCCACCAAGAGGAGCCGTTATGACTATACGAAAACAAGATGCACTCAATTACCATGCCCTGGGCCGTCGCGGAAAAATCGAAGTGACACCCAGCAAGCCTTGTCGAACCGCGTTTGATCTCTCCCTTGCCTACACGCCGGGCGTGGCAGAGCCCTGCCGTGAGATCGAGAAAGACTTTGAAAATGTTTACCGGTATACCGCCAAGGGAAATCTGGTGGCTGTTGTTTCCAACGGCACCGCCGTCCTGGGATTAGGGGATATCGGGGCGGCCGCCGGCAAACCCGTCATGGAGGGCAAAGCCGTCCTTTTCAAGCGCTTTGCCGATATCGACGTCTTTGACATTGAACTGGATACCCATAATCCCGATGAGATCATTCGCACCGTACAAATTCTGGAGCCCACTTTTGGGGGTATCAATCTGGAGGATATCAAGGCCCCCGACTGCTTTTACATTGAAGAAACGCTGAAGAAAACGATGAAGATCCCCGTGTTCCATGACGATCAGCACGGCACGGCGATCATTTCAGGCGCCGCGCTCATCAATGCCCTCGAACTCGTGGGCAAGGACATCTCCAAGGTTCGCGTGGTGTTCAATGGCGCAGGCGCAGCGGGCATTGCCTGTGCGGAGCATTACGTTCGCCTGGGGGTGAAGCGCGAAAACGTCGTTCTGTGCGATTCTCAGGGGGTGATTTACAGAGGTCGCGAGAAGGGGATGAATCCCTACAAGGAGCGTTTCGCACAGGATATTTCCCTGAGAACGCTGGCGGATGCCCTGAAAGACGCCGACGTGTTCTGTGGTGTGTCCATCGCTAATTGCGTAACGAAAGAGATGATTCGGTCGATGAACACCAATCCGATCGTCTTTGCCATGGCAAACCCCGACCCCGAGATCACCTATGAGGATGCCAAGGCGGCGCGCAATGACATTATCATGGCCACCGGCCGGAGCGATTATCCCAACCAGGTAAACAACGTGCTGGGATTTCCCTTCATCTTTCGTGGAGCCCTCGATGTCAGGGCCTCGGCCATTAATGAGGAAATGAAGATTGCGGCAACCTTCGCCCTCGCCTCCCTGGCCAAACAGGATGTTCCCGATACCGTGGTCCGGGCTTATGGCGGAGAACGATTCAAGTTCGGCCGGGACTACATCATCCCCAAGCCGTTTGACAGCCGCGTGCTGCTCTGGGAGGCCACCGCTGTGGCTAAGGCGGCCATGGAAACCGGCGTCGCTCGCGATCCTGTAAATCTTGACGAATACAAGGAACAACTGGAACTTCGATTGGGTAAGTCCCGTGAACTGATTCGCCACGTCGTCCACAAGGCCCAGAAAGAACCGAAGCGGATTGTGTTCCCCGAAGGCGAGCATGAGAAGATTTTGCGGGCCGCCCAAATTCTGATTGATGAAGAGATTGCCAAGCCCGTTTTGCTCGGTAGTGTTGAGAAAATTACCCAGACCATGAAGGATCTGGATCTGACGCTGAAGGGCGCCCAAATCATCGAGTCCACGCAGTCGCCGCTCTTTGAAAAATATGTCAATGAGTTTTATCAGTTGCGGCGACGCAAGGGCGTGACCCTGGGTGAGGCACATGAGATGATGCGAAACCGCAATTACTTCGGGGCCATGATGGTGTATTTCAACGATGCCGACGGGCTGATTTCAGGAATGACCCAGCATTATCCGGACACGATCCGGCCGGCGCTCCAGATTCTGAAGACCAAGAGCGGGGCGCATCGTGTTTCAGGCCTTTACGTCCTTATGACCAAGAACGATACCTTCTTTTTCGCAGACACCACCGTGAACATCGATCCCACCCCGGATGAACTTGCCGAAATCGCCATGTGCAGCGCCGAGGTGGCCCGAAGCTTCGACGTTGAGCCCCGGATCGCGATGCTCTCGTTTTCAAACTTCGGCTCCACCAAGCACCCGCTTACCGAAAAGGTGCGCGTGGCCACCGAAATTGTAAAGCAGTTGATGCCGGAGCTCATGATCGATGGTGAAATGCAGGCGGACACTGCCGTGGTGCCTGAAATCATCAACGAAACCTATCCGTTCTCGACCCTTAAGGGCGGGGCCAATGTGCTGATTTTCCCGGATCTCCAGTCCGGAAACATCGCTTATAAGTTGATGATGCGTATTGGCGGGGCCGAGGCTATCGGACCTATCCTCATGGGTATTGGTCGACCCGTTCACGTCCTGCAGCGTGGCGCCGAGGTCACTGACGTCGTCAATATGGCAGCAATTGCAGTCGTCGATGCCCAATTGTACGAAGTTCACCAACGGGAGGTGGCCGGAGTTTACCGTTAGTAGGTCGGTCTCTAATCTGCATCTCTGAAACTTGGAGGGCTGAAGGAGCAGGCTTCAACGGTGGTTTTTGCGAGACCGACGTTGCATCACCGGATGCTTGACTTCAGCCCTTCCTGCGTCTCTTCCCTTCCTCATAAAATTATCTCGTCCTATCCCTCATCTCAAACCCTCTGAAGTATGCATTCCGAAGATTGAACCATGACGGGTGGGATCGAGCCCCTTCCAAATTTGGACTCTCCACTGCATCCAGATTCCCCCTCGAAGACGCCTCTCAGCCCACCCGAGAAACTTCGGCGTTCAGGCCAAATGGTCACTGAGTTCTACGAACTCCACGGTAAGGTATGAGCAATGCAGGAATTTTCACAATAAAGTGTTGCGTGCAACGCTATTGTTGCGACAAATTTTGTCGATAGTGTTTCAATGGGGACCAATCATCACAACGTATCTGCATTTGATACCTACAATTTAAAGGAGATACTGGCGAAACAGAAATGTATGGGTTTGGCAATTGAATTGTATATTAATAAAACGATTCCCGGCCCCTAGTCTAGAACAAAGTCAGCGACTTAAGAGCTCTTTGACAACTGAAGCGAATCCAAATCCAGAGCAAAGACGCGAGTTCTTCAATCCGCAGGAGTGGCGGTACCGCTTTCAATAATGTAGTTACCGCCTAATTTCTGGAACTGATCAGACCAATTCCAAAATCACCTGCAAACGCCCGCACACATCGAATTAAACTGCCGATGTGATAACCTACCTTTATGGCGTGCCGCCTCATTCTTGCGGATCGAAGAATTTACGACCACCTCCGGTTACGACGCTTCCACTAACAGTTGCGGTGAGTATCTCAAGCGGGCTGACGTGTTTCTCCTAAAGTCAGTGATCAACCGCTAAGCATTGGGTTGCTCTTTTCATAGTTAAACTCGTTTAATGACGCCGGACTCTGTCCGGATCCTCTCGCCATTCGGGGTTCTCGGGTTGTCCTGGGCCCGCCGAGGAGGGTCGCATGCCTAATAAGTTTGTACTGGGCGTCGGGATCAGTTTGATTCTTGCCCCGACGCATCTTAGCGCTGATGCAGACCACCTCTTGAAGCGTCACGCATCGGAGATCAATCCGGTTCTCGTGAGTTCCATCGGGGATCGGCATGACTTCGAAGGAGCGATGGTCTTTGAGAGGCGCCAATCTTCCAAATCCACGAGGCCGCTTCTACAGCCCGATCTACCGCAGATTGAGCCACGGGCGAGTGAAAACACTGTCGCTCAAGCTTCACGCCGTGGCCGGCTCACCCCACTCGGGGTCGCCGATCAGCGCCCATCACCGGGAATTGATTACGACACCTTACCGAAAACCCAGCCCAGCACCACTCAGCATGCACCTTATACTGGGACCCTTTTTGTCCAGAACGTTCCCAAAGAGGCGCAGGCTCAGTACAATAAGGCAGTCGGGCTGCTCAAACGGGAGGACAATGACGCAGCCGTCCAGACCCTCCACCGTGCCCTCGAGATTTTTCCAGATTATTTCCTGGCACTTCAGGCCTTCGGTGCAATTAGCGTCCGACGAAGCCAGTTCGAGATTGCATTGAAAGCTCTGTCACACGCCGTCGAGATTAATCCGAAGGCGGATCTCAGTTTTCTTTCAATGGGAATCGCTCAACTGAACCTCGGTCGGATTGAGGAGTCTATCCGGTCGCTTCGCCAATCCACAGCGCTCAATCCCAGCTCTCCCAACGCTTTTCTCATCCTCGGTAGCGCCCTCATTCAAAGCGGGCGCTTGAATGAGGCGGAGGAATCTCTCCAGCGCGCCTATAGAATCGGTGGAGGTCGAGCCATTGAGTCTCAACTGTACCTTGCCAACGCCTACGAAAGGAGCGGAAGACCTCACGACGCCGTGAACGCCCTGCAGCTCTATCTCAAACACGCTCCCAAGGGAACTGACAAGCAAAAGATAAAGATCATGATTGAAAAGCTGGAAACCATCTCCATAGTGGCGAGCAAGTGAGCCTCCAGATATCTCCAATCCGGATTCCACGCGTCCTCCTCCTCTTCTGGCCCATCGTCACTCTCGGGACAGCCATTTCTAAGTCCTTTTCCCCCTGTAAGACCCTTTTGATTTTGTGACTTTAGTCATCGTTCGACCGCTTCATTGTGTATAAGATCCCTACGGGTGGCAGAACCCACTCGTCGGGGAACTGACGAGAACCAAACCGCCTTGTCCGAGCCTACAGACACATCACGGATCTCGAGTCTGCCCTCTCGAAGCGACCTGAATGGCCCAAGCCGAGAGCGGGAATTCAACCAAAAGCGGAGGGAATATGAGCTCACAAATCAAGGTTCATCCAACTGAAGAACTCCGGCAGGAGCACCAGGCCGTGCTGAAACTCTTGAATGATTTGAATGGCGTGATTGCTTCCGCGGAGTCCTCGAACGCAGGGTCCTGGAAGCCGTCCTTCGAAAATGGCTTGGCATTCTTTAACAGGGACGTTGCCATTCACTTTAAGAAGGAGGAGGACGCCCTCTTTCCCGCCATGGAAAAGTACCTAGGGCGAGAGGGGGGGCCGATTGCAGTTATGCTAAACGAGCACAAACAGCACAACTCCCTCCTCAGGGAACTCGGTGGAGCAATTGCCGCCGGTAACCTGGCCGTCCTCCGTTCGACCTGGGAGAGTTTCTTTCCTTTGTTAACAATGCACATCTTGAAGGAAGATTCGGTGCTTTTTCCAATGGCCGAACGGTTGTTGGCGGAAGAAGAATGGATTGAAGTAGCTCAAAAGATGGCCGGGGTCAAGAAGGCATAATATAAGGAACCCTGGCAGGCGGGGAAAGAAGGAACCAAAAGCAGGGGTGAGAAGCGCCAAGGTAAACAGGGGCACGCCAATCGTGGTCGTGATCTCACTTTCGTTGACCCCCTCAAAGATTGCCAGGAGCCGTTTGAATTTCTGACTTCCTCATTCCTGATTGGTTTAAATTGACACCGAAAGGGGTGAAGGGTGGTGCGGGGGAAGGGACTTGAACCCTCACGCCCTTTTGGGGCTTGAGATTTTAAGTCTCATGCGTCTGCCGATTCCGCCACCCCCGCGTCCGTCGCTGAGGCAAGAATATACTCGCAGGCTGCGGAAAAAGGCAAATGAATGACGACCGGCGGCGTCTTGCGAACCCAGGAAAGGGAGCACATCCGGATCAGACAGTCCCTTTGTACACCGGAAGAAACCTGCCGGGTCCCGGGGACTAGTGCAATAAAATCCATGGCCACACCGCTACACCTGGCAGACAGTATATCCGCAAACGCGACAGTGCAAGCACCCGCTGGAATGCTCAATGGGGCCGCCGCATTCGGCACAGATCTCCTTCGCCAATTCGGCGCGTTCCGTTTCTCCTATCCCTGAAATGACCGTGGTTTCGCGTTGAGTAATCGATTTGAGTTCGAACTGTACAGCGGGCTTCCGGAGCACCTGGTGCCGTTTGCTCGTGTCGCGGAAGATGGTAACCCCCTTGCAACCCATCTCATGCGCCAAGTGGTAAACTTCGGCAACGTCCCCAACGGTGGCGCTCGCCCGGAGGTTCACCGTCTTGCTGACCGCGCTGTCTGAAAATTGCTGAAAGGTCGCTTGCATGCGAACGTGGTCGGAGGGAGAGATGTCGTACGCCGTTTTAAAGATCCTCTTTACATCCTCAGGAATCATGAACGCTTGAGCGCCATCGCTCCCCAATTCCGAAATGGAACCATGTTTTGCCAAGTCTTCCATCAAATCGTCAGAGAAGAATCCACGCCCCCGCGCGACCGCCGCGAAGCCCGGGTGCACTTCAATGACGCGTTCCTCCCCAAGGATGTTGCGGAAGTAAGAGAGGGCAAAAAGCGGCTCAATCCCGCTGGAGCAATCGGCAATCAGGCTGAGCGTTCCTGTCGGCGCAATGGTGGTGACCGCCGCATTGCGAAGCCGCTCCCCTCCCGGAACATCGTAACGGGAGCCCTTGAAATTAGGGAAAACCCCGCGCTGTTCGGCCAACTCGCAGGAGGCTTGCCGAGCTTCCCGCTCTAATGTTGACATGACGTACTCGCCGAACTTGCGGGCATCCATCGAATCGTACGCAATTCCCATCTTGATCAAGACATCCGCAAAGCCCATCAGCCCCAGGCCAATTTTACGATTCCCATGCGTGATCTCAGCGGTCTTCTCCAACGGATATTGATTGGCATCAATCACATCGTCAAGGAAGCGAACCGCCCAGCGGATGGTTTCCTGAAACCTCTCCAGCTCAAACCTGCCTTTGTCGACCAGCAGGGCCAAATTGATGGAACCGAGGTTACACGACTCATAGGGGAGCAGGGGTTGCTCTCCGCAAGGATTGGTTGCTTCGATCATCCCCTTGTGCGAGGTGGGGTTGTCCCGGTTGATGCGATCCAGATAGATGAGGCCGGGGTCGCCCGTCGCCCAAGCCAGTTCGGTGACCTTTTCAAAAAGCTCTCGTGCATGCATCGACCCCTGCGGCTTGCCCGTCCGAGGATTGACCAATTCAAACGAATCATCCTTTCTGAGCCGCTCCATGAAATCGTCAGTCACAGCGACCGAGATATTGAAGTTATTGAGGGACTCATCGTTCGCCTTGGAAGTGACGAATTCCATGATGTCGGGGTGGTCAAAACGAAGCACGGCCATATTGGCGCCGGCGCGCGCTCCCCCGAGTCGGTTAATCTCGGTGGAGTAGTTGTACAACCGCATGAAGGACACGGGTCCGGAGGAAATGCCGCGAGTGGAGGCCACGTCATCATTGCGCGGCCGCAACCGGGAAAATGAGAAGCCGGTGCCCCCACCACTCTTTTGGATAAGCGCCGCATCCCGGAGGGTCGAGTAAATCGATTCCATCGAGTCCTCGATCGGCAGAACAAAACATCCGGAAAGCTGGCCGAGCGGTGTTCCGGCGTTCCTCAAGGTAGGCGAGTTGGGCAAAAACTCCAGCGTGACCATCATGTCGAAAAACTTCTGCTCAACCTCTTCCAGAGCGAGATCGCCCTTGTAATGGGCCTCGGATTGAGCTATGGCATGAGCAACCCGGCGGAACAGCTCTTCCACGGTTTCGCAGAGCTTCCCTTCGGTGTCGCGCCTGAGAAAACGTCTCTCGAGGACCCACTGGGCATTGGACGTGAGATTCATTCCCATAATCTACCAGAATGAAAAGCGAACATAAAGCGAAAATTGAAGCAGGCCTCCCCGCATTTCATGATACGGGAGGGTTTCGCCATCCGCCTCCGGGTCGGGCCCATCGGAAGACATAAAACATAAATGGTTTCCCTATTCCCCGCAAACTCAGCGATCAAAGAACTCCAGAATTGCCGGGGTGATGTCGGCCAAGGACCGTACCTTCTTTGTAAAAAACTGAGCATCGTGACCGAATACCAACAGCGGGACGGGATTCCGGGTGTGCGACTTCGTCGCAGGATCCTCCAGATTTCCATGATCGCTCGTCACCAGGAAGGTGTGGGATCTAAAATCAAATCGAGCACACACGCCCGTCAACAAGCGATCGAGTTTAGACACTTCGATCAGGGCGCGATCGAAACTCCTTCGGTGTCCCACGAGATCGCTCAAGAAATATTCGTAGAAAGTGAAGTCGTGGCGGAGGGAGATATTGACCAGGACCTCACCCGCCTGCTCCGGAGTGCGCACGGCCAGGGAAAATCCGCAGGCGTTCAAATAGGAGTTCGTGAATTCCTGGTACACCGCAGCCCCCGCAGCAACGGCGGCAATGTTATTCAAGGGGATCCCAGCGGCGGTCACGGCCGCCGTTGAAACGGAGATGTACTGTTTCGCCAGCGGCGAAGTAAAAAACTCCGGCTGATATGCATTGGCAAAGGTCGCGTCCAATCCTCTCTGTTTGAGCTTCACAAAAACAGATTCCCGCGAGAGCAATTCCCGCAGCTCCCGATTTGGAAAGCCATTCAGGTGTCTTCCCAACAGCCGGGCGGCATTTACGCCGGAGAGGATAGAGGCCTGACCCGTGGCGCTCTGCGGGAGCCCGCTCACCCCCAGGGTGGCATCAATAGCCTTCCCATATCCAGCAAACTCCTGAAAAATCCTGCGGCGTCGAAACGAAAAGAACTTCGAAGGGAGAAAATGAAAAGGATTCAGGCGGCTGGGTTTTGGCTCCAGGCCCACTCCATCAAAGAAAATAAAAAGTATCTTCTTTTTCAGTCGCGGGGAACGGGGCACGTGTCATCCACCCAAAGAAAAGCGGCGACCCAGCCACTCCTGGATCGCCGCCCATCTCTTTTAAAAACTAAATGAACAAAGGAGCCAGAACCAGCGTGATCGTGGAGAGTAATTTAATGAGCACATGGAGTGACGGCCCCGCCGTATCTTTAAAGGGATCACCGACCGTATCTCCGACGACGGCTGCCTTGTGAGGATCCGATTTCTTCCCCACCACCTTGCCATCTACGGTAAACAGGCCCGACTCGATATACTTCTTGGCATTGTCCCACGCACCGCCGCTATTGTTCAGGAATAGGGCCATCAGGATTCCGCAGATTGTGCCCACCATGAGCAGGGCGGCAACGGACTCGGCTGCAATCGTCTTGTCCTGGGGCGTGATAAACATGCGGAAAAGTACGCCCACGGCAACAGGCATCCCCACCGCCACCAGTCCCGGAGCGATCATCTGTTTGAGGGCTCCGCGGGTCACAATGTCAACACAACGGGCGTAATCGGGACTCTCTGTCCCCTCCATAATACCCGGCTTCTCTCGAAACTGGGTTCGTACTTCAGCAATCACTGATTGTGCCGCCCGACCGACCGCTTTAATGGCAAGGGCAGAGAAGAAAAATACCAGCATGGCTCCGAGCAGGCCCCCGACAAAAACTGCAGGCTTGGCAATATCCACCCGGTGGAAGAGCGATTCCCCTACGGAGCCCAGGTATAGGCGCACTTCGTCCATGTAAGCCGAAAACAACAGGAAGGCTGCCAGCGCCGCCGAGCCGATGGCATACCCCTTGGTCAGCGCTTTAGTCGTGTTGCCGACCGCGTCCAGGCGATCTGTTTTTTTGCGAATCTCTTCGGGTTGCTTGGACATTTCCACGATACCGCCTGCGTTATCGGTGATCGGTCCGAAGGTGTCCATCGCCAAAATGTATGCCGCGGAGCCCAGCATCCCCATGGTGGCCACTGCGGTTCCAAATAGCCCACCGTTCTGGATCGCCCATTCGCCCAGATGGTAGGAAGCAAGGATAGCAATCGATATGGTGATCACGGGTAACAGAACGCACTCCATCCCCACAGAGATTCCGGAAATAATGTTGGTGGCCGGCCCGGTGATGGAGGCATTGGCGATCTCCTGAACGGGACGATACCGGTATTCGGTGTAATACTGGGTGATCCAAACAAAAGCCCACGAGGTCAGCACACCAATCACGCCGCAGATAAAAAACTTCCACCAGGCATCGGGATCATTCGGGCTGTTGAGCATCCACTTCGTGGCTCCAAAGAACGCAACAATCACCAGAGTGGCCGTGACCGCATAACCTCGATTCAGCGCCGACATCGGGTCCTGGCCCTGTTCCTTTGTTTTGACGATCAAGATTCCGATGATGGAGGCGACCAATCCGAAAGCGCGGGCAACGAGGGGAAACATCATCACCCCGACGATGCCATACGCAAAAGGCATATTCATTCTTTGCGCCGTCGCGGCCAGGGTCGCGCCCAGGATCATCGCACCGATATTCTCGGCCGCTGTGGATTCAAACAAGTCGGCCCCGCGACCCGCGCAGTCTCCCACGTTATCTCCGACCAAGTCGGCAATCACGGCCGGATTGCGTGGATCGTCTTCCGGGATACCGGCTTCCACCTTCCCCACCAAGTCAGCACCGACATCAGCGGCTTTGGTGTAAATGCCTCCGCCCAGCTGTGCGAATAACGCCACAAAAGACGCGCCAAAACCATATCCCACGATCAGCAAGGGGATCTTTTCTTTGGCCACATCGGGCGCAAAGGTGCTGACCAGCCAGTACAAGCCGCCCACGCCAAACAGGGACATGGCCACGACAAACAGGCCGGACACCGCACCTCCCCGCAAGGCGATCTGGAGTGCCTTGTTCAACGAACTCCGTGCGGCCGACGCCGAGCGGACATTGGAGCGAATCGAAACCCACATCCCGACATACCCGGCAAAGACGGAACAGGCCGCACCGAGCAGAAAGGAGAGCGTAATCCAGAACGCGAGTCCCGTCGACGTCGCTACAGGATCAAAACTATGATGGGACCGGATAAACGCGTAAAGAACAAAGATGACCACCGCCAACACGGCCGCCAACATCACAATCGTGCCGTTTTGACGACGCAGGAACGCCTCGGCACCTTCCTTGATCGCGTTGGAAATGACTTGCATCTCCTTGGGTCCCTGGTCCTGGCTCAAGACCCACCGGGCCAGCAGGACAGCCACCAGCAAAGACAAGAGACTAATCCCGATAACGATTGGCAGAAAGACCATACGTGATCCTCCAGATTGTCTTACATCGAGGGGTTAGGGGCGCACGAGAATCCCCGTACGCTGGGATCATTTGAAATGCGAGTGCAAATTTGAGTCCTGAAATGAAGCGAAGATAGTTCGAAGTGCTCTCGGGCAACTCAAGCGACCTGAGTATATACCACAACTGATTTATTTTCGCAATTCCATGGACTCCCTGATTTCCTCCCCTGCTTTTCCGCTTCCCTTCCTTGCTATTTCAATACTCGAATGTTATGATAACGCAGACTCTACAATCGCAAGTGCCAAAGCACCACAGTGTTCTTAATCTAAAGGATTATTGAAGCAGGAGGTCTCTTATGGGAGAAAATAACGACACAGGCAGCAAGGTTCTGTTCTTCGTAGTGGGAGCTGGAATTGGCGCCGTCATTGCGCTCCTATTCGCTCCCCGGTCAGGCAGGGAGACACGCGAACTCCTCGCCCAGAAGGCCGTCGAAGGGAGAGAGTATTTGACCTCGACAGCTCGAAATGTCCAGGATAAAACTCAAGAGGTTCTCGATCAGACCAAGGAAACTCTGACCCAGAAAAAATCACAGATTTCTGCGGCCCTGGAGGCCGGCAAACAAGCGTACCGCGAGGAAAAATCCAAAGCGAATTAAGAATCGCCATGATTTTAATGGATTTTAAGACCTTGTTTGTGGTGCATCGGTTTCAAAGTCGGGACACGAAGAACTCGACTCCCCCGCGAACCTTTTACGGGAGGGATCACGGGGAGGCTCATTCTGTTTATCACCCGATGGAGCTTAGCGCTCGATCTTGACCCGGAGGCTTGCTGTGTCGAATGACATTGCTCTCGCGCTGGTTATTGTGGTTTCCGTTGCAATCCTGGTCCAAGTGGGAATCCTTTACGGCATCTTTCAAGCAATGAGTCGCCTCAACCAGCAGGTGACTACCGCACGGGAGTCCTTTGACCGTTCCAAGGAGCCGTTACTGGATGACATCAAAACCCTGCTGAATCAGTCCATCGAACTGGTCAGCAATCTGAACCGGATTTCCGGGGACTTTACCAAGATCTCCTCCACCGCCCGGAATCAAGTGGAAAAGGTGGATTTCCTGGTGTCAGAAACGACGGATTTGGCGCGAAATCATATGCGCCGGCTGGATGTCATTGTCACCGAGGCCATCGATCATATAGAGCGAACCACCAAGGTGGTTCAAAGCAATATCCTGGCCCCGGTGCGGGAAGTGTCGGCTGTCATCAAAGGGGTCAAAATGGGACTGGAATTTCTTGCTACAAAACGCCAGCCCTCTCCAGTGGACAAGGCGACCCAGGATGAAGCCATGTTCATTTGAAACCCCGGGAGAAGGTTTGTTTGGGCAAGGGATTGTAATTCAGGATTTAAAGACTTGGGAGTGGGCCGGGCATTTGCCCGGCCCGTCTTTTTGTGGAGGAATTGGGACTCATTTGACGATTCAGACTAAGCCAGCGCCCGTTCGATCCACCCTCCGCCCACCACCAGATCGTCCTCATAAAACACGCAGGCCTGCCCGGGCGTAATCGCCCGCTGCGGCTCATCAAATGTCATCGTGACACTTCCATCGCTGCCTCTCGAAACCACTCCCTTGGCTGCCTCATGCTTATTGCGAATCTTCGCAGACAGGGATCGAGGTTCTTTCAGTGCGGCCATGGAAATCCAGTTTACATCGCGTACCCGCACCCTACAATGCATCAACTCCGCATCGTCACCGACTATGACACGCCGGGTTTCCGGATCGATTGAAATAACATACAAAGGACGTCCCAAAGCCACCCCCAGTCCTTTGCGCTGACCCACGGTGAAATGGTGAACACCCCGATGACGGCCAAGAACGGTGCCGTCAAGGAGCGTGATTTCTCCCGCCAAATTATCATCGTCCAACGCCAGGGGGGCTGTTTCAACGGGGTTCGCGCGTGCGATCTCGGAGCGATACGCCTCAATGAAATCAGCGTACGCCCTGCCGGGTACGAAGCAAATTTCCTGGCTCTCCGGTTTTTCGTGGGTGGGCAGCTTCCTGGCCGCGGCGATCTCCCGGACGGCCGGTTTCGTCAAGGGGCCGAGGGGAAACTCGGTTTGAGCCAGCTGCTCCTGCGTCATTCCAAAAAGGAAATAGGACTGGTCCTTGCTCGAATCGGCCCCCTTCTGCAACTCGTGGCGGCCGCTCGCACGGTTGTAACGAACCCGGGCGTAATGCCCCGTCGCCAGCTTGTCAGCCCCGATCTGGAGCGCCCGAGTCCGCAGCAAATCGAATTTGAACACATTGTTGCACTCCACACAGGGAATGGGGGTCCTCCCTTGGAGATAGTCCCCGATGAACGGCTGGACAATCCTGGCCTCGAATTGTTCACCGAAGTTGACCACATAGAAGGGGAACCCCAGGTACTCGGCCACGCGCCGTGCATCATGCAGGTCGTCCAGCGAGCAGCAGTGTCCCGAAGATTGAATGCCCGCTTTGGCCTTCAGTTCAGGAAGCCGTTCCTGATTCCAAAGCTGCATGGAAAGTCCCACGACCTCACGGCCGGCATCCAGCAGTAACGCTGCCGCGGTGGAAGAATCCACACCTCCGCTCATAGCGACCGCTATTCTCCTGCTCATAAACCAGCCATCTTAGCAGAATCAGGACCCAAGTCAAACCCGCCTCCTCCCGGCTTTGCAATTGCAGTTGACAGACCGCCGTCAACAGGACAACAGTATTGACCACAGGGTGGCGCCTTCATCGAGTTCTTTGCGATGTGTGGGGCGGTGGATGGACAGCGTGGCGGATCCCCCGACTTTTCGGAGTGTGCGAAGTCGGGCCGGCTGTCTTTCCGTTTTGATCAGGCGCGACCCGTACGCAATAATCATGTGACGCAGATATTTCATACATCCTCAAATTGACCAAGGAGATCATCGCAATGAAAATCAGCCTCAAAATAGATCCAGCAACCGGGCAGAAATACATGGCAGTTTCGGAGAAAGGACGGGGCCTTCTTTTAAACCCGCTGACCCACAAAGGCACGGCATTCACTCTCAGGGAGAGGGATGAGCTTGACCTCCATGGGCTCCTTCCTCCAGCAATTTGCACGATCAAACAGCAATTGGAAAGAACTTACGAAAATTATCTAGCCAAGACAACAAACCTCGAGAGGTTCATTTATCTGACAAGCCTCCAAGATCGAAATGAGACACTCTTCTATCGGCTGGTGCTCGATCATATCGATGAAATGATGCCGGTCGTCTATACCCCGGTGGTGGGTGAAGCTTGTCAGAAATACTCCCACATCTATCGCAAGGCACGCGGCCTTTATATTAATTACGACCAGAGAGACTCCATAGAGAAAATCCTTATTAACTCTGAAATCACACACCCATCCATTATCGTCGTCACGGATGGCGAGAGGATTCTAGGCTTGGGCGATCAGGGGGCCGGAGGCATGGGCATTCCCATCGGGAAGCTGTGTCTCTATACGTTGTGTGCAGGGATATCCCCGCACAGCACCCTGCCGATTACCCTGGACGTGGGAACAGACAACGAGGAGCGCTTGAAGGACCCGCTTTACCTCGGGCTCAGGCAGAAGCGGGTGCGGGGAGACGCCTACCAGGCATTTGTCGACGCCTTTGTCGCCGCCGTTCAGAAGGTCTTTCCTCAAACGCTTCTTCAATGGGAGGATTTTCTCAAGGGGAACGCTATTCATCAGTTGAAGCGATTCCGGGACAAACTCTGTTCCTTCAACGACGATATTCAGGGGACAGCGGGCGTCATCGTCGCAGGCTTGTTCAGTGCCCTGCGCATCACGCAGAAGCGAATGCGGGATCAGCGCGTCGTTTTTGCCGGCGCGGGGGCTTCGGCGCAGGGCATCTCGGATCTCATCGTGTCGGCCATGATGTCAGATGGGCTGTCCCATGACGAAGCGATCAAAGCGATCTGGACAGTGGACAGTCAGGGTTTGGTGACCAAGGCCCGCCCCAAGCTGGAGGACTTTAAAGCCACTTATGCCAGAGACGTGGATGAAGTCGCGACCTACAGATGTCAGGACCGGTCCAAGATATCGCTCTTGGAGACGATTGAAAATGTCAAACCGACCATTCTGCTGGGAACCTCGGGGACGCCGGGGACGTTCACCAAGGAAGTCGTGGGACAAATGGCAAAGATCAATGATCGACCCATCATCTTTCCGCTCTCCAACCCAACTTCCAAGTCGGAGTGTACCGCGAGCGACGCGATTCAATGGTCGGAGGGACGCGCGATCGTGGCGAGCGGAAGCCCCTTCCCTCCGGTGACTTATAATGGAAAGCGGTATCGCATCGGCCAAGGCAACAATGCCTTTGTGTTCCCGGGTGTCGGATTGGGGATTAGTGCCGCTGGCGTCCGCCGTGTCACGGAAAGTATGTTCCTTGAAGCGGCTCGAGCGCTCGCTGCCCAGGTTACTCAGCAGGATCTCGACGAAACTGCCGTGTATCCCCAGCTTTCAAAGATCCGTGAATGCTCGCTTTCGGTGGCCTGTGCCACCGTGCGGCAGGCCGTGAAGGAAGGCTACGCGGATGAGGAGATCCTTGAAGGATTGGAGGAGAGCCTTCGTCGGGCCATGTGGGAACCCAAATACGTGCCCATGCGATATGAGAGCTAGAGACTAAGGACAGATATACATCGCGCCCGGGTGCCGCAGGCATGTGTTCTGTGCAGGCCTGCGTCTGCCGGAGGCCTGAAGACCATCGGTGGGCGTGGCCCTATGGGGGATCTGCAGTTTGACTCGCCGGGCAAAGCAGCGGCCTCAGGGCCACTCTTCGCAGAAATGTCCGTCGCAGAGACAAGGGCACATATCCGCCCCGCCTCATCGGAATCTCGATACAACATTTTACAGCCTCGATCCTTTCAGGCTTGCAATTGCAGTTGACAGGTCACGGTCGGCGGGGTAATAAATGAGTTCTCAAAAAGCTTCATCCATCAAAAGACAAGGAGAATTCGATCCATGACCGATCACATTCGGTTGTTGAAAATCCTGGGTTGCCTTACGCTGGGCCTTTTCCTGGGAATCCTCTTTCTTTCAGCTCAACCTCCCGCTGGACCCAATCGAGGAATCGCAAAGCTGGACCTTGGCGGCAAGGCAATCTCCATCAACTATGGCCGCCCGGCCCTGAAAGGCCGTGATCTCTCCAACTCCGTCGCGGTGGGCACCGTATGGCGTTTTGGAATGAACGAGGCCACGGTTCTCAAAACCGATGCCGATCTCTACACGTGCTGTGGCGTGGTGAAGGCAGGATCTTACAGTCTGTGGGCCAAGAAGGTCGGGGAGAATAAATGGGAATTGATTTTCAATTCTCAAACCGGCCAGTGGGGAACCGACCATGATCCGCTCAAGGATCTGATCTCTGTCCCCATGAAGGTGGAGACCTCCAAGGACAGTGCCGAGCAGGTCACGATCACGCTGGTCAAGACGGCTAAGGGCGGGGAAATCCGCTGCACCTGGGGCACGCAAGTTCTCGTGGCTGAGTTCAGTAACAAGGCGTAACTGCTGACCTGGGCAAGAAAGATCTTGATCCAAGCCCGCGCCGGGCTGAGGCCGCCGCGGCGCCCCCAGCGGGCCTTACGCGGGGATTTCTCCGGCGACCACCTGGGGTTGCGGAAGCTTGAGAATGGTCCGATAAGTATCGCGGGCGATGAGAACTTCTTCGTTGGTGGGAATCACGAAGATGCGGGAGCGGCTCTTCTTCGTCGCGATGTCGCCCTCTTTGACCGCCTGGTTCTTTTCGCGATCAATCTCATAGCCGATCGACTGCAGCCGCTCACACGCCTTTTCGCGGATCAAAGAGGCGTTTTCGCCGATCCCTCCCGTAAAAATCAACGCGTCCACGCGACCCAGAACCGCCGTATAAGCTCCGATATATTTGCGGAGTCGATAGCAGAACATATCAATTGCCAGCTTGGCCCGGGCGTGTCCCTCCACCATGCTGATCATTAGCTGGCGCATGTCGTTGGACTCCCCTGAGATCCCATACAGGCCGCTCTGCTTCATCAACAGATTGGTCACGTCGCTGGCGGTCAGTTCCTCCTGCAGCATCATGTACACCACGACCGCCGCATCCAGGTCGCCCGTGCGGGTTCCCATGACCAGGCCCTCCAGCGGAGTCATGCCCATGGACGTGTCCACCGAATTCCCGTTTTCGATAGCCGTGATAGAGCACCCGTTCCCTAAATGACAGGTGATCAGGTTGCAGGTTTCCTTCGGCGCCCGGGTGATCTGCCGGTATCGGTAAGCCACATAACGGTGGGAGACGCCGTGGAAGCCGTAGCGCCGGATTTGATATTGTTTATACTGGCTGTATGGCAAGGCATACAGAAACGCCTCGGGCGGCATGGTTTGATGAAACGCAGTGTCAAAAACCGCCACTTGGGGCAGGTTCGGGAAGAGCTCGCGACAAACGTAATACCCCTTCAGGTTGTGGGGATTGTGCAGCGGGGCCAACACGACGCAATCCTCAATCGCCCGCACGGCCTCTTCGGTCATCAGCGTCGACGAAGAAAATCGCTCCCCTCCGTGCACGACGCGGTGTCCGATCGCCTCAATCGGAGATTCCGCGCCGACCAGCCCATGCTCGGTTAAAAGGGAAATAATCTTGGCAATCGCGGTTTTGTGGTCATAGATCGCTTGTACGTGCCGTTCAAAATCACGCGTTGTGACCGACTCGAAGGTGATGATGGCATCGTCGGCGCCGATCTTTTCCACCTGACCGCTGGCCAATCGCCGGTCGGCGGCGCTTTCAATCATTTGCTGGTCGGTCTCTATCAGCTGGAACTTGACCGAGGAGCTTCCAGAATTCAATATAAAGATTTTCATGAGGACACCATTATATGAGTGCAGTACATTGCTATTCTAACACAGCGGGAGCGGCCCCTTGCTTCGCAGTCCTCACCGGAACGGAGCGAATGTGCTCCACGACTCGACACACGATCTCCGCGGCGCGATCAATCTCTTCCTCAGTATTAAACTTGCTTAAACTAAAACGCAAGCTCCCTGTGAGTGTCTTCGGGTGGACCCCCATCGCTTTAAGAACGTGAGAAGGTTCCAGCGACCCGGAGGAGCAGGCTGCGCCCATCGACGCTGCCACCCCCTCCATATCCAGCGCCAGCAGCAACGCCTCTCCATCGATCTCTTCGAAGCCCAGGTTGGTGGTATTCGCGACGCGGAGCTCACGATGACCATTGACCTGCGACCGCGGACACAGGGAAAGAATCTTGTGTTCAAACCGGTCGCGCAGAGAGGCAACGCGCGGCGACTCCAAGAGGACATCGCTCCGGGCGAGTTCAGTGGCGCGGCCAAATCCGACCGCAGCCGCCACGCTCTCAGTTCCCGCCCGGCGCTTGCGTTCTTGATTTCCGCCGACAAGTAGGGGAGTCAACCCCACACCTTTTCGGACGTAGAGTGCACCAATCCCCTGGGGACCATGAATCTTGTGCGCCGACAGCGAAAGGAGATCCACTCCCAGACTTTGGACATCCACAGGAATTTTTCCTACCGCTTGTACAGCATCCGTGTGGACAAGGATGTGACGCGCCCGGGCAATTTCGACGATCTCCCGAAGAGGCTGGAGGGTTCCGGTCTCGTTGTTGGCCATCATGACGGAAATCAACAGGGTTTCCGGACGAATGGCCTCCTTGAGTTCATCGAGCTGGACTCGTCCCCTACTGTCAACACTGAGATAAGTGATGGCGACTCCCCGGCGTTCCAGGAGGCGGCAAGCCGACAAAACGGCGGGATGTTCGATTGCGGAGGTAATGAGATGATGATCGCGCCTGAGCTGCGCCTCGCTCATCCCCAGGATTGCGAGGTTGTCAGCCTCGGTGCCTCCTGAAGTGAAAACGATCTCGTGGGGGGTCGCGCCAAGCAGGGAGGCCACGCGCTGCCGCGCACCCTCAAGCGCCGCCATGGCACGTTGTCCAAACCAGTGCACGGAAGAGGGGTTGCCGAAGCTTTCACGCAACCACGGCAGCATCGCCTCCATAACCTCGGGCGCCATGGGCGTCGAAGCATTGTTGTCCAGATAGATTCTTGTCATACGGAACCTACAAACCCCTTCTCATTCTATCCGAATTCTGAGATAAACTACAGCGAGGCGGATTGAGGTGCTCGCTGTATCCGGAGAGGAATCCGCTAAAACTTGGAATCCGAAACCTTGCCCAGCCGAGGAGAGGATGACTGACGCCCCGATCGTCACATTGACCACTGATTTTGGTGAGAGGGACTACTACGTCGGGGCCATGAAGGGGGTCATCCTCTCCATCAATCCAGACGCCAAAGTAGTGGACCTGAGCCACGAGGTTCGGCCCCAAGACATTCTCGGCGGAGCCTTCCTCATCAGCCGGGCTTATCGATATTTTCCGCCGCGAACCGTCCATTGTATTGTCGTTGATCCCGGGGTGGGAACGGCACGCCGACCGCTGGTGGCCTCCGTGGATGGCCATCACTTTGTGGCTCCCGATAATGGGGTGCTCTCACTCATCCTTGACCGTACGGAAGACGTGCGCGTGGTCCATGCCACGGCCTCGCACTATTATCTGGCTGAGGTCAGCCAGACGTTTCATGGGCGGGACATCTTTGCGCCTCTCTCCGCGTGGCTGAGCCGGGGGATCCAACTTGATCACTTTGGCGACATCGTGACCGATTATGTGCGCTTCAAGATGCCCAAGGCCCACCTCGAAGGACCTCACCTGGTGCGAGGGGCCGTGATCCAAATTGATCATTTCGGAAATTGTGTAACCAACATCCCGCCCCAACTCCTTCCGGATTTTTCCTCCCCGGCTCCCCCCTCATTTAAGTTTCGCGTCGGGACGGCCACTATCGAGCAGATCTGCACGGCTTATGCCGCCAGTGAAACCAACGCTCCGTTTATCATCCTTGGAAGTTCCGACTTCCTGGAAATATCGCTGAATCGCGGGTCTGCTGCCGACAGCCTGAAAATCTCTCGCGGGGCTGAAGTTGAAGTCACCTGGTAGGTCCCTGCGCACAAATAATCCTAGGGCACCAATGAACCTGAAAATTAAGTAATCAACGAACCTCTTCTGAACGTGAGATTTAATGTTTTCTTATTGGTTTTGATCGCGCTTATGATTGAAATAATTGATGAAATAATGATATCCTAGGGGCTGGTGGGAGCTCGAAGATGTCCCCTCCGAGTGACCCCCGTGAAATGCGGTGATTTCCGACCTGTTAAGGTAACTTTTTCATCCAGAAGACCGTCCTCTAACAAGGGAGCGCCGCCTGCGTAACACAATCATTCGACAAAATCTTTCCGCTAATTCTCAATGAGGATCCTCCGCCATGAAACTTGCAAAAAGAATGTCTCGCTTGGGAACCGAAACGGCCTTTGAGGTCTTGGTGCGAGCCAAAGGCCTGGAAGCCAAAGGTCACGATGTAGTGCACCTGGAAATTGGAGAACCGGACTTTGACACACCGGGCAACATTACCAAGGCCGCAATAAAGGCCCTCAACGACAAGTGGACTCATTATGGCCCTTCGGCGGGCCAACCGATGCTCCGCGAAGCCATCGCCGAAGAGGTTTCGAAGACACGCAACTTGAAGGTTGATGCCAGCAACGTGGTGGTTGTGCCGGGCGGCAAACCGATCATCTTTTTCCCCATCCTGGCGCTGGTCGACGAGGGGGATGAGGTGATTTACCCCAACCCCGGTTTTCCGATCTATGAATCCATGATCAACTTCATTGGCGGAAAAGCCGTCCCCATTGCGTTGCGCGAGGAACGCGATTTTGCATTTGACGTCAACGAATTGATTTCAAAAATCAATGATCGGACCAAACTGATCATCCTCAATTCCCCGCAGAATCCTACGGGTGGCGTCCTTCCCAAGGAGGATCTGAAGGCCATTGCGGAAGCCGTCCGCGACCGCGATTTGATGATTCTTTCCGACGAAATTTACTCTCGCATCATTTTTGAGGGGAAGGCCGAATCGATTACCCAGTTCCCGGGGATGCAGGAAAAGACCATCATCCTGGATGGCTTCTCAAAGACCTACGCCATGACAGGATGGAGACTGGGATTTGGAGTCATGCGTGCAGATCTCGCGACTCAAATTGCAAAGCTGCAGACCAACTCCACTTCCTGTACCGCGTCCTTCAGCCAAATCGCCGCGGTCGAAGCGCTCCGCGGGGATCAATCGGGTGCGGAGGCGATGGTCGCCGAGTTCCACCGGCGGCGTGATTACATCGTGAAGCGACTGAACGAAATCGAAGGACTCAGTTGTCGCATGCCGAAGGGCGCCTTCTATGTCTTCCCGAACATCAAGAAAACGGGAATGACATCCAAGGAATTCGAAGATCGGTTATTGAATGAAGCCTTTGTGGCCTGCTTGGCAGGGACTTCGTTTGGCGCCTTTGGCGAAGGCTACGTCCGCTTCTCCTATGCCAATTCCCTGGAGAATCTTAAAAAGGCCATGGATCGAGTTGAACATTTCGTGACCAAAAAGGTCTTGGTCTAGGATTGAATGTGAAGCAGGCGCCTCGCAAGAATTACGCCAACGGCAGCGAGCGGAGGTGAGCGGGACACTGCGATCCTGCCTGGCGATGGGAGGATTCGAAACCCTTCCAGCGGTTTTTGTTCCGGTTGGCCGCCGCCGGCCAACCGGCAACTGTTCTTCAATGAGAAGTGGAGACACCCCGGTCTGCCGGGGTGTCTTGTGAGCGTAAGAGAACCCAGGTTTGCTGTTTCTTACCTTCATCATTCGCAAATTCATATTTGCGGATTAATCCCTCGCACTCCCCCTCGATCTCAAATCAGGAGGCGAATTAATAATACAGGAGCGCTTTATGCCTATGTTGACTGTTGAACAAGCCCCCAGTCGTCTGAAAGAACTTTCCAAGGATTTCCCCTACTGGGAAAAAACGAAGGACTGCATTGATAATTTTCTCGACCTCATCATCAATTACCGCCAGAGCGGCCATCCGGGAGGTTCCCGGTCCAAGGTCCATGCCATGGTCACCACTCTGCTGAGTGGGTTCATGCGGTGGGACATCCGTCATCCCGAAAAAAAATTCGGCGACCGTTTCATTCTCAGCGGTGGACATACGGTTCCGCTTGTTTATTGCACGCTGAGCGTTTTGAATGAAGCGCTCCGCGCCAAGTACGAACGGACGCAGAACCCGGATTTTCTGGTTCCGCATCCCGAGAAGTTTCAGCTCACCTGGGAAGACTTGCAAGGCTTTCGCCGGAACAGGGGATTGTCCGGGCACGCGGAAATGGAGGGAAAGACACTCTTCCTCAAGTTTAACACCGGCCCCTCCGGGCACGGCATGACGGCGAGTGTGGGTGAAGCCTTTGCCCTGAAACGAGCCGGGGCCGAAGGCGTAAAAGTAGTGCTCTTTGAGGGTGAGGGCGGCCTGACTCCCGGGGCCTCACACGAATCAAAGAACTCCGCCTGGGGTCTGGGACTCGACAATCTCTACTTTCTCATCGATTGGAACGATTTTGGAATTGACGCACAGCCCATCAGTTCGGTCGTCTACGGCACTCCGGAAATATGGTTCAATTCATATGGCTGGCGCACCTTCGGTGCCGAGGATGGCACCGACTGGAATCAGCTCACCGAGGCCATCCTGGAAGCCCAGGGAGACAACCCCCGCAGGGTGCCGACAGCCATCTGGATGAAGACGCGCAAAGGGCGCGGCTATCTGATGTACGACAACAAATCCCACGGGACGCCCCATCCCTTGAATTCGGAAACCTTCTGGGAAACCAAGAAGGGATTTCAAGATAAGTACAATGTGCGATTTGAAGGATTCGGACAGCCGGCACCCCAGGATCCGGCGGAATTCCGCCGCCAGTTCAAGAGCAACCTGAAAGTTGTGGCGGACGTGATCCGGAGTGATGAATCCTTTGTCAACTACCTCGCGGACCGGCTTCTGGAACTGGGCGAAAGTGTCCCGGACACCATTCCGACTTTCCGTTTCGCGAACCGGAAGAACCCCCTGAGGGACCCCGTGCTCACCGATTTCAGGAATTATCCCAAAGAGCTATTTGCCAAAGGGGGAGCCAAGGAACCCAATCGGGCCGCATTCGCCAAGTGGGGTTCGTGGGTCAATTCTTATTGCCGCCAGAAATACGATCGCCCATTGTTCATCGCCTGCTCTGCTGACCTCGCGGAGTCAACAAACATCGCCGGCTTCGCCAAGGATTTTGGTGAAATGAAGAACTACGGGCGGTATTCCCGGGACACGAATCCCGAGGGAGTGTTGCTGCCGCAGGAAATTACTGAAAACGTCAACGCCGGAATCATGGTGGGGGCCGCCAGCGTCAACTTTGCCGAGGATCCCTTTCATGAATTTGACGGCTTTCTGGGAACCTGCTCTACCTACGGCTCCTTCGTTTACCTCAAGTACGGGATGATGCGGCTGTTCAGCCAGATGGCCCAGGACGGCCAGTTGAAAATGGGCAAGGTGATCTGGGTCGCCGGACATTCCGGGCCCGAAACGGCTGACGATTCGAGAACGCATTTTGGCATCTTTGAGCCGGGTGTGACACAGCTCTTTCCCGAAGGTCACATCGTTGATGCCCACCCGTGGGAACACAATGAAGTGGCTCCCGTCCTGGGGGCATGGATGAAAACCAATATTCCCATTATTGCCCTGCATCTGACCCGCCCCCCTATCGACATCCCGAACCGGGAGGCCTTGGATCTGCCCTCCTACTTTGAAGCCGCCCGGGGGGCCTATGTGATCCGGGACTATCGCATCGGGATGAAGCCGATGGGCACGCTGATTGTTCAGGGAACCTCGACGACCGCCAACATTCTAAAGCTCCTCCCCATCCTTGACGATCAGAAACTGAACGTCAAGATCGTGGCCGCCATTTCGCCGCAGCTGTTTGCAATGCAGGATTTGTCCTACCAGCGTGAGGTGCTTTCCGACGCCGACTGGATTGATTCCACGGTCATTTCAAACCGGGCCTTGAGGCTCATGAGTGACTGGATCAAGACGGATGTCGCCCGGGAATACGCCATGTGCTCGGACTGGGATAATCGCTGGCGCACGGGAGGAACCGTGGATGAAGTCCTGGAAGAGGCTCACCTGTCACCCCAATGGCTGTTGACGGGAATTGAGCGATTTGTCCGTGAGCGCGAACTTCGCCTGCGGCACCTGAAGACCATCCTCGACAGCATCACCGGCTGATTTTGTCCGGAGAGGGCGAGTGGTGGGTTTGTAGTAGGATTGAAAAACACGGATTCGGTTTGACCGAGAAACCTTTTGGAGGGGGCAAGAACCCGGCGTCGGAGGAAGTTAACTCAACCCCTTGAATTCCCGATGGACGTCGAAACCTATTTTGCGTGACTGGCCATCAGCGGATTCAGGGTCGAAGAATTGATCTCGATCGCACCCGGGAAGTCAAGCCTTGCCTCCTCAATATCGTATTTCTCTTTGGTAAGTCAACGAAGTGTGGTTTATAATGCATGTGATGCCGAAGTCATGCCCTAGAATTTTTCGGGACTTGGCGGAGGACGAGGCCTTTTGCGGCTTTAGAAAAACGAATCAAGAAAACTTCTCACCCCTGACGACCTCCCTTTTGGGAAAGTCAATTTTTTGACTTTCAATCAGCCGCCTCGTTTCCCATCTTCCTTGAGCCCGAGATCCTTAAGAGTTTTCAGCGGATTCACCCATCGTAGCGAGAGCATTCCAAGGAGCATTTGAAATCCTGGAGGGCGCCATGAAAAAACTCTTTCTGCTGTCGCTCATCCTCGCGGTGGTGCTGGCCGCAGGATGGGAAGTGTTGTCCTATTACGAATCGAATGACACGGGGCTGGTGCTTTACGGTCACCTGGTGGCCATGGACAGGCTTCCGGAATTACAAACCATCACCCAGCGCATAGTAACCCAGCCTGAGAACCGGCTCGTGGTTATGCGGTTCGAGGGCAAGCCCAAGGCCCCTCGCGAGATTGACTTCTACACGGCAAAACTGATCGACACCCAGGGCGGGATTCACAAACTTCAAACCGCCGTTTGGAATGAATCGACTCCCTCGGAGAATCTCCTCGTCTTTGCAGTACCCGAGAAGATTGAGATCGCTTCGTTTCAATTCTCTGATCAGCCTGCCTTCCCCCTTTCCTACTTCAACCGGTTTTCCTGGTTGCGTTTCCGGAACTTGATAGGGGGATCGGCATTAACAATGATTGCGCTGGCCTGCGTGTTCGGTATTGTGTTGCATTTTAAGCCGACAAAGAAACCCGTCGAACACGTGGATCCCTTTGACTATATCAACAAGGCGGCGTAATCCGAAGGTGAAACGGGAAGGCGTTTTTCGCGGTCACCTCTTCCAGGCTGAGGGGGGAGAGGTTTGCGGACATCGGGAGAGTCAACATCCCTGGCCACTCTGACGCCAGGCGCTGCAAGTCCATGCGATGTTGACTCTTAGCTTTTCGATTCGCTCCAGTCGTTCCCCCACGAGGGTGTCGCTGGACGAAGAGATTCGAACGGGTGGGTAAACTGCTTCTGCCAAGATGAGAGTGGCTGCCCAATTCCGTGGTTCTCCTGGAGTGATTCCATCCCCCTTGACTTGAAGAGCCGTATCAGACTCGGAGGGGAATCTTCATCTTTCGGACTGGAAACCGGAGGTGAGATTCAGGCACTTCAAAAGTCGGTGTATGGTATAATTGAATCTTGCTCGATCTTTGAACTGTCTTCGGAGGCTGAATATCATCTGAACAGTTGCCTTGCTCACGGACAATTGGATGACCGGCCTATCGTGGCCTAGCATTGATTAGACGACTGACTTCCTTCCCCTACTCATCGACCTCCGCCTGTTGATTTCAGCATTCCGGGATAACTCTGACTGGGTCCCCTAAAGGTGACCTTAATTCACGCAGTCAAACCAAATCACCCGGCCGAAGGAGAAAAACGATGTCTTCCAAACCATTCTCTTTAGTGGCGGTTGCACTGGGGCTCCTCCTTTTGAGCGGAGTCCTGTGCGCCCAGGTCCCGCATTTCATTCTCAGTGGAACGAATTCCCAGGTTCGTCTGCATGGACAGACTGAAGTCATGGGAGACCTGACGTTAACCTGTGATGTCGCGGGAACGTTTCCACCGTCTTCTTCGTTCACGGTCCTTTACGCGCCCGTATTCGGTCTGGTGAATTCGACCAGCGGTGCCTTTACTGTCGCCAGTGGCCAGGCCTCCAACGCGCGGCAGGCCCACGTGGAGAGTGAACCCGCCCCTACCAGCATCGTGATCAGCAGTGCCACTCTGAACCAGGTGACCCCCAAAAGCCTTACCGTTACTTTGTCTGGCACCGCAGCGGCGGGTGATGTCATCCGCATCGCCGGGATTCGCGCGAATATCGGTGAAGCGAATTTGCCTGGCAGCACTCAGGTCTCCGGCACCATCGTGGCCAATCCCCCGAACGCCTTTCAGATCGACAATGTCTCCACCTTTCCAGTGGCATTCGTCCTGGATGAGATTCAGGCCAAGGTGACTCCGGCATCACCGTTGGTGTTTTGTGACCCCGGCCAATGCCAAGTGGGGACCGTGACCATCGCGGAGCGGTTCCCGTCGGCGTTGACCACGTTCCTGGAAGAAAACGATCTGCAACATAAGCCGGGCACCGTCGATGCCAAGGCCGCCGCAAATGGGACTCAGGTGAAGATCATCATCGCCGGCATTTCGCCGGGAGTTACCGTTTCCGTGCCGACGTCGGTCACCAATGGAACTCTGACCCTTTCCCTGGGCGGAGCCTCAACCTCCTTCACCAACAATTCCATATCCGCTCCCACCGATACCAGTTTTACATTCAACGTGGTCGCCGATAACCCCGCGATGCTGGAGAGCATCGACATACCGGTCACCTTCTGTGCCACTTCGGTCCCGTTTCCTGCGATTTTTTCGACGACCACGGCTCAAGTCTTTCTGGCCCCGAATGCGGGCACCGGATTCAAGTCCGAGATTCCTTCGAGCAGTATCCTGAGCTTTGTTCCAAACCCATTGAATGTCCCTCCTGAGAAGATCGAAGCCCTCTCTGGCCCCCCCTGTCACACCAATCTCAAAGTCCAGAACGTTACTGTGAGTCCGAGTACTGGTTCCACGGGAACGGGGATTTCGATCGGGTTCACCCTCGCAAATCAGGGCAAAGGCACAGCCAGTCCTGCGACGGTCTTTTTGCGCCTGAACACCTCGACGTTGAATGTGCTAGACAGCGATTTCCTTCTCGCCACCTTGCAGACTCCGGTCATCGGACCCGGGGCCGCTTTTGATGCCAGCCAGGCGACCACCATCCCGTGTCCGTTGAGTCCGGGCGGCCATGTCGTCTGGGTGATCGTCCAGGGAGACCAGAGCAGAAACGAGTTTGATACCTTGGGAAATGGCCACTTCACGGTAACGAACACGTCCTGCGTCAACGCCGTGTCACCCACGAGCCGATCCTTTACCGCCAGTGGGGGCACGGGCAGTCTGACTGTCCAGGCACCGAGTTCGTGCAGTTGGACGGCCAGCAGCAGTTCCATTTCACTTTCGGTTATTCCGGCAAGCAGCGGCAGCGGGAATGGCGAGGTGGACTTTTCGGTAGCGCCCAACTTCAATACAAACCCCCGCACTGGATCGATCAATGTGGCCGGAATTCCGTCCCTCATCGTCCAAGCCGGAGATAACCCGGGGAGCTTCAACACAATCCTCACTGTAGGGGGCGGCCTGTCGAAAGCGTCCTTTAATCAGGGGCCGCTGTCGGTCTTTTATGGCCAACTCGTTGCCGGAACGACTCCCCAGCCCGTCGCCCTCGCCAACTTCGGATTCACACAAAATGGCGCCCTAATCACGGAAGTGGGGGTTCCCGCATCATCTCTGGTTTCTCGCACACGACTTTTCGTCGATCTTGGTACGGGACTGGACACCGGTGTGGCTCTCGTCAATCCGAATGACGGGGCCGTTTCAATCCACTTGGACGCGAAGGATCCGACCGGCCTGACGGTTTCCCAGGGGACTCTCAACCTTGGCCCACGCGGCCATACGGCCCTTTTCGTGAGCCAGATGGGCCTGAACCTACCGGCCAATTTCCTGGGGACATTGACGCTTTCCAGTTGCAATCTGTTTGCAGTAACCAATCTGCGCAACGCCACCAACGGCCACGGTGAACTGATTTCGACCGCGTTGCCTCTGGCGGATTTGAACAACCCTCCGGCGGGCGCGAACTTGGTCTTCCCTCAAATCGTTGACGGGGGCGGATTGCCTACGCAAATCCTCTTGATGAATCCGTCCACGACCACATCCAGCATCGGGACCATATCCTTGTTGGGTGATAGTGGATCGCCGTTGTCGTTGGACTTTGGCTCCGGTCCCCAGAGTCTGTTGAACTTCTCCATTCCGCCCGACGGGATGGTAAAGTTTTCAACGACGGGCCTGGGGACGTTGCGTGTCGGCTATGCGGTGGTGACGCCCACGTCCGGCCCACTGCCCATTGGGAGTGGCATTTTTACGAGTAAGAGCAGCGCCGGGATTGCTTCTCAAGCCGGGGTGCCTGATTCTCCCCAAACCACCTCGGCGCGCCTCTTTGTCGAAGTCGCTTCGTCGCCCTTGAGCCGCAATACGGGCGTCGCGGTCATCAATCGGAACAGTGCGACGGCGACGGTGAATCTCAATTTGATTGGACTCGATGGGACGCCCTTTTCCGGGGTGTTGACGATTCCTCCCAACGGGCACGTAGCGAAGTTCATCACCGAATTGATTCCTTCACTGCCCGCCAGCTTCCAAGGGGTGTTGACCTTGAATTCCAATGTGCCGATCTCCCCTCTGACGTTAAGGCTGACCAAGAACCAGCGCGCCGAGGATATTTTCTCGACCCTTCCGGTGGCCGATTTGAACAATCCGCCGGTAGGATCCTTGTTTCTCCCTCAGATTGTGGATGGGGGCGGATTCCAGACGCAGCTTATTCTGCTTAGTACTTCCGGCCTTTCAGGGGCCGTTCAACTCGATTTCTTCAATGATGGTGGAGCGAGCGCGGCGCTGGCATTACGTTAATCGCTGCGGTACATCTTTCTCAGTTTTCGATGAACGAGACCTGAACCGGTAAAGGGCGATCCGCTGTAGCCGATCGCCCTTCCCGCCTCTTGTCGGAAATTCACGGCCCTCTCGACCCCCGGCCCTGCTTTTTCCTTCTTGACGATTTCCGGATGAAAATGAAATTATAGACGGCGATCACGCTGTCGCGACATTGCCCTGCGCCTCTTGGAAGACCGGGGGGGAATGGGTTGAGGGACTTCACCCGACAATCTAAAGGGGAAGGAATTTTCCCTGTCTGCGGACAACGCCTGACTCGCGTGACCCACGGTTTGGAGAAGTCCCGGAGGGGCCACTGATGAAAACATGACCCACAAGACACAAGCCAATTTTATCTGGCGTACCACAAGGAATTTCCGCTGCAAATTCTGAAACTCTCCAGGAGACTTCATGTCCACTGCCACTGAAGACCAGATCTCTTCCAGAAATAAGGAACTCGTCCCCTTGTTTCCCAAGTGGGAAAAAACCAAGGATTGCATCGACCAATTCATCGACATCATCTTGAATTATCGCCAGAGTGGACACCCGGGCGGCTCCCGATCCAAGGTGCATGCGCTGGTCACCACCTTGTTGAGCGGCTTCATGCGATGGGATATCCGTCATCCCGAGAAGCGTTTTGGAGATCGATTTCTGCTGGGCGCAGGCCACACCGTTCCGCTCATCTATTGCACCCTCGCCGTTCTGAATGAAGCGCTGAGAGCCAAGTATGAGCAGACGGGGGACCGCAGGTATGCCGTTCCGGAACCCCAGGAGCGCCAATTAACGTGGGAAGACCTGCTCGGCTTCCGCCGCAATAAAGGACTGGCCGGCCATGCGGAGCAGGAGGGGAAGACATTGTTTCTTAAATTCAATACCGGCCCCTCCGGCCATGGAATTCCAGTGGGGGTGGGTGAGGCCATGGCCCTGAAGCGCGCGGGAGCCAGCGGCGTGAAGGTGATCCTTTACGAAGGAGAAGGCGGACTCACTCCGGGCTCGGCCCATGAGTCCAAGAATTCAGCCTGGGGTCTGGGTCTGGACAATCTCTACTTCTGCATTGACTGGAACGATTTCGGGATTGACGATCGTCCCGCCAGTTCGGTCGTCCGGGGATCCCCGGTGGATTGGTTCGAGCCTTACGGTTGGCGGGTATTCGGAACCGACCAGGGGAGCGAGTGGAAAACCATTGTGGATCCCTTTATCGAAGCCATGATCGCCGGCAATCCCTCCCGAGTCCCCACGATGATCTGGTTTAAGACCCGCAAAGGCCGCGGCTATTTGAAATACGACAACAAGTCCCATGGTTCCCCTCATCCGATGAACCATGAGTTGTTCTGGCAAACCAAGAAAGAATTCATGGACAAGTACGGAGTGGAGTTCGACGGCTACGCCCAAGCCGCCCCTAAGGACCCGGCAGCGGTCAAGGAACAGTTCAGAAACAACCTCAAAGTTGTCGCGAATGTCATCCGTGCCGATCAGGAACTGGTCGATTACCTTGCCAATCGGCTGGTAGAAATTGGGGAGGGCGTTCCTGAAGATATTCCAGGGTTCCGGCTCAACACGAAGAAGAATCCCGCTCATGATGAACGCCTGTACGATTATCGGAATTATCCCCAGGAACTGTTCCTTCCACCGGGAGCGAAAGAGGCCAACCGCGCGGGTTTTGCCAAGTGGGGAGCCTGGGTGAACGCCTTCTGCAAAAAGGAATACGATCGGCCGCTGTTCCTGGCGATGTCGGCCGACCTCGCGGACTCCACCAACATTTCCGGATTCGCTAAGGACTTTGGCGACACGAAAGGTTACGGCTGGTACGAACGTGAGAAGAACCCTGAAGGAACATTGCTTCCCCAGGAAATTACCGAGTTTTCCAATTCCGGGCTTTCCGTCGGGATTGCCTGTACCAACCTATCAGAGAGACCGTTTGAGGAGTTCAACGGGTTCTACGCGACTTGCTCCACCTACGGATCGTTCGTCTATCTGAAATATGGCCCGATGAGGCTGTTCAGCCAGTTGGCACAGGACTCGCAGATCAAAGCAGGAAAAGTCATCCTCTGCGCGAGCCACTCCGGGCCGGAGACCGCCGAGGATTCGCGCACGCACTTTGGAATTTTGGCACCCGGGGTCACCCAGCTTTTTCCTGATGGCAAGTGTATTGACTTGCATCCGTGGGAGCACAACGAAGTCGCCCCCGTGCTGGGAGCCGCGATGAAAATGGACGCCGCTGTCATTGCTCTCCATCTCACGCGTCCTGCGATTGAGATTCCGGATCGGGAAGCCCTTGGAATCGCCTCGCATTTCGAAGCGGCCCGTGGCGCTTATGTGCTGCGCCCTTTTCGGACGGGACAGAAACCGATGGGAACGCTCATCGTGCAGGGGACTTCAACGACGGCCAACATCGTCAAAATCCTGAAGGACCTGGATGAAGCCAAGCTCAATGTCAAGATCGTGGCGGCGATTAGCCCCCAGTTGTTCGCCGTGCAGGATGCCGCGTATCGTAACAATGTGCTGCCGGAGAGGGAGTGGATTGATTCGACGGTGATATCCAACCGAGGTCGCCGTTTAATGCACGATTGGTTGATGACCAAGATCGCCGAAGAGTATGCCATGACTTCCGACTGGGACAATCGCTGGCGCACCGGCGGAAGTGTGGATGAAGTCATCGAAGAGGCGCATCTTTCTCCCCGCTGGCTACTGGAGGGCATCGAGCGGTTTGTGCGAGACCGCGAGAAACGCCTGCAGCGGATTCAGTCCATGCTCGATTCGGCCAGGAGTTAGCCGATTCCCGTCCCCGGGGTGCGCCCCGGCTGCTTCCTATATAGGATTGGAATCTTCAGATGTTGCTTGCTGATGGAGGAAGGCCTTCTCCCAACCCACTCAGAGTCGGCGCCCCGCCGGCTGATGGCCGAGCTGGTGGGAGATGCGGCGGGCGGGCTATCGCCCTGCTCGCGGTCGCATCTTCCCTATTTTCCAATTCAGCAGGCAGATGTGAATGAGGCTGCATTTTTCCCCTAAACCAAGCGTTCCCATCAAGCTAAATCCGCATTGAAGATTGGCAAGACACGATCCCATTCATTCATTAGACGTTGAGAAAGTGGCCAGGCGTTCGCAACCCGCCGTCATTCCAGGAGGTCTCTCCGCATCCATCCGCGTTCGTCCGTGTCCAATGCCCTACTTTCGGAAATTCTCGGGCGCTAAGGTGCGGTTGAGCACGAGCCGCGTGAAGACGAGCGATTCCGCCAATTGGCCGGCGATGTACCGATCAATCCGGAATGGGAATTTAACGGTCGCGCCGGGGTCTCCTGCCTTGGCCGCAGGCTTTCCCGAAAAAGGCTCAGGGCTCAAGAGGGGGACGTCACGGTAGTCAGAGAACTCATAAACCTCGGTGAGCGCGACGGGTTGATTCGAAAACGGATCCGTCGCAGTGTCATAATCGAATTCCATGCGGGTGACCAGTGAGGTGGTGTCGTCAATGTAATAGCGTGTGGAATGCCCCTGCGAGGCGCCTTGAGGGCCATGACCATTTCCGGGTGAATCACCAACTTCAATGACCTTCCTGTTCCTGGCTGCCTCAAAGGCCGGAGTGGGATGGGCTCGATCCAGGCGTCCACTTGCATTCCCGTTTCCATTGTCGTTGCCGTTATCAGCACCTCCATTCGTGCCCTGCCCCTGTGCAGTAAACTTGTCGGTGAGGTCTGCGAGATTCTTCCCATGCTTGCGGAAATTGAACAAAGCCTCCAATGAGCGCTCGGTTTGGGATTCAATGAAGCGCTGGACATGGCCTGCCGCCTTGGTACTGAGGGGGCCGGCCGAGTGCCACTGGTCGTTGCCATCGGTTCCTTCACGCGTGAGGACCCTCTCAGGCGAGCGAGGATTGGCAAAAGAGAATTGAGGTACTGTGGATCCGTCGGGAGATCTATCGGGCGCCTTGAAAATGAGTCGCTGAAGCTTATCGCCCTTGGAGCCGCCTCCCGCGGGATCAGCCTGGTGAATCAAGGTTACCGGGTATGTCTCCTGGGATAGGCGAGTAGCATCATCCCCCCCCGCCGGATCTGCGACATAGCGATAGATGGTCACCGTCCCACTGGCCACCCACGTCTTGACCGCGCCCTTCTGCCACGCGTCGCCATGCGCCATGGCTGCTCGATCCGCATGTGCCGGCGCGGAATTGCCCTGCGCCCTACAGGTCAAGGAGGCGAACAGCAACAGGGAAATGATGCCGATGAAATGAGTACTAACTATGATCGCTTTTACAAAAGTCTTCTTATTTCTCATGTTCCACCTCGGTGGAAATCTGTATCCCAGCTTTCCCCTCTTTTCGCTGAGTGTTTGTTGCCTTTCAACAGTCTTAGCGAAGCTTTAGACCACTTTAGGACGCGCCGTCATCTCGACGGGGAATCGGCTCCACTTCGCGCAACCCCGGATGGAATCAGATTGCAGAGCACGCAAGTAATATGTCCGATTTTGCATTCTGACTCCACTCATGTAGCTGTGTGGACGTGTGGCGCATACACGCGGTCTTGGCGTGTGTGCGTTTCTTCTTTCATGGTAGACATTTAACTTCAATCATTTCATGCCAACATTAGCTCGTCTCGATGGAGCAAGTTTCTTCAAATCTGCAGAAACATCGTTCTAACCCGCAGTGTAACTCCATTCTTCAGAAGACTCGCACAGATCGCACCAAACGCAATGTGTGCGCCACCCCGCCCCACTCAGAGATGCAAAGATGGCGCGATCAATCAATCTTCCCTATTTGTTTTGACCTTGCTTCATAATCTTCGAAGCGCGAATCTCATCGTGAATATACTTGTCCACATGATCCGCTGGTGGTTTGGAAAGGATCTCTTCAAACTTCCTACGTACCTCCGAATTATCCAGTCCACCCAGCATGTGGGTGACGAGCGCTCGATTATCCAGATTGTCCCTGGGATCCTCAATGGCTCGAAACAGTGGCTGGAAGTCAATGGGCCGGCCTACGTTCTGAGTGAGTTGATAGATCATCCACAGCAACTTCTCCCGAACTTGCGGAGGCCGACTCGGATCTGCTGCTATTTGAACAATATCTTTCACTCCTTGATCATCGAGATGATATATGGATTGTTCTAATCGCTTCTTCTCAAAGCCGGAGCTTTTAGGAAGAACAGTGTCATCGGGGAGAGCTGCGACGGCATCCGCAGCAGCGCCTATCGCGATCACTTGGGGGGTCTGAGGATTCTTTAGAAGGCTCAAAGAGAAATGCGCCAACTCTCGGAATTGATCCTGACGGTTTTTAATGGCGCCGATTTCAAGATACCGTTGAAGAACTTTCACTCCCTGGTGGTTAACATCCATCGGAAAAAAGCCAGAACAGCCGAAGAGGGGCTTCCCCTGGTTCAACTTGTCAGCTCCCAACCACATCATCGAACCGGTTGAATCCTCAAAACTGGCGGGAAACAGACCAAAAATTCCCTCTTGGCCACCGGCAATCTCCGGATATCCCTCCTCCTGTGGCGGTGCATCTGCCGGCAAGTGTCCCGTCTTCCGAAGTTCTTCGAAGGCTTTTCGAGGATCCCACTTCATCGCATTCTCATAAGAGCTCTTAGAAAACGGCCGAACCTTTAGCTCCACCCACGGAAGAATCAAGGCCTGAATCTCAGTACCTCGCGAGATTCCGGAACCTTTAACCACCTCTTCGACCCGGAGACTTAGGATCTTGACTCCACTGATATGTGGGGGGTTGTCACTATAAAGCCTTACTCCTTGTGCAAGGACCTCGCTTGTCAGGTGCCCTACCACTATAGTGTACCCCGAAATTCGGACCAGGGGTTAAGGTAGTAAAATAGCTGCTGCGGAGCTAGGAGGAACCGATGCCGAAGCAGCGGAGGAAGCACAGTGCCGAGATGAAGGTGAAAGTGGCCCTGGAAGCCCTCAAGGGACAGCGACCCGTGAATGAGATTGCGAGTCACTATGGAATTCATCCCGCTCAGGTGGCGGCCTGGAAAAAGC
>JBGQBO010000037.1:0-48587 GCA_041494885.1 Terriglobia bacterium
CACAGAAGAGCTTCTCCTGCGGCGGATTTCCAAATCCCATCATGGGATCGGCCTCCAAATTTTGAGCGGTGAACTTTCAACAGGAGTATATCATCGAATACAAGAGGGGTATTTGGGCAACAGCCTGGAAAGACCCGACCCCAATCAATTCCAAGCTGGACGTCATGGGTTCTAGATTCCAGTTGCCCACCATGATGAGGCGCTTTGTCAAAACAAAGGACTCCATCAAGGGATCTACCAAATGATTCCCAAAGCGCCTTGTAGACTTCTGCTCCTTGACAGGCATCTATTTCTGCTGCCTCCAGAAACCAAGTTCTTCTTCGATTTCGGTGTAGTCCTTGTTATTTAAATCCGAAATTCGAATAAGAATGTTCTTTGACCCCACAGTGATTCCTACAAAATTCATGGTCCAGTTCGTGTCGGCGAAATACTTGGTGCCAACATAAGCTACGCCAGGCTTCTTTCCATTTTCACTTGCCTGAGAAATTAATGAAAACAACCTTTTAGCTAAAGTAATGGCTTCGCTGTCGCCACTATATGCGACCCGTGCCGCGCTCACGTATGTAAGCTTTCCAGCAGTAAATTGAATTGACCCCACGATATTGTCATGCTTCCCTTTGGGTGTAAAAACAACGGCCGAAGAATTTCCCCTGTCCTTATCTGTCAACACAAGTTCGAAACCATCAAGCGCCTTCAGTGCCTGTTCCACCGTCATCCCTAATTTCAGGTCTGTGCCACCCAAGGAAATCCTATTCTCTTGGGCATAGAAAAGGGTTACGGTCATTAGCATAAATAGAAGTCCTGTGACGATTCTTTTCATCCGAGTTCCTCCATCCCTCAGTTTTCTGGGTCCTAGGATTATTGAGAGTCTGCTAGGCTTCCTCTACTTCTTTTGTCAGTTGAATCCATATCCGCACAGGTTCCGTTTCGCCTAAAGATCTAGCCCGAAGTAAACGTTTGGATGCGTCCTGCCAATAGGAGCACGAACTCTACTACGATGTTCTTGAGAACGCGCATTTGTTCAGGCGCAGCTGTAAGGTTGTGTGACCCTTCTTCCGAGAGGCAGTTATATATGCTCTGAGCCAAAGCTTCTTCGGTTATGCTCAGGAGTCCAGAATTTTTCAGAAACTGCTTAAACGGCAGAAAATGTCCTGACTTTTCCTTCGGAGGGAGTTGCGCACTGTTCTTCGCAGCAACTTTGTCAGCTGAAGCTTCAAAGAACTCCTCAAAAAAAGTTCGAGTCAAATCCAGGCATCCCTTAAAATCAAAGGAAGTGGACGCAGATCTGACCTTTCTGTCAATTTCCTGCAAAACTGCAGTCATATTTGCTGTGTAACCGAGAGACTGCATTCGTGAAAGAAGAGCCTGTTTGTCAGTATTTAATTCAGGGTTTTCGTTATCTCTGAGGTCTTTTCTGAGGCGCAGATACCGGACACGTTCAATGGTCTGCCTAACAAGATCGATTTCTTTCTCTTTGGAGGTATCCACTTTCGCCTGAGTCGCGTGCAGTATAGGGGGAATCGATTTCTTGACTTTTTCAGTTAGCTCCTCGATATGCTTCAAGTCTTCCTCAGTAAACAGGTCGTGTTCGAATGAAAGTTTAATCCGTAGCTCATCCAATATCTCTTTATTCGCAGAAAAAAATCCCTCGAAGACTGTGATCATTTTTGTCATTCGGAGTTCGACAAAAGTGTGAACGACAATTGCTTTGTTTTTTCCCCAGAGACTGGAAACGAGAGTGTGTTTGAACGGATTCTGCAGACCAGGTGATAGCCCCGAATAGAGCAGCTTTAGTAATCCCACCGGCTCATTGACGACCCTTTGGGTGGGATTATCATCAACCTCTATAAGATGAGAAGATCGAAGCTTTTTGTATCGCTGGTTCTTGTAATCATAGAGCGGCAAGCCATAGATCTTATCTGGCTCACTTTGGCTGAGAATGAGTTTGATGCGGTCTACCAAGTCTTGATCATTCATAACCGTCCGAAATTCAATAAAGAGAAGAATTTGCTAGCGTGAACCAGAACCTGAATTCCATGAAAGTCATCATCCGTTCACGTCCCTAACACTCACATTAAATTATTCTGCTAGTGCCGCCACCGCCGGGGAACTTTGTTGATGTGAATTTCTGTCAGAGCAGCATCAGAAATCTTCAGAGTGGAACTGTAAACAGTCTCACTGAGGCTCTTATATGTTGCCTCAAAAGCGAATTCTCCTGCAGTGAGCATGGATCGTGAAACTGGCAGTACCATTTGTTCTCCCGAAAGGAGGTAAGGAACCTTAGAAAGGAAAGACCATTGTTTTGCTGGGCCAACTTGCCTAAAGCTGTAATTTATTTCAAGTGCTGGGCCGGTTCCAATGTTATGAATGATGATTTTTTCGGCCAGTTCAGTCGATGCTAAATGATCCATAATTTGATCAAATTGATCCCGATTTCTTTGCTCTAATACGAGACAAGGTCTTAGAACTGCCTCACTCTGGGTGACGGAAGATCGCTTAATGCTCCAAGTGGCAATGACGTATATTGCAAGCAAAATCAGAGCCGTCAGATTGATGATCGGCTCTACCTGTTTCAAGGTTGTGAGTATGCTTAGGATATTGTTAAACTGCATGATCATGACATTAAATATCCTAACAGAAGCCAAAGACAAGGGATTTCACGCAACGATTCCGCTTTTTACGATCCAAGCGCAATCTAAATAATTGAAATGAAATTCGGCACAGTCCCAGATTTCTGATGAAACTAATGCTCAGCGGCTTTTTCCAAAAACCCCTTTTTCAACTTCTCCACCCGGAGGCGAATCTGTTCGAACTTATTATCATAACTCACCGAACCTCTGACCATATCGGTAACCAGATTGTAATTGGATTGTTCCCTTGTTTCGTCGTCCAGGATGGCTTTGACGTGGTTTAGCGTTTCAGGGTCAGCCATTCTTGCCATGTCACGCCCGAGAAGCCTGATACTTGCAAGTCCCACATCGAATTTTTCTTCCTGGAGTAATTCCTGCTCAATCTCATATAACCTGTCAAAGTTTCCGACCGCCTCATAACTGTTCATGATCACCAGGAGATCCTCGGCATCCTTACTTCTCTCCGGGTATTTCTCTTTCCACGATACGAGCTTCATCAGTGCCAGTCCCGCGAGCGTAGGCAGTTTAATATCGAGTATTGGATTACCACTCAATCTGACAGTGATGGAATTCTCATATGCCTCCTTGAAGCCAATCACGCTCATGAATACCTCGTGCTCCGGAGGCCAGGTAATTCTCCCTCCCGCATCTGCAATGAGACCGAATGGCAGCATATCGATGGGAACAGAGCCGAAGTGAAGACGCTGGCACTCCCTCTTGTCGGGTGAAAACTTGCCCGTGGCCTTCAACGCCTCCATGAGTTTGTTGAACTGCTCCCAACTGGCAACTTCTACCGCGAGGTCAATGTCCCTCGTCATCCTCGGAGGTTCGATTCCGTAGCAGTGCTTCAGGATGAAGTCCCTCGCTGTAGCCCCAACCACGAAAAAAGGAATGCCGAGAGAGTCTGCGATGCTCCTTAACGCAGAGAAGACAGCAATTGTCTGCTGATCAATCTTCCCTGATAAATCGAAGGACATGCTGCTCATAGATCATTCTTGCAGTTTCAAGGTTTCGCTGATTGCCTGTTGCAAGCAGGTCAGCATACACGAGGATCGGGTGCACTAGGTCCTCATTAATCTCTTGCGGTTCTCCCCGGTTCCAAAACCTCTCCAAAATCTCAACATCTCCGGCAATGTCTGTCCTGAGCCGATTTTCGAGAAGAAGTTCATTGAGATGGTGTCGAGTCGTGTAGATGGTTATCAGCTCGGGCTTCAAGTAGCGAGTCAGTCTTGCAGCTGCAACTTCTCCTCCCCACTGCGCCGCATGCGGGTTGAGCTTATTGTGTTGCCACCAGTCTTGTTGGCCCCTGTAACGGCCTAAGAGCTGTCTTGGCCTTAAATTTTCGGGATATGCAGTCACCCAACGCTCAAAGAGAGTTTCCTTTTGTTTCAATTTTAAGTCTCGCTTGCCCATGTCTATAAGGAAGCCCATCCTCTTGAGTTCTTTTATGATCAAATCAACAGTCCCAAGCGCCACGCCTGTGGCGGCAGCAATCTCTCTGTAGGTCTTCTTTTCTAACCCCGGATTGCACAAGAAGCCGTAAATCATCCTCAGGCCGGCTGGTCTGAAAGCCCTCCTGAGCGGAACCTGCCCGGCGATTTCCGGCGGCCTGTTGCCTTTGACAAAGACATAGATGGGGAGCTGATTGATAAACGTGTTGCCGGCTGTGTCGATAAATTCCATGCCGCTCTGTCTTAACTCCTCTGCCTGTACAGGATTTACGTATTTTGTGACGAGGAGAAGCGGGAACGGCAGATTTTCTCTGTGAGCAAGTAGTAAGACTCCTAGGGGTTTTGTGATGCCGGTTTTAATCGCAGTGCAGTACTTCAGCTCCTTGCCATTTAACACCACCCTTAGTACTTCGTCTGGTTGGAATCCTGCCATATTTTTTGTTGGCGGTCTCAGTATCTCAATCTCTGGTTGGGCAGGAATAGTTTTCTTCAATGCCTCGATGGCACGCTTCAGGATTTCCTCTTCGATGTTTATCTTTTCTCTGTTCATTGTGTTCACTATTTTATTATGTTCGTTTTTAATGAACATATAATAAGTATGAACAACAGTCAATCTTAATCTATTAATATTAACCTATTTATAAACAATTATTAATATTTTCAATAATTTACAATAGTATATTGTTCATCTATTTACTATGTTCATTAATAATGGACACATAAAATAAGCGAACTCAAACGCTTTCAAGCCGCACAAAGTCGCATTCCTCTAGCTCCGCTGGGAGCAGCCTACTCACAAGGCAACACGTCTTCAAAGGCGTTCATCGAGCTCCATCGAAACGACATCGATCCATCTGGAAATCAGGATGAAGGGCTTGACCATCAAGTAGGACGCTCCCAACGGAGTTGGCGGTGCCAGGGGCAAGAGGCCACATGTTCCATGAGAGTGTTCTGCGGGTCCAACTTCGTATAAATATGGGCAACAGCCCGTTGAGACTAGGCTGGAACAATCGGGGGAAGAACAGAAGGAATCAGTCTGACGCACTGACTGTGTTTGGTAGCGCTAACGGGATTTGAACCCGTGTTTTCGCCTTGAGAGGGCGGCGTCCTAGGCCAGGCTAGACGATAGCGCCATTGTTGCGCGGGGTATTCTAGTGGATGGGCGTGGAAAACGCAATTGTGGATTTCGGACATTGTGGATTTCGGAATGCGGATTGGGGATTGCGGGACTCAGGTCCATTGGGCTTGCCCCTTTTCCTCGGCCGTACCCCACACATGAAACGGATGGTCTCAAATAGCCTCGCCCGCGATAACGGGAGCGTCGCAAGCTCACCGCTTCGAGACGTACCGGGCCCACAGGTTTCGCAGATTCTGCGGAATCATGAAGCGGGAGCGCCGAGACGGCTTCGAGTCGGAGAGTGCTGCCTGTGGAAGTGATCTGCCTCTTTGAGGTTTCCGGACCTGAGAGGGGACGGGCCGCTGGGAAGTCGATTCCATTTGTGCGAAGCCTTCCCGAGTCGCGATGGAATGATCGTCGAGCCGGCGGTCCAGAGCAAGGACCCCATCGAGGTGATCGATCTCATGCTGCAAGAGCTCCGACAGCCCCTTCTCCGCCCAAAGCCGTTGGGGCTTTCCGCGAGGGTCGGTGTAGGTGACTTCGATGGACACCTGGCGGGATACCTTGACCAGCAGATTGGGAAAGCTGAAGCAGTCGTCCCACAGCGTAAAGGTTTCCTTCGAGCGCCATGAAATTTCCGGATTGATGAGGACCAGCCGCTCGTGCGACTGAAGCGGAACATCGGATTCGCTCATGAGCCGGCTTTCGCGCGACAAGGCATCGTCCACATGAATGAAGCTGATGCGCATCAACTCACCGATCTGAGGCGCGGAAATCCCGCGGCCCCATCCCGTCGTCGCCCGAAACCACGCCAGGGTGTCGTCGAGATCCTGGATGACCGTGCGAACGCCGCCATCCTTCACGTCGGTGACGAGGTGAGATTGCTCCCATAGCAGCGGCACACCCAGTTGTAGAATCTTGCGTTCAGACATGATAAATTGGCTGCTTCCAGAAGATAGATTGTATCAACATTGGGAGCGGGTTGTCAGTGAAAAGCAATCAGCCATTAGCGGTCAGCCATCAGCAAACTAATGCAAGATCAATCTTTAGAATCAATTGTCAGTGAGGGAGGCCAGCTATCAGCTTTTAGCAATCAGCCTTCAGCGAACTGCAATGGGATCACCCTTCATGGCGTTTCAAGAAAGAGCAGCGGGTTAGATCTGATCGGTGATGTTTCAGAAGTCATGAAGTCAGACCAGAACTCGAATCATAGGAGCAGTACAAAAGCCCCGCGAGCCACTTTTGGAAATTGGGTTTTGGATTTTGTTTGGAATTTGGAGTTTGGAATTTGGACTTTCCCGGCGCCCTCGGTCCCTGCAGATGATGATCATTCGCCGGGCAAAGCAACTTTTCCTTAAACTTTCCCTTCCAACAAGTGTAACTAATATGCCGGGTGAGGTGGAATGCCTGTTTCTTACGTCCCCGGGTGGTTCTAAAGAATGAAGGAGTGCGACACCATCGATCCCCCCTGGCGGGAGGCGGTGGATTAAGGAACCGTTATCGTGCCGTCAGTTGAGAGGAGAACGTCCATGAAAAAGAGAAACCTTGTATTCATCGGTGCCGTATTCGCCGCGCTTCTGATCCTGTCTTTTTCGATCCCGGTTTTCGCGCAAACTAATTTGAATAATATCCTGCGTTACGCCCACGTTGCCAACGGCCAGCAACCCCCCGGGACTTATGTTGCGACGCTCCTGGTCTCAAACCCCAATAATTTTGGAGTCCATGCGGTCGTGGATTCCTTTGATGATGCCAGCCCGATCAACAGCCTCAATATTGGATTCACAACGGACTGTCCTCTCACGACCGATGCCAGCACGGGTCTGCAGACAGTGTTTGCGATTGCCCCAAACTCGGCCTGTCGTTTGGTGAGCGCTGGAACGGGCCAGTTGAAAACAGGCTGGCTGCGCATCTTTGAGACCGATGCTTCGGGAAACGTGGGAACCAGTCTCATCGGCGGATTCCTGACATTTACCTTCTTCCAGGGAAACCAGTTTACGGGATTTCCGATCTTTACGGTGGGTGTCTCTCCCACACCCGTCTTCAGCGAGTTTTCTCTTCCCGTGGTCCGCAATGCGGCGACCAACGAGGACATTGGCTTCGCCATGTCCAATCCATTCGACAACACCGGCGGCCCCATTGTCATGACGGCGCTGTTGTTCAATGCCGCGGGGGTCCAGATCGACCAGCATGTGTTTACAATGGATCAGTTCAGTCATGTGGCCCTGTTCTTGAGCCAACTCTTTCCGGCGACCTTGGGAGCTGTCAATAATTTTGTTGGAAACCTGATCGTCTTTGGAAACACGAGCACGGGTGACGGGGCTGTGGCGACCGCGCTGCTTCAACAGGGAAACCAGTTTGGGGGTGCCCCACCCACTACGGATGTCATCCTGGTTGCCAAGGATGCAGGCCATCCCGGGCGACAGGAAGCCGTGGGACCGGCGCGCCCTCATGAGAGGATTAAGAATGTTGCGGCGGGACCGGTGCTTTTCTGAGTTAGACAGATTAGGGAGGCGGGTTTCGGCCTGGCCAGTCATCATCGGGGGGTCAGGTCGTCAGGTGGGTGCAGGAAATTCCATCACGGCCAATGAGGCGTGGAATTCCTGTAGTGGCTGACCGGAACTATTTCTTTTCTTCGACGAGTGCTTTCTTTATTTTCTCCACCAGATTCTTTGTCTGGTCGGCGTACTTCCCCTTGGGTTCCAGGCGAAGATACTCTTGAAACATTCCCACTGCTTCCGCAGGCTTGCGCCCGCGCAACAAAAGATTTCCGGCCAGGAGCAATCCGTCTGCACAATCCGGTTTCAACTGGAGAGTTTTCCCTGCCTCCACTCCCGACTTGGGAATGTCTCCCATTTCCCAATAGACACGCCCCAGGGTCAAATGTCCCTGCCAGGACTTGTCGTCCAGTTTCAAGCCAGCCCGAAGCGTCTTCTCCGCAGCCGGAAAGTCCTTTTTTTCGCGGTAGACCTCGCCCAGGGCAAAATTTGCCTGCGCCGTTTTGGGGGCGATTTCCAGCACGCGTAACAGCGTCGATTGGGCATTATCGAGTTGATGTGAATCCAGGTAAGCAGTTCCCAATAAGAGTTGTGCATCCAAAAAATCAGGATAGATTTTTATGGCCTTTTCCAGATGAGGGATCCCCTTGGTGGGGTCCTGGGAATTCAACAGCTCCGAGCGCCCTTTTTCGTACTCATCCCGGGCTTCTTTCGGTGCCTTGGAGTCCAGCAGGGAGTCGACTTTTTTGTCCTTATCGGAAGAAATCTGTCTCCTCTTATCGGGGATCAAGGTCAGGAGGACATAATCCGTATACGTGGTCATCAGGTTGACTTCCTGAGAAGCCGGGAGATAACCCTCCATCGTTGCGGTGACCTTATACATCGCCTGAAGAATGCCGGAAAAATCAAACTTTCCATTGCGATCCGTGCGCACTTCCGCCACCACTCCGCCTTCCTGAGTCTCCAACCGAACCAGGATATTCTCAGCTTTTCCGCCACCCTCAGAGAACCGAATTTGTCCATGGATCGAAATATTCAATCCTTGAGGGCGTGCTTGCCCTGACTGCGCCAGGGCGAGTGAAGATGGCATAAGGGCGATCAACAATAAAATCCACCATCGATACTGACGCATCACTTGCCTCACCTTCCCTTTTCTGTAGGAAAAAAAGGGGACAGACACCTTCATCTAAGCATATTTCAAATTTTCACAAAAACAGGTGTCTGTCCCCATCAGGTCATGATAAATCCAGACGATCTTGAAAAACAAGAGGGAGGAGATTGCTCCCCTCCCTCGTAGATCGAACAGATAAAACGCTAGATCAGAAGCTCAGTTTCAAGCCCAGCCGGAGACTGATCGGATTGTACCAAGAGATCGGCTGCTTGAAATCCACATTAGGTTGCTGGAACGTGCTCTCGCTGAGCTGATTGATGAGGCGAAGCGTCCGTGTATTGCTGATGTTGAAGATGTCTCCAATAACCGTAAACTTCACCCGTTCGGTAATTTTGAAGGGATAATCGGCATGCAGATCCAGTCGAAAATCGGCTGGTGTGCGTCCCAATGCACCCCGGCCACCCAGCGGAACCTCTCCCGAATTCAGATAAGCTGGGTGTGCCGCCAGATTGCTCATAGGCAGACCGGACTCAATGTGGAAACCGGCGCCCAGGTTCAAACCGCTGAAGAACTTCCAACGATCACCCAACGCGCTGGCGGTCAGCCCATAGTTGGCATAAATGTTCACGATGTGACGACGGTCCGAGTTGAGGGGACCGACGGCAAACTGATCACCCAACAAACCGAAGGCGCCTGGCGTAAAGTCGAACAGCGAGCTGATGCCCGGGTCGGTCTGGCCGTTGTCGTTCCGGAAATGGCCTTCATAGTTGCCGCGCAGGGAAGCAATTCTCCAATTGGCCAGTAACTGCCAGCTGTTCGAAAACCGCTTGTTCACTTCGATTTCAACAGCGCGGTAGATGTGAACCGGATCAACAAATCCATCCGGAACGCCATCAGGGACCGAAGCGCCTGCGGGCTGCCCGTTGACCCCCAGGGGTTCGAAACAGAAGCCACCGATGGGATTGCCGTTTCGATCCAACGCCGTGCCCACCAGACTGGAATCAGTACATTTCGCTGGGACAGGGCCGCCGACCGGGAAAGTGTGCTCAATCGGGTTGGTTCCGACATCGATCCTGGAGTTGATATTTCCAATAAAGTAAGTCTGACCCAATTGGGCGATGCCGGCGCCGTCTTCGATTGGATCCAGCGCGGCATCTTCGATGATTCGCTTCAGCCTGCGATCAATATATCGCGCTGAAAGGACGAACCCGTGTGGCAACTGTTGCTCAAATCCAAGCATGTGCTCCTGCGCAAATCCCAACTTGGTGCCCGCGGCGATTGGATTCGCAGCATCCTGCGCCGAAACCGTAATTCCAGTTCCCGTGCCACCCACAGCTCCTGTCAACAAGTGTGACGCGTCCACCACCGGAGTGACCGTCCCGAATTGGTTGAGAGTAACAAGCCGTTGCCCACCCACAACCGAGAAAGCAGGGGCAAAACGGCCGCCGGTGAAATCGAGCTCGGAGGAAAGGGATCGTTCTGCACCATCCAGCGGGAAGTATTCTGTAAAGCGGCCAAAGTTGTAAAATATCTTCGTTTTCCCTCGACCCAGAGGATCAATCGTTACGCCGAATCGCGGAGACCAGTTATCGGTGAAATCATAGTGGTTGCGCTTCCCGGAGGGCCCAGCGGAACCAATGACCTGCTCCTGCTCCCACCGGTAACCCGCCAGGATCGATACATGGCTGTTCACCCGCCAGGTGTCTTGCAAGTAGGCCGAGTGGTAATTCGAGCGAGTATCAAATACAGGAACTCCGAACTCGCCACGGTCCTGCCGGAGATAGACGTGTTGCGGGCCTGCGTTAAGGCCTGTGCCAGGAATGTTCATTATAGGACACAAGGTGCAGGCGTTGTCGATTCTGAGCGACCACGTGGCGTTCAACGGTTGGCCGACGGCGATGGGCTTTACGGCAAAGGTCCCATCGGCGTTGGTTGAGGGGATCGTATAGTGCGGGCCACTGCGATCACGATTTCCCGAATAGAAAGCGCGCTGGTACTGGTAGCCCAGGCTGATGGTATGGGTGCCCAGGGCTTTGACGATCTTCTGAGTATCGGCTGAGTAGCGATACGTATCATTCTGGGTTGGTTCAATGAACCCCCGACCCACCGAAGTGAAGTTGCCACGATCGGTTTGGGTCCGGTCTTGGATTGCATTGAAGTCGGCAAAGCCGGTCTCATTGAAATGATTGTGACCCCAACTGAAAGAGCTGTTCACCGTCCAGGTGGGAGAAAGAGTTCCGGAATAACGCCCCGCCATATTTCGCGTGCCATAATCCAGAAGGCTGTTGGCGGTCAAGTTATCGATACTCGAAAGCCCAATAATGCTCCATGGGGCATTGTTGGTTGTCGTGGGATCTCCAAAAAGGGAGAAGTTCAATTGATGTCCCGTATGAATGTTAGCATCGATCTTCACCGCATAATTCTTGGAGTAGGCGCGCTCTGCGCTTGTTCCCAGCAGAGTCTCCAGTCCGGATCCCTGAGCGCCTCTTACAATCGTTCGCTGAATGGAGGGGTTAAACGATCCAAAGAAGAACAGCTTCTTCGCCGTTCCTGGAATCGGACCACCCACATCCACGCCCATATCATAATTCTCAGGGTGTAAGATCTGCCCGACTTTGTTCACCGCAAAATCATCGCGTTGAAAGCGGGTGCCTTCAAATGATTTGGGCTGGAAGAAGCCAAAGACCTCGCCATGATACTGATCGCCACCGGACTTGGTGATGATGTTGACGATGCCACCTTCCATCTGACCATACTGAGGCTCAAACCCACCCGTCTTTACTTGGACTTCCTGCACATAAGACGTGGTGATTCCCACTCCGAGCGATCCGTACGAGCGCGAAAACACACCAAACCCACCAAATGCGGAGTCGGTGATGTTGACGCCATCGGCAATGTACATGTTATCCAATGCCGAGGCACCGGAAATGGAAGGAGCCTGGCGATTTCCTCTGGCATCGATGACACCCTCCGTCACACCCGGCGCCAGGTAGAACAGACTGTTGACCGCACGTTGAAGCGGCAAGTTCTCATAGAGCTGATCGTTGAGGTTGGAGGAGACGGCAGTGCTTGAAAGATCCACCACGTCCGCTCCCGCCTGCACTTCAACCACCTGAGACACACTCCCTACTTCCAACGTTAATTTCAAGCCCGAGGTCTTTCCAACATACACGGTCACGTTGCTGACGGTCATCGTTTTGAATCCCGTCATCTCGGCCTTGACTGTATACTGGCCGGGGATCAAGTTCGGGAATTCAAATCGTCCCTCATCGTTTGTAGTTGCACTTCTCTTCTCGATCTCCCCTGAAAGTGTGACCTGTGCCTTCGGAATGACCGCACCGCTGCTATCCACAACCATTCCGCCAATGCTTCCCTTAGTCATATCCTGACCAAAGGTCAAACTAAAACAACAAAGTAATAGGAGACTGGCACCCACTAAAATCCGGGTGAATCCCCTAAGTTGCGACCTTTTATTCATATAGGCTCTCCTGTGTGAATAGCAGTCCAATCCTAATCGGGACTGCTTGTGTGATTTTTTACACCTCTCAAAAACGGCTTTTTGAAACAAGAGACTGGCTCCGTACTTCGTGGAACTACTCTGCTTGGCGAGATAAAGTTGGACTGACTGCACCCTAAGTGAATGGAAACAAACGATGAATCTATAACCCGGCTGCGAAACCCTTAAGAAGCCCGGCCTGGCAACATATTCCCGAAAAATCGCAACCCACTAATAAGAAACAAAATTCAAGAGGGAAAGAAAACCAGGAGAAAACGTTGATAATTAAAGGAGATTTTCAACCAGAAGTTTCATTGTCTCAGATGGAGCAGACTGAATCACAGTAGCAACTTTGGAGCCAAATCCGTGGCGAAATCGTTTGTATCTAAAGGATTTCATATTGGATTGTAATTTCGTGTCTTAACGTGTAAATGAATGATTCTTTGGTTATCGAATGTCCTCCCTGCCACCCTAATAATTCATTATTTAGTATTTGGATACAGTTTTTGGGAGTTTTTTTTGATTTTCAAGCGTGAATGGTACCCGCCAAGTACCGATCTCGTTTGGAAAGCTCTTAGATCACTTTTGGGAGAGCCGCAGGAGATTCCATTGAAGCCAGGATCCATCAAGATTCATTGTTTATAAATTACTGAAAATATATGTATTTGCTTAATCATGGAAAGCGGAACGATCTTCCATGACGTGAGATACTATGTTGAGGGAATAACAGTTCTTTGCCTGGGTAATGTTGCAGGAAGTCCTTCGCATTCCATCTGGAACGGATCAATAAGATTTACAGGGTCCGAGGAAGGGAAGAGAATTCACGAAAGAAGAAACCAGGTTGCACAGTTTCATCTTGTGAAAACCGGGCCCAAGAGACTGGTGATTCTTCATATCCACGCGGGGGAATAAACGCCAACTCAACCCCATCAAGCAGCAGTTCTTTTGCTTCTATTCCGCAATCCGCAATCCGCAATTGAGTGGAAAGCCCCATTGCGCAGAAGCCCCGTATTCACAGGTGGTTTGATCCATTCAAATCTGATTGGTTAAGATTTCGGAATTCAAGTTAAAGAATGTGATTGGGATTTTGATGGAGGCCTTATTGGACGCAAAAAAAGTGGGGTGCTTGAGCACCCCACCCGAAGAATTGACTGCGTGTCCTTCTGTTCTAGGGGAAAATCGATTCTAGAAAGTTACCTTGACCCCGAATTCAAACTGTCGAGGGGCCCCCAATCCAAAGACACCAGTACCCAAGCCAATCTTATTGGTACGCAGCCCGGCCGTTGTACCGTTGGGAGAGCCGGCGCCCCCATTCAACTCGCCACTAGGAAGGTTGTTGGGGCTGTCGAAGTTAGCGAAGTTGAAGAGATTGAAGATGGCGACCGTGGGCTCAATCGCAAAAGTCTCGCCGAAGCGAGCCCACTTCTTACCAGGCTTCAAAACCCACCCAAGACGCAGGTCAAAGGTCAGCAATGGACTTAGAGCCACCTGGCCGGCAGGGGCAGGCGTCACGGTGGGTGACACTGCGCCCAGCGCGATGAGTTGAGCTTGCGTAAATAATCCTGCGCTCACCAGTGCCTGTCCCGCCGGGGTAAGTTGTCCAGCTTGGGTGCTGTTGTAATTGGAAATGACACCGTTGAGGTTGCTGACATTGACATCACGTCCAAACGACCCAATGTTGGTCCCCGGCACGATATCGCCCGTCGTTCCGTCACCGGTGACGTCAGTGAGGAAGATCTCACCCGGGTTCCCTGAGGCGGGCAACGTCAGCGTTAAGGGAAGTGCCGTGTAAATGTGAGAGATGAAGCTGGCTCGGAAGCCGGTGGGGAAGTCCATCACGCCGCCAAACGAAAACTGATGCGTCCGGTCCAACCCGTTCGGCCCAAAGAAGCGGCTGGTATTGGCGAAATCAAAAGCGTTGTTGATGAAGTCCTGGTCCTGCGCCATGCTATTGAACCGGGACAGGGCATAGGAAACCTGGAGGTCGAGACTCCTCAGACCGCTGAATGGATGTTTCACATTGGTCCGCAGGGAGACTTGCAGAGCGTTATAAACCGAACGACCGATCGGGAAGAGCATCTGGTTTTCGCCTATATTGGGGTTGATTCCCGGGAATGCAGCCCCCGTGTCGGGCGTCAGGCCATTCAGTGAGGCAGGGGTTGCCCCGAGGAAGCTGGCGCCTGAATCCAGGCCGTTTCCGGCGTAATCCACAATGCTCGCCCCCGCGGAGATGGCGCAGTTAATACCAGCAACCCCTGCAGGGCAGCCGAATGATGCGTTGGTTGCGGTAATGGCATTCAGCGCGGCGTTCTTGTTCAAAAAGCGGGCGTCTCCGACGTGGTTCGTGTCGTAAGCGAGCAAGTAGTGCAAACCGATGTTACGGAGATAATCGACCGATAGGATCGTTCCCGGTCGCAGCTCATGTTGAATCCCGACATTGAATTGCATTGAATACGGAGTCCTGTAATCCGGGCTGATGAGATTGTTGCCCGTTGAATTTCCCCCCTCCGCCAGGGTCGTACCAACGAAACCGGGATTCGAGGAAGCACCGGCGGCCGCAATCGCAGCTTGGTAGGTCGCAGCAAGGCCGGGCAACAGGCCGGCCACCGATCCGATGCGGCCACTGCAAATCGCGGACGTGTCAATAATCGTCCCGTTGGGAAGGACCAGCGACCCGCTGGGGCAAATGTCCGCTGTCCCAAAGAACAGCCCTTGCGTCAAACGACCGGGGCGATCAAACAAGATGTTGTTAAACACTGCGTTTTCGTAAAACAGTCCAGCGCCAGCGCGAATCACCGTCTTGCCGTTTTTCTTTGGATCCCAGGCAATCGCGAGTTGCGGGGCAAAGTTGTGGTTGGGTTGATGGACTTGAGCCCCCAGTCCGGCTCCGAACTGTTCGAGGGCAGGGATAGGGCCTAGATCGCTGTCGCTGCGTCCTGTGTCGCGGGCGTAGCGAACACCGTAAGAGATCGTCAGGTTGGGACGTGCTTTCCAGGTATCACCAATGTACCAGGCAAAGCGCGTGTCAAACTGACCCCCCGCCGGAAAGCCGAACTGCGGGATCTCTGTAAAGAAGCCCTGGCCATTTCCGAAACGGACGCGGCCGACAGGATAATTCAAAGGATTGGAGGCACCTCCAGGGAACGGGCCAGTGGCGGCAAAGGCCCGCGTGTCGTCGGTAAAGCTCCCCCGGATGACCGGCTGGCTCGAATAGAACTTGGCAAATCCACCGCCCAGGATCTTGTTGATGCCTACTCCATACCGGATGATGTGGGATTTGTAAATTTTGCTCCCGTCATACTTGATTTGGGTATTGTGTTGGATGGTTGCCTGCGGCGCCAGGATGTTTACCCCTGAACAAAAAACATCACCTGGAGCGGTGCAACCCGTGAGCGGTCCAATGTGGATGTTGACTCCTGGAAACGGGTCGGTGATGCCGGTCCCGGCTGTAGCGTCGGCAATGGCATTGTTGAAGCGGGTGTAACCGAACCGGACGCTGTGCGTGAAGGGGCCGGTGTTGAAGTCTAATCCTGCGGCTTGCACGGGGGTGTTATCGCGATTTGCAAAAGGTTCGAAGGTGTTGGGAATGAACGCGGAGGTGTTGTTGTTTTGATTGTAAGTAAAGCGATAGAAAGCGCGCACGTTGGACTTGATCTGCCAGTCCAGCCGACCCAGCAGTTGGGTTTCGTGGAAGGGAGAGTTGAAACCTCCGTTGAAACTGTTGAACGGCACAGGGAGCTGCACGGCGGCGAAAAGGTCTTGCACCGTCCGCTCCCAGTCGGCAAAGAAGAAGAGCTTGTCTTTGATAAACGGGCCTCCGAAGCGGGCGCCGTATTGCTGCCGGTCGAACGGGAACTCCGTATCGCCGAGCCGCGCGGAAGTCTTGTTGCTCCGCCAAACGATAAAAGATTCCCCATGGAAGGCATTGCTGCCAGAGCGGGTCGCCACATTCACGGCGCCCGATGAAGTCAACTCGGTGGAGAGATCCAGCGTGGACTGGCTGATCTGGAATTCCTGGATGGCGCTGGCTGGAATGTTCTGAGTCGTGGTTCCGACGGTTTCGTCGCTGATATCGACCCCATCCACCTCGATGCGCGCGGTGCGGCCAAAACGTCCGCCAAAGGAGATGGATGAAAATCCATTCTTGGTCGGATCAAAATTGCCGCCGTCCTGGATTTGTACACCGGGCTGTAGCTGAGCCAGATCAAGGAAGTTTCGTCCCCCGATGGGCAGCTGCTCAATCTGTTGAGCTGTCATCACGCCTTGTACTGTGGCCTGCTCCGTGTTTACGTTTACGGCCGACTCTTCCACCGAAACCACTGTACTTTCGGAGCCGAGAGCAAGTTTGACGCTGCCGGTGGAGACGACCCCCACCTGTACCGTCACCACCAACTCCGTGGTCTTAAACCCCTTGGCTCCCACACGGACAACGTAAGCACCCGGGGACAACGTTCCCGAGTTGAAGTTGCCAGTGGAAGTAGAAGTCAAATTGAGAGTTTGACCTGTGGATCTGCTGGTTATGGTAATGGCGGCATCCGGAACAACGGCCCCTGTCGGGTCAGTCACAGTTCCCTGGATACTGCCTGTGGACACTGTAGCTTGAGCCATCAAAGGTGACGTCGATGAAATGAAAACACCAGCCATCAGTGCCAAAACAAATGCCAAGAAAAACAAATTTCGCTGAGGCACTTCTTTCATACAACTATCCTCCCTCTCATTTTGGATTCATCGTTTCTTGGTTGTGGAATAACATTCGATGTTAAGGCTTCGACTGAAGTTGAGAGATTCACTGGGGTTCCGGAGATCTTCGCCGCTCCAAAATCGTCCTGCGAAGTGACTTAAAAAGAGATAACATTACTCTGAAGCTGGACCTCCCGGTTTTAAGGATGTGCGGTTCAAACTTTCCGGAAAACCTCATCGCAATCCTCCGGGGAGAATCGCACGCAAATATCGCTTAGGCCAATTTAAGATGCAATTATGTGACCAAAAATCCTTGGAGTCGATTCACGATGCCTTGTGTTCAAGCCGATGTTTTCCACGGTTGCATAATATCTTGACTCTTCATGCATTATTCAGGATTCGAGCCGGATATAATTTTTTGGACACCCATCAATGAAGTGGGAGGTCGAGGCTAAACATGTGGACGATGGTCGTTTAGACGGATTCTCAATTCAGAAATCTGGAGATCAACTTCCGTTTTTGGAAGATTTGAGCTTTGACCAGACTGGAATTCCCATCGTAATACGACGAAGTTAAGGGGCGCCTCCTGGGCAACGGGCAACATGGGGGAGTCCACAAGATCAATGAAAAATGGATTATGAAAGGCTGTTCTCGTCTCAAGGGGGGATAGAAGAAGCCGGGAGAGGTCCATTCACTTCCCCCCTGCATCTTGACAAATTTCTATTCGGGCATGGGTCTTTTCATCCGCCGCGGTTTGCGCATGAACAATAGGAGAGGTAGCATCAGTATGAAGATAATCGCCAGAAGATAGAAATTATCAATGAAGGCCATCATGGCAGACTGGCGCGTGAGCTCACCATGAATCAGACCATACGATGCATTCACAGCGCTGCCTGCGGGCACGCCTTGACGGAAGAGCATTCGTGGGTACACTTGCATGGCTTGTTGTGCGGCGATGCTGTAAACGGTGATATGTTCGGACAGCCGCGCATGATGAAATTGCGTCCTTCGTGACAGCATTGTGTTCACGATGGCGATTCCTGCACTGCCCCCCATATTTCGAACAAGATTGAACAATCCCGAAGCCATTCCCATATTTTCGTTGGAGATGTAAGCCATCGTGGCTGTAGTCAAGGGGACGAAAAGGAAAACGACGCCCAATCCCTGAATGAGGTTGGGCAATGTCAGCGCGCGAAAATCAGTTTGCAGGTCCCACCGTGTCATCATGAAAAGCGGGATGGAGGTCATAATGATCCCAAAGGCAACCAGGTAGCGGGCATCGTGCTTTTCCGTAAGTCGCCCCGCCACGGGGGCAAAAAGCAGGCTGGTCAGGCCACGGGGAGCCAGTGTCAAGCCGCTCAGCAGGGCGGTATAGCCCATCAACGTCTGCAGGTAGATCGGTTGTAAAATGATGGATCCGTAGAGGACCATCCCCAGTGCCGTCATGAGCAACAGACCCGCGCTGAAATTCCGGTCTTTCAACAGACGCAAATCCACAATGGGATGTTTAATGGAGAGTTCCCAGAAGACAAGAATGATCAGGGCCGCACCCGCCGCGATGCTGAAATTCCTGATGAAAGGGGAACCGAACCAGTCCTTAAGCTCCCCGTTATCGAGCACGATTTCGAGGCAGCCCAACCCGATCGCGAGAAGCGCCAGGCCGATATAATCGATTGTTGCGCCTGCAATCCGGCGGATGTAGGGAGGATCGAAGACGAAGGCGCTGGTGAGCACAAACGCGAGGGCGCCCACAGGGATGTTGATGTAAAAAATCCAGCGCCAGGAGTAGTTGTCGGTAATGTACCCGCCCAGAATGGGACCGATGATGGGCGCGAAAATGACGACGACGGCAAACGCCGCCATGGCGCGGCCGCGTTTCTCAGGCGGAAAGCTTTCCAGCATGATGGCCTGGGAGATGGGGACCAGGATCCCGCCACTCATGCCCTGCAACACCCGAAAGATGAGTATGGCCGTAAGGTTCGGAGCCGAGCCGCACAACACGGAGGCGAAAGTAAAGGTAACCAGACAAGCCAGGAACAATCGGCGCCGGCCAAAATGATTGGCGAGCCACCCCGTCATCGGCAAGACAATGGCGTTGGCCACTAGGTACGTGGTGATCGTCCAGGTGGCTTCCTCCAGCGTCACACCCAGGGAGCCGGCGATATGGGGGACCGACACGTTCACAACGGTCGAGTCCAAAACCTCCATCAGGGTTCCCGGCGTCACAGCGAGCGCGGCCAGCCAGGGATTGATGGTGCGGCCGTTGGAGGAGGTGTTTTGGGGCATGTGTTCCAACGAAATTAAGTTCGATCGGTCATCGGGAGAGACGCCCCGCTGGGGCGCCTCTATTTTTCAAACCGCGTGCTTTCAATCGTGTGTTTGAAAGCGGGCTCAAATTCCTTGAAGCGGGGTTGAGGTGCGATACAGAGAATAGTAAACAGTTGGCTCTCGCCGTACTGTTGTGTGGCCACCCACACCACTTCGATCTCGTTCCGGTAGGGCGATTTGCCCTCCAAGCGCGAGAGGAGAACGCGGCGCCCTCCCACCTGAATCTCCTGTTGTTCGGCGCGGTTTTCCTGGAGATAAGAATTTCCTTGCAACAGAGAAGCAATGAACTGGCCTGTCATGGTCTCAAGGGAGTTGCTTTGACCGCCCTGTCCCTCCGGGTCGAATAGAGAGGCTTGGATCCCGTAAGCGATATCACTGCGTTGATCATCTTGTTGAACCCCGCCTTTCGGGACGAAAGTAGCGCCCGACCCATCGGCTGTCATTATCTGCCAATCGGCGGGATACTCGATGACGTAGAGGTTCTCGTGCGGAGAAAACATGGCATATTTTCCAGAAGGGGATGCAACCCCATCGGATCCGCTGGTGGAAGTCGTCGCCTTTTCGCCCGAACCGGCAGCGGGCTGGGGTTTGGGCTTGGGGGGAGGAGGCAGCGCCTTCAAGTGGGCCTTCATGTTGTCAAAATCGTTCGTGTCCACGACCGGGTGACTGGCCACCGAGAGCGTGCCGATTTCCCGATCGATGTTCTGAACGCGATTATCGGGGGAGGGATGATCACTGAACCAGGCCGCCGCTCCCGACACATTGGCGTGCCCCCCCCGCTCCAGTTTTTCAAAAAAGTGGGCCAGTTGATGGGGATCATATCCCACATCGGTCATCTCCTGGGTACCCAGAAGGTCGGCCTGCGCTTCCGCAGCCCGGGAATTTTTCAGGAAATAAAGGTTTAATCCGAGCGGAACACCATATTGCGCCAGTGTGGCGCTCCATCCTCCCTTGCCGGATGTGAGTCCACCCAGCGCGGCCAACCCCAACTGGGGCAGCAGGGCCTTCGACATCTGGCTTGTCCCGTGGCGAGCCACCACGTGACCAATCTCGTGTGCAATGACTCCCGCGATCTGCGCCTCGTTGTCAGCGGCCTCCAGGGCCCCGCGATTCACATAAATGTAACCCCCGGGTAACGCAAAGGCATTAATGGCGCTGTCATTGACGACTTTGAAGGACCAGGGGTAACTCGAGTTCATTGACTTTGCAGCCAGTTTCTTTCCCAGCTGGGTCACATAACTGACTGTGGCGGGATCGTTCAGCAGCGCCAACTCTTTCTCGGCTTGCTGAGAGGCTTCACGGCCCAATTCGATGTCCTGCTTGGAGGAGAAAAAGTTGAATCCAGGCTTGACTCTCGTCCGCGCTTCCAATGGAGTTGTACCTAAGCAAAAGCATCCGGTCATGAACCAGATCATCCACCGTCGTAATCGATTTGTCTTCGGCATGGCAACCTCACCCGTCGGAGCAAAGGATCGTCACAAGCGAGACATGCGTTCACGATCCGCCCCGGGCCACGATGTGTTATCGAGATGATCCTGGATTCCGAAGTCTGAGGTGCGGATTTTTCGCGGGAAAGAAGTGGTGCCGCCGGATCTCTTATGGAATGACGGACCCCGCCTCTCCGCAGACTCAATCCCGATGTCCCCTCCCGCGAAAATATCAGAATTCAGGAAAGGCAGGTGTCAGTTTGACAACGACGCAAATTTCTTTAGACACCCTTCGGAGCAAAAGTAGAATGACTTGCCGCCTCGATCCGTGTGAAGTGCCGTCTGGGAGTCGATATACATCCCACAGACGGGATCTTTTTCCATATGCCCTGCGATGGTTTTAGGGGAGGAGTCGGGGGGAGGTTTAGGCGGAGCGTTCGATGGCTTTCCCTTTGGAGAGCCTGGAAAGAGGTAGCGAATAAACGCACGGATAATAAAAATCAAGAAAAGAAAATAGAGAAAACGGAGCAGGAGTCGAATAATCATAGAAACGAATTAGAAGAACAGTTGCGTGAGTGGTTGAGGGGTTCCGATGCCGCAGAAGGGTTGGCGAAATCCTCAGGAGACGAAGCCAGGGCAGCTTCTGTGGTCCGCCGGGGGTTCACCCTCCCGATAAGACCTTCCTCCGGCTCCAGGTCAAATCCCTTTCTCCGCGTCCTGGAGCATCTTGCGAAGACTTGCCAGCGCAGGATTCTGCGGGTCGATGCTCTCCAGTTGTTTCAACGTGGCACGGGCCCCCGCTATGTCCTTCTTGCCATCGAGGAGGACAATAAACTTGTTGTGGATCGTTTGAATGTGACGTGGATCGACGCGCAGGGAGTTGTCAAAATGGTTCAAGGCGGAGCTTGAATCGCCGATGTAATAGTAAGCCGTTCCCAGGTCAGTCTCAATGTCGACATTCTTCGGGTCGAGTTTCAGCGCCTTTTCATACCACTCGATGGCATCTTTGTAGCGCTTGTTATCGTAAAGGAAGTTCGCCAACTGCGAGACCTTTTCAAGGCTGGCCGGGTTCTTTTCGGCCTCCGCTTTCAAGGCAGCAATCGTGGGCTCAGGATTGATGGGCGGATGTCCCTCCGGCAACTGGCCCGGGGCAGATTCGGGCGACGGGGAAGGGATGGCGCCCGAGGGAGGAGGCCCCTGGCTGAGCGGGCTCCCCGGAACTCGCTGGTTATTCCAGTTGACCTGGTTGGTGTAGATGTACCCGGCGAGGAATCCGATCACCATCGCCATGACAATCGTCAAAATGAAGAACGGCGTGCGTATTTGTAATGTTGGTTGCATAGAATCACCGCTGCTTGAACTCCCTGCGGCTTAGTCAAGATGAGCCGGGGGAAAGAGGACGGGCATGGAATCGACAACCTTCAGCCAGAAATCCATTCTCCGGCTTTCGTGCTCGACGGAATCTCAAGATTGTGCGCTCAGCCCGGTGGTTTGTTGGTGTCCATCCCCCTCCTGATGGCTAATCCTCGCGGTCGGTGCCAAAAAGGAAGATTACTTCTTTGGCTTTTTGGGTTCCTTTTTAGTTCCGTAGGAGGTTTGCACGGTCTGCCCCGCGGCCGAGATCAGGCCCTTGGCTCCTTCCGCGTACTTACCTTGTGGTTCCAGTTCGAGGTATTTGTTCAGCGCCTCGAACATTTCGGGAGGGGCGGAGATCTTTCCATCCGGCAGGAAGGTCATTTTTTCTGAAAGCGCCTGACCATAGAGGAAATAGGCGCTGGCATTATTGGGGTCCACCTCGATCGCTTTTTTGAAGGCCGCCAGGCGATCCTCCAGAGGAGCGCGCGAGTTCGTCAACACCACTCCCAGATTGAAGTAATACATCCCTGCTTTGGCAGGGAACAGGCCCACGGCCTTCTTGTACGCCTCCAGGGCATCCTTGGGTTTTCCCGATTTGGCCAGAGCACCCCCATAGTTGTTGTAGTAGTCGGCCAGGGCCTGCTTCAAATCTGCCTTCTGCTCGGTCTGGGGTTCCAGGATCGTAATGGCTTTTTGATAGTTCGTGCTCGCCTCGTCGTATTGCTTGAGCTGTTCATCGGTTTCCGCGATGCGGGCGAAAATGACATACTGGGACGGGTCCATTTCCGAAGCGGTTTTGAATTCGGCGAGGGCCTGCTCAAACTGTTTGCTGGCATAGAGCGTGTTGCCATCGTCGTAATGCTTCCTCATGTCCCCCACCTTTTTCATTTCTTTTTCCTGCTTTTCAAGCTTCTCCTTCAGCTCTTTCGGCATCGTTTTCTGTATGGCTTCCTGGTCAGCCTTGAGGTCGAAATCGTGGTGTGTGGGTTCGCCGACGCTAATGCGGACACTGTCGTGGTAGGTGAATTCCTTTCCATCCTGCCATAGCGAGATGCGGTACATGCCACTCGGCAGCCCGGCATGAAAGTAATGCCCTTTCTTGTCGGCCTTGGTCTGGAAGTGCTGTTTGATGTCCTTGCGATCGATCTGGACTTCGACACCGACAAGCGGCTGACCGTCGGGGCCCTTTATGTCCCCTTCCAACCCGCCGGTTTGCGCCAGCATCACCCGAGAGCTGAAGGTAAATGCCACGAGCATGATTGCAATTAAAGCGAAACCCCCCAAAACTTTTCTCATCATGAATTCCTCCACTGATCGATGCAGCTCCCCGCGAGAGGGATCTTTCATCAACCGTATCCAAAGTATTATTAAATCAATTGCGTTATAAGGTCGAGCCCTGTTTCCAGAGAATTCAATTCAAACTCCTGACAATCAGAAAAAGCATTCTACCCGCTTATCAAAATCCGAGGAACGCACGCTCCTATCCTCCCCACTGCGAACTCACGCCCGGGCTGTGAGGGCAGGCTTTCGCACGTACGGGATGGGATCCTCCACCCCGGCCTCCTGAAATCCCCGAAGGCGAAGGGCACAGCTGTCGCATTCTCCGCAAGCCTCATCGCAGTTCTTATAACACGACCATGTGAGATGCAAAGGGGCTCTTAGTTCAATGCCCTTGCGGACAATCTCCCATTTCCTCAGGCCGATCACGGGGGTGAGGATGCGGATATGGGTCTCCGGTCTTGTCCCCAGTTCAATCGTCCGTTCAAAGGCATCATAGAACTCCCGTCGACAATCCGGATAGCCCGAGCTATCTTCAGCCACCGCCCCCACAAAGATTTCGCTCGCCCCCAGCACCTCTGCCCATGAAGTGGCGATGGAAAGCAGGTTTGCGTTACGAAAAGGAACATAGCTGGATGGAATCTTCTTTGATACGAGGTTCGCCGGTGATACTTCGATGTGGTAGTCCGTCAGCGACGATCCCCCGAAGTTCTGGAGGTAATCAACCGTAGTGATCCAGCGTTTCTCCGCGTCCAGGATATCGGCAATAGCTTCAAAGGCCTGACGTTCGCGGGTGGCCGTACGTTGATGATAATCCACGTGCAACATTGCGAGCCGGTGCGCCTGGCGTGCGCAGGCAGCTGTCACACAACTATCCAAGCCGCCGCTGGCCAGCACCACTCCCAACCACTTGGGTGATTCTGTCATGAATCTACTCCGACCCCGCTTCACGCCCCCGTTAGATCGACTTCAGACCGCACGCAGGTTCCCATTCCAGGGCCATCCAGGTTGTCGAGCTGAGGCGGAAGCGGTCGTACATTGTACGACGACGAGGCCCATTGCGCTACCCCGGTTATGGATACCACCGGTTGCGTGTCCCGATACGTCCCAGTGAGCGAGGTTGTTTTCGAAGGCAGGCACTCTGACGATGTTCACAAGGCGGTTATAGTCGACCAACATTTGTAATTCATCTCGGCATCAGCCGGAGCGTCCACGGCTTCGCCCCCCTCTTTCTCTAAACCGGGCCCTTCGCAGCGGATGACGTTGTCCCACGGCGGGCGCTACGGTGCCCCTCCAGGAACTGTCGGACTTCCCCAATGTGGTGTGTCACCTGGTAGTTCGGCAGACTGGAGAGGAACAAACGACCATAGTTCTTCCGGACCACGCGGTCATCCAGCACGGCCAGCAGTCCATAATCTCGTGTTGAACGGATGAGCCGGCCCAGTCCCTGTTTAAGCTGGATGATAGCTTCAGGAACCTGGTATTCCAGGAAACCATTGTGCCCGGCAGCTTCCAAGGCTTCGGTTCGCGCCCTGACGATGGGATCATCGGGGACGGCGAACGGAAGCTTGTCTATTATAACACAGCTTAGCTGCTCTCCCACGACGTCCACCCCGTGCCAAAAGCTAGCGGTAGCGCACAGGACCGCGTGCCGTGTCTTGCGGAATTTGTTGAGCAAGGCCGTTCTTCCAGTCTCCCCCTGCAAAAACACCGGATAATCCACTCGTTTCTTTAATTCGCGATAGGATTTCTCCATCTGACGAACGGAAGTAAAGAGGATGAAGGCATGGCCCCGCGTCAATTCGAGAAGGTCCGCAATCAACGCGACGGACCGGTCCGTATATTGAGCTGAGCCCGGGGGCGGAAGATCGGTGGGGACAAAGAGGATCGCCTGCCGTTCGTGGTCAAAATGGGAGGCGCACAAGACCTCCCTGATTCGGAGGGCATCCCGGGCGTCGTCCAGTCCCACGCGAGATCGAATAAAATCAAAGCGCCCCTCTACCGAGAGGGTCGCCGACGTCAAGACAGCAGTGTTCACCCGATCGAACAATCGCTCTTTCAACAGAGCGGCGACATGGATCGGGGAAGCTTGAAGAAAGATACCGACCCGCGCCGGACGATCCCGTCCTGCGAGGCCACGGCGCCGCCCGCTCCCCCGGCACTCCAACCAGTAAACATAATCCCGGGATTCATGCTGCATCAGAAATTCCAGGTCGGCCAAGAGCGCTCGACATCGACGGATCAGTCCGAAGAGAGCCTCGGGCTTCTCGGGGAGCTTTTCGAGATGATTTTCGAGACTTCGCAGGGAAGCAGTGAACGACTGGAAACGCTCTTCGCGGTTCTCGAGGTGAGGAAGCATGGAAAGCCAGTCGTAACGCCCTTCCGGCTTCGCCAGCGTCCCCCAAAATCCCGCTGATCGAACCGAAAGCTGGTTGAGGGCCTGGGGGATCTCTCCGCTCGCGACCTCCTCCGCCTTCAGGGCCGTCCCTGTGTCACGGATCAGTTCATCGACACGATAGTTGGAAACCTGAATTCCAAAATACTGCGTCGCAATATTCTCGATGGTGTGCGCTTCATCCAGGATGAGAACCTCGTACTCCGGAAGGACCGCACCAAAATCGCTCTCCCGGACCGCAAGGTCCGCAAAGACGAGGTGATGGTTGGCGATGATGAGATCGGACTCCCGCGCGCGCTCCCGCATGCGCACCACGAAACAGCGCTCGTAATCCGAGCACTTCTGCCCCAGACAATCTTCGGCGCGGGCATCCAGACGGGGCCACAGCGGGGAATCTTCAGGGAAATCCTCGATCTCCGCGCGATCTCCAGTCTCGGTGTGCTTCGCCCACGCCTCGATCTCATGGAAAGCGTCCACCTCACCCATGGACTCAAATACGGGCTGTGACTGGGCGTCGGTGAACTTTTTGAGGCAAAGGTAATTCGAACGACCCTTCATCAGGCAGGCGCTGAACTTCCCCGGAAAGAGCTGCTCGACGAAGGGGATGTCTTTGAAGAAGAGTTGTTCCTGAAGGTTTTTCGTGCCGGTGGAGATGACCACGCGCTTTCCACTTTGCACGGCCGGAATGAGGTACGCCAGGGTTTTTCCCGTTCCTGTTCCCGCTTCAACGATCAGATGACGTTCATGCGCTATAGCGTCGGACACGGCCTCCGCCATCTGAAGTTGCCCCGGACGGAATTCAAACTGTGGATGGAGCCGGGAGATCTTTCCTTGCGGTCCAAAGAGGGAGCGTTGATCTGTCATTGCCTTCCATTGCGCATGAGAAACACAGGAGACTATAGCGCACTCCTTGAGCAAGTCAATCGGTCCCCTCTTCGGGCAGTGAAAAGCTCACCTTGACAGATCTGCCGTCGACGAATAAGTTCAAAGCCGGTGAGAGAAGGGTGTCAGGTACCAGGTGCCGGGTGTCAGGAAAGCAGTTGTCAGTTTTCAGGGGCCAGAGGGAAGGACTAGAAGCCAGAAGTCGGAAATCAGATGTCAGAACTCGGAAGTCAGAAGTCAAAGGATGGAGGCCGGAGGCCAGAAGCTGGAAAAAGGGTTTAGATTTCTAACTTTGAACTTTGAACCTTGAACTTTGAACTGGGTCTTGAGACCTTGAACCTTGAACTTTGAATTTAAATTAAATGCAGAAGCTTCCACTTATCGTTATTGTCGGTCGACCGAATGTCGGAAAATCGACCCTGTTTAACCGTTTGGTTGGCCAGCGGCGTTCCATTGTCACGGATGAACCGGGGATCACCCGGGATCGAATTTACGGGGAGTGTGAATGGCAGGGGAGGCACGCCGAAATTGTGGATACGGGGGGAATGATCCCGGATGATGAAAATGTCATCGCGCAGAGCATCCTCCGGCAGGCTCAAATCGCCCTTAAGGAGGCCGCACAGATCCTCCTGGTTGTGGATTCGCGCGATGGCGTGGTTTCGCTCGATGAAGAACTCGCGGGGCTGTTACGCCGCACCGGGAAGCCCCTGGCGCTGGTTGTCAATAAGGTGGATTCACCCCGACAGGTGGAGCAAGCCGGTGAATTCCATCGATTGGGAATTCAACCCGTCTTCTTCGTATCGGCGGAGCACAACCAAAACATTGCAGAGATGCTCGATGAGATCCTCTCCCGTGCTGACTTTGAACGCACCAAGGTCCGAGACACTCCGGCGGATTCATCCGGGAAGGATCAGGAACGTGTTAACGAAGGGAGGTTTCTTCATCGGCGTTCTGAGGAGATCCGGGTGGCCATCATCGGCCGCCCTAACGTGGGCAAGTCCACTTTATTGAACACGCTCTGTGGCCAGGAGCGCTCCATTGTGACGCCGATTGCGGGGACCACCCGGGATAGCGTCGATGCGGTTATCGAGCGCGAAGGCACGCGCTTTCGAATCATTGACACCGCAGGCATCCGGCGCAAGGGAAAGACAAAACTCCTCGCTGAAAGGCTCAGCGTGGTGCTCGCCCGGAAGCATCTGGAACAGTGCGACGTCGCAGTGTTGCTCATCGATGCGGTGGAAGGGATCACGGCTCCGGATGCCACCATCGCCGGCTATGCCCACGAAGCCGGGAAATCCGTCATACTGGCGGTGAACAAGTGGGACCTGATCACGAAGGCGTCGGATTCAACCCTCCAGTTTGAGGAACGGGTCCGTCAGAAAGCGAAATTTCTGGAATACGCACCCGTCCTATTTGTCTCGGCCCTCACCGGTCAGCGCCTCACCTCGTTGCTGAAGCGGGTGAAACGCATCGCAGAGGAACGAGAGCGGCGGATCCCCACGGCCGAGTTGAACCGCTTTGTGGAATCCATCGACCTCAGCCGGGCGACCGTTCCGGTCTCCTCACGCTCAAAGATCCTGTACGCCACTCAAACCGGTGTCGCCCCCCCGACCTTCGTGTTGTTCACGAATCGGAAAAGCAAGTTCCATTTTTCCTTCGAGCGGTTTCTCATCAATCGGTTCCGCGAACAGTTTGGTTTTGAGGGGACTCCGATCCGGATCAAGCAACGGTTGAAAAAGTAGTCGTAACGACTGAAGGGGTTACGACCGGTTCCTTTTTTTCGCCTTTTGAAACCGTTCGCGGGGTGGTAAAATTTTTGATCGAAGGGATCTTGTTTCGAAGTCGGACGGAGATGGAGAACGGACGCGAAGTTCATTCCAGGGCTCGCTTCACCTTCTTCTAAAGTATGAAGAAACTCTTAAGAGAGAATCCCGAAAAACTCTTTTTTCGGATCAGCGAAGTGGCCAAGCTGGTGGGGGTGGAGCCGTATGTTCTCCGATTCTGGGAATCGGAATTCAAGACGCTCACCCCCGAAAAGAATCGTGGAGGATGGCGCGTCTACCGGAAGAAAGACGTCGAAAAGGTTTTTGAAATAAAGCGCTTGCTGTACGACGAAGGATTCACAATTGAGGGCGCCCGAAAAAGGATGGCGCGGCACAACGGGAGCAAGGATCCGGGGGAAGAAACGCCCACGCGCGGCCATGGCAAGACGCTGTCGCTTTTCCGCTCCAGCGAAGGGGAACAGATGTTGCAGCAGGTCAAGACGGAACTGGAGTCAATCTTGACATTGTTAAACAAAAAGTGATAAATTCGCCGGTCACTTCCAGGGTCAATCCTCCGCCTGTACGATCTTGACCCGCAACAGGAAGTTAGGGAATCCGGGGCGTGGCTCAGCCTGGTAGAGCGCTCGGTTCGGGACCGAGAGGCCGATGGTTCAAATCCATTCGCCCCGACCATGATTCTGCTGTGAAGTGGGAAGAAGGCTTGAGTGCAATAGGCTTGTCGGGGCGTGGCGCAGCCTGGTAGCGCACTCGCTTGGGGTGCGAGTGGTCGTCCGTTCAAATCGGATCGCCCCGACCATTTTGTTTTTGTGAGTTGCCCCCAAACGCACGCCCAAAATGAATCCAATTTGAAGAAAAACAGGGTGGTAGAGGTTTTCACCACGGCCCCTCAAGCGCGACGTGCAGGACGGCGAGTGAAGAGGTAGAAGGATTCGTTCTTTTGCCCGGGTCCGGTGAGACCGAATTTCATACCCGAGGCGGGACAACTCTCTTGGTGAGAATTCTGATTACCAATGATGACGGCTTTCATTCCGAGGGGCTTAAAGCCCTTCGGGATGCGATGACCGCGATCGGCGATGTCATCGTGGTCGCCCCCGACCGCGAGATGAGTGCGGTTTCACATTCCATTACCTTGCATTCCCCCATACGCTATACGTCGCTCTCTGACAATGAATACACGGTGGAAGGCACGCCGGCGGATTGTGTCATCCTGGCGCTGCGGACTATTCTGGAGACGCCCCCTCATCTTTTGATCTCCGGGATCAACAAGGGACCCAATCTGGGCGATGATATCTCCTATTCCGGGACGGTCGCCGGGGCCCTGGAAGGAACTTTCAACGGAATCCCTTCGATCGCTGTATCACTCGCAGCGCGAAGCGATCCAGATTTCAAGCCCGGGGCCGAATTTGCCGCAAAACTCGCGGAGAAAGTCCTCGAAAAAGGCCTTCCCGAAGATGTCCTCCTCAATGTGAATGTCCCGACGAACTGGACGGGGGCGGTTGAGTTCACACGCCAAGGAAAGAAACGCAACAAGAACGTGCTGCTCGAGAGCAAGGATCCGCGCGGTCGAAAATATTTCTGGTTGCAAGAACCGCCGGGGTTGAATCACGGCGACACGGGTTCTGATTTTGCCGCCATCGAAGCCGGCTCGATATCGATCACGCCCTTGCACCTGGACCGGACGGATTTTCAGGCGTTGAAGTCACTGTCCGCGTGGCAACAGGCACTTACTCAAGAGGCCAGGTTAGACAAGCGCGGTTGGTTCAAACGTCTTACTTCATTGAAAAGCTAAGCACGATTTTCAATCCCTTCGATGATTGCCGGGTTGATGGGGATTCCTCTTGTGCCGCGTGGCAAGACCCGTTCTGATTTTCTCCCGTGGACAGTAAGATTGCAGGCCGTACACATTTTTGGGTCTTGGGACGGGGCGGCCCACCCTGTTCGGACGACCCGGAGCCCCGCAGGGGTAATTCTGAAAACTCGTACGTTTTCGAGGGGACTTTAGACCCCTCTGAATAAAGGACCACAGACACTTCGCAGAAAATGTTTTGCCAATGGGAACACGAATTCACCGATAAGCTCCCCATCGTGAGAGTGGTTCGCATGAGCGCCCCTTCCAAAACCACTGCTCGTCGCTATCGAGTCTCAGGCCGCGTCCAGGGCGTTGGATACCGCTATTTTGTCTATCATTGGGCTGGCCAGCTTCAGTTGAAAGGTTATGTGAAGAATCTCCCCGATGGCGATGTGGAGGTTTATGCCATGGGGAACCCCGCTCAACTGGAGCGACTGAAGGAGAAGCTACTCGAAGGCCCCCTGATGGCGCGAGTAATCCATCTGGAAGAGAATGTCACTTCGGTGGATCCCGATTACAGGCAATTTCATATTGAGGGAGGGTAGCCCAGTCATGGAGACAGTGAAGAAACTGATTCGCGAGGTCCCTGATTTTCCGAAGAAGGGGATTCTTTTTTACGATATTACGACTTTGCTGAAGGACGCCCGGGGATTCCGCCGGGTCATTGACGGACTCACCGAAATATTTCGGGATCAGAAGATCGATCTCGTGTGCGGGATCGAGGCGCGCGGGTTCATCTTTGCCCCGACCGTGGCGTTCGCCCTGGGGGCCGGGTTCGTTCCGGTGAGGAAACCCCATAAGCTCCCTGCTGAGACCGAAAGCATCACTTACGAACTGGAATACGGCACCGACTCCCTGGAGATTCACAAAGACGCCATTACGCCGGGACAGCGCGTTCTGCTGCTGGATGATGTACTCGCAACCGGTGGAACGGCCGCCGCGGTCGTCCGCCTCATCCGTCAGCTCAAAGGAGAACTCGTGGCTGCAGCTTTTGTCATCGAGCTCGACTTTTTGGGCGGCCGAAAGAAGCTGGACGGTATCGAAGTAACTTCCCTCGTTCACTATTAACAGGGCTTGATAGAGCCCACCCACAATTTAGCTGTCTGTGCCTACCGTCCTTGGGCGCAGGAGGTCCGCGGTTCAAATCCGCGCGCCCCGACCACTTACTTCTTTGTTTTCAATTCACTCTACTTGACGCTGGTTGCGGCGAAGCCTGAACTTGGGTCCATTTGGGTCCAAATACGAGCCTCTCGACACTTTCCACGGCGCGACGCTGCTCTTCCGGGATCGCGTGCAAATAAATCTCGCGCGTGATGTCCGCTGTGGAATGCCCTAGAAGCGATTGCATCGTTCCTATCGGCGTGCCCACAGAGTCGAGCATCGTTGCGTGGCTATGCCTCAGAAGATGCCACGTGACACCAGGAAGCCCTAGTTTCTTTGCGGCAGGCTTCAGGTGCTTGCGCAAGAGATTCCAGCGATTTAGCGGCAATCTCTCGCGTGTGGCGAATACCAGCGCCTTTGGGTCAACAGCGGCGGGACAGATGCCGGCGAGAATTTCTGCCGTCTCCGTCCCAATCGGGATGGTCCGTGCACTGCGCTTCGTCTTGGGTTGATCGAAATGCCCGTCATACACCGTCTCGACAACGCGGAGAAAACGAGCCTTCAAATCAATACTTCCCCAGCGAAGTGCAAGCAACTCACCTACACGCAATCCCGTCAGCACCAGTAGCAACGTGACCGAGCGTGCGGGTTCATTCAGTGCCGCAGCTATGTCTCGCACCTGGACCGGAGTGAGGACAACCCGCTCCGTTCCATGCTGCCGTCGCGGGAGTTTCGTTTTCTGAGCTACGTTCTCGGCAATATAGCCCCATTCCTCAGCTGCTCCGAGAATTTTGCTTAGACCACACTTGAAGTGGTGAACGGTTTTCCACGACAACCCGTTGCTGAGTTTTCGGCTGAGGAAGCTTTGCAACTCTTCTCGCGTAAGCTCCCGAAGCTGTCCCTGGCCGAAAGCTGGATTGAAATGCACGTCGAGCATGTACTGATAGTGCTTCTGGGTTGCATATTTGAGTGTTGGCAAAACCACAGGCGTCCAATCGTCCTTGACGAAATCGCCAAAGGTACGGACGGACTGCGGTCGTGCCTTACCGCTGTTGATCGACCCCAACTTCTGGGACAGTACCTGCATAGCCAGGCGGCGTGTCGGAAAATCGGCGACGGTCCCGATCACTTCGGACCGTCTCAGTCTGCCGAGCGTGCCGTCTGCTTGAATTACATCCTCCCACCAGCGTGCCACCCAAAGCTTCCTCCGAGTGCCGCGCTGGAAAAGCGATCCTTGCTGGAAACCTCTTCGAGCCATCGTTTCTCCCTTCCTTGGGATCTCGATGGCCCGCCCAGCTTGTTCTGCGTCGCCTAGGAGTGTAGTCCGCATGTCAAGCCGCTTCGCGATCTCTCCTCTGGCGCTTCACCCAGGCCATTACTTCGTCTGCGCGAAAACGCCAGTACTTCCCAAGGCGATATCCCGGCAGGCGATCTATCGAGCGTTTTCTGGTGTGCCCGTACACCCAAGAAACGGGCACCTTCAAAAGCCTGGCGATCTCATGCACAGTCAAAAGCTCAGTATGGTTTTCATCTCCGTTGTTCATCACTGTGGCTACCTGCTGCGGAATTCTGCGCGGACAAAACACTCTGCGCGGTCACCGCGCAGTTGGGCTAGAGCGGCCCCACGAACTACTTTGGGCACGGAAACGTGCACAAAAGTGGGGTCGCTCCAGCCCAATCCGGTGTTTTGTCCGCGCCCAAATTGATCGTCGTCACATGCGCAACTTCTTCTGTTTTGGGCTCCTCCGAAAATCCTAAGGTGAACCGAAAGGTGACCGACAGGGTGAACTGTGTCTTTCATGCACCGTTCACCCTCGGAAGAGGCTTCAGGACGAATGCCTAGAAGAGCTGCATGAGAATAGCGTGCTTCTGGCGCGATGATTTCCCGTGCGTGCCGCGAGGCCGCAAAGCACACTCCATCGCTACTGTCGGAATTGGGGCCACGAAACGCGACCACAGAAGAAGAGCTAAGAAACGCCAGAGAAAAAATCGCCCGAACCTCTTGTCGAACAATGGGCCGCGAGCTGCACGCATTTCTGAATTGGAGAAATCGGGGGCAAATTCAAGCTTCATTTCCAGCGGCTGATCTGGGCACACAATTTCAAAGCGAAAGAAAGCCCGGCGACTCTTGACATCAGGCATCCCAGCCGTATCTGCCGAACCACGCATCGGCAAAGTTCTCCTGCTATATAGAGGCGAAAAATCCGCCAAACCTCACCGGACAAATCAAAAAAACCGGCGAGAGTGTCCCCTATCTATAAAGAGGCAGAAAAAGCGGAAAATGTCAGCGGGGAAATCCACTTTTCTTTGGCTTCCAAGAACTATCTTTAGGCCTCCCTCACTTCATACTTAAGAACAGCTTCCCTTATATGTACCGCACGTGGTACACTCTTTTGGTGGGTAAGAAACCGAAATCCCCGACGGTTATACGTACCCAGCCTGAGGTGCTCGAAAGACAAGGGAAACGCGTTCCTGCGATCTTCTTTCGGACTGAGGCTGGTGGCGAACCGGTGCGAGATTGGCTAAAGGATCTGCCTTCATCCGAAGATCGGAAGCGTATCGGCGAGGATATCAAGACGGTGGAGTTCGGCTGGCCAATCGGGATGCCCGTTTGCAAGCCCTTGGGCGATGGTGTCTATGAAGTGCGTACGAGCCTAGTGCAGAACCGAATCTCGCGGGTGCTCTTCTACATCGACAAGAAGGGCCGGATGGTGTTGCTGCACGGATTCATCAAGAGGACGCAGAAGACGCCGGACGAGGATTTGGAGCTGGCACGTAGCAACAAGAGCAAGCATCAAAGGGGACTAAAATGAAAGTAAGAAAGAATCACAAGGTGAGAGACCATAGCGGCTCAACCTTCGATAGTTTTCTCGAACAGGAAGGAATCCGCGGTGAAGTCGAAGCTGTCGCTATCAAGCGGGTGCTGGCTTGGCAACTCGAACAGGCGATGCAGGAACAGCAGAAGACCAAACAAGCGATGGCAAAGCAGCTTCACACGAGCAGGTCACAGTTGGATCGCCTGCTGGACCCTCAGAACGTCTCTGTGACTCTCGATACGATCACTCGGGCAGCCAGGGCGCTTGGCAAGCGCGTAATTATTCGCGTGGCCGACGTCAAGGCTAAGCGAGCGTAGTTTGCGGTGGTGTACTAGTCTTTGCTTAACCGACTGAATAAAACCTAGCCAAGCAGCTCCGGACTGGCAATTATCATCTGCGGTCTTCGACAGCCGTGCGATTAAAGTCGGCGGCAAAAACGTTTCGTTCGCGTATCGTTTCCGGGCTTTGGGTTGAGGTGGAGTTTTTCTAGCTGCGGAAATACCCGTTCGTAAAAGGCTTTGGTTCGAGTAACAATACTTACGAACGAATCATGGCTCACATATAAGAAGAACTCACCCGTGCCGTATGACCACGTCGGCAGGTAATAACAGTCCCATGCGAACACCATAGGCTGCAGCAGCATTCCAATAGCATCAGGAAGTTCATCTCCTCGAAAGCGATGGCCCGGAGCAACTTCAAATGACCTTGGTTGACCAGCAGCAGCATTCATCCGTTCGATGATGCGATACCCGAGACCTTCCTCCCTTGAGTTCCAAACACCCCAGTTGGTAAACCAAAGAAGAGCTCCATCGAAGTCTTGGTCTTCATAGCCTATAGTTGCGATGTAACGCGCAAAGAAAGGCAGCCGTTCAAGTTTTGGTGGGTATTCCAGGTCGATACAAGCGGCCTCGGGATGAGTGAAGAAAAGCCCGTCTTTATCAGCATGCGCATAATCAGATTCAACTCCAAGGTTCTCAAATCGCTGGAACCACTCCGCCACTTCTCCCGCACTGAGGACGCGCATCTGTAGACCTCCTTGAGGTTGAATTTTAGGCTAATGTGGACAGAAACCAAACCGAACTTTCGTCCATTGCGGAAGAATTACAGATGTTAACAGCGAAAATCGCCGTCCAATTGACCAGCACCTGATAAATGCGATAACCCGAGGCTAGTGATCATCATGGTCTGCGCCTGCCTACCGCTTGCCTGATCGCGCAAGAAAAGTTGGGTCCAACTTGGGTCCAAGTACTGCCAAATTAGGTCCAAAACCGTGTACCATGACGTAGAACAAAACTAGACGGACCAACAAGATAGATTTCTTGCAACTGCCTGTCAAGTATTCCTCCTGGCGGCATCAATCGGTAGGAGCGTCAGAATCCAACCTAAATCGCCCCCAATACAGGGGATTTCCAGGCAATTCCTCTCTCGATGGGCTCTTTCATGGCAACCGGCAAAAACTTGATCATCTGATCATCCACTGATTTCAATCAGGCATCTCCCTCACATTTTTCCCATGGCAACAGCGTCTCCAGCAAGCGGGCACAATTTCATTTCTGAAATACCCCGCTACAAATTTTGGGATTATTTAGACCGTCAAAGTCCAGTAAGATCCACAAGACGGGATCACTTACACTTAATTTGTCAATATAATTCAATAAGATAGGTCTCTTTGGTATAGGGCTCACTCTTTTTGAAATGAGTGGCGCTTCCATTGCTGTGCTTCTGATCGTTCCGTTATCAGAATTGGATTGAGAGCCGACGGTTTCCGGGAGGGGGGAACGCGTCGGAGTCCCTTTTTCCAGTGACTTCGGGATAAGGGAATTTTCCTCAGGTCATGTAGAAGACGACCTTCAGCCTACGGCCATCCCGCATTGCAAAGAAGCTCAGACTCGAAAGACTTCTGTGGTTCCTGCTCACTACCCGAGGCTGGTATAACCCTTGAGCTGCGTTCAAACCAAAATTACAACGGAGGAGCTATGAGGTTTTACTTTACGAAGGTCTTTCAAGCGGTACTGATCGTGCTGTTTGCCGCAGGATTCGCCATGAGCCTTGCTGTCCCTGCGTATGCCCAGGTATCGACCGGCGACATCAGCGGGCGAGTCACCGACACGTCCAACGCCGTCGTCCCCGGTGCCACGATCGCAGCCAGTAACTTGAGCACGGGGTTTTCAAGAAGCACGGTCTCGAGCGATACGGGAGAATACGCCATCACTCTTCTTCCGCCGGGCACGTATGAGCTGAAGGTGGAAATGAAGGGGTTTGCGACCGTGATTCAGAAATCAGTCGATGTCAATGTGGGATCGAAGGTCCACCTCGATTTTCAACTGAAGCCGGCTTCTTTAGCGGAGACGATTACAGTCAATGAAGAAGCAGCCCTCGTGGAATCCACAAAATCAGACTTGGGGGGCGTGGTGTCTCCCAAGGAAGTACAAGACTTGCCGCTGCTGACTCGTACCTTTGCCTCGCTGACCTACATCATTCCTGAAGCGCGCCCGGCCGTCTCCTACGATCCGACGAAAACGCGTGTGGGAACCATCTCGATGGCGGGCGGTGATGGACGCAACGTTTCGATTAACGTGGATGGAGGCAACGACAAGGACAATGTGGTGGGCGGGTTGCTGCAGAATTTCACGATTGAAGGAATTCAAGAATTTAATGTCCAAACCCACCGGTTCGGTGCCGAGACAGCCCACAGTCAAGGTGGCGTTATCAATGTCATTTCCAAGTCTGGCACGAACGAGTTCCATGGATCCGGATTCGGGTTTTTCAGAGACCGCAGCTTCCGCATGCAGGACTTCTTTGAAAACGGGACCCAAGCGGCGGGACAGTGCGGCACCTCGGGACAGCAAGATTGCAAGCCCACTTTCAATCGCCAACAATTTGGTGGTTCAGCAGGGGGTCCCCTTATTAAGGACAAACTCTTCGTCTTTGGGGCGATCGAGCACGTGAGGGAGCGCTCACAAAACCAGGTGGATCCAAGCCTCTCTCCTGAGATTAAACTCGTTCCAAGCGCACAATTTGTGCCGGTCATCCCCACGCCGTTTGATGACACGCAATACACCATCAAGTTTGATCACAACATCAGTGAACGTCAGCGGATGTCGTATCGTTTTGCCGGGCAAAAAAATGCCTCGCCCAACGATCAGGTGGCGGCCCCGGCTGACACGGATTTGACGGGCGGAAATACCGATACCAACCGGTTCTTCGATCTGGTGGTCAACCATTCCTATACCCTCAGTTCCACTCGAATCAACCAGTTTACCTTCCACTTCCAGGATTTTGTGAATAAGATTCAGGGGGTCACTACCAACCCGAATCTTGTTTTCCCATCGCTTCCGGATGGAGTGGGTGCGAACGTGAACGTCCCACAGGAAACGGATATCAGGAAGTGGCAATTCAGGGATGACTTCTCGTTCCGGGCAGGCCGTCACAACATGAAGATCGGCTTTGACGAGACTTACATGTCGAAGCTGGGTGGATCCTTCTTCTTTGGTGCGAACGGTTACCAGATCAGTTTCTTTGATGACCCCTCTTGCATCACGCGCCAACCCGGTTCACCAGCTCGATGCGCGGCGTATTCGCAAGGCTTTGCCACTCCGGGCGCCGTTAAAGAGCTTGATTTCTTTGGAGGTGATGGAAACTTTTCTCAGAACCCGCACCAATTCGGCTGGTACGTTCAGGATGATTTCAAGGTGACTTCCAATCTCACGTTGAACCTGGGTATCCGTTGGGACGCCAACATTGGTTTTCTGAATGACCAATCCAACAACCGCACGATGCTCGTTTTGAAGCAAATCAATGATCCTGTGGCACTGGGTGACCTGACGAAAACCACCACGTCGTTTAAGGAATTTCAGCCGCGTATTGGATTTGCCTGGGATCCTCATGGGAATGGCAAGAGTGTCATCCGTGGGGGGTATGGAATCTATTACGATCAGGTTTTCCAGAATCTCACACTTTTCTCTTTGCAACAAACAAACGCGACTATTTACCAGCAGCTATTGGGGCTCACCTCTTCGGCGGGACCCACGTCTCCCGGGGGCTGCGTGGGAGACTTGTGCTCTTTCCGGTTCGGCTCGGATCCGTTGCCGAAGCCCACGGGCACCAACACCAACATCGAGGCGGGTGGTTTTGGGCGCATTACCGATCCCGATATCAAGGATGCCTATTCGCAGCAATGGTCCATTGGCGGGTCCCATGAATTCGCGAATGATTTCGTGTTCTCGGGGGACTACGTTCACATTCTCGGCATCCACGAACCGCGCGTTCAAAACATCAATCCGAAGGTCAATGCAGGCGCTCGGCTTTTGGCAAGCGCTTTTGCGGCAGCGGGCTTGGGGGCGGGGCGCCTGGGTCAAATTAACATGATTGGCGGCACCAACCGGTCCCGCTACGACGGCATGACGCTTGCGCTCAAGAGGCGCTTCAGCAAGAAGATGCTGTACCAGGTATCCTACACCCTGGCGAAGTCGCAATCCTGGGGCGGACGCCCGACTTCGTCATACAGTGGCAACGGCATCGCGATTACGCCGGATGCGCAATTCCAGCCCGGGGAATTCGGACCGACGATTTTTGACGAACGTCACCGTTTTGTGTTCAGTGGTGTGTTTGACCTGCCCCATGGCTTCGAAATCGCGCCGATTATGCAGTTAGCCTCCGCGCGGCCCTATGATTTCAACGCCGGGATTGACATCAATGGAGATGGCCGCACGAACAACGATCGCGTCTGCGTGGGATCCACTCTTTCCGCGCCTGTCATCAGCGTGGGCTGCCAGCAAGTGCCGATCAACATTTTACGTGGCGGAATTCTTCCGGGTGGCGGCAACGCGCCGGGGCGGTTCTTTGAAACGGACTTGAGGGTGACCAAGACCTTCACCTTCAAGGATCGGTACAAAGCAATTGGATACGTCGAGTTCTATAACCTGTTTAACACCGAAAACTTTGGAAACAACTTCCAGGCCAATGCCAGTGCGTCAAACTTCGCTCAGCCTACGGGATTCCTTGGAAGAGGGGGATTCGGGAACACGGCCAGCGTTCCTGCATTCACCGTGCAGCTGGGTGCGCGGTTCACGTGGTAAGAGCACATCGTTTCGTGTAGATTGGTGATTGGTTCTTCAATGGGGGACTGCGAGATGCAGTCCCCCATTTTTTGCCGGAATTAAAGAGTGTGTGTCCCAGGGCAGCGGATCTTGCTGGCAGTGTGCGCCGAGTTACCTTTGTCCCGGTTGCTCAGCATGACGTTTTGTAGTATATTAGGTCGTTTCGGAGCGTGTCCGGAGAAGCCACAGAGGAGCTGAAATGAAAGAGGGAATTCATCCGAAGTATCACGAGGTCCAATGTGTTTGCGCCTGCGGGAATTCGTTCAAGACGCGGTCCACTTACAAGGCTGACATGATTCGTCTTGAGATTTGCTCAGGTTGCCATCCGTTCTTTACCGGCAAGCAAAGGCTGGTGGATACCGCGGGGCGGATCGAGCGCTTTAAGAAGAAGTACGAGGGAAAGCCCAAGGCTGGCAAAACGGTAACCAACGCGTGAGCGTTTTCTGGCATCGGAATAACTTGTTTTGGCCATCGGGCTTGGACACCGAATGAACAGACATAAGAAACTCTGGTTTCAAGGTTTTGTGGCGAGCACAAACCTGCTCAATGAATCAGTCCTGCAGCCGGGCGGAGATCTCCTGGTCGGCGGTCAGGCGGTCATTGAAGGGGTGATGATGCGGTCGCCCCATTCGTTCGCCATTGCCGTCCACAAGGACACGGGCGAGGTAGCGGTCCGCAAGGAACCGGTGCCCAGGGTGTCTGAAAAATACCCTCTCTTCAAGCTGCCGGTCTTCCGGGGTGTGGGAATCCTGGGACAGGCCTTTGTCCTGGGCATGAAGGCCATCAAATTCTCGGCCGACCAGGTGCTCGACAGCCTTGAGAATGCAGAGGCGCAGAAGGGGAAACCCTCAGGGCGTTCTCCGCAGGCCTCCGAGGTCAAACCGAAAAAGAGTGGGGAGATCGGGAAGTGGTTCATCGCCGTGAACGCTATTCTGGCGACGGCGTTTTTCATTTTTCTCTTCAAACTCCTGCCGCTGACCGCGGCCACTTACTTCCAGGATCATTCCCATTGGGGTGAAAACCGGATCCTTTTCAATCTGGTGGACGGCCTGGTGAGACTTCTTCTCTTTGTGGGGTACATTGGGGGCATCGGTCTGTGGAAGGAATTCCGGCGACTTTATGAATATCACGGGGCCGAGCATAAGGTGGTTTACAATTTTGAGAACGGGAAGCCCCTCACCGTTGAAAACGCCCGGCAATATTCCACGCTTCATCCGCGTTGTGGCACCAGCTTTCTTCTGACGGTCATGCTGGTCTCCATCGTGGTGTACACCTTTATCCCGTTCCATTCCTTCGGCCTCAAATTGCTGTTCCGGGTTCTCTTGTTGCCGGTCATTATGGGATTGAGCTATGAAGTGATCAAATTCTCCGCCAAAAAACCCGGCTCCTTGTTTGCGATGATGACGGCCCCGGGATTGTGGCTTCAGAAAATCACTACCCGTCCTCCCAGCGATGCACAGCTCTCCATCGGTATTCGAGCGTTGGAAGAGGCCTTGTCGCTCGAACACGCCTTCTCCTCCCCTCAGGGTTAGCGTCCCTTCCGTGGTTCCTCCACAGTTGAGGTCTGTCCGGCCTCCCGGCTTCGGGCGGCTTCACCGACTCCTCTCTAAATCATCTGACTCGTCTGAATACGGCAAAGGAATTCGATTCCATGTTTTCAAAACTTGAAGCGATCGAACGAAAGTATGAAGAGCTGACCGCGATGCTGGCTCAACCCGAGGTGCTGAGTGACACGGCAAAATACCAGAAGACCGCCCGGGCGCACGCCGACCTCGCCCCCATCGTCGAGAAGTACCGCGAACACAAGGAAATTCAAAAACGATTGCGGGAAACAAAGCAGCTCGTCGTGGATTCCTCGGACGATCCGGAAATGAAAGCGATGGCCCAGGAGGAGATGCAGCTTTTAGAACAACGGGATGGCCAGGTTTCGGAGGAATTGAAGCGTTTGTTACTTCCGAAGGATCCCAATGACGAGAAAAACGTGCTGCTGGAAATTCGTGCAGGCACGGGGGGAGACGAAGCGACGTTGTTTGCGGCCGAAATTTTCCGGATGTATTCCCGTTACGCGGAGTCCCAGGGTTGGCGCGTGGACATCATGTCTTCCTCGGCTTCGGGGATCGGGGGATACAAGGAGATTATCGCGGTCTTCGAAGGCGCGAAGGTGTACAGCAAGTTGAAATACGAGAGCGGCGTCCACCGCGTCCAGCGCGTTCCAAAAACCGAGGCCAGCGGGCGGATCCACACCTCCGCCGTCACGGTAGCCGTTTTGCCGGAGGCTGACGAAGTGGAAGTCCAGATTGACCCCAAGGATCTGCGCATCGACACCTTTTGCTCCTCGGGACCGGGAGGTCAGTCCGTCAATACCACTTACTCGGCTGTGCGCATCACCCACCTCCCGACAGGCCTGGTGGTCTCCTGCCAGGATGAAAAGTCGCAGATCAAGAACCGCTCCAAGGGACTGCGCGTCCTTCGTTCGCGGCTCTACGAGATGGAACAAGAAAAACAACGCTTGGAAATGGCTCAGGCCCGCCGCTCCCAGGTGGGGACAGGCGATCGAAGCGAAAAAATCCGGACATATAATTTTCCGCAGAACCGGCTGACGGACCACCGCATCGGACTCACCCTGCATCAGTTGGATAACATCATGGACGGCCGGTTGCAGCCCGTGGTCGATGCCCTCGTCTCTCATTTCCAGGCGGAAAAGTTGAGAGAGAATATAGAAGGAGCGTAAGAGCAAATTCCAAATTCCAGAATCCAAAGTCCAAATAAAACCCAAATTCCAAATCTCAAATTTGGAAAGGCGTCGCAGCCTCATCTCCTCCTGTATCAAATCTGTGTGCAACATTCAGACCCAGCTCACCCAAGGGGATGTTTGGAATTTGGCCTTTGGAATTTATTTGGATTTTGGACTTTGGGATTTGGAATTTAACTCCGCAGCGGAATAGACAAAAAAAGTAGCCAACGAACCATTTCTAGTTTAAACCCTCATCTTCGCGGCATGAAATCTTCCTCGTTGGGCTTTGTTTGGAATTTGGTCTTTGGGTTTTATTTGGAATTTGGCCTTTGGAATTTGGAATTTAGCTCCGCAGGAGTTCGATGACTCTCGGTGAAGCCTTAACAGCAGCAAAGCAAAAACTGGTTCACCACTCCATCCCCAGCCCTCACTTGAATGCGGAGGTTTTGCTGCAACGGCTGCTGGGGGTCGAGAAAGTTTTTTTATTGGCCCATCCTGAAGAGGAGCTTGCGGCGGGCATGGAAAGGAAGTATTTCGAGTGGGTGGAACGACGCGTCCAGGGGGAGCCCGCTCAGTACATCACGGGCTGGCAGGAGTTCTGGGGGCTTGATTTTATCGTGACCCCCGAGGTTCTGATCCCGCGTCCTGAAACAGAGCACCTGGTGGAAACGGTACTGAAATTGAATCACGCCCCCAGGCCCTTGATTGTCGATGTGGGGACGGGCTCCGGGTGTATTGCGGTCGCTTTAGCCAAGGAGCTTCCTCAATCCCGGATTCTCGCGATCGATCAGTCGGAAGCGGCGCTCCAGGTGGCCGCCCGCAACGCCGAAAAGCACGGGGTCCGTTCTCAGATTGAGTTTCTGGCCGGTGATTGGCTCGATCCCCTTGATGTCCGAGAGTTTGGAAGTGCCGTTGATTTTGTGGTTTCGAATCCTCCCTATGTTCCCTACGAAGATCGGGAAAGTCTCCCTGCCGAGGTGAGGAAGTTTGAGCCGGCGGGGGCTTTGCACGCGGCACACGGGGACACTTTTGAGGTTTACCGCCAGTTGATCCGGGGTTCCGAGCCGCGACTCCGGTCCGCAGGCTATCTGGTGGTTGAGATCGGAGCCGGGCAGGATGGATCCATGCAGGAACTCTTTATTTCACCACAATGGATGGATCTCCATTTTGTGGCCGATCTGCAGTCGATCCCCCGGGTCGTTGTGGCGAGAAGAAAATAGGCGCAAAATAGGAAGGGAAGTACAGAGGGCTTAAGGGCTTGAGTTGTTCATTGCGGTCGATTCGAACTCAGGTCTCGGATATGCTCAAGAACTGTAACGGTCGAACACGACCTAGCGTCTTAAAAATGTGCGAGTTTGACAGAGGGCCTTGGGAGGCTTCCTTTGACACACAAAGCTGACTCTCGATTTTTGTCCTCCGTGTACAATTCTCAAGGCCATTTTAGAAGTTCCAGTGATCCAGGGAGGGGTTTTAATGGCAATCCTCGTTTTTTATAAGAATCATCGACTGATAGCAATCCTCATCCTCGTGGTCGTACTTGTGGCGGCGGCAGCGTATATCGTCTATTCCCGGGAAGATGCGCCGAAATATGTGGATCAGGCCGTGGAGCGCGGCAACATCCGCTCAGTTGTAGGCGCAACGGGAACGCTGACGGCCATCACGACGACACAAGTGGGAACGCAGGTGTCAGGAACGATCTCCAAGTGGTACGCCGATTTCAACGACCATGTCAAGAACGGCCAGTTGCTGGCGGATATTGAGCCCTCTTTGTTCCAGGCGGCTTACGAGCAGGCCAACGCGAATGTCAAGACCTCCGAGGCCGACGTGGTCAACTCGAGAGCCAACATCGGGACCCTTCTGGCGGGTCTGGAAAAGGCAAAGATCGGCGTCCGTGATGCGAAGATCAAACTGGATCGCGCCCAGGGGATGGCCGACAATGGACTTATTCCCCAAAGCGATCTGGACGTCGCCAAGATCAACTACGAGTCCGCCATCGCGTCACAACGGGCCGCAGAAGCGCAGCTTGAGTCGGCGCGGGCCCAGTTGGTCTCTTCTGAAGCCAGGGTGGCACAAGCGAAGGCCAACCTCTCCACGGCCAAGGTGAATCTGGATCACACCAAAATCTATGCCCCAATTGATGGAATCGTGGTGAACCGGGCCATTGATGTGGGACAGACTGTGGCGGCCAGCTTCCAGACGCCGACACTCTTTACCATTGCCAACGACCTGACCAAGATGCAGGTGTTTGCGAACATCGATGAGGCCGATGTAGGCCGAATTCATGAAAGCAGCGGCTCTATTTTTACGGTCGATGCTTTTCCGGGTGAAATCTTCCGGGGTCGCATCGCGCAGATCCGGTTGAACCCGACCACCATCTCGAATGTTGTGACTTATACGGCGGTGATCCTGGTCGAAAATCCGGAAATGAAACTGAAGCCGGGGATGACGGCCAACGTGACAATTCAAGTGGCTTCGAGAGAGAATGTTCTGAAAGTCCCGAACGCAGCGGTGCGGTTCATCCCTCCGCAGACGGACGAAGAAAAGAAAGCATCGGCGGGAACTGCTCGGCCCGCTCAAGGCGGTACGCCGCAGAGTGGGGCTCAATCAGGCGGGACCCAGCAGGGCGGAGCGGACCGAGGAAGAGGCCAGGGCTCTGGCGGTGGTGGAATGGGCCGGGGCGGCTTTGGGGGCGGACGTATGTCGGCCGAGCAAAAGGTTTGGATGATCGATTCAAAGACCAAGAAGCTGCGGCCAGTGACAGTCAAGCTGGGAATAACCGACGGTATTTTTACAGAATTGGTTGAGGGGCCCCTTCAAGAAGGTGACCGCGTCGTGGTGGCTCAACAGATTGCGGGCGCGGCTCGCACCGGTCAGCAACGTCCGCCGGGAGCTCCGGGCACGACCCCTCGTCCGGGTGGATTTAGATAAGATTCTTCCGCCACGTGAACGGGCGTGTCACACCTCGGGCCGTCCTGGCCGGGCCGCTCGTCGCGCGGCGATCAAACTTTGGGCAGGAAAATTGAGTGACCGGCGAAAATAATACCATCATCAAGATTGAAGACCTTCACAAAGTGTACGACCTCGGTGAGGTCAAGGTTCACGCGCTGAGGGGTGTCTCCATTGAGGTCCATCGGGGGGAATTTGTGGCTGTCATGGGCGCCTCGGGCTCGGGCAAATCCACCTTTATGAACATTGTCGGATGCCTCGATCGACCCACCGAGGGAAAGTACTTTCTTGAATCGGTGGATGCCTCCACCCTGAGCAAGGATGAACTCGCCGACATTCGCAACCGGAAGATCGGATTCGTCTTCCAGGGGTTCAACCTCCTCTCCCGCACGACCGCGCTCGATAATGTCGAGCTGCCCCTGCTTTACGCCGGTCTCAATGGAAAAGAGCGGCGTGCGCGCTCCCTCGAAGCCCTGCACGACGTGGGACTGGAAGGCCGGGAGTATCACATGCCCAACCAGCTCTCAGGAGGACAGCAGCAGCGTGTCGCCATCGCCCGCGCCCTGGTCAATAAACCTTCGATCATTCTTGCCGATGAGCCCACCGGCAACCTGGACAGCCGCACCTCGGTCGAGGTCATGGATATCTTTCAGAAACTGAATGACCGTTACAACATTACGATCGTCCTGGTGACCCACGAGCGGGACATTGCCAATTATGCCAAGCGTAACGTCATCTTTAAGGACGGCCGCATCCGACAGGATGTTGTGCTGCCGCAGCCTACCTCCGCCGAGGAAGAGTTGAAACGTCTCCCCATCCTCGCCGATTGATCTTCATACCACTCCACGGGCCCCCTCCACAATCTTCGACGACAACGCTGGTATTGCTCCCCCTCCGCCCTATATAATCTGTCTATCTTCGGGATTCCGGGTTCACCAGAGAGGTCATTTTCACACGGGGGCGACTATGGACTTTGAGCAGGCGGGGAAAAAGCTGGACGAGGAGGTTCGGAAGATTGTCGAATACCTGGAAACCAAGGCGGTCCCATCCGCCCGTAAAGACACCAGCAAGTTCTTGCGGTACGCTTCAAAACAGCTGGAAAAGCTAGCCGAAAATATGGATCGAGAACAGGAAAAGAAGTAGCGGAAGTACCTGATCCACACCCCCGAGCCGATGGGGGGAGAGCCAATGCTACGGCTCGACTTACCCAGCAAGATAATAAATGCGAATATCCGGTGACCAATCCACACTTTTGAAAATCCTCATTTGTTTGGGGCTGCTCTTCACGCTGGGCTTCACGGGCGCTTGCGGAAAGAAAAGGAAGCCGGTTGCGCCTCCCGTGCAAGCGACCCCCCCTTCAAGTGGAGAAGTGTCGCCGGGTGAGTTGGAGGGGCTGGCGTCGTATTATGGCGACCCGCACCACGGACGTCCCACCGCGAGCGGCGAGATTTTTGACAAGCATGCCATGACGGCAGCCCACCGGACCCTGCCCTTCCAGACGCAGGTCCGGGTGCACAATCTGGATAACGACAAGAGTGTGGATGTTCGCATCAACGATCGCGGCCCCTTTGTGGCGGGCCGTATCATCGATCTTTCTGAGGAAGCGGGGAAACGGTTGGGTCTTGCGGGGCCGGGAATGGCTCGGGTCCGCCTGGAGATTCTTACCGTGCCCGGGAATGAGAGTGCGGTTTATGCGATCCAGGTGGGAGCCTTCTCGATCAAGAAAAACGCCGACGATTTGCGACGCCAGCTTGAAAAGCGGTATGGACACGTCACTGTGACTTCGTATGATTCGGAGAATGGGACCATCTACCGTGTCCGCGTGGGAGCCGAGTCATCGCTTGTAAAAGCCCGCGAGCTTGCGCGCAAGTTCCAAAATGAGAATCTTCAGGGCTTGGTTGTTCGACTTGATGAGAAATAGTAACTCTTCCATTTTGATACCCGCACGTTCAATTTGACTTCAATCCCACGTCATCTCAATCAACGATGCAGATAAGAAGCAGAGGAAGCGGATCGGGTTGTATGATTTTCACAAAAGATGAGCAGTTGACGCGCCGTTCAAACCTGCCTCGAAGGTTGGTCTCTCAATCTGTAACGAGGATGGCCGGATATTCGTCATATCTCTCTTGAGCGAGGGTCCATGGGGGGTTGGTGTGCCTGGCTGGCGGCTCTCGGTGAGAAAAAAGTTTTCATACAATAAAGGCGTTTGTTCCCGGTGATAGAATGAGTTTTTTGGCGATTATTAAAGTGGCGGTCATGGCGTTGCAGCGCCACAAGCTGCGGTCCGTGCTGACGATGCTGGGCATCATTATCGGCGTGGGGGCGGTGATTGCCGTGTTCGCCATTGGAAGCGGCGCAAAGAAGATGATCGACGACCAGATCGCTCAGGCGGGCACCAACCTGATCTTCATCAGCCCCGGGACCCAGACGGCGGGGGGGATTCATTGGGGCATGGGATCGATCACCACGATGGTGGATGACGACGCCAAGGCCATTGAGCGTGAGTGCACGGCCGTCTCGGCGGTCACTCCGGGCATGCGGACCCAGGCCCAGGTGGTGGCGGGGGGCCAGAACTGGTCGACTGGAATAACAGGACATAACCAACTTTTTCCTACCATCCGCAACTGGCCGATTGAATCCGGCTCCTTTTATTCCGAACAGGATGTGGCTTCGGTGGCGCGGGTCGCAGTGCTCGGTAAGACCGTCGCTGAAAATCTCTTTGGAGGTCAGGATCCCATCGGGCAGATGATCCGCATCAAGGGCCAGCCGTTCAAGGTGGTGGGGACTCTGATTCCCAAAGGCCAGGACGCCATGGGACACGATCAGGACGATACCGTCGTCATTCCTTACACCACCCTTCAGAAGAAATTGCTCGGCATCACCTACCTGCACTTTATCATCGCCTCCGCCTCCACCCAGGAGTCCATCCCTCTTGCCCAGGAGCAGATTGATTCCTTGCTGCGCCAACGGCACGGCATCCAGCCAGGGCAGGACGCCGACTTCTTCATCCGCACCCTTTCGGACATGGCGCGGATGCGCAACGAGTCGAACCAGGTGATGACCTACCTGCTTCTGGTGATCGCTTCCGTCTCCTTGCTCGTCGGGGGGATCGGTGTCATGAACATCATGCTCGTCTCCGTCACCGAACGGACGCGCGAAATCGGCATCCGCATGGCCGTCGGCGCGAAATCGCGGGACCTGCTCCGGCAATTTCTTCTCGAAGCGAGCACGCTTTCGCTCTTCGGCGGTCTGGTCGGGATCGGCCTCGGGACGCTTTCTTCCTCCCTGATCACGAACTTTCTTCAGTGGCCGACCACGATCTCGGTGCTGTCAATCATACTGGCCTTCACGGTGTCCGCCACGGTGGGCATCGTCTTCGGTTTTTACCCCGCCTGGAAAGCCGCGCAGTTGGATCCCATCGACGCCCTGCGCTACGAATAAGCCTTAAGAATCCTCAATACCTGGATTATGGCGTCAAACATTATTTGCCGGCATCAGGCATTTTTTGGAGGAGAAATCCCCCCAGCGGAAGCTGGGGGATCCCTCAATTCCAACCTACAACAGAGAGACGTCATTTACACCAAGAAGTGTCCCACCGATCCCGTACGCGGG
>JBGQBO010000038.1:0-46837 GCA_041494885.1 Terriglobia bacterium
ATGACGTCTTTGACCTCCGCCCCAAAGAGGGTGATGAGGTAATCCAACGGCAGCCGCGGGTCTTCCAGAATGCTCTTTCCATAGGAAGACCGCTTCGGCGGATTGAAGGGAGGAACATAGAACACATTGGGCTTGGTGCCGCGATCCGGATAAAGGGGCAAGGCGGCGCGGTAGAGATAAACCAGTTGGTGCACGGGAGACTCTGGATCATCGAGCAGTCCCACGAAGCGCAATCGGCCCGGGCACTGTGCGGCACAGGCGTTTACTTCTCCATTTTCCAGGCGCGGGTAGCAAAAAATACACTTCTCTGATTTTCCCGTGATCTCATTGAAGTAGATCTTCTTGTACGGGCAGGCGGCGATGCAGTAGCGATATCCCTGGCAGCGTTCCTGGTCGATGAGCACAATGCCATCTTCCTCGCGCTTGTAAATGGCCTGGCGCGGGCACGCGGCCAGACAGGCGGGATAGGTGCAATGGTTGCACAGCCGTGGAAGATAGAAGTAGTAATTCTCTTCCCCATTCATTCCCCCGACATCTTCATCCCAGTTCGGTCCGGATTTCGGATCGGGGGTCGGCATGACGGGCTTCTTCTTGCCCTCAAAGAGGCGCTGCTCATAGTTGTATTCGAAGGGCGGACCGTAGTCGTCCAGTGCAGGCAGGGGGCTGGGCTTCAACTGCCCGTCCTTCCAGCCACCCCCAATGCGATCCCATTGGCGAGGGTAGCCGATGCCGGGCCGGGTTTCGACGTTGTTCCAGTACATGTGCTGGGTCCCGTCGCGATCCGTCCACAGCTTCTTGCAGGCAATGGTGCAGGTCTGGCATCCCAGGCATTTGTTCAGATCCATGACCATTGCGTATTGATGTTTTGACATGGGCATTCCTCCCGGCGCCAGGGTTCATGGATCCGTCCCGCTGTGGCGGGAACGGAATCGTGGAGCCTTACGCCAGAATCCCGCCTTTCGCTTTTTCGACTTCCACTTTGATGTCCCGGTTGTTTCCTGTCGGCCCCCAGTAATTCAATCTGAAATTGACATGACCGTACTTGCCGATGAGCTGGGTGGGCTTGATCTTGATATAGGTCAGCGATTGCCATCCGCCCTGCTGGAAGCCCAGGTATTTTTCCCAGCCGTGATACATCGTGACGCGTCCCGGCTTTTCACCGGGCAGGATCTGCAGTCGGCAGACGCACTGGCCGATGTCGTTGTGGATGCGGACCCAGTCGTTGTCCTCGAGGCCCCGTTTCCGGGCATCGTCGGGATGCATGTAAACGAGGGGAAGCCCCCGCTGCAAACGGAGCATGGCGCGGTGGTCCCGCCACGTGGAATGGATCGACCACCGTCCATGCGGGGTATTCCAGAAGAGCGGATATTTCTCCTGGACCGGTTCCTTGTGCACCGGCAGCTCTTCGCCAAAATCGATGAACCAGGGATGGTCGATATAAAACTGTTGCCGGCCCGTCAGCGTCCGCCACGGTTTCTTTTTTTGCACCTGGTGTTTGAACGGAGTGTAGGCGATGCCCTGCTCGATGTCGCTGTTCCACGACTCCTCATCGGTTGCCACGAAGCGCTGGGGGTGCTCTTGCAGGGTCTGGTAGGTCATCCCCTGGGTTTCTTTGGCATGGGAGAGGATGAAGTTTACGGCTTGCTCATCGGTCAAGAGGCTCCCCTTGCCAGTCCAGTCTTCCGCCAGGCGCGTAAAGTCGCGGTCCCAGTTGAAGGCGTCATCATGAAACGGCTTCAGGCTTTTCTTGCGCGCGACCTCGGAGATCTTCTCTGCCAGGGCTTTGAAGATGTCCCAGTCGGTCTTGCTCTCAAATAGCGGATTGAGCGCTTTCCCGAAGGGATGGACGTAACTGTGACAATCGGTGGTGTTGATGTCGACCTTTTCGTAATAGCTGGCCGCAGGCAACACCACGTCGGAGTAAAGCGCAGTGGTGTCCATGCGGTAATTGATATCCACAATGAGATCCAGGTCACGCCACAGCGAGTTCTCCAGGATTTCGTTCCCCTTGGCCTGGTTCAAATAATTGGCGCGCCAGACAATAAAAGACCGCGGTTTTCGGCCGTCCTTCGGCCACAGTGGCATCCACCCGTTTTTCACCGATTCATTGATGTACCACTCGATAGGCTTGCCGTTGTGAAGGTGGGGGTCCTTGCTGGAGGAATGCGCGTAGCTCCACAACGTCGTGTTCTGGAAGCGCTGTTTCTTGCGGGTCTCCGGGAACGCCAATTCGAAGAAGCCATGTTCGGGCCAGACGCGTTCCTGCCCGACATAGTGGTTGAAACCGCCGCCGTTCTTTCCCACATTTCCGGTGAGCGCCACCAGCAGGATGAAAGCGCGGTTGATGAGGTCGTTGTGGTACCAGTGGTTGGTCCCCGCGCCGTGAATTATCATGGCCGGTTTCCGGGTTCCCAATTCGCGGGCGAAGGATCGAATCTCGTGAGCGGGGAGGCCAGTGAGAGAAGCCACCTTGTCCAAGGGATAATCTTGCAGGACGGCATGAAGCCGTTCAAATACGGTCGTGACTTCAACAGTTCGCCCGTCGGCAAGCCCGACGTTGTAAGTTCCGGTGAGGGCTGGTTCCACGTTGTTGAGCCGGATCGTCTTCTCCTTTGCGCCCATCGAACCGGGAGCGGCTACCAGCCCCCGTTGTTTGCTGTCCCAGAAATAAAAGACGTCGTCCGCACCGCCTTTCTTCAGGTCCGATTCGCGAAGAAACCGCTTCGATTCCTTAACGACCAACAGCGGCAGGTCCGTCTGTTCGCGGATATAGGGTCCATCGAACAGGTTCTCTTCTATTAGAATCCGGGCTACGCCCAGTGCGAGCGCCGCGTCGGTGCCTGGGTTAATGCGGAAGTGGAGATCCGCATGGATGCAGCTGGAATTATAGTCGGGGGAAATTGCCACGATCTTGGCCCCCTGGTATCGCGCTTCGAATGCAAAGTGTGCATCGGGAATGCGGGTTTGAGAGATGTTGGACCCCCACAGGACAATGTATTTGGAATTGAACCAGTCGGCGCACTCGCAGGCTTCGGTTTGGACGCCCCAGGTGAGGGGTTCACCCGGCGGAAGGTCACAGTACCAGTCATAAAAGCTGCACATGACGCCGCCCAGGTAGTTTGCCAGACGGGAACCGGCGCAGAAACTGACCGGGCTCATGGCCGGGATGACGCTGAAAAAAGTATTTGTGTCAGGCCCGTAGTTGTAAACATTGTCCAGCAGTTTCTCCGCAACCAGGTTCAGGGCTTCGTCCCAACTGGCCCGCCGCCACTTTCCTTCGCCGCGTGCTCCCGTGCGGATGAGCGGATAGCGCAGCCGCTGCGGGCTGTAGACGTATTCAACGAAGCATCCGCCCTTCTGACACCCGCGCGGGTTGTAGTCGGGAAGATCTTCGCTGATTCGGGGATAATCCGCGGACTGTTCCTCACGGACCATCACCCCGTCCCGAACGTAAACCTTCCATGAGCAGGAGCCCGTGCAGTTCGCCGAATGGGTGGACCGGACCACTTTGTCCCACGTCCATTGCTTGCGATAAAAATCCTCCCAGCCGCGATACGGATAGCTGCGGAGAGGATCGAACTCCCCGGTCAAGGAGCTGAGCTTCGGTGGTTCACTGCGGCGGCAGCCGGGAAGCCACAGCGCCGCCGTTCCCAGTGCCGCTGCGCGAACGAAATCACGCCGCGACCAATGAGATTCTCCTCCGGGTTTGCGCTCGTCACTCATGGTAAGCCTCCTGGAGTCCTGGATTGCTCTTTGGACTGAGCGGGATTGCCTGCCGGACCTCGCCCCCAGGTCCGAACATATGCGAGCAGATCGCTTATTTCGGCATCACCCAGACCTGCACTGCCCGGCTTTTGGAAGGAAGGCATGGCCGTGGACTGCCGGCCATTGCGGATCGTTGTCACGATGAAATGATCGGAAGCCGCTTGTTGAAAAGTGGGGTTCGCGAGTTCCGGGGCAATGCCGCCGCGTCCAGTAACGCCGTGGCAACCCGCACAATTTCTCGTGAAGAGAATGGCGCCTCGAGCGACATCTCCCTGTGTGACAGGTTTGGTGCCCGCCGCATCAGGTGCCGTTTTGTGATCGGTCCCCGCCTGCAAATAGTCCACCAAGGCGAGGATTTCTGCCGGCTGTAAACCACCGGCCTGTACCCCCCACGCCGGCATTTGTGTGCCGGGTCTGCCCGATCCGATGTTGGTTTGGAAATACTCCGGGGTTGCTGTGGCCAGCAGCGAAGGGCCCCGGATTGCTGGAATGAATCGCTTGAAGATCTTGTCCCATCGGCCATAGGTCCCTTCACCATGACAGGCAAGACAGAACTGCCGATAGGCCGCTTCGCCGGTGAGAGGCTGAGGATGCAGGGCGCGGTACTGCTGGTCAATCTTGTCCGGCGCCTGGTAGCTCTCGGGAATATCCCGCGGCCATTGGGCCAGCATGAATGCGGTCAGTGCCTTCGCCTCGCGCGGGGTGACGGTGGGATTGCGCATCTGACTGCCCGTCACGACCTCGCCTGGATCCCGGAAATGGGCTTCGTGCCAGCGCACCGTGGTGTGGGGCGGCTTCAGGTTCACCATGGTGAGTTGGTGTTTTGTCTTGGCGCCTTCACTTTCCAACGATGGCCCCAGGGTTCCCCCTCGCCCGCCCAGCTTGTGGCATGATCCGCAGCTCTTGGTTCTGAATAGCTCCAGGCCCTCCCGCAGCAAGGCCACCTGATTCCGCGGAAGACGCTCAATATCGTGGCAAGCGTAGCAGGAGGATTGGGTCATCTCTCGAGACAACAGCGGATAATCCCAAAAAGCATCTTCCGCTTTAGCGTCATGAAAATTGGTGGCTGCTCCCTGGCCATGATGGCAAATAGTGCATCCGAAGCGGTCCACCGGATGGTTCTTCAGAATGTCTCCTGAATGCACCGCATGAGGGGAGGGGACATCCACCATGCGCGGGTCATCAATCCCGTTGTGACAGGACACACAACGGTCCACCGTGTTCAATTTCGGAATGCTCGCTTGCTTCAGTTCTATACGATAGTTCTTCAGCAATTCCCGGCCCTGCAGGTCGACTGCCTTGGATTGGAGATAAGTGCGGTACTGTCGTTGCATGTGTTGCCATTCGGCCATGTAGTTTTCACGGATGGCCGCAAGCACCAGGTAGACGATGGTTACCACGCTGGCTCCGAGCAGCACCCAGCGAAAGAGTTTCGATTGATTGTTCATGGGTACCCCACTGTCGTCGAGGGCATTTCAGTATCAGCCATCAGGTTCAATTTCAGTGCACCGGCCACTGGGATGGCCACCAGTAGAACAACCAGTTTGGCCCGCGGTGGACAGTGGCAAAATACGTCAGGACGATGAAGCCGATGAGGAAACAGGTGAACAGCGCCACCGCTGCAAGGCGAACCGAGTTCTTTCTTCTTAAAACAATCACCGACCAGAGCGCGTAGAGGAAGACGAGGATGGATCCGGGATTAATAAAGATGATCCAGAGTTGATTAATACTGGGGAACCAGTTGCGCAGCCATCCCAGGTTGATGGTGAACACCAGCATTCCGACTGCGGTGACCAAGCCGAAGAAAAACGACTGGGCTGCGACGACCCGCTCGCCTTCCGTGCCAAACCAAACCCCCTCGCCCCCGGGACGCCTGTCGAGGAAGGGGATCAAGGCCAAACCGACGAGGGCAATCAGTGGAATCCCCAAACCTCCCATAAAAGCCGAATAGGACACCAGTTCCTGGATGCCCAGGAAATACCAGGGCGCCTTGGCGGGATTTTCGGGGATGGCAGGGTTGGCGATCTCCTTGAGCGGCGCGTCAAAGTAATACGACAGGATCAAGCTGACCGCGACCGTGACCATCAAGACCGCCAGTTCGGCCCACATCAAGTGGGGCCAGCTCATCTGTGTATTTTCCGGCCCCCGATTGACGGTTGCCCGTTTCCCTCTCACCAGCGCCATCAGGCCATAGGTCTTGCTGGCCAGGGGTTCAAAGACTCGATGCCGGGCGCCGCCCCATTCCGCCATTCCTCCCATCGGATCTTCCGGCCTCGCCAAACCGCCGTCCTTGCGAATCCGCCAAAAATGGATGCTCACGAACATCACCAGCACGACCGGCAGAATGAACACGTGAAGGACATAGAATCGGATGAGCGCATCTTCTCCCACGTAATTGGCGCCCAGCAGCAACCGTTTCTGGAATCCACCGGGATCAAACCACGCCGTGATCCCCAGGGCATCGGTCAGCTCGCGGGGAGAATTGGCGATATTGGAACCGATCGTGACGGCCCAATAGGCGAGCTGGTCCCAAGGCAACAAGTAGCCGGTGAAGCTCAACGCCAGCGTCACCACCAGCAGGCCCAGGCCGATTAGCCAGTTAAACTCCCGCGGTTTCTTATAGCTGGCCGTAAAGAAAACGCGCGCCATGTGCAGAAACACCGCGGCTACCATGACATGGGCGCTCCAACGATGGATGTTGCGGATGAATCGTCCGGTGAAGACCACAAAATGAATATCTTTGATGGATTGATAAGCGAGGTCGGTGGAAGGTTTGTAGTACACCATCAGGAGGACGCCGGTGATGCACAGAATCACAAAACTGGCCATGGAGATCAAGCCCAACCCCAGGGTCAAGGTGGGGTTGAGCGTGCGCACATGGACCCGCACGCTGTGGATGTGGAGGAACAGGTTATGAAATGTGGCCTGCGATTCTTCGCGCTCCGACTCCGGAATTCTCCCCAGCCGGAGCCAGGCGTCTTTCAGTGTCCGTGGCAGTGATCGCAGGTTGTCGAGGAATTCACGAGAGGCAGCTTCGGCCATCGTCGGCTCCTAAACGCGGAATCGGGTCCCTTCAGGAACTTCGTTGTCAGCAAACACCACCAGTTGTCCATCGGCGGCGCGGCCCACCTCGAGCCAAGGCAGCGCCCGAGGTGCAGGGCCACCTACGACTCTTCCGCTCGCAGTGAAACGGGATCCGTGGCACGGACAGGCAAACCCTTCGGTGTTCCGTGAAACCGAACATCCCAAGTGGGTGCACACGGCGGAAATGGCATACAGCCCTTCGGCATCCCGGAAAACAAAGACATTCTCTTTTTCGAGGCGTGTCTCACTGCCCGCCGGAAATCCCTCGGGAAGGCCGATCTTGTAACGCCGGATGGGGCCGGGCAGAATCGCCGGGTTCGGTAGCCTCAACATCCCGGCCAGCGCCACCCCCAGGGCGCCAAAGAAACTGGCAAGCGATGCCAGGCTCAAAAAACTCCGCCGGTTTAGCGGGGGCGGATCGAGCCGGGAGGGGGAAGGTTTGGATTGAGACATGGTTTCCACTCCTTTGCGAATTCAAATCGTTCCATTGTGATGGCCGTGGTGGGACACCGCTGGGCGCAAAGGGCACAACGGATGCAGCGCTCTTCATCCTTGATAATGGCAGAAGAGTCCGCGGCAGGGTCGTCCCCCCACTGGCACCGGATCGCGGCGTCCAAATCAGGTGAAGGCTCGAGACGGTCCAGCGAAACGATTTTCAGACATACGGTGGGGCACACATCAACACACCCGCCGCACAGGATGCATCGCTCCCCATCAAAGATGGTATTGACTCCGCAGTCGAGGCAGCGGCCCGACTCTTCGCGCGCTTGGGCCTCGGTGTAGCCCAGTTCCACCTGAGCCTTGGGATCGCGCAGTCGCTCACGAGGATCCCTCGTCGGAATGTCCAGCCGCTTGCGTTTCTCGTAGTATTTTTCCCGCCGGTAATGCTCCAGCGGATAATGGAATTGAACCTCCTGGGGGGAGACCTCACACTGGCGCAACAGGCGGTAGACCGACCGGGCCACTTGCTTTCCACTGGCAATAGCATGAATCATCAAACGCGGGCCATAGGCGATGTCTCCTGCAACGAAAACACACGGGTCCGAGGTGGATCCGGTCAGGGGATCTGTCAGGATCTGTTGTGGCGACCGCATCCCGATGCCATTGCGTTCAGGATTCAGAAAGCGGAGATCCGCGGATTGGCCCACCGAAAGCAGCACGGTGTCTCCTTCAATGACCTTTTCCACGGATTCATCAAATTTCGGGGCGAATCGTCGGTTTTCGTCATACACCGACAGGCAACGCTTGAACCGCACTCCGCGGACGAACTTCTGACCGTTCAACTCTTCATACAGAATTTCCTTTGGCCCCCAGCTGTTCTGGCGCACGATGCCTTCTTCCGCACCTTCAACAATCTCCACCGTATCGGCGGGCATTTCTTCCAGGGATTCGAGGCTGGCCAGAATCACCTCTTTGACATTGGCCATGCGCATGGCCGTTCGTGAGACGTCGTATTCCTCCTGGCGTAGCACCGTGCGGGCGACGTCGTAGGCCACGTTCCCACCGCCAATGACAATGACTCGCCGACCGAGGTCAACGGGTTTTCCGAGCGCCACGTCTCGAAGAAAATCCACGCCTCCCCTCACACCGATGGCGTCGGCGCCAGGAATCGGAAGGGGCCGGGAGCGCTTGGCGCCACAGGCAATGATGACGGCCGCAAAGTCCCGTTTCAAATCCTCAAAGAGCACATCCTTCCCAATTTCCGTGTTACAGCGAATCTCGACGCCCAGGGCCTCGATCACGGCCACTTCGGCACGGATCAAATCCGCGGGAAGACGGTAGCCGGGAACTCCCGTGAAGAGCATGCCGGCCGGCAGCGGTTCCATCTCGAAAACAGTGGGCTGGAAACCCATCAAGGCAAGATCATGACCGGCGGCCAATCCGGCGGGCCCTGAGCCGATAATGGCGATGCGTTCGCCGCCGGGCTTTGGAAAGTCGGATTGAGAGAGGAAGGTCAGGAGGTGACGCAGTTCGTCCTGGTCGTCACAGACACGTTCCCCCGTCTTCTCCCGGAGGACGCGAAACTGATGTGCCGGAGGGTCGGGGCTCGATTCCACTCCAAATCGTTCGCAGGCGAATCGCTTTAATGCGCGAATAGAAATGGATTGATCAATGTGGCCGCGACGGCAGGCCAATTCGCACGGCGCCCCGCATATCTGGCCGCAGATGGAGGCCAGGGGGTTTGGACCGCGGGCAATCAGGTAGGCCTTCTCATAATCCCCTTCGGCGATGGCGCGGACATAGCCGCGTGCATCGGTGTGGACCGGACATGCATATTGGCAATTAATCTGCTCCCGCCAGTAACTTTCGTCGGGGAGTCGAACGGTGTAGGTGGGAGGGTTCACGGTGGTCATTCCCGGGCTTTATCAGAGCAGAGTAAAAAGGGTGAATGAAGGCCCAAATTACGAATAATAGACTACATTATCCATTATTAGGACAAAAAAACGAGCCTACCGGGTTTGGGATTTTTCGAGTGCGATCCGGCCCAGATCGGCGAGCGTGTTTTCCTGGAGCATGCAGTCGAACCGGGATCGCAGTTCCTTCCAGGTGTCATGGAGCGGGCACGCGTTGGCATCATTACATTCTTCCAGGCCCAGGATGCACTTCCCGGGCGCAAATCCCGTATCAGTGCTCTTCACAATATCATGTAGTAGTATCTGGTCAGCAGGATGGGCTAATTCATATCCCCCGCGGACACCCTTGAACGAGCGGACTAATTTTCTGCGGGTGAGGTTGTGGAGAATTTTCCAGAGAAACGCCATGGGGATCTTCTCGGCTTGTGAGATCTCCCGGGCGCCGGAGAGCTTTCCCGCAGGTTGGAGGGCAAGGTAGGTCATTGCCCGGATCCCATACTCCGCTGCACTCGAGAACAGCATACAAGTAGACTATTTTCTCCATTATTGGTCCGCTGTCAAGCGATTTGATAGCGTCGAGGCCGAAGCTCTTCCGGGCTCATCCTCTCGAGGATCAAAGGGATGAGGACGTTGTAACCCCGGCCATTCCGACAGGGTCAGGTTTGCGGGGCTAGTCCTGGCTTAGCCCAAGGGTGCGGATTTATGCGTGGTGACGGCACCGAAGTCCGGGGGGGCGGTTATGGCCAGAAATTCACTGAGTTCGTCCCCGTTTCGAGGCGATCCTGAAAATTGTTGACAGCAGTATCAGGAACGGCTATATTCAACCATATGGTTGAATATAGAGCGACGACACTGAATCGCGTTTTCTCGGCCGTGGCCGATCCGACGCGTCGTGCCATCCTGAAGAATCTCAAGCAGGGATCCGCCACAGTCACCGAGATCGCCCGGGCCTTCCCCGTGTCCCTGAATGCCGTCTCGAAACACATTAGGGTGCTGGAACGGGCGGGCCTCGTGAGACGCGAGATTCACGGCCGCCAGCACCATTGCCGGCTGGTCGCAAGACCCCTGCGACAAGCCACGGCCTGGCTGGACCATTACCGGAAGTTTTGGGAAATCCGGTTGGATGCTTTGGAACAACACCTGGCTGCAGAGAGGAAGCAGCGATATCACTGATCGAGGAGGTCAGCATGACTAAGGAATCTCGTGAAGCGGCACCCCGACTTGTGGTCCGGAGGCTCATTCGCGCCACGCGTGAAGAGGTGTTTGCCGCCTGGACCGACCCGCAAAGCGTCTCCCAGTGGATGTGCCCGGGTGGAATCAAGACGGCCGAAGCCTGGATGGATGTCCGCGTGGGAGGCAAGTTTCGGATCCTCATGAAGGACGGCGAGAGGGAGTACGACCACACCGGGGAATACCAACGGATCGAGCCCCCCTCCAAGCTGGTGTTCACATGGATCTTGAAAGGAACGGACAACCAACCCACCCTCGTTACGGTCGAACTTCAGGACCTTGATCCCTATTGCCAGCTCACCTTGACTCACGAAAAATTCGCCACGCCGGGGGCCGTCGAACATCATGAGAAAGGCTGGACGGATATCGTGAACAAGCTTGCGGCCTCTTTTGGAAAAGGTGTGGAGAAAAGGCCGGAAGGCGGAACCGACTTTTCCATGAAGCTGAAATTTGCAGTCCCCGCGCGGAAGCTCTATCAGCAATTCTCCATGGCGGACGGAATCCGCCACTGGTGGACGCTCGACTGCGAGATGGAGGAGCAAGTGGGAGGCAAAGCTGCTTTCCGCTTCCCGAAGGCAGGTTTTTATGCCGTGGTCAAAGTCGCGCGGCTGGAACCGGGTCGGTGCGTGGAATGGGCGTGCATCGACTCGAAACATCCCGAAAAGTCCGGGTTTGATAATCTCCACGACTGGGTCGGGACCAGCCTCCGGTTCGAGTTCGAGACCGTGGATGAGGATCATACCCAGCTGAAGTTCACCCATGCAGGCCTGGCGCCGCTCGAGTGTTTTGAAGTGTGTTCGAACTCCTGGTCTTTCTATTTAAACGACAGCTTGCGCGCTTACCTCGAGGGAGGCGTTGGAAAACCATACCATGATGATTCAGCAACGTGACGATCTGGAATATAGAAGGATTGCAGAACTCCAGTCGGAATGGAGTTACCAGGCGCTGATGGCTCAGATCGCGCCTGAATCATCGTAGGGGCGTCCGCCGCTCGGATCCGCTATGGCGGACGCCCCAACCGCGAAAATTCCATAATTACTCCCTGTAAGTCTGATTTCAACGTTTGTATTGACAGCCCGCCGTGCAGGGTTCCCACCATTTGAGCGTGCCCGCCAGCCACCGTGTGCTTTTGGTACGTTGTTGCTCCGCGGGGAATGCTCTGATTGGAAGAAAGCAAAATTCCACTTCCGAACAAGGGCGCCTGGGTATAAAATTAGGGCTCTTCCGAGAATCCGTTGGATTTCAATTCGAAATTGAGATCCAAAATTGAAAAGGAAGACATCGCTTTCTTCGTGTGAAACGGGAATCCCTGCTGACCGCCATAGATTTCAAGAAGGGCGATGCGCGCAGTGGCTTGTTTGCAAAAAGGAGATCTCAAAATGCTCCACTCTCTTGTCCGCAGGATGGCTTGCATTTCCAGCCTGGTTGTTTTGGTTGCTATTCAAGCGTGCAGCGCGTCAGGGGCCACGATGAAGGTTCCCAATCCGGCCGTGGACGACCCTCTAACCCCCAAAACGGGTCAACAGACCGTCGTCCTTGCGGGGGGCTGTTTCTGGGGTATCCAGGCGGTGTTCGAACACGTCAAGGGGGTGAGCAGTGCGACATCAGGGTACTCCGGCGGCAAGGTCAAGAATCCGGATTATGAAGCCGTGAGTACGGGGGAAACGGGACATGCCGAATCAGTGAAGATCGTTTACGACCCGTCCCAGGTTACGCTTGGCCAGCTGCTCAGGGTGTTTTTCTCGGTGGCGCATGATCCCACGGAGCTCAATCGCCAGGGACCGGACACCGGCACGCAGTACCGCTCTGCCATTTTTTATGCCGATGAAGGGCAGCGTCGCATCGCCCAAGCCTATATCGATCAGCTCAATCAAGGGAAAGTTTACCAGCGACCGATCGTAACCCAGGTGGTCGCGCTGAGCGGTTTTTATCCCGCCGAGGACTACCATCAGGATTACGCCGTCAAACATCCTCACAATCCTTACATCGTGTTCAACGATCTTCCGAAGGTGGAGCATCTTCGGCAGCAGCTTCCCGATTTGTATCGGAGCCGGTGAGGAAACAAGGCCGGATGAGGCTTGAGCTCTATGATAAACGACTTCCGAAGTCGACGGGACTTCGGAAGTCGCTCCATACAACAATCAGTTCTAACTCCATCCTTTATCAGAACTCAATGTGAATCACAGGAGGTGCTTATGAGAAATTTTCTTTGCACTCTCGCGCTTCTCGCTGTGGGATTGCTCTTGATCGCTGCGGGGTCAGAACCGGAGGAGGCACCGGCCGCATTCGATAATGCCAGCAACAGTTTCGTCGATACCGCAACGCATCAGGTTGACCTGGGAATCTTTGATGGGGTCGAAGTGATCTCCGATGGCCTCGGCCCGATTTACAACGCCCAGTCCTGCCGGGAATGCCACCAGAGCCCGCAGTCCGGAGGTCTCAGCCAGGTCACGGAGTTGCGCGTGGGTCATCGCGACCCCAAGGGAAACTTCGTCAATCCCAGTATTCCGATTGCGGGGGGCTCAGTGGTGATTTCGGGCCGGTCCCTCATTAACGACCGCGCCATCTGTCCGAACGGATCCTTCCCGGATCAGGAGATCCAGGAACGTGTGCCGGAAACGGAAAATATTCGAACGCTGCGGACTTCATTGAACCTCCTGGGAGATGGGTTCGTGGAGGCGGTGTCGGACCAGACCTTGACTGAGATCGCGTCTCGACAGTGCCGCGAAACACACGGCAGGATCTGCGGCAAGGCGATTTCCGTTCCCGTGCTGGAGGCCCCGGGAAAGTATGGAATTGGAAGGTTCGGCTGGAAGGCCCAGCACGCCAGCCTGCTCTCCTTTTCCGCCGATGCGTATCTCAACGAAATGGGGATCACCAGCCGCCTCCAGCCCGATGAAGTCACCACCGTCTGCGACACCGTGAAGGACCCTGAAGACAAGACGGGGGATGACGGGCTGGCGGATATCGACCATTTTGCGCGCTTCATGCGCGCCACGAAAGCCCCACCGAGAGATTCAAAACTCGCCCAAACCGACGACGCGAAGAAGGGGTCAGAACTCTTTGATTCTGTCGGCTGCGCGCGGTGTCACGTCCGCACCATGCAAACGGCGGCGGCGGGAACGCAGATTAACGGGGGGGCATTCACAGTCCCGATCGCCTTAGGCGCCAAGACGTTCCATCCTTTTGGTGATTTCCTGTTGCATGACGTGGGGACCGGGGACGGCATCGCGATCCCCGTTGAAGAACACTACGGCAAGTTGTACCGGGAGATGCAGCCGAAGTACCAATTGACTGCGAACCGGATGCGCACGCCCCCGCTGTGGGGCGTCCGCACCCGCAGCCGGCTGATGCATGACGGAACGTCGCTCACGTTCACCGACGCCATCTTACGGCACCGGGGAGAGGCGTCCCGGGAGCGGATCAAGTTCATCGCTTTGAAGGATCGCTCGAAACAACAGCTCCTGACGTTCCTGCGGTCACTGTGAGGCTGGTGAGAGTTGTATTTTTGAGTGGTGGTAGGTAATTACAAGGCTATTGAAGGTTCGTCGTCCGGCAAAGGAAGGTCTGTGCTTGGATTTGCTTTAATCCAGCGCAGCATTCCCAAATTGCGGATAGTGGATGCTACAGTCATCTCATCAAGAGGAGGGCGACGTCTCTGCTTCCACTGCATGACGGTTTGCAGAATGTCTTTTTCTGTGATCTCTCTTTGGCGGCCCCTGCCGAGCTCATGGGCCACAAACAATACGGTCGCGATGATCTCTGCCTGATCGGTGTTTACGCGCATGAACAAGTCAGCGGTCTTATCCAAGACACCTGACCAGAGATTGAATGCCCCTACATACTTCTGACGAATCCGAGGGTAATTGGGCCCGACCTTGACCCTGAACATCCTTCCTTGGCGCTCTTCACTCAACAGGCCGTCGTTAATCAATCTTGTTTCAACTTTCTTCAATGCGGATGAAAATGGGCCAAAGCTGCTCCGTTCGTAAGCCAGTCCGGTCGGTAGTCCCTCGCTCGTCGCGACATAGGCAAGCTTCTGGAAGATTGTTCTTCCAATCGGCCAATGGTACGGTTGCTGTTCGATGCGATTGACAAGCTCCACCAGCGCGACCCATGATGCGTTGAGCATAGAATGATCGGACCTGGTCGGCCCGGCGCTAACTGCTTCACCGCCCTTCTCAAGGAATTCCAGAGCCAATTCCCTTCGATTTGTTCCATAAGGCGCGTACACCTCGACCGGAATTTCCATCTGTTTCGCATAGCGGTAGATCAACGGCCCAACCTCCCGCCATTCCAATTGTCCGTTACCACAACCCAGCGGCGGAATTGCCAGCGAGGTCACTCCCCATCCCTTATAATGGGCCAACAAATACTCGAGGCCGCGTTCGATATCGTTGAGCCTCGAGACCGAGTTCCAATGATCCTTGGTGGGGAAATTGATGACCAGCGGTGGCATCAATGTCTTGTATAAATAGGGTACCCCTAGCTTGACTTCCTTGCGTTTGCAACGTTGCAGGTAATCGTCGAACATCTTGGGAAAGCGGCTCTTGAATTCCAGCGCAATGCCCTTGCCCATGACTCCCACGCAGTTCACTGTGTTGATCAGCGTCTGGGCGTTGGAATGCAGCATGTCTCCAACCAGAATTTTCATATGTTTCCCTCAAAAAAAGATATCATTACGGATATGCGCTTGCAACCCACAATTCAACTGCTGAAATGCTGATAGAGCAGTCTCATTGGCGACGTACGCTCCGATAACATAATGGGCGTCGATGCGATCAGGCACCAACACTTCGGCGCACTTCTCAGACTTGTGGCGCCATTCGTCGATCGGATCATTCTGATGTATCCAATATCGAGCGAATACTCGCTCTCGATCGATGATTGTGAGGCCATCGGCTACCGTCCAGAAAGCCACGTAATCACTTGCTGCGTTCCGATCTGTCACTATCACTCCTGGCAAATCCAGCACGCTCGGATCGATCTGGAGTACGCAAATTTCGTTGTTGCGAGCGCGGCATTTGCTCAGCATCGGGTTGTGGGCGTCGAAGTATAAGTTGGCGTACTCATGCAATGGACCGGCGCCAGGTATCAGCTTGCTTGTGCGTATCTGTTGAATTTCGAGCATGGCTACCGAGTCGTGTGTAAGCTTTTCAGCAAGAGTGTGCGACAGAATGCCATGGTGCAGCATGGAAGGCACGTTGGCAATTGCACTAATGTAATGCAATTCTGTTACATCCGAGCGGTTCACTAGTCCTAGACCCCCGAATTCTCTATGGACTGAGGATATTTCACTTTCAGCGTCCTTTACCGGAGCTGCGACTCATGTTGCTTCCAGCGTGACTCGACAGCAACTTTCGCAACCATGCGGTGGGTCAAATAGCCCGCCGGGACGAAATCGATTGTCGGAGTCTGACTTGGCATGCATCACGGCTTAGTGGCGGCCCGCGGGGTTACTACATGATCAATGAGGCCTCGTAATCAGTGTCAGCATCCCCAAAGACTCCAAGATAAGCCGTCTGGCCAGATGCTGGATGTTTGTCGCATCATATGCTGATAGAGCTTTTGCTCCCCTCGAAACCGTCCTCAAAAGAGGCTTTCTACTGCTTCCACTGAGCCTGTGCGCAGAGATTTTGTTTCGAATGTCCCTTGCATTCTCGAGAGCGTCCCCGATACTGATTTCACGATCTCTAATCTCCTTCGTGTTTCGATCACGGATGTAACTGGGAACCTTGTCCGGAATCCGAGGAATCATTCTTTCAACGAGAGTTCTCTTCCCCCTATAAGTCCATAAGAATGAATCTGAAACGTCGATTCTTGATTTTCTCAATCGGTTCTCGAGATCCTTCTCCGAATAGGCGTCCCAATGACCGGTCTGCTTGTCACGAGCCCATATACCGTTTGGTCCTTTTCCCTTGGGCAAGGACTGCAAATTGAGTTCTTCGATGGCCGCATAAGCCAGGACGATTGCATTTGCTATCCGGATACTCCATTTTGGGTTGATCGGATCTTTGTAAGTCGGTTTCTTGAAATTCTCTGAGTGGGATGGGCTCAAATCAATAGGATCAATTGAATATAAGAACATACTGTCGTAAAGCCGGTAAATCGCAAACACATACTTATTTGAGAGAGATGCTCGCTTAGCCATTATGACTGCGAGCTGGTCATCGATGTCACCAGATGCCCCGAAACCGTATTGAGGATAGTTATCAAGAGTAAGCTCAAATCCTTTATCGATGGGAAATATTCGCAGAGACTCTGCCGTGCCAAAAAGATCTGAGGCCTCGATGATTGCCCCGCATGCTCCGATCAAGTCAGCAATTTCCTGTGCTTTTTCTTCGCTGATGGCGCGGATAATTATTTGCTTGGAAGGTTGAGTTTTTTGGGCGGCCGGCGCAAGATGCACGCCAAACATTCGATTCCCCTTCTTAGCCCTCAGATTCTTGAAATCCACCGCCCATCCTTTTCCTACGTACGGGGGCTTTGGCAAGCCCTTGGCCAGCCATCCCTCTCGATTTAGTAAAAACACTTGGAATTTCATGATCGTATTCGAAAGACTGAATAATATGTTGCCCGTGTTCTGAGTGAACCTTTTTCAAGGCTGTGCAAGAACCGGCGATTCAATCGTTCTCCGAGGTTCACGGGGGAGTGTTCCCACTACCAAAGGCTTCTGCTGTCGTGAAGCAGAAATTTCCGTTCTGGATAATCGAAAGTCGACCTTGCCGCAATCCTTATAAACCGGGGAGGAGGTACAAATCATGCCCTATGAAGCTTATTTCGGTGGCGGCTGCGGTTTCTTCTTCTCGGGAATCAGCCCGCGCAGTAACTGATCAAGAGGATTGGCTGGGGCCGTTTTCTGTCCGGGCTGTTGGTCCTTGTTCGCCTCTTTTTTGCCCAACAACCCACCCAACAACCCGGATATACCGGCTGAAGGATTGTCGGAGCTGGGGAGCAGCCCTTTGAGCTTCATTTGGGCCATCCTCGTGAGATCGGGGGCATACTTCGGATTCTGGAATGTCCCCGTTACAATCGCGGGTATTACCAGTTCGCCCACATTGTTGGCCAATACGGTGTTCATGTATCCGCTGATGCTCGTGCCCCCTACCGTCTGACTGAAGACCTTCGACAGGACGGCATTCATGCGCAGATCCAGGGTCTCTGTCGCGAGATTGGCGGTGCCGGTCGCCCCGATGCTCCCGATATCGAGGAGCGCCTGCAAGTCGTTCGTCTGGGCTATTCCATCCTTGATTTGAATGTTCCCCGTCAAGCGTGAGATGTTAGTAGCGCCCTGGTCCTTTTGAGCCGACTTCAAGAAGCCCCCAATCGAAGCCAGCTGGTAGCCAACGTCCGTCCCCGCCACGCGCACGGTGGTGAAGTTCAAGTGCACACTCCCATTGAGCTTTTTGAGGATTTCGGTCGACGCCACCGACTCTAGCGGGCCGGAGGCGTGCAGATCAGCGTCGACCGTCCCCGCGCCGCTGATCTTATCGATACCCGTGACACCACAGGCCCTAAGGATGTTCAGGAGCTCAGGAAAAGTAGCGCCGGGAGCACGCAGATCGGCATCGAGCATTGGAGACTTCGACGTATAATTCTGGAGGGTGAAGCGTCCCGAAACCGTGGTCTTGCCCGAGGTGGCGTCGAAGCTGTTGGAGCGAATCTCAGTGGGGGTCAGGGTCAGGTCCACCGACCGAACTTCGACGGGCTGTGGAATTGCTTTCCCAGTGATTTGCAGCCCCCGGCCCGAGATGGACCCGGTGACGGTGGGATTGTTGGCAGGGCCTTGAGCCCGAAGGTCGGCGCTTGTGCTTCCATTCACGCTGGTGTCAGCGGAAAAGACGACCCCGAAAGATGCCGCCAGTCGGGCCACCTCGAGGATGGAGACACCACTGGCTTTCAAACTGAGATCAAGGTGTGCGGGAGTCAGCCGAGTGTTTACAGTACCGCTGATGGAAAAGGGGGTTGACCCGAGTTGGACCGTGGCCCGGCTAATACTGATCAGATCGCCCGCGAGGTTATCGGTCAGGTCATAGTTGACCACGATAGGGTAATCAATTGCATGACCACGGATCCGCATCTTCTCTGCTTTCAGGTCACCCGCGGCTGACACTTTTCCGGAAGCACTGTCGACCTTAGCCGTTCCCGACAACATGCCGTCAACGCTGGCCAACGCCTGGCTGCCCAGAAACTGTTGCAACCCTGCGATGCCGACTTCCTTGAAATTCAGCGTTCCCCGAAAAGGCGTCTCTGCCGGGTTACCTTCTGACAGTGGGCCCATTTCACCCTGGAGTTTCGCCTCCTGGGCCCCTTGGCCGGGGAAGTGGACAGCAGCCTCAACGGAGAACGGCTTCCCCGACGCATAATTCCGCAGGGTCAGATCGATATGGTCATAGAGCGTGCGCGCCCCTCCTTTCTGAAGATCCGTAAGCGCGACCTGGCCGCCGTGGAGAACAAGTTGACCCAGGGAGAACGAATGCGTTGAACCGCCTGAGGAGGTTTGAGAACGGCGGGAACCCAGCGAAGAGAAGTTCCACACCCCCTGGTTGTTCTTCACGAGTTCGACGCGCGGTTGCTCGAACTCGAGGGAGTCCATTTCGATGTTCCCTCCGAGCAAGGGAAGCAGGTGGACGCTGACATCCAGCCGGTCAGCAAGAACAAAGGGCTGTTGCCCGCCAAACTGAGGATCCTCGCCAACCCGCAGGTTCTCTACATGGAATCGGGGAGGCAGCAGTCCCAGGCTCATGTTCCCCAGGCTCACGTCCCTGCCCAGGCGTTGTTCCAGCTCCGATTGGATCCGTCCGCGATAGCGATTCACATCGAAGAGCGCCCACACAGCCACTGCCGCCAGCACAATGATCGCAATAATGATGCCGAGAACAAGTCCCAGTTTACGCATGGCTTCCTCCTATGGCGAGTATGGTCTTAGTGTAAGCTTATTACAGAAAAAAGAAAATGGGGCCGAAACGCCGCCAGGCACGATCGCGATCGCGCCGGCCCTGAAGTTCTCCCGCGCGGGGATCATCGAAACGCTTCCGCTCTTCTTTCCTCTTGACAATCTAGAGAAGAGGTGTACTCTTCCTCTTGATTGTCGAGAGGAGCAACCCGATGACGGACAAACCCAGCGGCCTTGTACAGGGCACCCTGGACATGCTCATCCTGAAAACCCTGGATCTAGAACCGATGCACGGCTATGGGATTGCCCTCCGCATTGAACAGATCAGCAAGGGTGTGTTTCAGGTCAACCCGGGATCTCTTTTTCCGGCCTTCCGCCGCCTGGAGAGGGCGGGCTTCCTGAAGACGGAATGGCGGGATACGGAGAACAATCGGAGGGCGAAGTACTACGTCCTGACCGAGAGAGGGAGAAAGGAACTGAAGAGCGAAACCCGGGAATGGGGAAGACAAATTACGGCGATTGCCCGGATCCTCGAAACCCCTTAGGGAGGAGCGCCATGTCCTTGCGACAACACATTGCGAGTGGCCTTCGTTCACTGCTGAGAAAAGAACAGGTGGAACGGGAGCTCGATGAGGAATTGCGCGCCTATCTGGAGATCGCGGCCGAAGCGAAAATGAAGAAAGGCCTGAGCCGGGATGAGGCGCTCCGGGCGGCGCGCGTGGAGATGGGGAGCGTGGACGCAGTGAAAGAAAAAGTCCGCCATGCCGGCTGGGAATCGATCGTGGAGTCGTTCGGGCAGGATCTCCGATACGGCCTGCGAAGGTTGCGGAAGAGTCCGGGTTTCACTGCGGTGGCCGTGCTGATCCTGGCCCTCGGGATCGGAGCCAACACCGCCATCTTCAGCCTGATTAACGCGATGATGCTCCGGGCGCTTCCCGTCGAGCAGCCGAAGCAACTCGTTCAAATCCTTTTTCATGGCTGGGGTGGGACCGGGTCGCACACTTCCTATCCTGATTTTGAGGACTTCCGCGACCGCAACCACGCCCTCTCAGGGGTCAGCGCCGTTTTCTGGCTGAACCCACCCCTCCTGGATGCCAGGCTCGAAGGTCAGTCCGAACCCATCAGCGGGCAACTCGTGTCCGGTAACTTCTTCCCGCTCCTGGGCGTGCACCCAGCCGCCGGTCGTCTTTTGACGCCGGAGGAGGACCGCGCAGGCGCCGGAGCTCGGGTCATTGTGCTCTCCCACGCTTACTGGATGCGGCGTTTCGGCGGCGAAGCATCCGCCCTCGGCCGCAGCATCATCCTTCGCCAGACCCCCTTCACCATCATTGGAGTGGCCCCTCCGGAGTTCAAGAGTGTCACGCCGGGTTACCCACCCGATCTTTATGTGCCCTTTACGACGGAGGCCGTCTTTCATCAGCCTCGGACCTGGCTCGATCAACGGCGATATCACTGGGTTCAAATTCTGGGACGCCTCAAGCCGGGGGTTTCGTTGCCGCAGGCGCAGGCTGACCTTTCGGTGATCTATCAGCAGATGCTCGAAGGGGGGACCAAGCCGGACTGGTCGAATAAAGACCGTGAAGAGTTTCTTTCACAGAGGATTAGATTGGAACCGGCGGCGAACGGGTTCTCCGACTTGCGAAGACGTTTTTCAAGGCCCGTGTTTGTTTTGGCGGGGATGGTGGGGCTGATTCTTCTCATCACTTGCGCCAACATAGCCACCATGTTGCTCTCTCGCGCCATCACGCGCCAGAGGGAATTTGCCGTAAGACGGGCGCTCGGATCGGGACGGGCACGACTGGTTCGTCAACTTTTGACTGAGAACCTGATGTTGGGGCTTGCGGGCGGAGCCGCCGGCTTGTTCCTCGCTTCGTGGCTGAGCAGTTTTCTGGCGCTGATGGTTTCGTTGGGTCAGGGGCACGTTCAGGTGGATCTGCGACCGGATGGCTGGGCGCTGGTCTTCACACTTGTCGTCTCCCTCCTCACGACAATGCTCTTTGGCCTTGCGCCCGCATGGCGTTCCACCCGGATGGGAGTCGCGGCGGCCCTCAAGAGCACTCCGGGAATCCTGGGCCCAGCCTTGGGCCATCTCCGGATTGGAAAAGTGTTGGTGATTGCACAGGTTGCGTTATGCATTGTCCTGCTCTTCGGCGCCGGACTCTTTTTACGGACGCTGTACAACCTCGAAGCCATCAACCCCGGATTCAACCGTCAAAACGTGATTCTGTTCTCGGTTGATCCGACGACAGGCGGGCTCAAGGGCCACCAGGTCGCAGATCTCTACCATCGGATGCTGGAGCGACTCCACTCCATGCCCTTGGTGCGTTCGGCGAGCTTGTCGGCCGTCACGCCGATCTGGGGTGGTGGAATGAACACAGAGGTGTGGGTGGAGGGCTATACGGCGCGACCGACCGAGGATGTCGTCGTTCATGTCAACTGGGTCAGTCCGGGATACTTCACAACGCTTCAAACGCCCCATTTGTTGGGCCGTGATTTTGGCCCCGAGGACACCGGGCGGTCGTTGAAGGTCGGCATTATCAATCAGGCCATGGCGCGTTATTTTTTTGGCCATCAGAATCCGATTGGAAAGAAGTTTGGATGGACGGAAGACGGCGAGAAACGGGAATTTGAGATCGTCGGAGTGGTGGGAGATGCCAAGTACATGGACATGCGCGAGGAACCTCCGCGCACCGTCTACCTCAATTGTTTTCAGGACGAGCTCGGTGCGATGACCTTTGAGGTTCGAACTACGATTCGACCTGCGTCCCTCGTCTCTGAAATACACCACTCCATGGAAGCGATCAGAGGCACGGCACAGCTCTCCAACTTCACCACCCTCGAGGCGCAGGTGGACGAGTCTTTGGGGCATGAGCGATTGATCGCCGTCTTGTCAGGCATGTTTGGAGGCCTGGCGCTTCTCCTGGCGATGATCGGATTGTATGGACTCATGGCTTATGCCGTGGCGCAACGAACCAACGAGATCGGCATTCGGATGGCGCTCGGGGCGCAGGGTGTCGATGTGCTGCGGAGGGTAATGGGTGAATCGTCACTCCTGGTTCTGGCTGGGATCGCCGTGGGCCTTCCCTGCGCCTTGTTGGGCACGAGGTTGGTGACAAGCATGCTGTACGGACTGGGGTCGACGGATCCGATCACAATCGTCGGCGTGATCATGCTCATGGCGGTTGTGGCATTACTGGCGTGTTGCATTCCCGCGAGGCGGGCAATAAAGGTCGATCCTTTGGTGGCGCTGCGGTACGAGTAATTCTGTATCCCAACTGCTGTTATCCTGCGCACTCACTGAAAGACCACCCTCTTTCATTCTCTGTTTTGCTGTTCAGGGCCAACGACCTGTGCGTTTTCAGCGTTGAGAGGCTTGTGTCGGATGGCCGCGAAAGCCGGGATGGCGCAGGATCAACTCAACCCTACCGCCTGAAAGCGATCTCCAACCTCGATAATTTTCCTTTGATCATTCACAGCCTTTCCCCTATCCCCTCGAAGCCGTCCATTGTAAAATGAAGGCGAAGCCAGCCAACGATTCTTCAAGGGCTTAACACGGGATGCTTAGTAGAACATCAGGGGGAAAGCCTGCCCCCAACAGAGCGGGCCTCCTCCATCGAATTTCGGAGAGACTGACAGGTGGCTGAATCACGGAGCAACACCCCGGGACCAGATTACGGCTTGGACGCCCCAGCGGTTGTCCGCAATCTATTGGTGGGAGGAGCTGCTGGGCTCCTGCTTTGGGGCACTGTTGCAACCGGGCTCTGGTCCGGAAGGCTCGTGGTCGGGCCGATTGCAGGCCTCACGATTTTTTTACCTCTCGCTCATATGGGTCTCTCGCTTGGTTTGGGCCTCACGGCGATGGGTCTTTGGATGATTTGGTCAAGTAAGATCGGAAAAATCAAAACGCGGGAGCGGCTTTTGGACCACCTCGCATGGGCGGGCCACGAACAGGTATTGGACGTTGGCTGTGGTCGCGGCTTGATGCTTATTGGTGCAGCAAAGCGCCTCAGCACCGGAAAGGCGATCGGCATCGACATATGGCAGGCTGAAGACCTTTCCGGCAACCGGCCCGAAGCCACTCTGGAGAACGCGCGGCGCGAAAATGTGGCCGATCGCGTTGAGGTTCAAACGGCGGACATGCGCCGGCTTCCCTTCCCGGAGGGCACCTTCGATGTCGTGGTGTCGTGTGCAGCAATCCACAACATTTATTCTTCTGCCGACCGGGCCAAGGCCATCAGTGAAATCGCGCGTGTCGTGAAGCCAGGTGGCCAGATCCTCATTGACGACATTCGCCATCTCCACGAATATGCTGCGACCTTTGCGAAACGTGACTGTAAGAATGTCCGCCGCGTAAGCTCTCGCGCCGTAACGGTTTTGTTGACACTCATCACCATGGGCTCACTCCGTCCGGCAACAATACTGGTCCGAAAAGCGGCCGGACAAGCGGGGGCGGGATCGCACCCCAGGCCCGAGACCGCTTCAACCGCATCTTAAGGGGTCCTTCAGAACGATAAGGGGGAGTCAGTCGAATGGCAGATAAAATACACGGGCACGAAGTTATGGAAATGATGATTGCATCAGGAAAACTCTATACAAGGGATTCACTGCGGGCGGACATCATTGGAAGGTTTGGGGAAGCAGCCAGGTTTTACACTTGTTCCGCGGAAGGCATGACCGCCGACGAGTTGATCTCGTTTCTTCAGGCCCGTGGTAAATTTCTTGATGAAGAGGGTGGGTTCAAGACCGACAAAAAACAGATGTGTGATGACTGATGGAGTAGATGTGATGCGGGAACAAGCCCAACAGATTATCGGCAGTGCGTCCTACTTCTTCGTTTCTGATGTGGTAAAGGCAGCGGAATATTACCGTGACGTCCTGGGGTTTGCTTACCCGAGGGTCTGGGGCGACCCGCCTGAGTTTTGCATGCCGCGGCGAGACGGCTTCATTGTGATGCTCTCCCAAGTGCGCGATCCAAGCCCGGTCTCACCCAACGGGAAGATCAATGGTCACCCCGAAACCTGGGATGCCTATTTTTGGATCAATGATGCTGAGGCGTTGTTCCAGGAGTTCAAGAACCGGGGGGCAAGTGTTGTTTACGAGCCGTGTATCCTCGAGTTATACGAGATGAAAGAGTTTGCAGTTCGAGATTTAGACGGTTACGTCCTGGCGTTCGGGCAAGACTGGCCGAAGAGTTCCAGGACATCCGATTGAACCACGGTGACTCCCATATCTTTTTTTTGAGAATTGGCTCTTGCTGATTTGAGGGCGTCTGATTCAACATAGCATCCGATTCTCTCGGAAATCAATCCATCAACCTCATTATTTGGAGCTGTCATGAATCACGTCCAGCCCGGAGTTCTAATGCCTCCTACGCGGCTTGCAAGACATCTGTTTTTTTCACCTGGTGCCTCTTCAAGTCCCGGCGATGCGTTGCGTGCTTTATGCACGGTCGCTGATGGAGAGAACACGGTCGTGGGGCTAGGCGCATCGCTGGTGCTTGCATTGGGCAGAAGCATCGAGGGGCTCCGGGTATTTCCCGGTTTCACAGGAGCCGGATTCGAAGTGCCGTCCACGTCGTGCGCCCTGTGGTGCTGGTTAAGGGGGGATGACCGGGGCGAACTGGTTCATCGGACACGGCTCATGGAACGAACCGTCATGCCCGCGTTCCGTTTGGAGAAGGTGATCGACGCGTTTCAGTACGGGCCGAGCCTGGATCTGACGGGTTACGAGGACGGGACCGAGAACCCGAAGGGGGACAAAGCCTTCGAGGTGGCGGTGGTCAGAGGGAAAGGGGAGGGGATCGACGGTTCAAGCTTCGTGGCAGTGCAACAATGGGTTCACGACCTTGACGGCTTTGAGGCCATGCCCGCCTCGGAGCAGGACAATGCTATCGGACGCCACAAAGAGGGTAACGAGGAGATTGAAGACGCACCCCCTTCGGCGCATGTGAAGAGGACAGCGCAGGAGAGTTTCAAGCCGGAGGCATTTATTCTGAGACGATCGATGCCCTGGGCAGATGAAAAGGGGGCAGGCCTGGTTTTTGTGGCCTTTGGCAGGTCCTTCGACGCGTTCGAGGCCCTCCTCCATCGCATGGTGGGAGCCGAGGATGGAATATCTGATGCGTTGTTCAAATTCACTCGCGCCATTTCGGGCAGCTATTTCTGGTGTCCTCCAGTTATCGATGGGAAACTGGACCTCCGGGCGCTGGGGCTGTAATCCGCGACTCTTACCTGCGGTCAACTGGGCCTTGTGGTCAGCGCAACCTCCTAACGGAGTGCCTGGTCAATGAACTCTTCCGGGATAACTGCTGCGGATCCTGAGGAGAAGTGACGCGCGGAACGGATGTTCGTTTCCCGTTCCTCGTTGCGACCGTGTCAAATGGGAATCCACGGACAATCAACTGTCAATATCACAATCCAGATTTAGGCAAACCACGCCAGAATTCAATGAAGGGGGGATTTGAAATATGAAAGACAAAGTTGAAAGGCAAAAAGCGATGATACGCATTGCAATGTGGGGATCAGCATTTCTGGTCAGCCTGATCATACTGGCTCTGACGCCTGCCTTTGCGCAAGGTGGAAAAGCCTCAAAACCCACTGTTGTTAAACTCCAGGACGGGCAAGGACAGAGCGTAGGGACCGCGACCCTCTCCTCGGATGCGAAAGGTATAAGAATCAAGCTTGACCTGCAAAATCTTCCGCCGGGCGAGCACGCCATTCACGTCCATCAATCGGCAAAATGCGAAGGGCCGGACTTCAAATCGGCAGGCGGACACTTCAATCCGGACGCGAAGCATCATGGGCTGCAGAATCCTGAAGGGCCCCACGCCGGCGACATCCCCAATTTCATTGTGGATGCAAAAGGGAAGGCGGTGACCACTTTGCTCGCTCCCAATGTGACGATGGGAGAGGATGCCCACTCTGTGTTCAGTGGAGGCGGGACAGCGCTGGTGATCCATGCCAAGGCCGATGATCTGAAGAGCGACCCGGCCGGAAACGCGGGCGACCGAGTTGCCTGCGGCGTGATAACGAAATAGGAGAACGGGGAACCCTGCGGGCGGTCTGGATGATTACTTCGGGTTGCAAGATGCAGAAAAACACCACCCGAGATTGCGCAAGGGCCGGATTCAAGCTAGGCCGAAGGAAGAAGGAAAAATTCAGCTGGTTTCGTATCACTCGCCGTAGTAAACGGCGCGACTGCATTCAGGCCTTCCCCTACTTTTTCGGGGGGCGCGAACAGCTCATTGAAAAAGACAGTTGTGAGTTATTCGATGTGGAAAGACTGCCACTCCCCATTAGCGAGGCGCCTGTCGACTGCAAGTCGATCACTTCGGTCACGGTCTCGCCGAGTGAATGTCCACTCACCGAATTGACACTCGCCTGGAAACCTACGGTATTACCCCGCACGTAGGTGCTCGGGACACGCGTCTGGCCATCGTCAATGACGTAGCCATCGCCATTCTTCCTGATAAAGATAGTGTTGGATGATTCGGTTCCCGGGCGAATGCCGTAGATATCGGCGCCTCCACTCTGACGAACATTGGTGATGCGGGTCAAACAGGTCCAGGATCCGGTAAAGTTAGTGATAGTCGCCGGAGCACCGCTTGCCGGAGGTGGCGGAGCGGCCGGGTTGGAAAGCGTTCTGAGGGTTTGATTGAGCTGTGCCTGGACTTCTTTCCATTTTTCGACTTTTTCCTGCTGTTTGAGGCGGCGCTGTTCTTCAGCCCGCTGTTGATCCAGTAATCGCTGAGCTTCCTCGGCTTGTCTTTGGGCTTCAGCCCGTCGGGCTTCGTCGGTCCGTCGCTGCGCCTCCAGCCTCTGCTGTTCCTCGGCGCGCCGCTGCGCTTCAATCCGGCGCTGTTCTTCGTCGTGAGCCACTTGAAGACGAGCGTTTTCGACCGCATTGCCCGTTTGAGAGACGGGTCTGGGAGCCGTCCGTGATGCGGTCATCCAGGAAGGCAGCCCTTTGCTGCAGCCTTCAAGCCCCTTTCCGCTCAAGCTGCGATCCAGAAATTCGCCCAGGGTACACAGGTTGGTCGAGTCGTACCGATGGCGGTTCTCCCAGACATAGCGGTAGCGCGTCCAGTCAGGAGGGTGATCGGGATTTCCGGTGGATGTGGCCGCTTGACTCAGCGGTTGCAGCCACTCGTTATAGTGCATCACAATCCCGGGACCTTTTGAGGGTGGGACGGCCGAGTGAATCCATTGATCCATGAGCTGCTGCACCTTGGGATTGTTCCAGGGATCCGCTTGAGTTAACGGCGTCGTGGTGCCCGACGGGGCGGTGGCCTTTCCTCTCATCCACGCCGGGAGATCCGATGGAGGTCTTGTCTCAACCACTTGCCGGGAATCGCGCGCGATCAACGCACGTTCTCCCGCATGCAAATCAAGTTCCTTCATGGGTGATGGTTTCCCGGCATCCTGTCCTGACGCTGCAAGTTTGATTATGTATGCGCCGGAGAGATGAACCAACCCTTCAAAAACATGAACCGTGGTCCCATTGCTGCCCACCTCAACCCGGTATCGGGTTCCACGCGGAGCGATGGTCCCATCTGGTGATCGGACAATCACATCGTCAAAGCTCGGTGCTCCGTCGGGATGATTGACATCGACGCTTCCGTTCAGGAGTTCAATGGTTCGCCCCTTCTCTCCACCTCCTGAAGAAACGCGTACGTTGGTGTTCGGATTTACAGTGACCGTGGTGTTGCCCGGCGATCGGAAGGAGGCATGCGAAGTGCCGCCCGTGCGGAGTCCTGATCCGGGGGCGACCGTTCCCTGCCCGCGGAGGGGCTGCTCCGGGCCTGCGGGTGGCGTGTACCAGATTTCATCCCCGTACAGATCCAGGAGGAGGAAAGGACCCCATCCGGCTCCACCCACAGCGGAGCCTGTGGAACTAGCAGGCCTTACGTCCGGGCGTGTCCCCGGGGTGGAAGCCGCCTGTGGATTCACGGGCGGGAGACCCAGCTGAGTCCTGAGCTGATTGATGTGCTTCCGCAGTTCGTCAATATGGACATCACGGCTACCGATCATAAACGAGCCGTTGCAATCGAGCTCAGTCCTAACAAACTTCCGTTTCCCTTCCTCGAGACAATCGAGACGTTGCTGAGAGCGTAGCAGGTCTTCCTGAAGCGCCTGCCGGTTCACTGGGGGAGCCTGAGGAGGTTTCGGCGCAGGTATATTCCGGCCCGGGGCTGATGGTACTGCGGAGGATCCATTGGCGGAAGGAGGAGCTAGCGGGGGCAGTCCAAGCTTGGCCCGGGCATTCGCGATCTGCTTGCGAAGACGTTCAATGACCACGTCCCGGTTTTCCATGGTCCAGTTTCCGTTGCAATCCTGCCAGTAAGTCGTCTTGCGCTTGCCTTCCTCGAGGCAATCGAGCGCTTTTTGCCATTCCTCCAGGTTCTTTCGGAGTGTGTTCAAGTTCTCCGGTGGACTGCCTTTATCGGTGGGGGAACGGGGACCGGGTTGTCCCTGGCCCGAGGCTGCTCCGGCGCACTGTGTCGCCCGATCCGTCATTTCAGCAACCAAGTCCTGATCGCATCCGCCGGCGTCTCCGGGAGCCTGCTGAATCCTCGGGAGAAGCCGTTGACAGTCGGCGGGAGTGCTCGCCCGCTGGATTTCATCCCGGAGCTGCAGCAAGCGTGCGTGTGCCTGCATCATCGTGCCTATCCTTTGGCGGAGAGCCTGGGCCTCTTGTCGATGTTGTGGCGAGAGCTGATTGAGATCAAGGAGCGAAAGCAGGTTCAAAGCCTCTTCAGCTTGACAGGCGCCGGCTGCGTCCTCTGCTTGATGCAGCGTGTCAGTAGATTGATCCGACTGCTGCCGGATTTGGGCGACAAGGTTTTGAATTTCGTCCGTCAGACAGCTTGGTGCCTCCTGTTCTGCTTCCGACGCCAGTTGCAGGGCCCTGTTGAAGTCATTCGATTGTTGGGCCGATCGAGCCTGCCGGAGTAAGTTCTGGGTCTGCTGGATCGCCTGGTCGGCCTTATTAATCCGTCCCTGGAGATCGCCGGCCGGTTGACCTGAGGAATTCGAAAGGGTGTCGCATTTTCCGGCATAGAATCGGTCTGAGAGTTGCCGCGCATTTTGAACATTACATTGTGCCAACGATTGCTGGATCTGATTGGCCCAGCTGTTGCAGTCCTGGACTTGCTGCGGAGAAGGGCCGGCACTGGCTACGGATCCAAGCTCGCAGAGGCTGAAATAACGGCCCTGAGCGGTAATGAGATCATCGGCTTCCTTGCGGGTCATGTTCGTGCCAGCCAGGATGTACCCATTGTTCGGGTTGTTATATCGCGCGTTGTCACACCGCGTGGCTACGAAATGCCAGCATTGAGGATCCGTTTCGCTCAACAGCTTGTATCTCCAGACACAGTTTTCTCCTCCGGAACCCGAAGCGACCGGCGGTGGACTACCCATCCCTGGGACCGCAATTTGGCCCTTGCGGAGCACGTTCACTGTCAGGGTAAGACGGGCGTCATCCGCCCCTTTTTGTCGAACAATGATCTGAATAGGAATGGAGCCTGGGGAGGCATCGGAGGGAGCCGAAAAACCGAACGGGAATTCGTATTGACTGTGAAAGTCGGTGACCCCTGCGGTAAACATGTTTCCTGGTTCTGCAAAAGTATTGCCGGGGAACACGTGTACCTTTCCGGGAAGAGAAGCGCCATCGTCCTGCAACTGCGGAAAAATGACTTCCACCCGATCGGTAGTATTGCCTCGCCACCCACTGACCGTAATGCTGCAAGTGCGGTCGATTTCCCCGGGAACGATCTCCATTGAGGTTCCACAGGTCAATTGGGCCTTCAGCTGGATGGGTGGATTAATCGTGATGGAGATGTGGCTCGAGGCCGTTCCCCCTCGCCCATCGCTCACCATGACCGTTACCGTGACCTCCCCCGGTGAACCTCCTGCAGCCGAATTCAATCCGGCCGTCAACAATTGGACGCGGGGACCATCACCCACAATAACCCCTCCCGTCTTTGCCCAGAAGAAGACCAGGGGGTCGCCCTCAGGGTCTGAGGCTTGCGCAGAGAGATTGACGACGCCTCCTTCCTGAACAGAAGTGGTATCTGCTTCCAATTGCACCTCCGGAGGTTGATTCCCTACAACGGGTCTTCGCGGCGAAGGGGGAGTTGGGAGCGAAGTGGTAAGCTTTTTCAACCGGATGATGCTCGGGTAATCGGCACACGCGGTAACGTTCACCGCTGTCCCGTTGCTGGCGTAGCCTGTGGCCCCTGCTTCAATGCGATAGGGGGTAGAAGACGCCGACACGCCGTTAAACCTGACGCCATTTGGCAATGGACTCGAGAAGCCCGCAGGAGGAGAGAGAGTGGCCTGGGCATTCGGGATAGGCTGCCCGGTGGCCTGATCAACGACAACCACGGTGATGGAAGCCTCCGCCTTGGTGAATCGTTCGGGATGGGTCATCCATTGTGATTGAGTCAATATTGTCGTCAGTTCAGTTTGGATTCCATGCAGGTACTCGTTTCTGTCATCGCGTAGTTTATTGGCTTGGGAAACCTGCTCCAACTCGGCTTCTTCTTGTTGGATATCCTTCCCCAATCGCAAAGCGTCGTTATCAGTTTCATCCATGACGATCTTGCAGACAATCATGACATAGGCAGGCTTGGAAAGGTTCTTGGGTTTTCCGTTTTCGTCAAGGTTGCCCAATGTCTTGAGCATTTCATTGATTTTCTTCTGGAGGACCGGAAAACGCTCCTTGTCCTTCATGTAGCGGCTGAAATCCTCTCTCCCACGCCATTGATTCATTTCCCCGGGCTGGGAAATGTTCATGACATCATCCATGACTCCGAGAATGGACTGAGCGTCATTGGTTGGCATAATCCTGAGGATGAGGTCTGTCTCCAACTGGATGCCATTCATTTTCCAGACATTGACCGAAATCTGGTGCACCTGCTTTACAAAAATCAGGTTCTGCTTCAATGCCTCAATCTCATCCTTCAGGATTCTCGCCTGTTGTCCCGGCGGATCGCCGGCAAGGGCACGGATGGCGGCACTCGCATCGGGGGGTGCGGGTGGTTCCACCCCGCAAGGGAGGGAACCGAGTGCGGCATCCATGAGGCTGAACTTCGATTGTAATCGAAGCAAGTCATTCTTCAGATTCTCCGGCCCGGAATCGAATGGAGGAGGCGAGCTGTCTTTGCGGATGGCATTCGCGTGGAAAACGATTTCATGGAGTATAGCCTTGATATCCTCCCCGAAGAGATTCACATCCTTGAGGGCTTCCTCCCGTGATTGCGTATAAGAAGTCGCAGAGAATAGGGAGAGGAGGAGGAAGAGACAAAGATAAGAGGTGGACGGCCTAAGAGAAACTTTCATGGGTTTTTCCTTCCGGAAATTCGCCTTTCGGGTTGTCTGAAAACCTGGAATATCCCCTGTGGGCCCTTTTCGCCAGACGTGCTTTGGTGTTCGAGGTCTTCGATCGGTGGGGGCTTCATCGGGTCTTCCAAGGCCGCCCTGAAGGCGCTCTCAAGGTTGAGGACAGACCACCCGATTGGAAAAATATTTTCAGGGCATGTCCGGCCGTCTCTCGGGTTCTTCAGTTCACGGCAGCTGCGCGACCAGCTTCTTAAAGTCACCCTGGTTGCGAATGCTTTCGAAATACCGATCGGTCGTCAGCTGGTTCTTGTCGCGAAAACCGGCAGCCACTGCTTTCTCAATCCAACTCATCGCCTGTTTTTTCTTTCCCAAAGACGCCCAGGCGTGCGCGACATCGATCATGGTCCAGACATCTTCGGGCTTTAAGTTGAGAGTCGACTCGGACTGTTGCCGCGCCTCCTCGAACTGTCCACGCACCAACAAAACACGACCGAGATTTCGATTGAGAAGAAAGTCTTTCGGCTCAAATCTCAATCCGGCCCGGTAATACTCCTCCGCTTTGGGATAGTTCTTGAGAGTCTGGTACAGGACACCCAAATTATTCAAAGCGCCGGCATACTTGGGATTTCTCTTGAGCGCCACTTGATAGATTTCAATGGCGCGGTCATTCTTTCCAGTTTCGGCCAGCGAGTAAGCATAGTTGAAGTGAACCTGGCTTTTGAAATTATCATCGCGATCCACCGCCGCTTCTGATTCCGCCCATCGGCTCAGCCATTCATAGTGAGGGACTGCGTTGGCATAATCTTTTTTTTCATAAAACAAAGAGCCCAGCTCCAAGCGGGCATCAACGTATCGGGGGTTCAACTCAACGGCCCGAGCCAATTCCGCGAGGGCTCGATCCTGTTGTTTTTGCGCCCGCAAAAACCGTCCGTATTGATAATGGGTATAGTAATAATCTGGGGCCGTGGAAACCCCCCGTTGAAATTCCTCCTGGGCCTTCTCCGCCAGATTCTTGGGGGTCCAGTACATCAATCCCAGCCAGGTGTGGGCTTCCCCTTTGCTGTGGGGGGGGTACTTGGCATTTGAAGCAGCCAGAAATCGCACGATGGCCTCATCATAGTTTTTTTGGGATTGATAGGACCAACCCTGGGCCAAGTAGCCCCGGGCATAGTCCGGATCCACGACCACGGCTTTGTCGGCCTCGTCACTCGCTTCGCTGTATTGCTTAGTGCGAAGCAGTTCACTGCAGCGGGAGACATAGATATCCGCCAGATATCTGGGACTGAAATAAGAGACAGCGACCGCAGGAGCGCCGGATGTTTTACTGCTGAACAGGAGACCATTAAACTTGGGATAATAGAACTCCTCTACCCCGCCATCGGATCGGTCACGGGTCAGAACCCGCCTTCCCAACTGCATGTCGCTTCGAATCGAATCTCCTGAGTGAGGCGACTTGAAATAAGCGTCCAGCCGTGCGACCTGTTTGGTGTCGGCAAAATAAGTGATGACGAGACGTTCAAAAATATTGGCTTCGGCCGTTGGAGCATATTCATACAGTTCGACGTCAGGCTTCACTTTCCGCAAAGGTTCCCCGAACGATAGGTCGACCTCGGCCTTCGTGGTTATGCCGGGGATTACATTGAGAAAAGCCGGAACGTCCACCGCAGCTGCAATGCCCGAAGGAAAAAAGAGAATCGTCAGGAGTAGAAGAAACCCTAATATTGGCAGACGAAGAGCCATAATTTTCAACCTCCCCGGGGATGCCTCGAACCGATGGAAGACGGGCTCGGATTCGATTCCCCTGGGATTAGAAATCGGCACGATCACCCAAAATACTTAATGGAATTTATAAACAGGAGCTTATCGTGGTTTCCAGAGGATTCGAAATCCGGGCGCGCGTGCCATAAGGGGTCCGATCGAAGAAGCGGGCAATGTCATCACGGAAGGAGAGAAGGAGAGGCTCGAAGAACCCGGGGTTCCCCGACCACTTTTCGCATCGGATGAAACTTGAATTTTGAAATTGAAAACCCAAGCCTATTTTCCAGGGGATTGCAGGCAAGATCGGTAGAGTCTTTTTTCCCTCTCCGCGAGCTGGGACCCAAACCATCCCTCCGTTGGTTATGGGAATTGCTCCACACGGGAACAGGCTGAGAGGCGCATGGGAACAGCACGGGCCGATCGTGGCCTGATCGGAGGCCTTCTCCCGATCGGCTGGCAAGATCTGAAATTTCAAACTTGAGATTGGGCGATCACTTGGCGACGAGGTCAAAGAGCCGCCCCGATGAGGAAACCCGGTGCGGCGGCGTCAAGGCCTTGAACTCGGGTCGGCGATTGCATCTCCAGGAGGAGAGGGATGAGGTGAGATCCTATCGCCTTTCCCCAATCGGATTCCCCTGAAATTTTCACACCATCGGTCAAGGAGGGTGTCTGATGCGAGGCTTTAACTTCGGAATCCGGATTAATTACAGATGGACTCCCGGTCCGCGGGTGCAGGGCGAAAGACGTTCAGGGGTCCTTGAGATCCACAAAATACACTAATCTATTTGTCACGGCAGGACGATAAGGCATATGCAGAGGTGAGTTGACGGGGGAGTGCCTTCTATGGGCGGCAATGCGATAGCCATCGAAGATCGGAGAAAGATCGAAGAGATTACGCATCTCTTGAGCTCAATCGCGTTCTCCTCTTCAGATGCCATCATTAGCATGGGCTTGGATGGAACTATTCTCAGTTGGAACAAGGGGGCGGAACAGATTTACGGATACTCCGCCGAGGAAGTAATCGGGCGACCCAATAGCCTCTTACTCCCCGCGAACTTCCCTGACGATTTTCCAGGAATCGTGAAGAATCTCAAGGGAGGCCAGCAGATCGAATCTTGTGAGACGGAGCGGATCAGGAAAGACGGCCGCCGGGTTGTGATGTCGTTGACCATCTCCCCCATTCAGGATGCAACAGGCGACGTCGCGGGGGTAGTGACGATCGGCCGGGATATCACCGAGCGCAAACAGGCGGAGGCTTCACTTAAGGAAAGTGAAGCGGAGCTCAAGGAAGCACAACATCTGGCGCGGTTCGGGAACTGGAACTGGAGTGCCGATACCGACGCGGTTACGTGGTCAGACGAGCTCTATCACATTGCAGGCCGGGACCCCCGACTCCCACCCCCCCAGCTTATAGAACATTCCCAATTCTTCACTCGCGAAAGTTGGGACCGCCTCAAAAGTGCCTTCGAAAAAACGCTCGAAACCGGTGAACCCTATGAATTGGAACTGGAGCTCGTCCGTCCGGACGGGACTCTTCGATGGGCGAGTGCCTGCGGTGAAGCCCGGCGGGACAAGTCCGGCCGCATCCTTCGACTGCAAGGCACGCTTCAGGACATCACTGAGCGCAAGCGCGCGGAAGATAAGATCTACGAGAGCGAAGCCAATCTCGCTGCGGCCCAAAGACTCGCTCACGTGGGCAGTTGGGAACTCGACATGGCCCATCTTGAAAACGTGGATGAGAACGCATTGCACTGGTCGGATGAGGTCTTCCGCATCTTCGGTTATGAGCCCAACCAGATCAAAGTCTCGAACGAAGCCTTCTTCGAGGCCGTTCATCCCGACGACCGTTCCCGCATTCATGAAGCCGTGGCTCAGGCCCTCGAAGAAAAGAAGCCCTACAGTATCGACCACCGCATCATCCTGCCCAATGGCGAGGAACGAATCGTTCATGAGCAGTCAGAAATGATCTATGACCCCAACTCCGGCGAACTGCTGAAGATGCAAGGTACGGTGCAAGATATCACGGAACGCAAACGAGTGGAGGAGGCTCTTCGCGAGAGCGAAAGGCGTCTTTCTACCCTGATCTCCAACCTCCCCGGGATCGCGTACCGGTGCAAAAACGACCGGGCCTGGAGCATGGAATTCATCAGTGATGGATGTTTCGAATTGACGGGGTACTCCGCCGAAGATCTGACCTACAACCGCAAGCTGAGTTTCAACGATCTGATCCATCCGGAGCACCAGGAACATGCTTGGGAAGATATCCAGGGGGCGCTGGGAGAGAAGCGCCCCTTCCAACTCACTTATCGTATACGGACGGCTCAAGGCCAGACCAAGTGGGTGTGGGAACATGGCCGGGGCGTTTACTCCGAAGAGGGTGAATTGCTCGCGCTGGAAGGGTTCATCACCGACATTACCGAGTCAATGCAAGCGGAACGGGAACGCCAGGTCATATTTGAGATCAGCGAAGGAATCAATCTGACCGCCAACCTCGATGAGTTGTTGCGCCGGATCCATCAAACCCTCCGAAGGGTGGTCTATGCGGAGAACTTTTTCGTGGCCCTCTACAACAAGAAGAGCGAGCTCTTTGAATTTCCCTGCTTTGTGGATCAGTTTGATCCCCCCCCCGATCCCATCAAGGTGGGCCGGAGTCGGACGGCCTATGTGTTCCATACGGGACAGCCGATTGTGATGACGGAGCGGATCTTTCAAGGACTGGTCCGGGAGGGCGAAGTGGAATCGGTGGGAACCCCTCCGCCGGTGTGGCTGGGCGTCCCGCTCAGGGCACTGGAAGAAACAATCGGAGTCCTCGTCGTTCAACATTACTCGGATCCCAATGCCTACTCCCAGAGAGACATGGAGTTCCTGACTTCGGTGGGAAACCAGATTGCTCTCGCGATCGAGCGCAAGAGATCGGAAGAGGAAGTGCTCCTGCAGAAGGCCCGTTTTCAATCTCTCTTTGAGAACGCCCCGGTGGGAATTGTCATGCTGGATCGCCAGGACCGGATCATGCGAACGAACCGTGCCTTCGAGAAGATGTTTGGTTACTCCATCGAAGAGATTCAAGGACAACTGATCAATGATGTCGTGGTCCCCGCCGACTTGCGTACAGAGGCCGACGAAATATCCAGGAAGAATCTTGAGGGAATATCGGTAGAGATGGAGACGACTCGACAGCGCCGGGACGGGACTCGAGTTCCCGTGCACATCTTTGGAGTTCCCTTGATCTCCAAGCAGAAACAGATCGGGATTTTTGCGATGTATGCTGATCTGACCGAATCCAAGCAACTCACCGAGCAACTCCGGCAGGCCCAGAAAATGGAAGCCATCGGAAGATTGGCGGGGGGAGTCGCCCATGACTTCAACAACCTGTTGACCTCGATCATTGGTTACAGCCAGCTCGTCCTGGGACGATTGGGTGACAACCATCCCTTGAATAAGAATCTCGAGGAGGTTATAAAAGCGGGGGAACGTGCCGCGAGGTTGACCAGTCAGCTTCTGGCGTTCAGCCGAAAACAAATCCTCCAGCCGGTGGTCCTCAACCTCAATACAGTCGTATCCGACATGGACAAGATGCTCCGCCGCCTCATCGGGGAGGACATCGATTTGAACATCGTCCTGGATGCGGGTTTGGGATGTGTCAAAGCGGACTCCGATCAGATGAGTCAAATCATTTTGAACTTGGCGGTCAATTCAAGGGATGCCATGCCCCATGGCGGCAAACTGACCATTGAGACTTCAAACATTGAACTTGATGAAGGCTATTGCAGGACCCACTCGGGGGTGGAGGTCGGCCCTTCCGTGATGCTGGCGATGAGCGATACCGGATGCGGAATGGACCATGAAACCCTTTCGCACGTGTTTGAACCCTTCTTCACCACGAAAGAACTGGGCAAAGGGACGGGACTGGGTTTGTCCACCGTCTACGGGATCGTCAAGCAGAGTGGAGGCTGGATTGAAGTCTTCAGCGAAATAAACAAGGGCACCACATTTAAGGTCTATCTGCCTCGCGTCTTTGAGAGCCCGCCGGAGTCCAGGGGAGTACCCTCCCATTCGAGCTGCGGCGCGGAGACGATACTCGTTGTCGAGGATGAAGAAGGGGTTCGAAGCCTCGTGCGGACCATTTTGGAGATGAAAGGTTATGCCGTCTTTGAGGCACGAGATGCCGATGAGGCAGTCAAATTACTTGACTGCCATAAGAACCGCATTGACATGCTCTTGACCGACGTGATCATGCCTAGAACCAGCGGTGTGGAACTGGCCAAGCGATTCAGGTCGCAGCAACCGAACGCGAAAGTCCTCTTTATGTCGGGTTACACGGACGCCGCGCTCACACATCATGGGGTTTTGAATTCTGGAACAGCTCTCATCGAGAAACCCTTTACCCCCCACACCCTGGCGCAAAAAGTGCGCGAGGTGCTCGACAGTTAGTGTCGAACGGTCAGAATAAAGAGCCCCCTCCATCGAATGGAGCAGACACGCGAGTTCCCCATGTCTGCGCCGGATGGCCATGAGACAGGATAAACGGCGCTCCAGTCACCCCTCGCTCTGCTCTTCCATTACACGCTGACAACTGGACAAGGAGAATCTCTGATGATCGCATAGGCATAGGTCCGCAACCGCCCCCCATGACCGCCATCACCGCCCCGATTGATCACCAGGAGATCCGCTTTCAGCGCTGCTGCAGCATGACAAACGCCTTTGTGAACATCTCCCATTTCAAGTTTTATCTCGGCTTGGATTCCGAGGTCCTTTTTGAGGCCTTCGATCGCCGCCAAGGCCTCATCGCTGACATGCTTTCGCCATTCGGGGGAGAGATAATAGGTGGTGTCACGCGGGTCCAGCGATGTCATCACATGAACGATCGTCATGGGGGCTCTCAGTTCGGTGGAAAGCCGGGCTGCCCAATCGAGCGCTCGTGAACTTTGAGGGGCCAGGTCGATCGCACAGACAACGCGATGCAGGCCAGGAGAGCCCACGGAGGGAAGCTCCTCCACGTGCACCCCCGTCCACACCGGGCAATGAGCGTCGTGCAGGACTTTTGCGGTGACAGACCCCAGGAGGAATCGACGGAAGGGGCCATAACCGTGCGTCGCCATCATGATTAAACCGGGCTTTTTGGAGTGGGCGTATTCGACAATCGTTCCGGCGGGGTCCCCCTCGAGCAGGATTCGATTGACAGGAAGATCAGCAAGCTCTGTTTTCATGAAATCATTCAGCGCCCGTTCGGAGCCCGTTCGCAACTCACCGAGCAGATCATCCAGGACCGGGGCGCCTTCGATCTTTCCAAATTCCGCCGGGGGAGCAAAGACATGCAAGAGCGTAAGTTCCGATTGAAAATGCCGGGCCAGCCGGATCGCATGTCGAGCGGCTCCCGCACTGCGTTCCGAGAAATCGACAGGGAGAAGGATTCTGGGTATTGAGAACATAAGATACCTCCTTGGCAGGAACGGTTTGCACCTTGGGAGTAGCACTATAGGAATCGCCTGCAAGCCTCGTGTTGATGACATTAGAATACACCCTGCGCTGTTTCGTTGCAATGTTCGCATGGTGCCTGGGGGCGTGGAGATTGAGGGAGAATATCTTGACGTTCTCCAGAACATCGAGAGTGCCATCGTCGTGGTTGACGAGGAGGATTCCACGCTGCTCGATCTGGAGGTGATCGAGGCCCTTGCTGCCTGAATTCGTGTTTACAGTGCTGAGGACGAGGGCTGCGGGGTGGGTCAGGCCATCCTGTCGGATCGCGCACAACGGGTCTTCAACTTGGCACGGCATGCGTGGACCCGGCCATGGGGTCGACAGGGCGACCTCGACTGTGTTCTTAAATTCTTTGAGAGCGAGGTGAAGGATTCGGAAAGGCGGCTCGCAAAGAAACGCGATGTATGCGCCTCCCCGTCGATTTACCCTTTGCCATTGCGATGAACGACGATCCTGTCCGCAGTCTTGTCTCTGCTGGACGTCAGAAATTGATGGCGATAAGCGCGCGCGCTCTTGGTTTGAAGCTTCAGGGCTAATCGCTTTGCCGCCCTGGCATCGCCCCGCATCGAAAAGGTTTCATGTTTGCCGGTCCGAGGATCAAAAAAGCCAATGTAGCCGCCCGGGTTCACACCAAACGACTGCAAGGTTTTGCCCTTGTGAATCCGGCCCAGAAAATCATTGCGACTGCCCAGTTCGTCCCCACCCGTGAAGTAGAGTGGCAGCACAAAGTTGGAAACTGCCACGCCATCGACCTTGTAGTGTTCTGCTTGCACGGCATCCGACATTTCATACCAGTGGAAGACGGCCCGCTTGGGATCGGTGGGATGAGGGCCTTGCACCAGCAGGTTCGCCTCGGGATCGGCGATCAGTTCCAGGGCTTCATGGGACAGCGTGACGGTCCAGTTCTCGCCCAGCTTTTTCGAGAGTTGAGTAAATACGAACCCATAAGGGATGCCCCGATTGTTGCTGTCATGATAGCCCAAGGCATCGGGGACGTCCGACTCGCTCCAGAGATAGAGAACCGCATCCCCCCGCATGTCGGCCAGGTCCGTCTTGCTTGGCTTCTTGCCGCTGCGACCTTCCAGCCGCAACTTCGCCCCCAGGCTCCAGTAGGGTTCAAAATCCTCGGCGATCTGCCGATTAATTGCTTGGATTGTTTTTTGGATCTCTTCATCAAGGATCTTGCCGTTGGTGTGGTTGATGACTGAAATGATCATGATCCCTCTCTTTCGTTGAGTGAGTCGCTGGCAAAGTTTACCCTGGCCGGCAGAATTCGCGATCCGTGATCTGGAGATAGTCCGCGCTTTCGAACAGCGCAGGAGTGGGTTGCGCGGCCACAGCCTCTGCGCACTGTTTTGGCATGTTACTTCAGATGGCGGGCAAAGAAACGCACCGCCATGTCCGCCGTCTTTGCATGGATCGCATTTCGGTCGACGCCGGGTGCATCCTGACACAGCATCGGTAGTGATTTCTTCCCCAAGTCGGTACAAGCATCCAGAAAAACGTAATGACCTACTCCTCCGGAAAAGATCGTCAGCTTCGCCTTGGGGATGTTGGCTGCAAAGTATTGGGCACTGGAAGCAATGGGTACATTGGTATCATTCACGCCCGCCACGATCTCAACGGGAATGTTGATGCGGGCGAGGCTTGCCGGCCGGAAGGCGGGACCAGCGGCCGGTGCGATGGCAAAGACGGCGCGAACACGCGGGTCGCGATATGAATCGCTCGCATGGCGAAGCGCCGCTTGGAATTCCGGGTCGATCCGGGAGAGTCGATCGAACTCCTCAAATAAATCGGGGAATTCAGGCGGACTCTTGCAAATCCCGTCCGCCCGCGCCGATTTACAGAATTCGGTGAATGCCGCCAGCTCCGTGATGCCCCCTGCAATTTCAATCATGGTATAGCCACCCAACGAAAAGCCGGCGGCGCCAATACGGACGGGATCGATTCGGCTGCCGAAGGTGGAATCCGCAAGCAGATTGTCGATGAGTGTACTCAGGTCACGCGCGCGCTCCCACCAGGTGGAGAATCCTTGTGCCGTGTAAGTCTCCACGGCGTTGTTCCCCGGGTGGTTGACGGCTGCAGCAATGAACCCGTGTGCCGCCAGTACGCTCCCCAGCCAAACCATCTGGAGGGTGGAGCCTCCTGTCCCATGCGAGAGCACAACGAGAGGGAATTTTGAGGGCGACGAAGCCAGGGCGGCCTTGGGTGCAGCCTGGCCCAGATCGAAAAGCTGTCTGTCCGCCGGACCCATCGATTGGGGTTGCTCTACCGACTCCGGCACCGCGGGATACCAGATGGTCGTCAACAGCGCGTGCGTCTTTGCGTGGCGCCAGTTGTAGGGCTTGTCGACTGAAATAGAGCGGTACTCCACTCCCACTTTGAACAGGGGCGCCTCTTTGCCCTGCCCCGTCGTGGGTCCGCAGAAAGAGAATAAGAGCACACACCCACAAAGAACTCGAACACCGGAACCGCTTCTCATCGGCTCTCCCTCAACCAGACTGTGTTGTTCCCCCATATTACCCCAAAGCACTTGACCACGTCATTTTCATGAAGTCAGCCTCCCCGTGGAGTCATCGGCTGGCGTATACTCCGATTCATCGAAGCATGGCGAATTCTTGGGACGCGGCCATTCGCCAATGGAGGCACATCGCACTCATGATCGTTTACCTGATTCTGGGAGCGACTTACGCCTTTGCAGCAGCGGTACAACCGGGCGCGTTTCAACTTATCTCGTTTCTCAAACCCTCAGCAATGGCTGGCGCCGGACTCTGCCTGCCGCACTTTCACCACTGATCAGCGATGGCCCGATCATTCTGCTCGTGCTCCTCGTGCTGAGCCACGTGCCGGCAGGGCTCCAACAGGTATTGCGGTTTGCGGGCGGGGTGTTTCTTCTTTACCTGGCGGCTGGTGCGTGGAAGACATGGAGGAAGTACACAGGAACAGTTCCGGCAGTCGTTCAGTCCCCGCGACAGAGCCTTCTCCGAGCCGCTGTCGTTAATCTGCTGAACCCGAACCCTTATTTGGGCTGGAGCCTGGTTTTAGGTCCGCTGCTGCTCAAGGGTTGGCATGAGACTCCTGCCCATGGGATCGCTTTGGTGGTCGGATTCTATCTCACCATGATTCTGACCCTGGCAGCGATCATCATGCTTTTCGCCGCTGCCCAAAATCTCGGACCACGAGTGAACCATGCTTTGATCGGAGCGTCGGCAGTCGGCCTGGCCTGCTTCGGCCTTTATCAGTTATGGTCGGGGACCAGGGGATTGTGGTAGGACAGATGCCACGTTCTGGGAAAAAGCGGACCTCCCCCGACAGGGGGGCATATTTAAAGAGCGTCTCCATGAGGAAAGTTTTGGTCGCCCCGCCATGTTTTGTGTGACGGGGGCATTTGGTCGCGGTGAGGAAGAAGCCATCGAAGGCGGGCAAATTCCCCCCCAAGCTCCCGCTGCTCATGGCGTCTCAGGAAAGATTGAAGGGACGGGAGATGATCCTGAATTCCGAGATTTCCTATCGAGGAAGCCTCGGAATTCAGGTTGCTTCTGCACTCTTGAAGTTTGCCGCCAATCGGAGACGGTCCTAAATGTAGTTCGCTGCCGGAGTCTGCAAGTCCGTTAAAAAAGGGTTGTCAGGGGGACACTCGTTCCACCCTCATTGAAAAAGCTGATGAAGATCGTGCCCGGACCGGCGGAGGTACTGATAGCAATGGTCTCGGTTTTGTATCCGCCTCCGTTGACGATCTGCGGCAGGATCTGAATCCCCTGGGGTGCGTTGTTTAGATCGGCGACCGGAAGTGTCGACCAGATGCTTTCACCGCGCTCGTTGATCGTCTGCCTCAGCGTTAAGAAACTATTGGGCTGAGAGCTGGTAATGTTCAACACGCCGCTGAAGTTCGCGGGTAAGCCAGTGAACAGTTCCGTAATATATTTTGCCGTGTGCCCGTTCGGGCCCAGGGTCCGCGTGGCCACCTGAGTCGACCCATCAAGCCCGTTCAGCGTCAGGGTCAGGGTTGATGCCGTCGCATTGCGATTGACCATGGCGATCCCGGTGTTGCGACTTAACGGCGCCGAAGCGACTTCCACAAAGAGCCGCGCCGAAGTCGTCTGTGGACTATCCGGAACTCCTGCCTGGCTCACCAACCCCGACACTTCCCTGAACTGGAAAATTCCGTTGCCCACCGGCAGCGGTCCTGAACTCACCGTCACCATTGCATACCCGACTTGCAGGGCTCCATTCCCCGTCGTTGCAAATTTCACCATTCCGTCCGGGGCCAGGGTGAAATCCAGCGAGTTCTGTGGACCCGATGGATTCCCAAAATCCAGAGCCAGGGGCGTCCCATTGTCGTCGAACAACTGCACTTTCCCGATGCTTTGCGCAGTCCCCGAAGGGTTCATCAACATGATTTGTGTGGGATTCCCGCCGCCGTCCACAATCTGCGAGAGGATCAGTCGCGCTCCCGTGGGGGGATTTCGGAGGTCGGCCACCGGCAGAGCACTGAATAACATCTCCCTTCTTCCGCTCATGGCGGTGCTCAGGTTCACCGCCGCAAACCCATTGAGGCTCGTCAAGGTTACCGTTCCCAGGAAAGGACTCGGCAAAGTCGGCAGCAGTTCGTTCACGAACATCGCGGTGTGGCTCCTCGGGCCCAGAGGAATGCTTGTGGACGCTATCGTTATTCCCTTCGCGTCCTTGAGGTCTGCCCCGATCGTAATCGCGGTGCTATTCGGGTTCACCAGTGCAAATCCGGAGTTCGTGTCCGTGGTGTAGTCCACGAACAGTCGCGCCGACGTCCCAACGGTCGCTGCCGGCACACTTGCCTCTGTCACCAGTGCTCCTGCTCCCGCGACACCGATGCTGTAACCGAAGTTCGCAATGGCTACCGGATTCGTTGTCATCGACGAATTCATCTGCCCGTAGATCACCGCCAAGGGTCCCAACCCGGAAGAGGTTGCTGACGCGCCGTCCGGCGGCAGGTGGAATGTCATCGTCATGGCGGGGTTCGTTGCTATGCTCTGCGTCCCTGTCCCGATGCTGGTTTGAAAGTTGGACCCGCCCGAGTAGGTTGCCTTGATCGTGTAGTTCTTGGGAATCGTCCCTGCGGGCAACAAATAGGTCACGCTCGCGCTGCCGGTGGTCAGCGTCCCCGAAGTAACGGCGTTCCCAACATTGTTCTGTCCATCCATCAGTTGGAAGGTAACCGTTCCCTGGTTCACGGTTGATGGCGCAGCCACCGTCGCCGTCAGAGTGATGTTCTGATCCATGCTGCTAAAGGTCCCGGTCTTGTTGTCAACGGTAGTGGTCGTCACCATCGAACCCGGGGGCGGTGAGGTTGCGGCGGTATAGGTGTACGTGAAGGATGAGAGAATAGTTTTATTTCTCACCGTGTCTAACGTCACGTGGATGGTCTCGCCTTGCGCGGGGATGCACTGGATAGGGGAGGCTGGGGCGCACGCGGGACCAAGGGTTATGGTAGTCACGCCAGCGCCGCCGGGGCCGCCGACGAAGGCAAAGAAAATATCATGTGCGCCAACTATGCTTTCTATCGTCAAAAAGTAGTCGGCGCTTGCATTGCACCATTGGAAAGTAACTGCACCTGCTGGAAGCGTAGACCCGTTCGTTGGGCTGATCATTTGAGCTGCCCCGGGGCAGCTTATTTGAGCTTGGACTATTACGGGTATCAAAAAACAGAAAACTATAGCGATAAACAGTACTTGCACGGTTCTTTTCATACGACCCCCCTGGACTATTGCGCCTCTTGTTGAAAAACGATCTTTAAGTTGTAATATTTCTTAGATAGGTCTGTCTCGAGACAGTCACCCTCTCTAATCATTTGCGGTGTCGACCGCTCCGGCTTCTATAATTGCATGGTCTTGGAAGTCTCAGATTTATTCCTCTATCAAGTCATAGTGAACACCGCCATAAGGGTTTCACATTTCGTGGTCCTCATATTTGAGGCCGCGTCGCTCTCCTTAATCGTTGATTTAATAGCGGTAATGAATGTAGCCTCAGTTTGGGACAAGCTGCTGGTCTATCAGGTATTTCCCAAAAAGAGCAGCGGATTAAGAGAATATACTACTGCAACTTATTCACGTTTACTACTGCGGGGTGTTCACCATTCATACTTGTAAATTTTCGAAGAATGGGATCGGTCAGCTCCAAGCGACCAGACCCGTAAGCTGTATCCAATCACTCATTCTACAAAGATCCGAATCGAGAATTGGTATCTGTCCTTATATGAAATTTTCGCCCTCCTGACAAGTGATTGGTGGTTGAGAGAGGTGAACGAGTCATAATCTTAGGTAGAAAGAGCGGTCGAAGAGCGGGAACCTTGCTCTTCGACCGCCGAGGGTTAAGGTAAACTACTGCAGTTAATTCCCCGCTTTCTCAGAAGAACTTAATAGTCTTGACGAACGTGATCACGTGCAGGTCAGGGACGGTTGGCCCAAGCGGGGTCACTGTTCCTTTGCGAAGATCGACCACCACGATGGAAGTCGGGGAGCTGAAGGGGTTGAAGTTAAGCCCATAGTAAAGGTCGTTATCGGGATTGAAATCGCCGAGGGCCGCCGGCGTGGGCGGAGTCAAGAGTTTGAAGCAAAACGGTTTCCCATCGCGAGGATTGAGGATGTAAGCGGTTTGAGTAATTGTACCGTCTGGCTGCGTGCGGGGAGTGTCGATATTATACAGGATGTTGAACTCGCTGAAAGCCAGCCCATTGTTACCCGTGTCGATCCCGGTGTCCTTAAACTCAGTGGCGACGCCGGTGTGTTTGTTGATTTGGACGAAAGTATCGGTGACCCCAAGCGGGGGGGGGAACTCGTCATACCAGCCGACCATACGCCCAAGGATATCAATAGTGATGCCGTGGATCGGCGAAGGATCGCCAGCCAGCCCGAAATTGGTGGCACTTGGATTAACGGGCGTACCCTTTCCCGTACGGGGGTCGATCGTGATCAAGCCATGGAACGTGACATCTCCGATGGCTGTCGTAGCGTACAACTTTCCGAATATGCCGTCCCAAACCAACCCGTTGACCGTAAAGCCAACCGGACCGATCGTCTTGATGAGCGCACCCGTCTGCGGATTGATCTGCACGAGAGTACTCGTTTGAGTGCACGGACCCCCCGGAACCTGGTTTTTGCACGAACCGGTTGTGCCCAACAGAATCGGTGATTTGGCCGCCAATAGTCCCTGCGCGAACGTTTGTGTTGCGACTACCGCCAAAATCACGGCGGTTAGTATTATTAACCTGCGTAATGTCTTCATATTTATTCTCCTTTGTTGTTGCTTCGTTTACTGCATTCAAAACGATCGCGTTACTGAACCCTTAACCTTCGCGTATCTACCCTTTTCATTGGACTGTGGTGGAGTTATAGAGAGAGAAAGCGGTCGAAGAGTAGAGATCCTACTCTTCGACCGCAAGGAACCGACTAACTTACTGCCGTATGAGAGTCAGCGCCGAGGTACCGCTGCCTCCCAGATTGGATGTGACTCTCAGAGGTGTTGCTGGTGGAATGGCGGGTTCGGGTGCTCCCACCAGTGTCATAATGTAGAGGCCACCACCGTTGTTGGTTAACACGTTGTTCCCCAAACTGTTGGGGTCGAAGATGGCTCCTGAGGTCGTGACGAAAGGCTGCAAGGTCAGGATCACGTTCGGGCTGATGACTGACGATGAGGCGGTGATGTCCAGCCTCTGCTTGGAAGTCCGGTACACTGCTGAAGTGATGACTACAGCGTCCGGGGAAGGTTTCACTGTCACCGAGGTCGACGCCGGTGCCGAGCTGACCCCAGCAGAGTTCGTCGCCGTCACCTGGAACTGCAGGACGGTGTTTGTGGTCGTACCCACCGCCAGCGTGAGGGTGAAGCTGATCGTCGCACCGCTCTTGGGATTGGGGTTGATGACGATTGGTGCCGCTGGCGCCGTCTGGAGCCAACTG
>JBGQBO010000039.1:0-45344 GCA_041494885.1 Terriglobia bacterium
CTCACATTCACACAGAACAGCTTCTCCTGCGGTGGATCCTTAAATCCCATCATCGGATGGGCCTCCAAACTGTGAGGGATGAACTTTCAAAACGAGTATAGCATCCAATGCAAGAGCGCCATTTGGGCAACAGCCCGTCTGAACCTCACATTGGACTTATGAATCTCGACTGACTCTGAAAGCTTGAGAAGGCGACGAACTTCTGCCAGCGTGAGAGAGCCACCAGGATCCTCCTCAGAATACGCACCCGTCGAGCCAGGACAGACCTCTATGATCCGGTCGACGCGGCTGGATTGACTTCCAAATGAATTGCAGTGGAAGTACTGCAAAAGCTGGATGCGGCGAAGAAGTGCTTTCATAAAATTGATGAAGGCAAGATCATGATCGAGTCTTTCATTCGTCGTGATGCGAACAGGGGTTAGAAAATGAAGCGTAAGTCGTGTAAACTGAAGTGAACGGTGAACGATGAGCGATGAATGCTGAATATCAGAGAATGAGATCGTGGCGATGTCTTGGTTGCTCAGTTTCTTGGTTATGTTACTGTAGAGGGGACTCCACTGTAAGGTGCTAGATCCATTGACCCCCGGAGAAATTGCGGAAAAGGATTCGACACGAAGTAGGACGAATTTGCTGTGCTCGCGGCCGATGCCGCGGCGGCCGAGTTCTTCGAATGTGTAGATGAAATAGGGAAGATAATCGACCGCGCGGCCGATCAGCACCAACTCAAAGGATAGTTCATCTTTCTCCGAAAACTCCGTGCGCTCATCCAAGGGCGGAGTCAACACGAAGGGGTGGGGGGCGCGCGGGTATTTGCGCATCATGGTGGAGCCCTTGGGCACAGGGGTTTCGAAAATTTGAAAGTATGGGCATCGTTCCTGGATCAGGCAGGTTTCACAGTGACGGTCAGGCTTGATGCAAACCAGGTCTTTAAAGGCGTATCCGAAACCACCACGCAACGTTGCGCCCTTGTAGGGGGGCAAGTGCATCACGCCCATCGGCCTGAAGGTGAAGCAGTATTTTGCGAGTGTGAATGCAATGGGCGCGCGCTCGGTCGTTTCAGGGGGTGTCGAATTCTCGGATATGGATTCTAATGAACTCATTGAATTTAATGAAAAATGTTTGAAATGCAATTAGAACGACTGGACAGCCAACCTAATAGCTTCCTCGGGCCGCTTCCATCATATCCGGCAGGTACCCGACCAGTCTCCTACTAGGGCGCTTTATCCTCCGTCTCGAGAGCCTCAAGCAGAGTTGATGTCTTATCACTTATCTTCTTGTAAGCCTCGTATGTGGATTTGATCTCCTCTTCCACAATCCTCCGGTCGCGTCCATATTTCTGGCGTGAACGTTGCCTTAAAGCTTCGGCCTGCTCCGGATTTCCACCCGAAAGAGGCGCGCCGGTCTCAACACTGAATGGTGTATGTCCCAAAGATCCGAAACTCCGCACATAAGCTCTGAAATTGGGAAGGGACGACAAGTCTCTCTGGTTGAAGCTCGGCTTGAATAACGGCTCGAAAAATTCGCCGTCCACCGCCCCCACGCGAAAGACCACGGTGGTTCCGACGTTCCCCAGAACACCCTGCAATACCTTTTCGGGTATTTGTTTCGCGTACTGGTGGGCCAGGGTCAGGGAAAGTTTGAATTTGCGGGCTTCGGCCAACAACTCCGTAAATCGGTCGTCCGCAAAAAGCTGGAATTCATCCGCGTAAAGATAAAATGGGCGGGCATCCTGCCTGGCACCGCGCTTCATCACGACATAGCGGATTCGGGAGATGATCTGACTCGCCAGAAGGCCTGCCGCATAATCTCCGAAGTGACCCTTGCCCAGATAGAACAAGAGTACCTTTCCTCCTTTGACGACCTCGTCAAAATCCAGAGTCGAGTTTTGGCAGGTCATATTGCGCAATGTCAGATCAGAAACAAAACGGCTAAACTTGCTCGTAATATACGGGGACATGTTCTTCAGCGATCCCTCTCCAGTTACTTCAACGGCCTCTTCAATGAAATCGTCCAACATCAAGTCCTTATTCTTTACCCGCTCGACCAGGGTTCTACGGAGACGGCTATTGGTGTAAAGCAGTCGGAAGATCATCAGGTTTGGAATGAGCGGAGGCTCTTGCTTCTCCAAACCGAGCAGGAGACCCAGCATCCCTCGGAAATGCATCTCGAACATGGGACCGCCAACTTGCTTGAGGTCATAGGTCCGATCGATGTAAGAGTAAAGATCGTCAATCACCAGATCACGAGCCAACCGGTATTCGAGTGGGTCCTCTTCCTCGATACGCAGAACATTGAATCCGATGGGGCACTCCACGTCCGTCACATCCACGACAATGAGGTCTTCCATTCGCTCAGGGGGATAATGAAGGAGGACCTGCTCGATAAGCGTTCCGTGGGCATCGAGCACGGCGACACCCCGGCCCTTTGCGATGTCATGGAGGATCATATGGAGCAGAAAGGTGGACTTGCCGGTTCCCGTCTGGCCAACCACGTAGGTGTGGCGAAACCGCATCGGCCCATCAAGACTCAAGGGAAGGTGCAATCCACGATGGACGTTTGTTCCCAGTGGAGCATCGTCACCGGAACGGCCGACGATAGGCGCCGTGCGTGCCCGATTGATCGACAGACCGGGTAATTCGACATCGCTCGGCATGGGGGTGCGCAGGATCGCGCTCGCTTCCCGGGGACCGAAAAGCAGATCGATCGAGGGTCTGTCGAGCTGGGAAAGAATCTCGCTTGAAGCGGTGGAAATGAGTTGGGCTCCGCCTCGGAACATGGAATCGGCGCCCGTTTGTCCGGGTCGGACGGAGGCGTCGTCGAGACAACTTTCCACCGTCGCGACCAGTGCGCTGGAAGGAGGCCGGCTTGCGGTGATGAAGACCCGGCTTGCAACCACACGTCCCTCTAAGATCGAGAGCCGCCGGAGCGCTTCGTGTCGTAGTGCCTCGGCTTGAAGCTGGGGCACAGTCTCGGTCCGGTTCTCCACATCGAAGGCAGCAATCCTCTCAGCCACCACCAGGGCCTTGCTCGCCATCTTCCTGCAATCTTCCGGTACCTGTGACCAACCCCGGAAGTGAATCACGAGTGCCGCGGATGCAGGTTCATCACTCAAAGCTTCCAACAGGCGACGCCAGGGGTCATCGCTCGGAACCCAGGGATAAAGGTGCGTAAATTGGAGCTCGGTCGAGCATTCCTTGTCGTCGGATACCGGTTGGACTCTTTTGCCTTCGAAGCCCGCGGGGGCCCCTACAAAGACACCGTGGCTGACGCGGACTTCTTCGAGGCGCCGTCGGACCTCGATGACATAAGATTCATGCAGATGCTTGATGACACCTTCAAGGATTCCCTTATCCGCAATAGGCTCGAGTTCCGCATAATCGAGTATGGTTTCCAACAGGGTCCAGAGGTTGAGTCGTGAGTGTGCACAGTTGGCTTCAGCGTCGGTGGCGTTCGAGCCTCTTCCCAACGAGAGGAAGGACACTGAAACCCATGCACTGTCGTCGGTTGCTTCAGGCCGGCTCCCCATAACCGCGATAAGCTCTGCCGGCTCGGGTAAGGCAGCCAGGGAATCCGCCAGATCAATCCATCGGTTATGGCATTGCGTGGCCAGCTCGGAGGCTGAGCCTTCGGAGCTTTGAGAAAGCCCGGCATATTCACGGAAGAGTTCCGCCGAGAGGACGCGCGACATTCGGATTCCCGATAGAGCAATACAGCCTGATTCGGTGGATAGGGTGACTGTGCTCCAAGAATCCACGATCACTTCCTTTGGGTGAGGAAGATCCAGGGGGACTAAATCGGGCCTCTTGAAATCAAATAGAAAAGAAGCATTGATCGCACTACTCTCTGCAGTAATTCGCCGCTACTGCAAATGAGCGCGCCAAACCATAACTTCAGATTCCTTATGCAAATCAACTGGGCCGATGATCGGGAGAACAGAAGGGATTGGTTATCGAGCACTGCTTGGAACCTGCTCTTTCAACAGGCGCCAAAACCGCAACGCTCAAAAGCCTCCAACCGTACGAAAGTGTATGGCTCGACAACTTCAGAGTCAAGGGGAAACTTTTGGGTATCAATGAGCGGACAGGCTGACTTCCCTCCCAGCAAGGGATTCACGGACCAAAGATATAACAAGCAGATAAACCGGGGTCCAGGGGTTCCCCCGACGGGGAGAGGTTCGGGATGAGAACGGGTGGAATCTAGCAACGCAGGCATGCAATGAACGCATGCCTGCAGCACCCAAGATCTGCGGCACTCGCGCACATATTCGCCGTGCCCGCCCACTTCGCCAGCTCCGGGCGCGTGCTCACTTGTCAATGGCAGCCGAAGTCGTGGCGCGGGCAATATGCCGTTCGTAGTCCTGGGGGGTATCGATGTCGACCAGAATGCCGGGGTCGTCGACTTCGACCTCCAGCGCTTCTTCGAGGTTTTCCAGGCGGATGGTCTTGGCGTTGCGATCGGGGGGAGCTTCAAGGATCTCGGCGAATACCTCGCGCGAGTAAAGCACGGGATGTCCGCGCTTGCCTGCGTGCGTGGGAATGATGACGCGCTTCTTGCTTTGGTAAAAGGTCTCGATGAGTTTTGAAACCACCGCAGACGAAATCAAGGGATGATCGACCAGAGCAATAATGACCCCATCGCAGTTCTCGTACTGGACCTTGTCAATCGCGGTCTTGAGCGAACTAATCTGGCCTTCCTTGAAGTTCGGATTATGAAGAACGATGACGTTGCTTTCGAGGACCGATTGGATGAGTTCGGCTTTATCCCCCAGTACGGCGTAAATGAGATCGAGCTGCGAAGCTTCCAGTTGAGTGGCAATATGGTTTATAAAAGGGCGGTCGCCGATCTTCAGAAGGGCCTTCGGCGTCCCCATGCGCTTGGACTCCCCGGCGGCAAGGATGATGCCAATGATCATGGAAAGATTTTAACACGTCGTTGCAAGATTTGGGGCCGCTTTAACAGTAAATCACCGCGGAGGCGCAGAGGAATCCGCACACATAAGCAGCGCGCGCTTGATCAGGTTGGCGGCCATATCCACTTTGTAATCGTTCTTCCCTAAAGGAACCGCGTTGACCACGGCCGCTCTTCCGGCCTCAGTGGCGAGCGCATCGTCGATACGTTTCCCGATGCAGATTTTTTCGGCTTCGGGACTGCGCCAGGGGATTGGCGCGACTCCTCCGAGTACGACGCAGACCGTCTGGCACACTCCCGCATTGGTTCCCATGCTCACCGCCGCACTCGCCAGCGCGAAGTCCCATGCACCTCGCTCCTTCACTTTCAAATAAAGGCTGCGATGGACCCCCGTGGACGGTGAGCCCACCCCCCGCGCGCCAGGAACATGAATCTCGATGACCACCTCGCCCGGTCGCAGTTGATTTTCCCGGAGCGGGTTTTCCGATGGCAGGATAAAAAATTTCTCTAGTGGAATGGAACGGGATCCCCGGGGCCCAGCGAGGGTGACTTCAGCGTCCAGGGCAATCAAGGCCGGGGCGCAATCCGACGGATGGACAATGTAAACCGGACCCCCTCCCAGGATGGCGTTGTATTTGTTTTCGCCGGAGACGGAAAAGCATTCCTTGCCGCCCTTCTTGAGACAATGAAATGCGGGATTGCGGTAATACCAGCAGCGGGGACGCTGGCACAGATTTCCTCCCAGGGTTCCGACATTGCGAATTTGCGGCGTTGCCACGGAGTGGGCCGCCTCGGACAGCACGGCAAAGCGCTCCCGGATCTTCGGATGCGATTCGATAGTTGCCAGCGTCGTCATGGCCCCGATCCGCAGGCCATCGCTCTCGCTGAACTTGATGTAATCGAGATTTGGCAGCGCCTTCAAATTCACCAGTGTCCGGGGCTCGATAATTCCGTTCTTCATCTCACCCAGCAGATCGATTCCGCCGGCAATCACCCTAGCATCCGGTTTTGACGAGAGTGCTGTCGTGGCTTGCGTCAACGAAGCGGGATTGAAGTGTTGAAAATTCTTCATTAAACCCTCCCTGCAAGCGTGAGTGCCTGTTCATCGGGCACAAATGTCTTGAAGAATGACATTTTTAGTTTTGAGAGATATGGCGTCCGCAACAAATCACTCTGTCGCCCCTCCGGGGCTTGATCGATAATTGGTCTTGCTGACCCCGGGCTCCGCTGCGCTCCACCCGGGGCTACAATCTTGCACCGCTCCGCGGCTCCAAAGGAATGTATTTCATCTACAGAGGATTTCAAAACATAGTGACAATTTCTGCTCGATGAAAATTGTCCCGCTCGAGCTATGGTAGCCGGGATCCCGGGTTCTTCCATGCCGGTCGCAAGAGCCCGTGATCCGCGAAAAAGCGAGCGGATCACGGCTACCTAAGCGTACCACTCCGCTAGATGCTGTCATGCGTCACTATAATTCATCATCCTCAATAACCTCGACTCCAATGGAAAAGTGTTGAATGATCCCCGAACAAAAGGGACAGACACCCGCTTTGGTGTCTTTCCTGCGAACGTCCTTGAAAAAAGGTGTCTGTCCCTAACTTCTCGCATCGTCTACGCCTTATGAGTCACCGCTGAGGATTTAAGCGCGGCCAACACCTTGTCCGGGGTGATCGGCAGTTCCTTGATGTGCACGCCAATCGCATTGGCCACCGCGTTGGCGATCGCAGCGGCAGCCGGGATTCGGGGTGGCTCGCCAATCCCCTTCCCCCCAAGGGTGTTGCAATGTTCATCGACCTCGGTCAACAGGACGGGCTCGATCGCCGGGGTATCCAGAGCGGTCATCGGCTTGTAGTCCTCCATGTTCATGTTCAAAGGAATGCCACTCGCCGGATCGATGACGCGTTGCTCGGAGAGCGCATACCCCATCGACTGGATGACGCCTCCTTCAATCTGGCTGGTCATCGTCAAGGGATTGAAGGGGCGGCCGCTGTGATGTGCCGCCACATGGCGCGTCACGGTGACCCTTCCGGTTTCCGTATCGACTTCGACTTCTGCGAAGTGCGCGCCGAAGGTGTTGAGGGAATAACCTTCGGGGTTCGGCCCGCGAAAACCTTTCCCAATGATCATATTGTTTCCCGCCTTGCGAGCGGCCGCTTTGAAGTCGATGGATTTCTGCGGATCACCCTTCACAAACATCTTTCCGCGTCGGGAAGAGAGCTCTTCCGGCTTCACCTTCAACTCCAGGGCGGCATATTCGAACAACTGCAGGCGTGCGTCAGCGGCCGCGGTGCGAACTGCCGGTCCCACGGAAGCCGCGGTTGTCGAACCCCCACTCGATCCAGAGAAGGGGCAGGTCTCAGTATCCCCCAGGTCAACGGCCACATCCGCAAGAGCGATCCCCAATTCTTCAGCCGCAATCTGTGAAATGATGGTTTTTGTCCCCGTCCCAAGGTCTTGCGTCCCCGAGAAGACATTCACCGAACCGTCCCGGTTGATCTTGACCAGCGCATAGGCGGGCGGTCCACCACCGCCTCCCCAAATCTGGCTTGCCATCCCCATCCCCCGTTTCTTCGAGGAGGAAACGCCGGCTTCTTTTCTCTTGTCTCGATCCCGCCAACCGATCTTCTTCGCCCCCTCTTCGTAAAGCTGGTCGAGCCGTTTGGCCGAATAAGGTTTGGGATTGGCCTGCGCCTGATTGACGGTGGCATAGTTCTTCTTTCGAAACTCCAGCGGATCCATGCCGATCCTTATGGCCACGATGTCCATCATGGATTCCAGGCCAAAAGTGCCCTGCACATGCCCTGGAGCGCGGGCTGGCCGGCTCCGGCCCGTGTTGACGTACACCGCATTTTCTTCAGTTCGGACGTTGGGGCACAAATACATCTCGCGGTATGGCGCGCCACACCCTGCGCCTCCCAGGTAAGCGCCGTTGGCATTGATGGATTTCAACTCGATGGCAGTGAGGGTCCCGTCCTTCTTGACCCCGACCTTGACGTGTTGGAGGGTTGCCGGACGATTGCCGGTATTCAACTGCTCCTCCTCGCGCGTCAGCATCAGCTTCACGGGACGACGGGTTTGCCGTGCCAGCAGCGCCGCGATCACCGTGTACTTGCCCAATTCGAGTTTGCTTCCAAATCCACCTCCCATGTACTGCTTGATCACACGCACGTGGTTGGACGGAATACCCAGGGCGGCTGCCAGGGCATCGCGGACATTAAAGACGCCCTGCGTTGAATCCCACACCGTGAGTTTATCGCCTTCCCAGGCGGCCACGCTCCCGTGCGGTTCCAGACAGGTGTGCAATTCCGTTTGCGTTCCGAAAGTTTCCTCGATGACCAGGTCAGCCTCGGCAAAACCCTTCGATACGCTTCCGCGTTCATAGATCGAAGGCTTCCCACCCACGAGATTTCCATTGGGCCAAAGCTTGGGCGCGTTGTCTTTCATGGCCTCTTCCATGTCGGTGACAAAGGGAAGAGTCTCGTAGTCCACCCTGATCAGTTCCAGTGCGTCGGCCGCCGTTTCCTCATCGACGGCAGCGACGGCGGCCACCTCATCTCCCACCAGGCGCACCGTTTTGTCGAACAGCGAGCTTGACCCGTGCCACCGGATCGCGTCTGTATTGAACGCAGAACCAACCGCCTTAACTCCCGGCAACTTTTCGGCCTGGGATGCATCAATCCCTTTCACCAAGGCATGGGGGTGGGGGCTGCGCAGGATGCGGGCATAAAGCATGTGGGAAAGCAAAATGTCTGAGGTGTATTTTGCTGCTCCGGTCACTCGCTGATCGGCATCGACCCGCGGGACAGGATGGCCCACGATATCCAATTCAGCATCGTTGCCCCAGAGAGGTGTCTCGATGTCGGGAACATCGACGAGGATTTCGCTGACACGTCCTTCGAACTCAACCGTGGTTTTGACTTTCTTCGGCATTTGAATATCTCCATGGGGATCTGTGGCTCAAGATCCGCAGCGGATATCAGAATCTCCAGAATTCAATCGAACGATCTCTGTCACCCCGCAAGCGGGGCTCTGAGCCTTTCTTCTTCCCTCACCCCACCCTCGCTCCGCAAAGAACGCTGAGCTCAGATGGGGCTACAATCTGACTGCGCTCCGCGCCTAAGGGGGGTAACAATCGGGCTGCCCTTTGGGCCTCAGGGAGCTTGCCGCCAGGGCGGTGCTTCAACAGGTGCGGCCATGCGCCGCGCGCAGCGGCGCTCCGCGCCTAATCGGATTCTTGTTCTCTTTCTGCCTCCACCCTCCGAGCTTAAAGCTAACCATTCCGCGCGCTAATGCTACGAGTTCCCTGGCAGTCGAGATGTGTCATTGGCCGCCAATCTGCGCTCTTTCACAAAGCAGGCTTCAGCGTCCAAACCCCAAGGGGCAGACGAGACGTCTGCCCCACGTCCCAAAATTTTACGTGGGCTTCATCTTCTGTGCTGCTTCGAGCGCGGCCTTAAAGACATTCGGATAGGTCCCACAGCGGCACAAGTTGCCGGCGCAAGCCTCCTTCACCTCATCGAGCGTGGGGTGGGGCTGGTGATCCAGGAAATGCTTCAAGGCCATCACCATGCCCGGCGTACAATAACCGCATTGCAGCGCATCATGGTCGATAAAGGCCTGTTGGAGAGGATGCAGCTTCCCGTCAAGGGCAACGCCTTCGATGGTTTCAATCCGGGACTGGTCGCATTCCAGCGCCAGGCTCATACAGGAATAAACGAGCTGACCGTCACGCACCACCGTGCAGGCGCCACACTCTCCCCGGTCGCAAACGATTTTCGTGCCGGTGAGTCCCAGTTCGCGACGCAGAACAGTAGCCAGCGTCCATCGGGGCTCTACCCCAAGCTCGTATTTGGTCCCATTAATCCACAATGAAATCGGGACAAGGTGAGCTCTACCCTCGGTGGGTTCGAGGGCAAGGGCATCTGTTACAGGCGCGGCGCCGGTCGCTCCGGCTTCAAGGACGGCTGCGGAAGCTACGCCGATCCCGACGGTGGCCATGAAATCGCGACGTGACACCGGAGGGATGAGAGGGTTTTCGGGACTCTTCGATTCACTCATGGCTCGGGACTCCTTTGGACGCAGGATATCCGGGACGTAAAGGGATGATGAAAGGCCCTCAAATCAGGATCTCAAATTCTCATTTGAACTGGCCGACAAATGCAGAGGTCTTTCTTCGAAGGGGAGTATTGTGACGCAACAGAATTCCTTTTTCAACATGAAAAGCGGAAATTGGGGAGGAGGATTGCGGAGATTATTGAGGCTTCCTTTCACCCTCCTGCGGATCATTATTGGGCCGGCTTTGGGCGAAGGCATGGAGCGCTTGCGCCAGCCATACCTTTTTTCTTCCCCTGTCGGTGGCCAGATAAATCCTTTCAAATCGAATCAACTCATTTGGAGGAAGTTCCTTGTGGATGTACTTGCGGACCATTGAATCCTCTAAGACCTCCAGGTCTTCCAGAATTCGATCGTCTTTGAAAACCCTTTCTTCGAGTCTCTTGTGCTCATCTTCCGGGAGCTGACTGAGGAGATACTGGCAGATTTTTTCCTTCTCAATGCCCCCATCCGTGCCCAAATCGCACACCCCCTGGAGTTCGGGGAGCGAGGAAAGCCAATGTTTAAACTCCTCAAAGACCTTTTGTGCCGACTCGCCGAGCGGCATATCCAGATCCAGTTGTTCAGAGATGCATTCATTGACAATGCACTCCCCGAGCTTCATCAACCAAGAAGCGTACTGACGCTTGAACTCCTCGTTATAACCAAAGAACTCCACAAGTCGAGAGACCTCAGAGTTCAATCTCAAAAGCTTTCCGACAGTCATAGATAACCCCCTTGGAGATGAAAGCGCATAGACCTGGTCAACCCAAATCAGAACAGCAATGGTCCGCTCCTGAGATGTGCTCAAACCCTTCCCTGAATTCCCCTGGCCTTTGACTTTTCCCTTCGATATCAAATTAAGTTTCAGCTTCGCCCTTGGATCCCGATCACAGCGCTAAATCGTCCGGCTCCCTTTTCGTACGCGGGGGCTGGAGAATTAATCGGGCTCGAACCAGCCTTGCCTGAAGATTCCTGGGTTCGGATGTACCTGTCAAACAACATTTTGGCTACCATCAAGGAAACAATTCCAGAGGCCCAAAACAAAGCTGCTAGTTCTATAATGACCTTTTCCATCATGACGAAACCCCCTGGAGTTGACCTCGATCCTCAAGCCTAGCCAATCACTTTCCTCGCCTTCGATCCCTTCTATTCTCCCTAGCGCGCCTTGATAAAGCCTTGCTTGAGGGAAGGGGAGAGGGCCTTCCCTCAATCGGCCCACGGAGCAATGACGTGGGTCAATACCTCACATATTGTCCCGACCATCGCCTTTTGGTTCCCGCTCCTCCAGCAGTGCCATCCACGCATCCTCGGTTTTGCGGCAGAGTCCTCCGCATTCATCCCAGATGGTGGGAGGCAGGTCGCGCACTCTCTCAATCAGGAGGGGATGCAATTGGGAACCGGCCGCCACCATCCCAAGCGGCTGTCGCAGATTAAAGCGATTGAATCCGATCTTGCGGCCATCCAGCAGACTCGCTCGACCGCCCGCCGCCAGCACCAGGGCCACGCCCGCGCAGGTCCCCCATTCCTTGCCCGGCGTCAGGGAAAACACCCCATCATCCAGGCCCGCAGCCACTCGCGCGAGCTTGTAGGGCATACTGGACAGGGGCTCGATCCGGAGCGTGTTGGACAACATGACCAGCCCGCGCCGCCATTCTTTTCTTGAGACTGTTATCCGAGCCTGCTCGACCTCGTTGACTTCAGTCACTCTTACCGGAGAACCATTCAGCGCCACTCCGCGGCTCAGGTATCCGGCGAACAGCTCATCCCGCGACGGGTTATAGACCACTCCGAGAACGGCCTGACCGAGGATCGAAAGCCCGATCGAAACACAGTATTCATTACCCAGCTCCAAAAAATTCGCCGTGCTATTCAAAGGATCAACAATCCACACACGTGAACTCGACAGCCGGGTCAGCGTATCGGGTGTCTCTTCGGAGAAAATTGAATCGGCCGGAAAAGCGGCTTGCAGCCCCGCCCGAATCACGCTGTCGGCTTGAAGACTGGCTACGGTTCCAATTTCACCATTAGTCCTGTATTCCACTTTGTCCCGCCGCGACTGGTGTCGCCACAAGACCTCTCCTGCCTGGAGGGCTAGGGCCATTGCCACTTGGAGTTCCCGCTCAAGTCTCATAAACCCCTCCAAAAGAGGAGGTGCACATGCCTCTGCTGGACCGAGGTGGGCTTTGAGGAAAGTGAGCTTATCATCCCCCTATTCAATCCTTCTTTAGGTTCTACCGGATTCCACATTTTGCCCCCTCCGTCACAGCCACCGAACATGAGCAAATCTGTTCGCCTCAAGACTATATAGGGTAGGTAATCCTTCAAAAGATATAGCAGACCAAAGAGATTCATCGTGGAAATCCAAATAAATCTTAAACTTGAGTATCGAGACTTGTCCGTATCAATGAAAGTTTGCAAAAAAAGACATTGTGAGGCAGCTTTAACATCGGAGGGGGAGTGAATACTCCCTGGAGGTGGAATACAAATCCCCCTACCTATAAGAATCCTGGTCTGTTGTTGTTGTATTAACAAGGCTGTTATAGGGGGGAAAATGAAACGGTTCGGACCGCGCGGACTGGGATTCTAAAGACCTTGAAAAAGGAGACTCCCCTGGGTCAAAAGCGCAAAGAATCGGTCTTCTAAGTCCACCTCAACACATCATGCTATGCCACGGAGCAATTAATCACCCCGTCGAGGGCGTATAGTCGATCAAGGAAAGTCCCCGATGGGGCTGGTTAGAAGAATCGTTTTCTCTCACATCTTTCCGTGTCGCGTGAAAATGTAAAGATTACAGTGACTTCTCCCGAACTGACGTTCGAGAACGTGAGGGAGTTCTGGAACCCGGGCGGTTACTCAAACAATGGTATTTATTGAGAACAGTCGTTGAGAAATGACAGTTGGCAGGGGTACTGGGGGTTTTCTTACGAATTTCAATAACCTGGCCCATCCATGCAGCGAGAGGCCCCAGAGGAGAAGCTCGGAGAAACGGGCAGGCCTTGTGAAAGATCAAATCTTCTAGTTGTTTTTCCAGTTGTAAGTTAACGCCTGATAGACATCGACTCTCCCAAACCCAAGGTCGGTCGTGAGTTGTTTAGCGTGGGAGAGTGAATTCATGCTCGAATTGTAGTTTGTGTTCGAGTAATACTGTTGAAGCAACGCGGGAACACCGGATACAAAAGGTGCGCTGAAGGAAGTCCCCCAAACAGCGGCGTAGTGGCCGCCGGGGTAGGTGGTAACGATCGCTTCACCGGGCGCTGCCAAGGCCACGAGGCCGGACCCAAAGTTGGAGAACTGGCTGCGCAAGTCGGCGGAGGTAGTAGAAGCAACGCCAATCACATTTCTCAAAGCGGCTGGGAAAGAAAGGGTGTCGGACCCCAAATTTCCAGCTGATGCCACGCAAATGACCCCGTGGTCCGCCGCGTAATTAATGGCGCGCACCAGCTCCGTGGAGGGACTGGCCATACTGAAACTCATATTGATGACATCGGCGCCGTGATCCACAGCGTAATAGATCGCACGGATAATGTCGTAACTGTTCGAGGTTCCATCGGCCCGGAAGGCCTTCAAGGGCATGATCTTTGCGGTGGGTGCAACGAGGTGGACGATTCCTGCCACCATGGTGCCGTGTCCAAACGCGCCGGGGATGGCACTTGTGTCGAGAAAGGCCACTGTGGATTGATCCAGAAAGGCTACCGTAGACTGATTCAAGATGGCAGGATTACTGCCATCCAGAAAAGCCACCGTGGACTGATCCAGGAAAGCCACCGTGGATTGGTTCAGATCCGTCCACTCCGAAGCAGATCCCACAATATTGTTTACGAAATCATAGCCGGTCGTAATCCATCTCTTCAACACGGGATGCCTAGGATCAATGCCCGTATCGATGATGGCAATCGTCCCTTTGCCCGTGGAGATTTGGCGGGCACTGTTCAGGTTGATAAGGTTGACGGCGGGCTGGTTGGCGTAAACACTCCATACCGAATCACCTGCCAATGAGACATAGGTCCGATTGGAGGCGACAGTGGGGAGCCCGCTTGTCGCTGAGTTCATTGTAGCCGATTGGAGCGTTGCCGGACCCTCGGGGATGATGGCGGGAACGAGCTCCTCAAAATTCTGGACTGCCGCGTCAGCTCTGACCAAAGCATCCATAGTTCCGGGGGGGACATCGGCAGGTTCCTGGACCAGGTAGAGGTCGTGAGATCCATCAACCGAACCAAGCAGTTGCAGATTGTATTTGTCTAAGACAGTCTGCAAAGACGCAGCACTCGTCCGAAGTATGCAAATGTCAGGACTCGCCGCAAGAGCCTGAAAGGGGAAAATGACCAAAACCACCGCGAGAATAATTGCGATCCTTAAGTACGACCTCACTGTTTGTCCCATGACACCTTCTCCGAGTTTAATTATGACCACAACAATCTGTGCAATTATTGCTCCAAATACCACATCACATTTCACTTTTAAATTCTCATGTAACGCCCCCGCAAAAATTAAAGCTATGTCTTTTAGTAACAGTAGTTTAATTTGTCCATGTTACCTATGACCTTAAGGGGCGATTTGTTCTTGAAACATCCCTGCCAATTGCCCTTATGATTCAATCTGGAACACTATCAAAAAATTGTGGCCAAATTTGTTATTACTCAACCTGAAATCCATGGCGGGTCAGATGTGCGAATCTCTGGACAGAGCAAGATTCTGCAATATCGTGTCCAAAGGTTGGCCACATTGAGAATTTTTATACTGAGATTCAGCTTTGTTCCGGGGATTGCTCCAATATCTCACTCAATCAAAGCTGCTTCTGAAAAAGTCTCTCTAAAAAAACAAGAGGCGTCCTTAGTCGAACGCCTCTGTGGATCCTTAAGGTTGTGACTCAAAATTGAACACAACCCGGGGACTTGTGATTGATATTAGAACGCTACTTGCCAGGTGACTTAAATCTGGAGATTAGAGCCTTATAAACATCAAGTCTCCCATACCCCAAATCGCTAGTGAGCTCTTTTGCGTGAGAAAGCGCATCAACGCCTCGAAAGAAGTCAGTTCTGGGATCAAATTGAAGCAACAAACTGGGGGACCCGGCCACGAAGGGAGTACTGAAGGAGGTTCCCCAGGCGGCCGCATAATGGCCACCAGGATAGGTTGTGATGATCCCTTCGCCGGGTGCCGCCAGGGTCACCAAACCAGAGCCGAAGTTGGAAAACGTGCTGCGTACATCAAGATTGTTCGTCGATGCCACTCCAATCACGTTTCGTAGAGCAGCCGGATATTTTAACTGATCCGTCCCGTCATTACCGACTGACGCGACACAAATCACTCCATGATCAGTAGCATAGTTGACCGCCCTGACGAATTCCTGGGAGGAACCCACCAAGCTGAAGCTCATATTAATGACATTAGCGCCATTGTCGACCGCGTAGTAAATCGCCCGGATGATATCAAATGTATTTGAGCTACCATCCGCTTGAAACGCCTTCAAAGGCATGATCTTGGCGGTGGGGGCGACCAGATGCACAATGCCTGCTACCATAGTGCCATGGCCAAATGCGGCAGGGGGCTTATTCGTATCTAAAAAAGCCACCGTGGATTGATCCAGGAAGGCCACGGTGGACTGGTTCAAGACCGCGGAATTGGTTTGATCAAGGAAAGCCACGGTGGACTGATCGAGAAACGCCACCGTGGATTGTGTGAGATCGCTCCACTCTGATGCATTACCGGCGACGTTGTGTACAAAGTCAAAACCCGGTACAAGCCATCGACTCAAGGCGGGGTGATGGGGGTCAACGCCCGTGTCGATCACCGCAACGACTCCCACGCCGCCCCCTAAGGCTTGGGCGCTTGCCAAGTTGATCGTGGTCGCCGCTGGCTGATTGACATAGCTCGCCCTGACGAGATCTCCCGAAAAGGAAACTGTGGACGTGTTGCTCAGTGCATCGAGGAAGGCTACGGTCGACTGGCTTAGATTTGCACCTGCAAGCGCTTCTGGAACGAAGACGTCCCCCACCTGCTCAAAGCTCTGAACCGAAGAATCCGATTTGACCCTATCCTCCACCACCACGGGATCGGTTCCGACGGGTCCACTCACTAGAAAAACGTCATGTCCGGGGGTGTCCACCCCACGGAGAAACTGGAGGCCATTCCTGTCGCAGATGCTGTCTTTTATAGCAGCGGAAGCTCGTAAGATGAAAAGATTGCTTGCTGTTACGGCTTGAAATTGGAGGGAACCGCTCGCAGGATCGTTTTTAGCGAAGTTTCCGTGTGGGATGACAATTAAGCATAATGCCAGGCAAAGCGCAAAGCATATGGTCCGTCTCACCTTAGGTCCCATGGTCTATTCCATCCTATACAGTTCCCTCAAAGAAGGGTTCTCTCTGCTCTTATTGCAACGTCGTTCAAGAACCATGGGCCTTTTAAGATCTACCCATAGTGTGAAAGAGCTTGTGCAGGATTCTTCTCGGAGGCTCTTCCCATAAGAACGTGCTCAAGGAGACTTCCATCAACCTCGTCACCCCGATAATCCCACAACAAAGGCCTACCCCTATGAGTTCTTTAAGCGCCTGATGCATGCTCCCCTCCACTGTGGCCCTCCAAAATGCGAAAAGCCATTTTCAACCCACACGCTTATTACTCGTCCTTCTTCGTCGCTCGCTTCGGCTTTGATTGCCCTCTCTCGGTCGGATTCCCTTTCACAAGTTGGTTCAGGGATATTTCCATAAGCCGGGTGCTTTCCATGTCATTGATGGGGACACAAAGCCGCAAGCGCTTCTTCGCCAGACATTCCAACTGGAATTCGCCCAATTGATTGCTGACGGTCCGAGCCACGATATCCCTTCCAGACAAAAGGAAAATGGGCACATGCGAGTGTCGTTTGGCGGGTTCCTTAAAATTGGCAATCTGACCCACCAGGACCACCTGAGAGGACCCTGGCTCGTGGTCCAACCGCAAATCGAGGGAGAAATTTGCTGCGTGATCCCGATACATTGCTTGCCGCGTCATCCCCTGTCGGGAACGTACCCCAGCCGGCAATGGGCTATGGAAGCTGTCAAAAACCAACTTTGGAACAAAACGTGGGAGACGGCTGAGTTTTTCAGGTTGTTGCATTGCGAAGATTGCTTTTGCGAGATGCTCGACCGGTTGGGGAACCTGAAATTGCACTTCGGCGCTGGCAATCCTCACCAAGCCGTGGAGTAGACGCTCTGAGCGTTGACATTTGGAGCAGCCAGTCTCCAGGTGCTTTTCCATTGCGACGCGATCTGTTCCCTGGGTCAAGCCCCGAACAAAATCGCTCCATTCCGATATGTCATAGTGCTTCATTTGCCACCCCTGGCTAATTTCGCAACAAGTTCCGCCCGAAAGTATCTTGTACTTGTCATCGGAGAACTCGTCTTTGAGAAAACAGCCGTTAGCCAATCCGAATCTAGGATTACTTTGTTATCCATCTGATTATACATCGGTTGACTCACTTCTTTAGGCTCTAAGTAAGAGAGGGTCGACACTGCTGATTTCGATCCATTGAATGTTAATAGCGGCATCCAAATACCATAAAATAAACATCTTATCTGAACCCTTTCTCCCATCTGAATCCCTTAGGAGGTCAACTTCTGCTGAAAAGTCAAACATTTAGCCTCCATCGTATGAGGGTGGCTTGTGGCGAATAAAAATATAGCCAACATGAAAAAATTCTTCAGATCTGGGGAAAACCGCACCTTAACCATCGTACCGGGTCTCCACTCAATTTATTCAATGTAGTAACTCGCCGATCATCCCTTAAAAGTTTGCCCAAACTGTTGATCCTTGAGTGTCGGATCAGCCCTCGAAGACCACCACTGCCGGGGTGGTACCGAGATACTCAGGGTTCGGTCTCTCTGTTCAAGTCTGAGACGGGATTTAGCCTAGGGTTGACCTTGCGGGCATTAAGAGGCCTTCTCATGACATGAAAGGAGCATCCTGAGAAGGCCCCGAACAAACATCCCTCACCGTCTAGAACGATCCCTGTAAAACTGCGAGGGCGCCACTTAAGACCTGGACCGCGCGAATATCGAGTACTGAGGAGAAGCCCTGACAGGTTGCGCTACATTGCAGATCCAGCTCACCTCGTCCGCGATTGTCCGTCGTGAATGACCCCACATTGACCGGGCTTCCATTGACGGTGACAGCAACGCTGAAACTCGAATTGGGAGCCAACTGGTTCCCCTTCACTTTAAGCTTTTGCGCGACATGCCCCTCTTGAGATTCTGATTCCACCTCCGCCTGCCCTTCGGCTTCCTTGGGAGCATTCGCAGTCGGACTCAATTGAATCTCTCTGGAGATATCTAGAGGGACATTATTGGCCGCCGCTCCCGCACCGCCATGGTCATCACCTCCCGGGTGTTCGATCTCTGCTTCCGCAGCCCCCTCCGCTTCGATTTTTTGGGCGACGATGGTGAAATCTCTTGCCATCATGCCCTTGATTTCCACCTCTACACCAGGAGCCAGGGTTCCTTCAATCCGCGTGCTTCCCGTTTTATTGACAACGACGCTGATCGAGGGTTGTTTGGCGATCTCGATGGTTATGGCATCCCCGTTGATCGCGGTGATGGTCCCATGGAATTCAAGCTCAGCCTGATCTTCCATTTTTTGACCTACCTCCACCTGGGTGACGGTCAGTTGGCCGTTCTGCATGAATCCGTCCACATCCACGGACTGGCCTGCGCTCAAATCGCCTGGCTGGAGATCCCGACCATCCTCGCGATTTCGAATATGCGCTGATGCGTTGACCGAAAGGCTCGAACCCCCGATGGTCAACCTTGCCGTGCCGCTGTCCAAACTCATATCATCAATGGCACCGCGGATCCGAAATTCATTCTCAGCTACATTTTCAGCCTGAACTTCAAACCTTCGGGCATCAATGCCTTTGGATGTGAAGATGCCTCTGACTTCGACGAACTGTCCCACACTCAGATCGTCCAGCGATCGGGCAACATCTCCCGCCTTGACAATCTTTGTGAGAGCATCAATCAACACGAGGGTTTGTGGTCCTCCTGAAGTGGGTGTGCTCAAGGATACCGTGAGCTTCGCTGCGGTCGCGGAGGTCCTTTCAATCTGTGTGATTCTGCCCTTGAATTCAATCTCGTTGTCGCTGCCAAACAGCACTCCCTGGGTTGCGAAAGCAAAACTCAGGATCAGGACTAATGTAGGAATCTTAAGTCCTCTATTTGTTTTGTTTAATGTATTCATGGTCATTCCTTTCTGTCAAATTGTTCAAAGTAACCGCCTCAGTTCTCGCACCCGTAGCGTGGCCACTTCAAAGGGCATTGTGCTCTTCGAGTGGATCGCTTATTGAGGGTTCCGTAACAACAATCCCCCTGGGTCAGGAACCGGCGGTGTGATTTTTTCTATTCGTCCAATATAGGGTGTCCGGGGTTCCCAGAAAATATAGCCACCCGGGATGGAATATGAGGAGGGGGGAAGTTTAGGGAGGCCAAACCAAAAACGGATCCCTCGATCTTGTTGATTATGGATTCAGGTGAGTCTTTCCGTCGAGCAGGAGCTCTACATGTTTAAGAGACGGGTGCCGAAGCGGGTGCCGGCGATTCCTCAGCCGGCAACACATTTCCAATCATCACAAACGGAGCCCAGTAATAGGGGTGCGGATAATCCTTCCTGAGCTGCTGGATCGCCTGCCGAACGGCCGCGGACTTGTTGGGGCTGCCCTGAAGATGAGAGTAAAAGGATTTCATGAACTCGGCGGTACTTCGATCATTCACATCCCACAGGGTGACGAGAACTGCCTGCGCCCCCGCATACAACAGTCCCCTCACCAACCCGAGGAGTTCATCTCCCCCCACCACAACGTTTGACCCGGTGGCACAACCGCTCAAGGTCACCAGTTCAGACGAGAGGTTGAGGTGATAAAGGTCAAACAAACTGAGCATCGAGTCCCCGAGGCGGATGGCCGAAAACATGGGATTGTCCTGGCGGAACAGCCCGTGTGTGGCGATATGGAGATACCGGCAGCTTGACCCGAGCATTCGAAGCCGTTGCTCGCTGGCTTCCCCTCCCATAAAGAGCTGCGGGTTTGGAAGTGCCGCCGCCACGGCCTGAACCTCGTCCGAGATTTGGGGGGCGAGGGCATCGGGAATTCCGAGAATGAGCGATCGGTTTTCAGGTTTTGTCTGCTTTGAACAGCATAGAAAATAAACGCTGGCACTGGGGGCGTAGGAAATCGTGAAATCATCAATCAGATATCGTCGCCCATCAAACAAGGCATGGAAAGGAAGATAGTGAAGGAAACCGTGCGGGACCACGATGAGATGAGAGGCGTGGAGCTTTCTTCGAATGGGAGCCAGCAGTTCCTGGTAGAGCTCCAATAAATGCGTCTGAGTGGCTTCGTGGAGCAACGCTTCGAAGGTGTGGACATACTCCGGCCCGAGCCGGTATTTGGAGAGCTGAAACTGCAACAACCGGAAAATATCCCGGACCTTGGGAGCCGACGCCACAGCGACGATTTCGAGATGCTCACGGGACAGGAGGCAGGCATAGATGGTTTCGCGTGCCCGAAAATATTCCACCAGGAGCGTGTCCGCCGGGATCTTGGTCTGGATATTTTCCAGGCTAATTGATCCCGCATCCTGCAAGGAGCTGAATTCCAAATCCGTGGATCTCAGACTGGTCAAGGTCTTCAGCAACCGGTTCTCCACCTCACGCGCATGCCGACCGAGTTGCTTAACGCTTCGATGGTTCCGATCCGACTGAAGCATCCCCTGCAAATCGATCTGGTGGTAATACCAGTTCAATTTTTCACGCAGGCGGCGAGCCTGTTCCACGCGGTGGAGGTGGAAAGTCTTCGGCGCCGGCAAGGATTGGGCGCGAAATGCTATCAAGTCAGCGAGGCTGCGGGATTTTGCCTGTTCAATGTAAGCAAAAGCGGCCCCGGGATCATCACTCCGGCCGTCCCCGCTCACGCACATCCAGAATAGGCTTTCATAGATTGTGAGCTTGTCTTTAAGGAAGGCAATTTTCAGTTCCTCGGCTCGAATCTGACTGCGCAAGTTCTCCAGTCGTGAATGCGCCTCCAGGTAGGCCTTCTTCGCTGCCTCCTGATCTCCCCGGGCCTCTTGGATCTGGCCCAACACAAAGTAGGCCTGATAACCCAGGGCGGGGGTCTCGTTCCCCTTTACCCTTCTAAGCGCGGCACGGCACACCTCGAGGGCGCGGCGGGTATTGCCCGTCTGAAGATGCAAGCGTGCCAGCAAGAGCTCACATAAGGCCGCCTTCGCGGACAAAGAAGTCCGGGCAAAAAATTTCAAGGCGGATTGAGCGAGAAGTCGCGACTTGGAGGGCCGATTCGCACTAAAAAGAACCAGGGCCTGGTAAAGGTCAATCAAGGCAGGCCAGAGGTGATTTCGTTCACGAATAAAGAGTTGACGGGCCCTGCGGAATGACTGCAAGGCGATTGAAAACTGATTTCGGTGGCTGGCGGCGATGGCGAGATTCGTCATCGCCTTGGCGGCCTCGTACCCCATCCCCAGGGTTTTAAAACTGTTGAAGGCCTGTCCGGCGAGCTGGCTCCCCTCCTCGCTCAGGTTCAGCTCCAGATACATTTCCGATTGATCCAGATCGCAGAGCGCGCGGTGATAGGCATCCCCCACCTTCTCACAATGTTCACGCGCTGCCTGGTACATCGAGATGGACCGGGTGTATTCTCCGCGCAAGTAATACAGGTAGGCGATGTTGTAGTCTGCTTCGGCGACGAGCAAGGGCATCTGATGCGATTCGCAATAGGACCGGGCTTCCTGATAGACCTGTTCCGCGCGGGTGAAATCATTCAGGCTGATATTGCAAACCGCGATGTTGCTGAGCGCGGCAGCCACATCCACCTTCTCGCCCCAGCGCCGGAATTCTCGAAGAATATGCTGATAGAGTTTCAACGCCTCGGCGAATCGATCCTGGCGATAAAGGATGTTCCCAATATTGCCCTCAAGACGCGCCAGTCGTGCACGGTCCCCCGCCTTCCTGAAAATCGTCCGGGCTTTCTCGGCCCACTTTAACGCCTGGTCGTAGCGGCCCAAGTAGATGAGCGTTTGCATCGCGCCACTGAGCGTGCGTCCCACTTCAAGTTCCTTGTGCAGACGCCTGAAAATCCGAAGCGCCACCTCGTAATCGCCCAGCGCTTGCTTGTAATTTCCGGCCAGGAATCGCAAATGTCCCATCACCCGAAGGCTTTGGGCGCGGGCGACATCATCGTCGATGTGGTTGGCTATCCACCGGGCCGCATGGGCTAGCCGCTCGGCCTGTCGAAGGTCAACATGCGCCCGTTTCAGTGCTTCCTCATAAAGAAGCTCCACCCCCGCGCGGTGATGGAGCACGTGATCCTTCCGCAACAGTTTCAGCCGCGCCGCAGGGCTGCGAAGACGCACTAAACGAGCCACGAAGCTTTCCGTGCGCTTTCTATTGATCGGCACAATCACTCCTCGAAGCCTCTCTCCTCCAGGGCCTTTTGCAGGCGACCCAGGCATCGACCGCGAATGAACCCCAGGGAGCCGGTGGCCAGACCGAGCTTTTGCGCCACATCACGGTAGGGGATGGGGGGATGCTCGTAAAAAAGAAGTTGTATCAATTGCTGGCAACGCTCGGAAAGGCTGGCAATGGCCTCCCGAACGATCTGCTCCTTCTCGACTTCCTCCATCAGTGCAGGCGACACGGTGGGTTCGTCGGCAATTTCCGCCTCATCCCCGTCGCTGATTTCCCGGCTCGACTGGCGCCGCTGTTTCAGCTTCCAGTGAAACGCCTTGTGGGTGGCCATTGTGATCAGCCAGGACCGGAATGATTCTACTTTCCGGAGTCGTGGGAGCTCCGAGTAAAGATCCATACACACTGCCTGGAAGATATCCGCGGCATCTTCCGGGGCCGCATGGTACTTCATGGCGATGGAATAAATCAGGTTCTTGTACTTGTCAATCAGCGCTGACCAGGCTTCCTCATTTCCGCCCAAACACTCGCGGACCAGTTGCGAGTCCTCCCACTTCATCGCCGCATTATTCAGGTCAACTGTCATGGGATTTATGGCCTCTTCACATTGGCGGGGGTCATGGGCTCTCGTCCCGGATGAAACCTGCTACTGCACAGCTTCCATCTCCCGTGCCGATTCAGGATTCTGTGCACTCCCTCAATGCCTGGGTCAGCGTCGGAACCTGCCAGTTCCGGCATCGATACAAGAAAAACTTAGCCGACTCTGGCCTGGTAACAAAAAATTTATAGACTCAATGCAAGGTATGTAATGGTACAGGAAAAATATCGTCCCCACGGAGTGACTTCGAGCAGAAAGCGGCGTCAAAGTCCGTTCGGAAGGCTACCCGGCCAGGTCCCAAAGAGCTTTTCTACCCTTCAATGCCGCTCCGCACAGTAAGCAGGTCAGAAGGTTCTCAAGGCAAGAAGACACGGTACACTCTCTACATAACTGTATCGGATACCCAAAGCTGTCTGTGAATCCCCAAATCCCTTGCCAACGATTTCATTGTGGCGCAGCGGACATTCTTTTTCAATCGAAAAAACTGGAAAAGCCGGAGGCAGGAAGTCCAAGCAGGTTAATTCTGAGGGGAGCTAAGGAGGATATATTCGGTGAAAAGTCCGACCAGTCCGGGATCAAATTGCTCTCCCGAGCATTTCTTCAATTCAGTCATGGCCTGGTCGAGTGAAAACGCTTTTCGATAGGGGCGATCATGCGTCATGGCGTCAAAACAATCGAGGATGGTAATGATGCGGGCACCCAGTGGCGTCCCTTCCCCCTTCAGGCCGGCCGGGTACCCTCTGCCGTTGTAGTTTTCATGATGATGAAGGATGTACAGGCTGACCTTTTCCATCCCGATGATCTCCTTCGTGATCGCCCACCCGTATTCGGGATGCTTCTTCATTAGCTTCCATTCATCAGGTTGGAGCGGATCCTCCTTCTTGAGGATGGCATCGGGGATCCCGACCTTGCCAATATCGTGCAAGGTTGCGGCAATCTGTATGTCTTCAATCTCCTGGGGGGTCAAATCGAGCATCTTGGTCATCCCAAGCGCCCAACTGCTCATCTGCGCCCCATGGACGCCCGTGCATTGATCCTTGAGGTCGAGCATGGCCACCAATGAATCGACCGCCGAGAGGAGGAAACGGCGCGCCTCCCCTGCGGCGGTTGGCATACCGCAGTAATCTCTGCCCACAGCCCCGGCGACTTGGCGCGAAGGTTTCGGGACCTCTGGCTCAGGATATTTTGGAGAAGTGGTGTCTCCCACGGGATTTATCTGGGTTCTCTTTTACTTTGGCAACACCATGTTTTCGACGGTCTGGGCTCCATCCACCCGCCCTCCTCCCAGTTTCTTTTCAAACCCGGGATTCAGGGGATCGATGGGGACAGCCGCCTGGGCCAATGCTGCGGAGAACTGCCCGGTGGCGGGTCCGCCCGCAGATGCGCTCAGGGCGGCCACACCCGAGACCAAAGCACTCGAAAAAGAGGTGCCGGAAACCATCGCGTAGTGCCCTCCAGGGAAGAACGTGACAAGATTCACGCCGGGAGCCGCATAGGAAGTCACGCTCCCAAAATTTGAGAACGGTGCAATGATGTCCTGATTATCCGTCGCAGCGATCCCGTAGACCCCCTGGTAAGCTGAGGGAAAAACATCCGCGGTTTCTTCCCCATCGTTGCCCATGGAAGACACCAGAATGACCTGATGATCGAGCGCGTAGTTGATGGCCTTCTTTAAGGAATGAGAATCCTCCGAAAACGAGAACGACATATTAATCACGTTGGCGCCATGATCGGTCGCGTAGTAAATCGCATTCACCACATCAGAGAGGTTTCCTGTGCCATCGGCGCTAAATGCTTTTAGGGGCTGGATACGGGCGTCTGGCGCCACGGCATGGATCAGACCGGCGACCATGGTTCCGTGCCCGAAGTCCGGCGGCAACGAATTCAGCAGGGCGACGGTCGATTGGTTCAGCAGGGCGACCGTGGACTCGTTCAGGAGAGCGACAGTCGATTGGTTTAACAGAGCCACGGTGGACTGGTTCAGCAGAGCGACGGTCGACTGGTTCAAGAGAGCAACGGTCGATTGGTTTAACAGGGCCACGGTGGATTGATTCAACAAGGCCACGGTGGATTGGTTCAGGAGGGCAACGGTGGACTGGTCAAGCCCCAAGGATTGATTCTGATTTAACAGGGCCACGGTGGATTGGTCCAAGCCGTTCCATTCGCTGACATCTTGATTGTCGTCAACGAAATTATAGCCATCTGCCAACACCCCTTTGAGGACGGAATTATCCGGATCGACACCGTTATCGATGTCGGCCACCACCATTCCCACACCGGTTGAAACCGTATGGGCTTGATCATTTCCAAGCACGGTGAGAGCGGGCTGGCTGGCGTAACTGGCCCTTACGGTCGCCCCAAAATAGTTGGCCAATGCCGCCTCGTTCAACAGGGCCACGGTCGACTGGTTCAGCAAAGCAACCGTCGACTGGTTCAACGCCCCCACCCGGTTCTTCAGACGGGACCGGATCGAGAGAGCGTGGTTAATCTCGGCGCTCTCCACGCCCGGAACCTTGGAGCATCGATCCACCAATGCCGAGGCCGAGGCTTGGTCAGTCGCCTGAATCACGTAAGATTCGCCGCGAGTCAGTGGTCGGACGACGCGGGCTTGACAGGCTTTGAGTACGCCATGTAGAGAAGCGCCGTGCTCCAGGGTAATGATCCCCTGGTTCCTTGCCGACGGTCTCGCATATCCCGTACTCACCCCGAGGAAAAAAACGACCAAAGCCGACAGGGATACATGAACCAGACTCTTCAGCCAAATCGACACCCATTTCTTATGAAATGTCATAATGATCTCTCTCCTCGAACCATTGGAAAAAATGAATCCTTCGGAATTGTGTCAGGTCGGATTTCTGGTGCGTGGGGAGTGTTCTGCTGCTGTTGAGGGAATCCCTTCACTATGGCCTACCCTGGTTTTGCTGGATCCTAACCCAAGGGAACATTGGGCACGAGGACCTTCCGTGAGTTTGCTAATAGGATTTCCAGGTCGTACGATCCGCGAGGCACCACACAGAGAATGAATTCACCCAGTTCGTTCGTATAGGTCGACTGGACGATTCGCTCACCCTCCCGCAGCATCACTTTCGAGAGGCTGAGGTTTCCCGCGGGTGCGAGGGGTCGGGGGAGTAGCTGTCCAATGATCATGCGCTCGCGCTCATCGTTGGTCTTGTCAATCTTCAAATCGAGTTGCATTTCGTCCGCCTGGTAGAGAACCTGACGCTCCGTCGCCGCGAGCTGCCGCACACCTTCCGGCAAGGGATCGGTCAGGCTATCAAAGAGCTTCTCCGCCACCCTGCAGACGAGGTGGATCGCTTTGGATTTCTGCAGACGGAAGGCATCCACGACCCCGCGAACAGACGACTCCGGCGGCTCGAATCGATGGTCTTTCTGAAGCATGCTCGACAGACCACGGTACCATCGGATGGCCTCCTCGCAGGATTCGCAGCCTCCCTCGAGATGCGCCTTAAACGCTTCGCGTTCTTTGCCGGACAAACACCCAGCGACGAATTGCGCGAAAACCTCTTCCATGAAATGCTTGTTGTCCATTCTAGCCCTCTTTGACGTTGCTCCCTGGAATCGCGCTTGCAAGGCTACTACTCGATCATCACGATACTTTTACACTCTCCACATTAATAAAGTGGGCCGAATGTGAAAAAAAGTTCATGAAAATGAAAAATATTTTTTTCTGCTGAGTTGTCGAGGCGAAAGAACGCGCGGTTCGGTCAAAATGACCGATTCCGATTGGACAATCACATCGTGGTCTTTCCCATCAGGATAAAAGGGGCCCAATAGTAGGGATGTTGATACCTCTCCTTGATCTCCCGCAGGGCGCAACAGAGACTCTGAGTAATGTTCCTGTTGTGTTGCAGATGGGTGTAAAACGCCATCATCAACTCGGCGGTGGACCGATCGTAAACATTCCACAAGCTGACGAGCAGGGAGCGGGCTCCGGCATACAAGAATCCACGCACCAGGCCAACCAGTTCGTCGCCGCTGACAATGCGGTTCATTCCCGTCCCGCACCCGCTCAAGGTCACCAGGTCGGCGTCCAGTTCAATGTTGTAAATGTCAAAGAGGCTCAGACGGGAAGAGCCGAGGTAAATCGATGAAAACATCGGATTGTCACTACGAAACAGGCCATGCGACGCAATATGGACGATGGAGGCCTGGCCCCCCAGGGTTTTAAGTTTCTCTTCCGTCGCTTCCGGACCCACCAACAGGGTGCAGTTGGACAATAACGCAGAAGCATTCCGGACTTCATCCAGAACATAAGGGATTTTGGGGTCCGGGATCCCCATGACCAGGGAGTTCGACATTCCGGAGCTCGGCTTGGAACCGCATAGTTTAAACACGCTTGCACTGGGCGAATAGGAGATGTCATGGCGATCAATCAAATACTCATCTCCTGCTTTGAGAGCATGAAAAGGAACACAATGCAGAAAATCGTGGGGGACAAAGATCAAATCTCGCCCCGCCAAATCTCTTTCCAAGGGCTTAAACAAGGCCTCATAAAGGTCGGAGAGATGCGTATCGATTGACCTCTGCAAATAGCGGTGGTGATCGGCCACATACTTCGCTCCGAAGTTGAATTTGCTCAACTGGTACTTCAGCAGATCGAGCTGGTTTTTGACCCCCGAAGCATCCGCCAATGAAGGGACCAGTTTCAGTCCCTCCCGCGAGAGGAGGAATGCAACCACCTGGTCTCGCACCAGGTAGTATTCCACCAGGGTCTGCGTCTCGCTCAACGACTGCTGAATCCGCTCCGTGCGCACTGAAACCGCAGAATGCAGGGAGGCATATTCTTCATCTTCGGCGGGCAACTGGCGGAGAACCTTCAACAGTTGAGATTCGTGCTGTTGGATCCTCTCCCGCAATGAGGTGATCTTGAGATCGTTGCCTGCTTTCCCCAAAGCCTCTTCGAGATTGATCTTGCTGTAAAACCAGTTTAATTCCTGCCGGAGTTGATGCAGGTGATCAATGATTGTGCTGCTGGACGCCCTCGCCCGGCGAACCTGACCCACTCCTGAGGACAACAAATCCACCAAGGCGCGCGACTTGGCGCGCTCCACAAGAGCATAGGCGTCCGCCACCTTCGCCGAATTCGGGATATCGAGGCACAGGCCTATCAGCCGTTCATAGACAGACTGCTTGTCTTTGAGGAACATGATCCTCAGTTCATCGGCCAAAATATTGCCGCGCATGGTTTCGAGAACCGAGATGGCTTCAAGATAACTGGTCTCGGCCGAGGCGAGGTCGCCCCGGGCCTCCTGGCTCAGGCCCAGTGTGTAATGACCCTGATAATTCAACCACGGAGCATTCACCTTTCCCAACCTGGCCGTGGCGGAGCGGGCATATTGTTCCGCCTGGAACACCTCACCGAGGCCCAACGCAATCTTCGCCATTAGAACTTCCGCAAATACCGCCTTCGTCAGGAGCCCCCGCGATTCGAAGAGGTCAAACGCCCGCCGGGAGAGGTTTAATGCCTCAAAGTGTCGGCCGGTCGAATAGAAGATAGTGGCTTTTTGCAAGTCCACCACGGCCATCCACACGGGGTTCTGCTCCGCCTCAAACATGGACCGGGCCTGATCAAACATCTCGAGCGCCTGGAAAGGTTCCTGAATCTGGGTGTGCGCTGTGGCCGCGATGATGATGGCCTTGGCGCGTTCGTACCGCATCCCGATCTGCTGGAATCTCTCGGCCGCGCGCTCACTCAGCTCCAGGGCGTCTCGCGAGAGGTTTAATTCAAGATAAATTTCGGATTGGTCAAGGTCGCACAAGGCGAGGTGCTGAAGATTGTTCCGCTCATCAAACCCGACCGCGGCGGCCGAAAGCATTCCCAGCGCCCGTGTATACTCGCCACGGAGGTAATAGAGGTAGGCAATGTTGTAGTCCGCCTGCGCCACCAGGAGAGGCATTTGATGTTCTACACAAAACTGACGCGCCTCCTGGTAGCTGTTCAGTGCATCTTCGAATCGGTTTAATGCAATGAGACATGTTGCCCGGTTACTCTTGATCCCCGCGATGGCCTCGTAGTCCTCGCTGTGTTCCAGAACTTCCAGGGCGTGGTCGTAACTGCCGATCGCTTCCTGAAATCGATCCATCCGGTGGTAGAGATTGCCGCGATTGACTTCGAGGCGTGCCAGACGCGCGGTGTCGTGATGACGCTCAAAAACTTCCCTGGCCTGTTCAGCCTCCTCGAGGCCCTTCTCGTATTCACCCAAATACACTAGGACCCCGACAGAGGAGGAGAGCGTCCTCGCGAGTTCCACTTCGTCTCCCAGGGACTCGAATCTCCCGAGGGACTTTCGATATTGGTCCGACGCCGCCCGAAAATTTCCCGAAACCTGTTCGGCGTTGCCCAGTGCACGCTCCGCCAGCGCGAGCGCTTTCACATCTCCCAGGCGATTGGCCACGCTGTGGGCCGCCCTCGCCAAGCGCATCGTCGCCTCGGAATCCCTCCGGCTGTACCGGATAACCTCCTGGACCAGGTGCTCGACCAGGGCGCAGTCTAGCCTGGCCGGGCACTGCTCCAGACGGGCCTCGACCTCTTCCGGGGACTTGGAGTGGATGATCTGTTCCACCCATTCCTCGAGCGAGAGGGTCTCCATCGAGACAGCTGACGGGTGGGGTGAGTTTTCAGCGGGGACCGTCATCTTTTCACCCCGTCCGTTTCACGCGACGAGAGGCCCGAATCTTCCAGGATCTCCTTCAATTTCTCCAGGCAGCGGTCGCGGGCTGCACCGATCGTCTGAGTAGAAACTCCCAGCCGCGCGGCGATTTCTGAGTACGGAAGACGGGGTTCCTCGAAGAACAGGTGCCGGATCAGAGTGGCACAACGCAGCGGGAGCCTGTTCATTGCTTCTCGAATAAGTTGCTCCTGCTCGACTTCAAGGGAGATCCGGGAGAGATCCGCTGTCCGGTCCACAATGCGGTCGGCCTCCCCGTCCGACAGAGAGGGAACCTCGCGACGCTTCCTTTCGCGCAGGTCCAGGCACTTGCGGACCGTCACCGTGATCAGCCAGGCTTTGAGTTTGCTGGAGTCGCGCAGGGAGGTCAGGTGTTCGAGCAGATCGAGGCAGACCGATTGGAAGATGTCGGCGGCATCGCTTTGTTGATGGCCATTCTTGACGGGAATGGAATAGATCAACTGTTTGTACTTCTCGACAACACACTCCCACGCCAGCTCTTCGCCCCCCAGGCACCTCCGGATGAGATCCTGATCTTCCTGAGACGAATCCTGCGCGGGAGATTTCAGCGTTTGAGATAGAGCTGCTCGGAGTTCCATAGGGCGTACGGGACCATGACTGCCGGTTGCAGATTCCCGACCTGCTTCTTAGCTGCCACCACGACATCGCGGCTCACCAGGGTGATGATCGGCACTTCCTCAGAGATGATTTTTTGAACTTCATCATAGGCCTGCTTGCGGGCTGCGCGCTGGGACGTGGTCATCTGCTGCTTCATCAAGGCATCAATCCGCCCTTCCCACGCGGTCTCCGGCTTTTCTTCGCTGACATGCCAGACATGAAGAGGTCCGCTCGAAAGCCACACGTTCATTTCGCTCCCGGGATCGTCATCGCCACCCCCCAGTTCCATGATGACGGCCTCATAGTCAAAGGTTTGGGTCAGTTTCCCGACCAGGGCGTTGAATTCCACGGTCTGTAGTTTCACCTGGATTCCCAGTTGCTGCAGGTCGGCCTGGATGAGGCTGGAGATCCGGGTCCGCTCCCGGTTGTCGGCGTTGGTGACCAGGGTAAACTCAACGCGGGCACCGGAGGGAGACAGCAGGGCACCATCACCGGGTTGCACGCGAAAGCCGGCCTGTGAGAGGAGCTCCCGCGCGCGGGTGAGGTTCAAGTCATACCGCATGATTTTCGGATTGAACCAAAACTTGTTTCCCGGGCTGGTCTGCGCAAAAATTTCGTGGGCCGTCCCGTGATACACCAGCTTGACGATGGAGGGGCGATCAATGGCGTAGGCCATGGCACGTCGAAAATTCAGGTTGGAGAACCAGCGCTCCTTTTCAGGATCCACAAAGGGTTTCTGTGTCGAGGGGTTCACGCCGTTATTCAAATTGAAGCCAAGAAACAAGTATTGCAGGCTGGGTCCGGCATTGATGAGGGAGATTCCCTTTTCCACTTCCAATTTTTTGAGAAACTCATAATCCGTGGGAAGCACTTTATCAAGGAGGTCGATATCGCCGCTGGTGAGCCGCAAGGTGGCCGCGTTCTGGTCCGGCAGGACTTCAAAGAGGAGCTCGTCGAGATACGGCAGCCGGTTCTTTCGTGTGTCCACCTTCCAGTAGTAGGGATTGCGTTCCAGGATCACCCGCTGTCCGGGGACGATTTTTTGCAAACGAAAAGGGCCCAGGCCGACCACGTTCTTGGGATCCTCGGCCAGGGTCCACATCTTCTCAAAGCGTCCTTCTCGATAAGGTGCCTCGAGCACGTGGCGAGGTAGGATGCCAATGACGTCGAAGGCCCGGTCGGCAGGCCCATGGGCTTGCGGGAACGTAAAACGCACCGTCAGGGGCCCCACCTTCTCCACCTTCAATGGCTGATCGTTAATGGTCAGCAGGGCGCGCTGCGTGGAATTAACTTTGGGATCGAGATAGACTTGAAAGGTGAAGACCACGTCGTCGGCGTCGAAAGGATGACCGTCCGAAAAGCGGACTCCCTCGCGCAGGCTCATGGTGTAAACCAGCCCGTCCCTTGAGACCTGCCAGGACTTGGCCAGCGCCGGCTCAACCTGCTGCGTCGCGCGGTTGAGGTGAATCAGATCCCCCATGATTTGATAGGTCACTTGCCGGGACGCGCTATCGTTCGCAATGACCCAGTTGAAGGACCGGGGGGCCGCCGTAATCCCGGCCACCAGGCGCCCTCCTCGCTGCCCCTGCGCGTTCAGAATCGCGGCGTCTTTGGAAATCCCGGTTCCGGATTGGGTTTGTGGCTGGGCCACGAAGTTCGAACACACAGCTAACCCAAGGCACAGGCACAACAGCCCCATCAAAAAGAGGCGACGAGAGATCGGCCCGGATGGCACTATGCCTGCATGGGGATTCCTGCCAACTCGTTCGTTACTCAGTTTTATCTCCATAGATTTTTGTCCCTCGGAAAAGACATGAGAATGGAAGTTCACTGTTCAATCTGATGCGCCGGGACGCGGTTGCCCGGTTCCTCCGAGCTGCACCGCAAAACCCTATTCCAGGCGGCAAGAATATTTTCAAAGTGGTGCGAAAAATTGAACGATGACGAATTCCCTCTCAAACCAAAAAAGGGACACCTGAATCGAGACTTGGGGCATTCCACGCTCGTTCCAAGGGACCCGCGGGTTTACATATTCTCACTAACCCAAAAACATCTTCTGCGGGCTCAAAATGCGAGTCTCCCCATGGCAAAAACCGCGAGATTGGCAGCCACCCGATTCAACATTACTCTTCGGCTAAATTGAAGAAACTGTTTAGCAATTTATCCAAGAGACGGACCCATCCTTCCCCTTCAATTCTCCCATCCCGGTCGTCTGAAATTCGGGGATCCGGCCTGGCGGCAAGTCATCGTTCTGATGTGACACCCGTTATTGCGGAGAGGCACAAAAATCTGCCCCACACCTTTTAACGGTCATCCCACACATTCTGCAAGCAAAAAATAGCGCCGGGGCTTCCGTCCGTGGAAAATTCATCTTTTCGATGAAGAGCGCTTAGGGGATTGTGTTGCGGCGAACTCGGAGATTTGGGTGAGGGAAACGTGATTCTCCGGAGACGAATGGAACGGAAAACTCAACTGCGCGAATCGAAAATCCTTTCCGGGAAATTGGAGATCCACCGCTTCGGGACTTTCAACTCCAGGCAGGGCGAGGGATGGATTTGATTCGGATCTCTCAAGCCTGCACACAAAAAAATGCGGCGAAGGGGAGGAAGCCTTCGCCGCACAGGGATGACTGAAGGAGGAAACACTCAATCACTGACTGTCATACAAAACCCATTGTCCGATGACCGAATCGAACTCAACACCCAGGACTTCGAGGTTATTGGGGGCGTCGCTGACCCAGGCCACCCGGCATTTCGCCTCGAACTTCTTTCCCAATGCAAGCGTCAATGAGGATCCGACTCGAACCAGTCCTTTCGCTAACTCGAAACAGGCACCATACCGCGTGACATTGCGGGTCACCGTCTTGATCTCAAACCGCTCGAGCGTTTTCGGATGGTTTCCTGAGACGGTAATCGGAATTCGAACGTCCAGCCGATATTCTTTGCGGCGCTCCGGGAGGAAGAGATTCGGGTCGGGGAAAGCTCGTTCAAGGTTCTGCGGCATAAATTCACCTCGCTCGATTCCCCTAAAGATTAGCACCCCGTGCTCTGTCTGATGTGAGCCCTGTCACAGAGCCCTTGAAAATTATGCTCTTTGAAGAGGCCTGTTCAATAAGACAGCGGGCATCTCGCTCTGACTGGTTGGAGGAACGAGCGTATGCAGGAGGAATAAGATTTTTCGATGTCAATATGTTTACGTTCCATTGAAGCTGACTTCCGAATTGGAAGCAGCGGTCTGAACGGAGCAAGGAACGCCTTCACGCTATTCTCTTCATTTCTCCAGAGGAGTATTTTGGGACGTGAGTTTAAAGTGGCGGGGCCGTTTTGGCCTCCTTCGCCGGGGCTGTTCGTCTATTCGATCTCCCGTTAGTTTTCGATCTCAAATTTGAAATTTCAGATCTTGTGAACCGACGTGAAGAAGGCTTCGGCCCCCGCCGGGATCGTCGCGGGCCGTGGTCCTGCCGCCCAAACTCTCCCAATTCTCAGCGTCACGATTTTCAAAAAATCCCTGATTTCGCAGGGGTCATCGAATCTACCGATGAAACTGAACGGAAATTAACTTCTAGCAATTGAATCTCTTCGAGTTTCAATTGGATGGTACTGCTCTTTAAAGAGGCCATCCCGCGCCGTAATCGGGTCAACCATCTCTCCTCTCCGGGTCGACCGGGTCCCGGGGGGCCGTAACAATTTTGAAATCTTTTCTTGCGAAGATAATCTCTCGAATCCAGAGAGTTCTTGGGAGGGACAGATCTTTCACTATTTTCGTACCGGTCGGAATACATCATCTTGACGAAGGGGAGCGATGCCATGAAACCCAGTAAGCCCGACTTGAGTCAAGCCAGAGAAACTTTAGGCTGGTTCGATAAATGGAAAATGTATCGTGATGACCAACGCGTCCCCCTCCGGGAACCGGTCATCCTTGAGGGTCTGGACCGCGAAGGCAAACGGTTTATCGAAGAAACCCTCACGGAGAATGTGAGCCGGGAAGGCATGTGTGTGGAGACGAGCTACGTTTTGAAACCTGGGGCCGTGCTCGAGGTCTGTGCCCCATACGACGGGTTCCGTTCCCAGGCGTGTGTGGCCTCGGTCAGGCCCTCTCAATCACACCCTGAACGGTTTCTAATCGGTTTAAACTTTTTTCAATCAAACAAAGATTGGATCATCCATTAGTCCACCGCTCAGTTTCAATCACCTCATGGATTCGACTGACACCCCTTCTTCCACCCACTCCACCTGCAACAATTTCCACGTTTGCGCTTCCGAATCAGACTGAATTCCAAAGTTGAAGCCTCGTTGTAAGGGGTCCGGCTTCGCCTTTCGACTTGGAAATATCTCATCCTATGGGCGGGGGCTTCGATTGCCTGCCCCATCGGCTGGCTGTATAATTCCATCCGATTTTCGCAATTCATGAGGAACTGATTCCCGGGGAAGGCCCAATCATGGGTGTATCAGTCAGTTCCTCAGGTCTTGGGTCTGAAGAAGTATTTTCACCTCGCGGCTCAGCTTAATTCGTGAACCTTGACGGATCGGTATTAAGCACCGCCGGATCGTGCGCCGGAGTATCAAGACCCACGTGTGGGGTGGCAGAACTGCGCTCGTGGCAAGACCCACATGGATTCTCAGGAAGCGACTTGTATCCGCATCCTTATCCACGTGGACACCCCACCAGCGCCAGAGAGCAGTTGGATCGTTATCCCGCACTCACCATGCGGTGCATTTCAGGGAAGAGCAATGGACATCTTGTTCCTGTACAGAGGGCTCGTTATCGGTTTTTCGATTGCGGCGCCTGTTGGCCCGATCGGGGTGTTATGCATACGCCGCACACTGGCGGAAGGGCGCACCTCGGGCTTCGTCTCTGGATTGGGCGCCGCCACGGCCGACGCGATCTATGGATGTATCGCGGGTTTTGGTCTCACTTTCATTTCAAACTTCCTGGTGAGGGAACAAGTATGGCTGCGTCTGGTCGGGGGAGTGTTCCTTTGCTATTTGGGCCTGAAAACCTTTTTTGCAAAGCCTGCTGAACAAAGTGAATCCCCCAAAGGAAACAATCTCGCGGGTGGATATGCTTCGACTTTTTTCCTGACGCTCACGAATCCGATGACCATCATTTCGTTTGCGGCGATATTTGCCGGCCTGGGATTGGGCGGTTCCCGCGGGAGCTATGGATCTGCGGGAGCCCTGGTATCGGGTGTTTTCGCAGGTTCGGCCCTGTGGTGGTTTGCCTTGACGGGGGGTGTGGGGGCATTTCGGGAGCAGTTTAATCCTCACGGCTTGTCCTGGGTCAACAGAATTTCTGGCGCGATCATCGCAGGGTTCGGACTGTTTGCCCTCTTAAGCACATTATGACGGAGTACAATGGTCCTGACATGCCGTGGGCTCATGGCAAGGTCTTCCACGGGCCGCTCATACGAAGTAAACGGGCTTGGGAAGGAATCTCGCGAGAGAGAAGAGGCGGGTCAGCCTCTTTAGATCTGAGACAAGAACCCCGTTTCTCCCGCTTGAGGCAAGGGTAACAGACTGATTGGAAGATCCTATCGGAGAGTCATCATGAGCGACAATGATGCCGTTATCGAGGTGATCGGTACTGCATTTGGAAAAAATGAATATCCCGGGGATGATTTCCTTCAGGGCAGTGTCGAAGGGTGCGAGCCGTTCCAAGAAATCGGCCCTTTCAAAGGGAAAGCCGACTGGAGGGGTATCGAGCCCGGTTTCCTGGATGCCCATGCCGAGGCTTTGAGCTTTTTCTCCCAAGCAGGCTTTAGATTCTTTCTTCCCGCCTATCTGATTGCCGACCTCGACGGCCAGCTCAAGATAGCCAATCCGTTGTTTCACCTGACCTATGGATTCTCTGACACCAATGTCCGAATTCCAACAAGAGCGGGTGACACCCTGGTGTGGAATGGAAAATCCCAGTTCGTGAATCCCAGAAGATATGGCGCGACAACTTTTTATGATTACTCCCGCTATCGCCTGTCGGCATTTACCCGGGAGGAGGCACGGGCAATCGTGGGCTACCTGGAATACAAGCGCGATTCTGATTCTAACGATTTTGAAAAAGGGTGTGTTGATGCGGCACTCCAATCCTACTGGCTGGAGAGAGCGCAGACCGCCCCCTGGGCTGAGAGCCTGGAGCAGCATCTGAAGAATCAGGCGGAATTCCTCGCCGCCACCACACAAGCGAGAGAAGGTCAATAAACTTCACCCGCCTCATGGCGTGCAGCAGATTTCAAATGAGAAATCCGACCGAAGAATCGTATCCCCGCAGGCGGGAAAATCGGTGTCATTCAGAATGCCAGGGGATTACGGCTTGAATTCAAAGTGAGGGTGGGCTCTTCAAGGAACGAACCCAAATCTATAAAACGGCCGTGGGAAGGGTCGTACCGGCTCTTGCGACCATCACGGAGCACCCTCTGGAGACTCGACTGCCATGCGCATTACGACAAAAGAATTGAGACCGGATCTTTGGCCTGCGCTTGAAAGCCTTTTTGGTATCAACGGCGCCTGTGGCGGTTGCTGGTGTCAGGCCTGGCGGATCGAGAAGGGCGAACGGTGGGCTGAGGTTAAAGGTGCTGTGGCCAAGGCAAGACTTCGTAAGGGCGTCCGCCGAAGTTCGATGTTTGGTATTCTTGCCTTCGTCGACAACAAGCCTGTGGGCTGGTGTACCTTCGGACCGAGAGATGCGTTCCCTCGCCTCAATCGTGCCCCGAGTCTGAAGTGCGACGATTCACCGATGGTTTGGTCCATTCCGTGTTTTTTCGTAGCGCGCGGATTTCGTCGAAGGGGCGTAGCAGGAGCCCTTCTCAATCATGCGCTGGCGGCGATAAAACGACGGGGTGCTCGACTGGCCGAGGGGTACCCCTCCAAGCCCGATCAGGCTGGGCAGTACATCGACACGTTTGCATGGACGGGGACGCTGTCACTTTTTCAGAAAACCGGTTTCACCCGGGTCGGAAACCCCGAGAGCAGTAAGCAACGGGTTAGGAGACTCCTCCGCAAAGCCTCACCCATGCGTTCACTGCCGGAGCAGTGGATCCAAGCCCCAATTCCAACGCATGGACGCGGAAGAGCCGCGGCCTCTGCGAAATCCCGTTCTTAAGCATACAATGGCCGCAGAGAATCATCCTTAAGTTTACAAAACCAAAGGAAGGTCAAAATGGCAGCGAAGAAAATTTTGATGATCGTGGGCGACTATGTCGAGGACTACGAGGTCATGGTGCCGTTCCAGGCATTGCAGATGGTGGGCCATACTGTCCACGCCGTCTGTAGTGGCAAGAAGAAAGGCGATCAAGTGCGGACGGCAGTGCATGATTTTGATGGGGCCCAAACCTACAGTGAAAAGCCCGGTCACAACTTCACTCTGAATGCCACCTTCGATGGAGTGAAGGCGGAGGGCTACGATGCGTTGGTCATACCGGGAGGAAGAGCGCCCGAGTACATCCGGCTCAATCCGAAAGTATTGAAGATCGTGCAGCACTTCGCAAAGGCCAACAAGCCAATCGCAGCCATTTGTCATGCAGCACAGGTCCTGGCCGCCGCCGGCGTGCTCGAAGGAAGGGCCTGTTCGGCCTATCCCGCCGTGGGGCCGGATGTGACTCGGGCGGGTGGCAAGTACATCGACATTCCCGTCGAAAAGGCTCATGTAGACGGGAACCTGGTCACCGCACCAGCCTGGCCCGCGCACCCGGAGTGGCTCGCAAAGTTTCTTCAGGTTCTGGGAACCCGAATTGCACCTTAGGTCATCGTAAACTTGAAACTGTTTTACCTATCCCCTATCACGCAACACTTGGAGCCTCTCTTTCCTGACATCTGGCACCCGGCCCCTGGAACCTGGTCTTTTGCCTTACTCATAGCGGAGCGCCACCATGGGATCGATCTTGGTGGCGCGTGAGGCGGGGATGTAGCTTGCCAGGATGGCGGCTGCGGCCAAGAAAAGAGAGGTCACAACAAACGTCGCCGCATCGGTGGGTTGGACTTCAAAGAGAAAAGAGGCAAGCAGTCGCGTTGCTGCCATAGCGCCATAAACACCCAGCACAAGACCTGCAATGATAAGCAAGGCGCTCCGCCCCAGCATGCTCGCAAGGATGTCTTTGCGCTTTGCCCCAAGTACCAGGCGAATGCCGATTTCCCGGGTGCGCTGAACCACGCTGAAAGCCATGACCCCATATATTCCGACCACGGCGAGCAGGAGCGCAATCCCTGAGAAGACCGCCAGCAGCCGCGAGTAAAATCGCGGCTCAGCGGTGTTGGCGGTCAACAGATCTTCCATCGTGGCGATCTGAAAAATCGGCTGATTGGCATCCACCTCGTGCAACGCCGCCCGCATGGAACCGGCAATGGCCGCAGCGGGCACGCTTGACCGCACCACATAGTTCATGGACTGCAGGAAGAAGGGCACCTGGACCTGGGCCAGGGGCTGGTAAATGGCGGGTGGCGTCTCCTGATTCAGGTTTTCTTGTTTCACGTCATCGACGACCCCGACCACCGTGTACCAATCCTCCGGTTCCGGGTGGTCGGCAAAGGTGACGCGTTTTCCGATCGGATCTTCATTCGGCCACACCCGCCTTGCGGTGGTCTGACCGACGATCATGACGCCAGCAGACCTTTCGTTATCGGCGCGGGTAAAGTCACGTCCTCTCAGCAGCCGGATTCCCATGGTCTGGAAATATCCCGGCGTCACGGCCGGCTTGCTCACGTTAAACGCAGTGGCGGAATCCGGCATTCCTTCAACGGTGAAGCTCCCCATGATGAGCGCCCTCCCCATCGGCAGCCAGTTGACGACCGCGGCCGAGTTGACGCCCGGCAGGGCGGTGAGTCGTTCGTGCACTTTTTCATGAAAAGCTTTCATCTGCTCTGCCGTGCTGTACACCTGTGGGAGGTGCACGGTCATGGTGATCACGTTTTCAGCTTGAAACCCGGGATGGACCGAACGCAATCTGATAAAACTCTTTACGAGTAATCCGGCACAAATCATGAGCACGAGTGCCATCCCGATTTCGCCTACGACAAGCGCATTTCGCATGCGTTGCGATTTCGCGGTGAGCCGGCCAAACCCGTGCTTCAACGTCTCGCTCAGGCTGATCTTGGAGGCCAGCAAGGCAGGCCACAAGCCGAACAGAAAACTCGTGACGGCGGAGACCAGCAGTGTGAACATCAAGACCTGCGCATCCATGCGAATCTCTTCGAACCGCGGAATGCTCCGCGAAGGCGCAATGGACAAGAGTGCGGGGACTCCCCACATCGCAAAAACAATTCCCAGGAGGCCGCCTGACAGCGATAAAACGGCACTTTCGGTGAGCATTTGCCGAATGAGCCTCATCCTTGTGGCCCCCAATGAATAACGAACGGCGACTTCCTGCTCACGTCGCGTGGCCCGGGCGAGCAGCAGGTTCGCGACATTGACACAGGCAATAAGCAGCAGGAATGCAACCGAGCCGAGCAGGATACGCAGGGCGGGGCGGACTTCACCCACAATCGTCTCCTGAAGAGGATGCATCCGCATGAGGTGACCGCGAATCGCCATCGGTTTTTCTGAATTAAGGCGCTGTGCAATGGTGTCCAGCTCGGCTTGCGCCTGCCCCGGCAGGATTCCGTCCTTGAGTCTTCCAATCACACTGCGAAAAGCAATATGGATGTTGTCGGGTTCCAAGATGGCCGGCACCCAAAGATCGTCGTTCCCCGGGAAGGACCAACCGGGCGGCATGACCCCTACCACGGTATACGGCTTCCCATCGAGCATGATTGTCCTGCCGATGATCCCCTTCTCGGCGTTGAAACGGCTTCGCCAGAGATTGTTGCTGAGCACTACTACTCGTCCATTTTCAGGCTTACCCTCTTCCGGTAGAAAGGTCCGTCCCAACTCCGCGTTGACACCCACAGTGGTCCAGAAATTGGCCGTGACCTCGGGAGCCTTTACTTCGACGGGCTCTCCCGCCCCGGTGAGGCTCTTGACCCCGCCGTCAAATGCCGCCACCGCACTAAACGAATGCGCTTGCTGCTGAAGCGCGATGAGTTCCGGGTCCATCATGTTCAGTAAACGGTCCGGCGCCGCGGTCGGCGCGTCGGCAATCCTGTAAAGACGGCCTGGATCGCGGAACGGCAGCGGACGGAGGAGGACCGAATTCACCACAGTGAAGATGGCGGTGTTGGCGCCGATGCCGAGCGCAAGGGTCAGCACGGCCATAAGAGCAAATCCGGGATTCTTCAACAACATCCGTATGGCAAAGCGAAGATCGTGCGCAAGATTATCCATCTTTCCTCTTCATGCCCAATGAGGTTGCGCGAAAAATGCATCGAACTGCTGGAATTGTGACCAAGAACTGCAAGGGTTGAACTCAGACGAAAGGCTCAAATCTCCATTGACTCTGAAACCTCAGTCGCCTTAGTGCCGCTTATCGAACGGAGAGACAAACATCTGAGAATCCTGGCTGCCACCCGACATCAAACATAGCACATTTCATGCCAATTCCGGGCTGCCACCTTCTCCTTGAAATCCAAGAGCTTGTTGAGAGGGATGGAATTCCTTGTCCGGCAAAAGGTGTTCGATAGTGAAATCAAGCGATCCCAGAACCGGACAGCGGGAAGGAGTAACGGGGTTGGAACATGGCACATTACTAATGCAAGCCCACGATACCGCGGTCTAAATGGAACGAATCGCGGGTCGCCTGGCGTCTTCCGAACCATCGGGGGAAGAGGTATCGAGTCTCACTATGTCGGAGGGTACATGCGCCCTGGCGCATTGAACCGGGGAATTGGCCTTTTGACTTTGAACTCTGGACTTGAACCTGCACTTCCTATCCCCTATCATCCAACACTCGCAACTTCTCTTTCCTGACACCTGGCACCCGACCCCTGACACCTGCTCTATTCATACCGCAGGGCTGCCATCGGATCGAGGCGACTGGCGCGGAGGGCGGGAAGATACCCCGCCACGCAGGCGACGAGCACCAGCCCGGCCGTGGCCAGCGCCAGGGTCGAGGGGTCATGCGCCGTCAGACCGTAGAGTTGGCTCTGGACTGCCCTCATCAGCGCCAACGAGGCCGGCACGCCGACTGCAATTCCAATGGCGACCAGCATCAGCGCATCGCGCATCACCATCCCAATCACGTTTCCGGCCCCGGCTCCCAGCGCCATCCGGATGCCGATTTCGCGCCGCCGCTGGGCCACGTTGTAGGCCATCACACCGTACAGCCCAATGGTGGCCAGCAGCGTTGCCAGGAACCCGAAAACCGTGGACAGGCTCGCAATCATACGCTCGGTGGTGAGCGAGTTGCTGATCTGAACCTCCATTGTCCGCATGCTGTAGAGGGGCAGGTTCTGATCGAGGTCTCGCACCTTCGCCCGCACCGCCGGCATCAACTGATTTGAATCGACAGCCGTTCGCAGGTAAACGGTCATGCTGCCCATGAAGTGACTCCCGTAGTAAGGGATAAACGCCTGCGCCGGGATGTCGTCACGCAGATTCGTGTACTTGATATCCTTCACCACCCCGATGATTTCCATGTCCGTACGCGATCCCGGATCAGTCCCGAATCCGAGGTGGCGGCCGATGGGATTTTGCCCTTGAAAATAGCGGCGCGCGAACTCCTGGTTGATCATCACGGTGGTCGGGGTCCAGTCGTCCGGCTGGGGGCCGTACTTCACCTCGCGGTTGTCCTTGGCTGAAAAGTCGCGGCCGGCGACGATGGGTACGCTGAGAGTGGCAAAGTAGTTTTGGCCGATCTGGTTCATGAACGGCTGGGCATGATCATCAGGTCTTCCCGGTGTGTAGCCCTCAACGGTCATCCCGCTGTCCCATTCGTTATTCTCGAGAATACGCATCGACGCCAGGCCCACCGATTGAACTCCCGGAATCGCGCTGAGGCTTTCGGTTAATTGCTGATAGAAGATCTTCGATTGTTCGGGCGTGTAGCCGCCGAGCGACGGGTCAATATTGAACCCCACCAGCCGCTCCGACGGAAAGCCCGAACCCAGGCGGCTCAGGTTATTCAGACTTCGAAGGAAAAGTCCGGCGCCGATCAACAGCAGCAGCGAAAGAGAGACCTGGGTGACGACGAGGGTCTTGCGCAGTCCTCCATGCACGCCGCCTACGACGGAGCCCGCCTGATCTTTTAAGGTCTTCCCGATATCCGGCTTGGTCGTCTTCAATGCCGGCACGAGACCAAAAACGAGTGCGGTCATAATCGTCACACCCAAGGTAAACAGAAGAATTCGAAAATCAGGCGCCGCGGAGATACTCAAGCCCCCGGAATCGGCCGGCAAATAGACCGCCATGAGCGCCCGGTCTGCCCAAAAAGCGAAGGCGAGGCCTGCGAGACCGCCCACCACGGAAAGACAAAGGGTTTCCACCAGAAGCTGACCGACAATTCGTCCCCGGCTCGCGCCCACCGCCAACCGCACCGCAATCTCCCTCTGCCGGCCAGTCGCCCGGGACAGCAGGAGGTTCGCCAGGTTGGCGCAGGCAATGAGCAGCACGACACCGGTAATGGCCATCAGCACCCACAGCGGGGTCGAAAGTTCCTGCCGGACATAAGACCGACCCTGCGACCCGGGCCGTGTGTCGATCCAGCATTTGAGAAATTGCTCCCGATCATACGCCGAGGCGCGGCTGAACGCAGCCTCGCGTACCTCCATCTCAAGCATCGAATGCATGAAAGGCTGCAGCGACGCTTTAGCCTGTTTCAGCGTCACCCCCGGCTTCAACCGCCCGAACGCATTCACCCAGCGGCTGCGACGGTCCTTGAGCATCTCCATGGGGACAATCACGACTTGTTGCTGCATCATGACGGGAATGAACAGCTTCGTGGAATGGCCCAATTCCACCCCATCGAAGCCCGCCTGCGCGACTCCGATGACGGTCAGACCGTGCTTGTTCACCGTCACTGTTTTTCCGACGATCGACGGATCGCCGCCGAACCGCTGTTTCCAGTAGTCGTGGCTCAGGATCACCAGGGGATGCCCGTTTGGGACGCGATCGTCGTCGGGTGTAAACGGACGCCCAAGCACCGTGGTCACTCCGAGCACGTTGAAATAGGTTCCCGATACCAGTTCCGCTTCCACGCGCTCCGCCTGCCCCCCGAACGTGAGGTTCACCCGGGTCGGAAAGCGGCAGAACATATCCGAAAAAACCTCGTTGTGGTCCTGAAAGTCACGGTACATCGGATACGAGATCGCGTTGCCGCCCCAGTTGTTGCCGTAATGGCGGCCGCGCATGGTGAGTAGCACCAGTTGTTGCGGATTCTTTACTGGCAGGAGCCGGAGCAGGACCTGATCCAGCAAAGTGAAGATGGCGGTATTCGCGCCGATACCGAGTGCCAGGGTCAGTACCGCCAGGGCAGTGAACAACGGATCCTTCACCAGCACACGTGCGGCATACCGAATGTCGGCAAGAAGATGGTCCATTCGCATTGACCTCCGGGGAGTTTCATTCACTTAGACGAAGAATCGGGGACGAGGTTTCGCGGAATTTTGAATCGATCACGATCATCGGTCGAAGATCCCGGATTGGATTGAATGTGATTATCTATCTACCGCGGAGGCGGGGAGGACGCAGGGGAGTTAGGTCATAGGTAATAGGTCATATGGGATAGGTCATCCCATAACCGGGGACAGCCGGGTGCGGGTGCCGCAGACATGTCTGCGAACGAGGGGGAAGCAGGTCTCGCCATCGGCCAGGGGTCGGTTGGCGATTACCCACATCCCGTGTTGTTTGGTGAATGATTTCGAAAGGCTGGCCTCGACGCGCACGCAGGCTGGAGCATTTCATTTGGCCGTTGGAAAGGGCGCTCGCGATACTGATAAAGGGAATTGGCGATTGGAATTTGGAATGGTGAGGGTCAGAAGGTCTCCGCAATCTGCATTTGACGAGGCAACTCCGCATTCTCTGCATCCGCGATTCTCAACTAACCCCCGTCCTGGCAATCCCCAGCTAGCAATCGAAGATTGCGGAGACCTGACCCTCGGCCCTCGATTTTATTGATCCCTGAATTTCCCTTGCAATCTTGATTCGAAATCTTAGTATTGAATTTCATGAGTGAATCGGTGAACCCAATAAGAGGAGTCATTATTCATGCGCGCCAAAATCGCTTATAAGCTCAAGGGCGTTGGCAAAAAGAAACCCATTGTTGAAGGAATCTCAGGTGAAGATCTTCATCGAGATTCCGGCAAGTGGATGTACAAGGAACGGGTGATCGATCACGAGAAGAACAGATACAAGGAAGTTGTCACGGACCTTGAAACGGGGAATATTGTTCACAATTGCGAAGAGCCATTAGATAAACACACTGGACACGGTTCCGCAAAGAAGGGGAAAAAATCCTGTTTCCATTAGGGCGACTGTAATGTGAATCGAACTCCGCGCTCGATCAATTGTGATTCGAATCATTCAAAGCGGTTCAAATCTTGAGGAGAGTAACAAAAGGGGTCAGGCACTGACAATCCAGATAAATAAACAATCTCAGGCTGCTTAACCTATGGCTGCAGTCGACCGGGGCTTGGGAGCGTGATGCCGGGTGACGCGCTGATCGTTAGGCCGGAGGTAGGAGAGAATCCGAATGGATAAGGAAAACAAAGATAAAAGGACTGCTCGACAAGGGTCGTCCGGTGTGGGAGGGCTGCCACAGCCCATCCAACCGAAGGCCACTTGGGATGAGCTAGAGCTTCCAGCCACCGAAAAGCAGCTTCTTCGCGAGATAACCGACCAGATCAAGAGCCGCAATGCCGTCCATGACGACCAGGAGCTTCACAAGCTCACAAACCGAGGTCCGGGCACGATCGTTCTCTTTGCGGGGGATAACGGCACCGGGAAGACCATGGCCGCCGAGGTCGTCGCCAGCGAATTGAGCCTGCTTCTATACCGTATCGACTTGTCGGCGGTGGTTAGCCCGGATTATTCATGAAAGTTGAAAAACTCCCGCAAATTCCCAAAATCTACCGGGATCTACTCCTTATGCGAGCGACGAGCGACTCTAAGAGTTGTGACCGAGGGGTTGGATGTACTGA
>JBGQBO010000040.1:0-44621 GCA_041494885.1 Terriglobia bacterium
GAAAGGTCATCGCATGTTGTCACCATAACCCTCTCCACCAGCGTCTATCGCGATCCCAAAACGCCGGCATGGTCCCGAAACTGAGGTTCGCCTCCGGTGATTTTTTCACGGCTTCTTACCGGCGGGAAAGGAAACGCCCCACCAGGGTTTTCACCCCGATTCATCGGGGTTGAGCTGCTATCAGGGTCGGCCGTTAGCGACCGACCCCTTCCCCACCAACCCCGATGAATCGGGGTACGCCTTCCAACTCGCCTTTTCCCGATGCTGAACCGGCGGGCTGTCCCGCCAGGGCGGGTCTCCTCAAAGGGGACTCTCGTGTCCCGGCGGTGACTCTCCATTTCTGAACCCGGACAAGCTGGAACCAAACAGGACTAATTCACATAAGTGGGACGTTTTGCAAAGAGGCCAGAGGCCAGTACAAATAAAGGCCAGAAAGCACCACGCGATGAATTGTTTGCCAGTAAATCCGCAAATTTAATTGTTAAGCGCCTGTGCCCCAGCAGGAAAAACTTTGACTGCAAACCCCCCGGCTTGCCTTATGCATGAATGCATGAAAACCCCAAATTCCAACATGAATTCCATGGTGTAATAAATTGTCTCTATGAAAATCAAGAGCGGACCCCTATGAAAAATGGAATGATTTCATCTACCGGCAATGTCCCCCTACTTTCAAAAAAACAGCGCACCTCCTACTCATCAATGAGAATCAATGTCCTACCTCATGACAACTTTTTGCAGATTGTTTTCGATTGGTGGAGATTCAAGTGCGAGATACCCATGCAGATTCAACTTAAGCAGAATTCCACTTCAACGAAGCGGGTTCTGTGTTTTTTACTCTTGCCCCGATTGAAATGCTCAGGTCGGTGGCAAATGCTTGTAGTTGAGGACGGGGAGGGTTGACTCCCTTCTCGTCCTATTCAAAAAGGAGAATAAAAATGAATGTCCAATTAAACTGGAAGAGCGGGATGGTACTTTTTGCCGCGATCCTTATGTTGGTCGGTGCCTTGTCCTACGCACAAACCAGCAAGGGGACTATCGCTGGAACCATCACCGATGCAACAGGGGCCTCCGTTCCGGGAGCCACGGTCACGGTGGCAGCGACTCTGGGAGGTGAGACGCGCACCACCACCACAGATACGGCGGGAGCGTATCGGTTCGATGCTCTCAATCCCGGGGTTTATTCCGTTGCCGTCACGGCGAATGGTTTCGCGCCCCTTAAGATTGAGAATCTCGAAGTCAGAGCTTCACTCATCACCACGGCGAACGGGAAGGTGGAAATCAGCGGAGTCACTTCTTCCGTAAATGTGGAAGCCTCCGTGGGGGCCGAGCTTCAAACCACCACCGGCGACCTCAGTCACAGTATCGGCTCCAAGGAGATCACTTCACTTCCCATTTTTAATCTGAACCCGATCAGCCTGGTCTTGACCGAGCCTGGCGTCGTCGCTCCGTCGAGCCGTGAAGACTTCACGAACGGGGTCGGGTTCTCTGTCAACGGCACACGTCCGCGCGCCAACAACTTCCTGATTGATGGCCAGGACAACAACGACCAATCGATCGGTGGACAGGCGCTCCAGCCCATCAACCTGGAAGCCATCGGTGAAGTGGCGATCCTGACAAACTCCTATGGCTCTGAATTCGGGCGCGGGGGAGGATCTGTCACCAACGTGATTTACAAGGGCGGGACGAATCAATTTCATGGTTCGGCCTGGGATCTGATTCAGAGTTCGGCGCTCCAGGCCATCCCGGCAGACCAGAAGCTCGTGGGGGTGACACAAAATCCCGTGAGCATTGAAAACACCTTCGGGTTCTCCTTGGGAGGGCCGGTGGTCAAAGACAAGCTGTTTTTCTTCGGGACCTCGCAATGGGATCGCTTCCGCAGCACGGCGAACGATATTACGCTCCGTGTTCCGACGGCGGCGGGCATCGCGACGCTGCAGTCGTTGGGTCCCAATCCCAATGTGGATTTTCTGGTCAACTCGCTCGGGGGGTTGCGCGGCACTTCAAACGGACTGTCGACGATCGCGCTGGGCGGCGGCCGACCGGGCGTAGAAACCGGACTGGTGCAGCGTTCCGGCCTGGCTCAGTTCAGTAACAACACCCAGTGGGATGCGCGCCTCGACTGGCTGCCGCGCCAGGCGGACTCCTTCTCGTTCCGCTATCTGTTCAGCGACAGTGTTTTCGCCCCGGACACCTTTGCCAACCCCGGGACGTTGTCACCCTTTGACACCGAACAGGGAGGACGCTCCCAGAACATGGGGATCACCTGGACGCACACGGTGTCGATGCGCGCGGTCAACGAGTTTCGTTTCTCCTACGGCCGAATCAACTTCGCATTCGGTCCGACCGCATCGACTCTGTCGAACCCCCTGGCGCAGCTTCCCGCTGCGACCATCTCAGGACTTCTGGTGAGCGGCGATCAGTTCGGATTCACCACGGGGTTTCCGCAAGGAAGGGTCAAGAACTCCTGGCAATACCAGGATGCCTACACGTATACCATAGGCAATCACACCCTTAAGGCCGGATTCGACATCAGCCGCCTGCTGCAGAGGGAGGATGTTCCGTTCAACTCGCGTGGAACGCTGGCGTTCAGTGCGGGCGGAGGATTCACTGCTCTGGGGAACTTCGTGGATAACTTTACCGGCCAATCCGGAGGAGCTTCCATCAACTTTGGGAGTCCGACGGTCTTCCCCAACCAGACGCTTCAGGCTTATTACGTTCAGGACTCGTGGCGCGTGAAACCGAATTTCACGTTCAATTACGGCATCCGTTACGAGTACTGGGGAACTCCGCTGAACGTCCTCAGCTTTCCAACGATCACCGGCACCGCTGGACAGACCGGCCCCTTAACGGCGGTGGTCAAGCAACAAAAAGACACCAACAACTGGGGGCCCCGCGTCAGCTTGGCTTACACGCCGCATGTATGGAAGGGGTTGTTTGGCGAGGATAAGACGGTCATCCGGGCAGGATACGGGATCTTCTATGACGGCCTGTTTGGAAACATTCTTGTCAATGCGGGATCTTCAGTTCCCAATGTTCTGGGTGGAACGATCACCGGGACGACGGGGAGAGGCCTGCCCAATGCGTCGGGATTGATCCCCTCAATCGCTCCGTCACTGGATCCATTCTCAACGCAAAGTGCGGTGGTCTCCAATCTCGTCAACCCGCTGACACACCAGTGGAACTTTGACATCCAGCGCGAGTTGCGGGGAAACTTCATCGTGACGGTTGCTTACGTCGGAACACGGGGAGAGCGGCTTTTCGTCAACGACCAGCTTAATCCCGGGATTGATTTCGCACGCATCAATCCCGACCGCGGCTCCATCCAGGTACGCACCAATGCCGGCGACTCGATTTACCATGCCTTCAACCTCAAGGTGGATCGCCGCTTCAGCAAGGGTCTCCTGTTGCGGGGCGCCTACACCTGGTCGCGGCTGATTGACGACGGCTCCGAGGTGTTCGCGACCACGGGCCTGAGTTCATTTCCACAAGACTCGTTTAATCGCAGCGCTGACCGCGGGCTCTCCGCCTTCGATCGTCGCCAACGCCTGGTTCTTTCCTACGTGTACGATCTGCCCAGCCTGAAGCGGAACGGTAACTTTGCGGCCTCGGCGGCCAGTTTTGCGTTCCGCGATTGGCAGATCTCAGGGACCACGACCTTTCAGGCAGGCGCCCCGAACACTGTCACCCCGGGTTTCGATATCAATGGCGATTTGAACGGAGGGAGTGATCGCCCCAACCTCGGTAATCCCAGCGCCCCGTTCACTTCGTTCGCCTACGACGGAGCACAGGTGGGCGGAATCCCCGGCGTATTCTACGATGGTCCCACCGTGAACTCGACCGGCGACCTGATCCCGGTGTCCGCTAACTCGGTGCACTGGCTTATCCAGGGGGCGGGAGTCGGCAATGTGGGCCGGAACACAGTGATCTCACCCGGGCGCCAGGACTGGAATTTTTCCATTGCACGCCAGTTCAAGATGCCGTCGAAGCGGATGGAAGGCCAGCACATTGAATTCCGCACCGAGCTCTTCAATGTGTTCAATCACCCCAATCAAGGCAACCTGTCACTCAATTTGCAGGATCCCGACTTTGGGAATGCCGATGTGACACGGTTCGGGGGCCGGCAGATTCGCTTCTGGTTGAAGTACGCGTTCTAGCCTGGCTCCACACTGTTACTCTTAAAGGGAATCCGTTTAGGCGGATTCCCTTTTTTTGTGATTGCTTAGACCCGGACAAGCAGGGATCGAACGAGGGCGATTCAGAGAAGTACATCCCGTACGAAGGAGACCGAGACCTCTTCAACAAAGGGACGAGGGAGCTTGGGAGCGCCGATCAACGGAAGCGTCCTGATTGGTTCATGCCTCGGATACACTTCTGTCGCTCATCAGCCCACGCTGCCTTGATCTGGACGACTTTTCTATCCTCCCCTCATGTGACGGCAGACTCTTCCCCCATCAGGAGTGAATGGATGAACTATGCATGGTTGCTGATAAATATGCAGTCGTGTCGCAGTTCCTAATGAATTCCATTGGCAGTCAGCAGATTCATTCCCAGATACAAATTATCCCGAACCATTCTATGCATTCCCATAACCTTCTACAAAATTATGGAGTAATATCTCGTCCATCACCCCCTAAAGTGTCCAGTTTTTATTTTAAGTGTATTATTCTCATACACTTAAGCTAAACAGGCGACGCATGTAAAGAATGGAATCAGACTTGCGAAGAAGTCGTTAGAACGTTGGAGAAACACTCTTTACGCCTTCGCCCGTTGGGGAACGGGCATATAAAGCTTGAAACACTCTATCTAGCCGAAAAGTAAAGTGAGCAGATGATAGTTGGAGCGAATTTGACTTACTGTTCTTCTCTCAACAGGATGAAACGGGCGGGAGGATTTTCTTTCGGCTCATTCTTAACCCAAACCAGCAAGGAGGCAACACATGAAGTCAGCGCTTAAATTTACGGGACTCGCGATCTTGGTCCTGGCGACCGTTGTTGCGATCGCACTGCCCACGTCAATGAACGCTCAATTGACGCGCGGTTCGATCTCTGGAACGGTTAATGACACGTCGGGGGCTGTCATTCCCGGCGCGCAGGTCAAGATCACGAACAAAGACACGAACATAGAAAGAACAGCAGTGACCAACGAGGTGGGCTTCTACCGCGTAACGGCACTCGAACCCGGCCTTTATGCTGTGCTGATTTCAAAGGCCGGATTTGAGGGAGTTGAGAACAATGCTGTCACCATACAGTCTGCAAAGGAAGTCACTTTTGATGTGGATTTGAAAGTGGCCGCTGCCGGGAACATCGTTGTCGACGTCACCGGTCAAACAGAAGCCATTGCCTTAAACAAAACGAATCCGACCATTGGCTTGACGGCTACATCGCGCCAGGCGGTGGACCTTCCGCTCTCTGCCGCTCGCGATATTAACCAACTTTCGCTGTTGTCGCCCGGCGTGTTTACCGCTCCGGGTTCGACCGGAATTTCAGCCAATGGACAGCGCGCCCGCAACAACAATTTCACCATTGATGGTTCGGACAACAACGACATCAGCGTGACTTTGTCCACGACGCCGGTGGCCCCGGAAGCCGTGAGTGAATTCCAGATTCAGAACAACGCTTACAGTGCTGAGTTTGGACGCAACTCCGGCGCGCAGATCAACGTCATCACCAAATCCGGTACCAACACCTTACACGGCGAGGCTTTCGAATACTATCGCGGAAACGCCCTAAACTCCAGGTCGGCGCAAGAAAAGTCGAACGGATTGGCGGATCCGGCCCGGCTCGACCGCAATCAGTTCGGGTTTGACCTCGGAGGACCCGTCCAGAAAGACAAGACTTTCATTTTTGGGTTCTTTCAACTTGATCGCCTTCGCACTGCGGGCGCCCCCGGACCCACGGTTCGCATCCCTACGCCAGCGGGGTTTTCACTGTTGAATTCAGTCCCCCTGCGATCCGGTCAAAGCGCCGCCAGCCGTTCAGCCGTGTTGGGCACGCTTGGATTCTTGAACACCGTTTACGCCGCCAACCCGGTCTTCACGAGCCCCGTAAACACCCTGGTGAACGGTGTTTCGATCCCGACGGGCAACATCAATTTTCCGATCAGCCAGCCCAACAATACTCGCAACATCATCATCCGTGCGGATCACAAGTTCAGCGATCGGGACAACTTCACGGCCCGGTACATTTACAACAAGGGTGACACAACCAACCTTATTAGCAACACGCAGTTCGGGTCGCTGTTCGCCGGGAATCAAAACATTCTCGATCAAAACGGCGCCCTGAGCGAAACGCACATCTTCTCACCCTCGGTGTTGAACGAATTCCGGTTTTCGGCGGTTCGGCGGAACCTGGCATTTCCCGAAAATGACCCCAAGACCCCCGCCACCACGATCACTGGACTGTTCAGCATTGGCGGCTTGTCCAATTTCCCCCAGGGTCGCATCCAGAACAGTTTTCAGTTTTCGGACATCCTGACAGTTCAAAAGGGTCGTCATTCCATCAAGTTTGGTGCAGATATCCGGCGCATTCGTCTCTTCAACCTGGCGGCATTCGATTCCAAGGGAACATACACTTTCAATAACCTCCAGGATTTCATGAACAACAATGCGGCCACCTTCGCGCAGGCTTTGCAGACGGCCACGTTTGATGCTCGCCAGACCCAGCAGTATTATTTCGCCCAGGACGACTTCCACGTTACCTCCAACCTGACGTTGAATCTGGGCCTGCGCTACGAGTACTCCGGCGTTCCGTTCGGGTTCTTCGGCGCCACCGACGCGCAGTCTCTGGCGGCGTTGGTTCCGGGTCCCGTGCAGCCGGACAAGAACAACTTTGCGCCGCGCTTTGGTTTTGCCTACAGCCCGCACTCGACCAGTGGTCTCATGGGCAAGCTGTTTGGCGACGGGAAGACGGTGCTCCGCGGTGGATTTGGAATCGCTTATGATATCTTGTTCTACAACTTGTTGACGGTCGATGCGTCCAATTTCCCGCGGGTGGTTACACCCTCATCCCAAGGAGTACTCGATGTGTTCCCGGGTCTATTGCCAGTGACTGGGACCGCCAAGTTTGATCCACTGGCCACCTGGGTCAACACGCCGTCGGATGCCCGGACACCGTACGCTGAACTTTATAGCTTTACCATTCAGCGCGAAATTGGTCGTAGTCTTGTGATGGAGGTCGGCTATTCAGGCACCCGTGCCATCAACGCGGTCAATCAGGACCAGGCCAATCCGGCCATCCTGACGGCCGCTCAAGCAGCCACGGTACGCGCGGGGGGCACCATCCCAGGGTCGCAGGCTCGACGGCTCTTCCCGCAGTTTGGGCAGCGCGTCTTGATCTCGACACATGCCATGTCGTCTTACAACTCAGGTTTCGCGACACTGAATAAGAAGTTCTCGCATGGCCTGCAATTCGGCGCGTCGTACACCTGGAGCAAGAACATCAGCAATAACGATGAGTCACTCGGGGTAGGGGCGATTACGGCTGGATCTCCACAGGTTCCCCAGGATTATCTGAATTTCGGGGCGGAGAAGAGCCCTTCGGCCTTTGATCGAACCCAGCGCTTCGTGGTGAATTACATCTATCAAATCCCGTGGCTGAAATCCGGATGGGCGCAGAACTGGGTCGCGAGGCAGGTGTTCAGTGGCTGGGAGCTCTCCGGTATCACTTCCTTCCAGTCGGGCCAGCCGTTTTCAATTCTCACCGGGGTGGACACTAATGGCAACGGGACTGCCGGAGGCGATCGTCCCAACTTCAATCCGTCGGGAACGATCGTATTGGATCCTGGGACCGGGAATTACCGTTCCTTTACAGCATCCCGACTCACGGGACCCTATGTTGTGCCGCTGGGTTCGAACGGCTTACCCCTGACGAACTCACTGGGCAATGGCAACCTCGGAAAGAACACCCTCCGTGGACCGGGCTTTGCAAACTACAACATCAGCCTCTCGAAGGCCTTCAAATTTTACGAGCGGCACGAGTTGAGGCTCCGCATGGACATGCTCAATGCCTTCAACAACCGGAGTTGGGGCAATCCGAACAGCAGCATCGGTAGTTTGAACTTTGGAAAGAATTTGAATGACTCCAACCCGCGAACAATCACTCTCGGCGCGAAGTACAGCTTCTAAGATGGGAGTCGATTAAGAGCGCTAAACGATGAAGTATTTTGAAGTTTTTGTGGCGCCCCGAGTCCTGGTTGAGATTCGGGGCGCCTTTTTTTGGCTCGCGATTGCTCGCGCCATCCGAATCGCAGTGCCCCCCGAGAACTCTGCCCGTTCCTTTCATCCGCATTGAACACTCCCATACCCTTTTCGCAGTCCGAGGGAAGATCCTCCTGTAACCGTCATCCCTGAATCAACGTCCGTTGAGGTTGAATGACGTTCTTTGACTCGAAGGGCTTCTTTTATATTTTGAAACTTGGTACTGTACACGCGGCATGGAACCGGAAGAGCGCGACCTTATCAAGCGTTGTCAGCAGGGCAACGAGCTCGCCTTCAACGAATTGTTCCGGCGGTACCAGTCGAAGGTCTTCTCGATTGTGTATCACTTGATCTGGAATCGTGACGACGTGGAAGACGTGGCCCAGAACGTTTTTTCGAAGATCTACTTTTCGATTCGCTCTTATCATTTTCAGGGTGCCTTTGCCGTCTGGGTTGAGCGCATCGCGGTAAACCAATGTTTCGATTACCTGCGTCAGAAGAAGCGACATAAGGGAGCGATCGAACTGGACGCGATGAGCGCTGAAGAAGCCAACATGACGCTTCAACCGAAGCGGACCGGACATGTCCCTGACGCGGAAAAGGGCGTGATTTCACGGCAGGCGGCGTCGCGGTTGTTGAAGGAATTGAACGAGAACGACCGCGCCCTGTTGATTTTGAAAGAAGTGGATGGAGCATCGGTCCACGAATTGAGCCGGGTGTTTAAGATCTCGGAAAGCAATGTGAAGATCCGGCTGATGCGGGCGCGGCACAAACTGCGCGCCATTTATCAAAGGTCCCAGGAGAGGGCAGCCCCGTTGAAGAGAGCCGCTTCGGGAGAAAGTCGATCATGAATTGCCAAATTTGCAAACTCAACCTGGAAGATTTCCTCGAAGAGCGATTGGAAGCAGATCGGCTCGAGGAATTCCAAGGGCATTGCGAAAAGTGCGCGGATTGTCGCGCCCTGGTGGAGGATGCCGTGTTCGGGCGGGCCGTGTCTCACGCTGCCTTTCCCGCGGAACCGTGGAATGCTTCACCCCAGTTCTTCTCCCGGCTCTGGCAGTCCATCGAAAGCGAGCGCTCCAAACCGTTTTCCTGGGTGGTCGTTCGAGACCCCGCCCTGCGCTTTGTTGCCGGGGTGGCACTGATCATCGCCCTCCTGGTGGCAGCCGACGCCATCAGCGGACCCAAAGCGGGCGAGAACCAGATGGCCATCGACAATTACATGGAAGCGCCCGGAGCACCTGATGCCTTTCGCGACGTGCTCATCGGAGATGTCAGCACGAATCGGGACCAACTGCTCAAGAACCTGATGGTGCGGGACCGGCAGCAGAATTCCCTGCCGCCTTCTCAGGCGCCTCAAAAAGAGACACCCAACCCCTAACATCCCGAGGTAGATCCCATGGCTGAACCCCGAGTGAAAATCGTCGGATTGCTGGTTTTGATCTTTCTGCTGGGAGCCATCACAGGCAGCCTGGGTTATCGCCTCCTCGAGGAAAAGGGCGCCTTGGCCTCATCCACCCGCCCCACGCCCGGCACCAGTCGGCGCGGCGAGGTCGTCGAGAAGTTCACCCGTGAACTCAATCTGACTGCTGAACAAACTCAGCGCCTCAACTCGATTTTTGCGGAGAACGAACAGAGATTCAGCGAACTGCATAAGAGTTTCAAGCCCCAGGCTGATGCCATCCGCCAGGAAGGGCGTACCAAGATCCGCGCCATGCTCACTGACGAACAGAAGGTCAAGTTCGAGGACATCCTGAAACAGATGGATGAAGAGAGACGCCAGCGCATGGAAGCGAGAAGAAAGTAAGCTGTTGGAGCGCGGACGTCCCGCCCGCCCTCGCACTTTCGGAAGATGTCCGCGGTCCTCCTCTGCATCGTATTTGAAACCTGCCGGATAGCGTTTCGTTCCTATTGATCCACCCGTTTAGATTTGTTGGGCGACGAGACTCGTCGCCCAACGACCCTTGAACTATCCCCGCTCGCGTGTAACCCTCAACGGGGCTCCAACGTCCCTAGCTTTACCAATGACATTTACTCTTCCCTAGGAGGGAATCATAATGAAGACAATGTGGTTCAGAGGACTGATGGTCTGCGCTTTGGGACTGATGTTGTGTTCCGTTTTTGTTTATGCTCAGCAGGGACGTGGACCCGGCATGCAGTTTGATCCCAACAAGATGGCGGGTGGAGAGATCAAGAACATTGATGCCAAGGCCATGACCTTTGAGGTGGAACGGGTCAACCGCCAGTCCGGCGAGACGACCAAGGACACCATTTATTGCACCGACAAGACCTCTTATATGAAGGATGGGAACGAAGCCAAGTTTTCGGACTTCAAAGTGGGAGACCGGATTCGCGCCAACGGAGATCGCAAGGACGGAAAATTCACCGCGGACCGTGTGACGAGCGGGGGTAGACCACGGCCCTCTTAGGAAGTGGCACTCCGGTTCTAAGAGATCAATACTCTCGTAACGCAGCGCGTACAAAGTGCGTCTTGACGTTCGGAGTCTGAAATTGAATCGAGCTGGGCAGGAGCTCGAGGAAAGCACGATTTCTTCGATTCACTCTTCCCGCTCGATTTGTTGTTTGGAGAGCAACTGTCAGCAAGCAGCTCTCAGCAGTCAGCTCTCAGCCGTCAGCAAAAAGTTGTCAGTTCTCAGTTTGAGCATTCAGCCGTCAGCTATCAGCCGTCAGCAAGAGCGAGCAATGGGGTCATGAATTACGGTTTCTCAGGTCTATCGGAGACATATCTTTATCTTGGCCCGCAAATCGAACATGAGGCACGCAACCATGTGATCGAGGAGAACTGGCAACTGCTTGCTGAGGACTGAGAGCTGATAGCTGACTGCTCAAACTGACAACTGAGAACTGAGAACCGACAACTTTTTTCTGAGAACTTCCTTTTGGAACAGTGGGCATGCAAATATCTATAAAGCACTCGATTGTACTCTCCGCAATGCTGGTCTTCTTTGCACTGTCCTCCCTGACCGCGCAAAGCCCTCCCGGCAAGCTTTCCGGAACGGTGAAGGATGCCAAGGGGACGCTGGTTCCCGGTGTCACGGTGACCGCAACGCAACTCGAAACCGGGAAGAAGTTTGAAGCCTATTCCAACGATGATGGTCAGTTCATATTTGAGAACTTGCCGGGTGGAACTTACCAGGTGGACGCTGAGATCATCTCGCTCCCCAAGGCAGCCCAGGATGGAATCAATGTGGTCAGCCTTCAAGAAGTGCATGTTGACCTCGTGCTGGGCCACCTTCAACTGAAGCCGAAGGCTGAAGGGTCACTTGCGCCAGAGGGCCCCGCAGGCACCGTATCGCCGGGGGCGGAACGGCCCGACTCCGGCAAGAATCCTGCTACGCCTCGCCCCGGACCTCCTGCCTCGCGGGCGGGACAAGCTCCCGGCGCGCCGTCTGGAAATCGACGACAACTTCCTCCAAACTTTCAGAATCTGACTTTGCTAACCAATCCGGATGTTGCCGATGTGACCCAATCGGCCCCTGCGGCATCGGGAGGTGAAGCAGGGGGAATGGGTCTGGCTCCGGACTCCGGGGGACAAAACGTTGCGGAAAACTTTCTGATCAACGGATCCGTGAATACCGGAGCCTTCCAGCTTACGCAAAACGGACCGGGAGAGATGGGGGATGCGGACCGTATGGACCGGGTGCGCGAGTTCATGCGCAATGCGGATCCGGCGTTGCTGGACCGCATTCAACAGATGGCCGGTGCCGGCGGGTTTGGCGGTGGCGGCCCGGGTTTCGGCGGCGGCGGAGGACGCATGGGCGGGCCGGGCGGCCCCGGTGGAGGAGGCCGTGGCGGCTTTGGGGGATTCGGCGGACGCAATGCGCGCGTGAACAAAATTCAGGGTAACCTCTTTGTGAACTACCGGAACTCCGTCTTCGACGCCAAGCCATATTCCTTTCAGGGGGTTGACCAATCACGCCCTTCCTATATCCGGAATAATTTTGGCGGCTCGATCGGCGGACCCTTGAATATCCCTCATGTTTATAAGTCAAAGGATCGCACCTCCTTCTTCTTTAATTGGCAGTCACAGCGGAGCAAGGATCCGTTCTCAACCACGACGACGGTGCCGACGCTGGCTGAACGCAACGGCGATTTCTCGCAGACGGCGTTTACCACGGGCCCCAACGCGGGGCAGATCATTCCCGTTTTCGATCCTCAAAGCCCGTTAACAAACCGCCAGCAGTTTCCCGGCAACCAGATCCCTCTGAACCGCATTAATCCGGCCGCGCAGGGCCTGCTAAAGTTCATCGCCCTGCCCAACCTCCCCGGGCAGGTCTTGAACTTCCATTTTGAGCAAAGCCTTCCCGACATCACCGACAATTTCAGCGGCCGTATTGATCACAAGCTTTCCAGCAAGGACAATCTTTCGTTCAGCTACAATTTTCGCCGCAGCAATGTGTTGTCGTCGCAGGGCTATCCCGATTTATCATCCACCACCTCTACTCGAGGGCAGAACTTCTCGGCCTCCTACACCCACACCTTCAACGAGCGGCTACTCAACGAAGTGCGCTACCAGTTCAACCGGCTGCGTTTCTCCACGCTGAACAATTTTGCGTTCGTCAATGATGTGGCCGGGCAACTCGGGATTACCGGCACCTCGGGCAGCCCCATCGATTTTGGCCCGCCCACGGTAAGTTTCACGAACTTCGGCGCCCTCTCGCTGACCAGTCCGGTGCTCCGCCGGAACCAGACGTCCCACGTCTCCGACAACGTCACCCTCATCCGCGGCAAGCACAGCCTGCGGTTTGGATTTGAGTTTCGCCGCATCGAGCTCAATACCAGCGGGGGCGTGAACGGCCGTGGGAACTTCATTTTTAGCGGGTCTTCCACGGCAGCATTTGACCTCCAGGGTCAGGCCCTCGCCAACACGGGATTTGACTTCGCAGATTTTCTCCTGGGGTTGCCTCAATCGACGACTCGCCGTTTTGGGGGAGACAACGTTTACTTCCGCTCGAACGTCTATGCCGGCTATGTTCAGGACAACTGGCGCGTGAAACCCCGACTGACCCTCAGCCTGGGACTGCGCTACGAGATTTTCACGCCCCTGACGGAGAAGTATGATCGCATCGCGAATTTGGATATCGCTCCCAACTTCACCGATGCTGCGGCGGTTTTGCCCGGACAAACCGGTCCCTTTTCCGGGGTGTTTCCCCGGTCGCTGATCAACGGGGATTATAACAACCTGTCTCCTCGCTTCGGATTTGCCTTCCGTCCGTTTGCCAAGAGTAGAACCGTTGTGCGCGGCAGCTACGGCATCTTTTTTATCCCCTCGATTTACAACCAGCTCTATCCGCAACTGGCCAGCCAGCCCCCTTTTGCGGTGACGTCCCAATTGCTCACCTCAACGCAACGCGTGCTGACCCTTGAGAACGGATTTCCGCCGGATCCGAATCCCGGGGTGACGATTCGAAACTCGTTTGCAGTCGATCCCAATTACCAGGTGGGATATGTCCAGCAGTGGAATCTTCTCATTCAGCATGAGCTCACCCGAAGTTTTGTCGTCTCGGTGGGATACCTTGGAACCAAGGGGACCAAGCTCGACCTGTTGCGCGCGCCCAACCGGGCCGCCCCGGGGTCATCGCTGACGACCCAGGAGCGCCTTCAGATCGGCAACGCCGAAGGTTTCTTGTATGACACCTCGGGGGCCTCATCGATCTTCCATGCTCTTCAGGTGCGCGTCCAGCGGCGCATGACGCGCGGATTTGCAGTGCAGGGAATGTATATCTTCGGAAAATCGATCGATGACGCCTCCTCCATCGGCGGCGCAGGTGGAGGCACGGTGGTCCAGGATGAAAGCAACCTGCGCGCCGACCGCGGTCTCTCCAGCTTTGACGTCCGGCACCGGGTGATCCTCAATGGCAGTTATGAATTCCCTTTTGGGGATCGCAAACGCTGGCTGAGCAAAGATAGCTTTCTCGCCCACGTCTTCGGTGATTGGCAACTCAGTGGCAATGCCATCGTTCAGTCGGGCAATTATTTCACACCCCGCGTCCTGGGCAGCGCCATCAACAACAGCGGCACCGGAGCCAACCAGTCCGAGCGCGCCGATTTCACTGGACTGCCAATTTCACTGCCGTCGGATCAACAGACGGCTGCTCATTTTTTTAACACATTGGCCTTTGTGGATCCACCCCCGGGGAGTTTCGGCGATGCGGGACGCAATATCATCCCGGGACCGGGACTTTTTAACGTAAACCTGGCCCTCAACAAGATCATCCGCACACGGTGGGAGGGAAAGCGGATCGAACTCCGCACTCAAATCCAAAATGTCTTCAATCACCCCAATTTTACCCAATTAAACACCGTTGTGGACTCCACCAACTTCGGGCGCCTGAGCTCCACACGGGGCTTGCGAACAGTGGAGCTCCTTTTGAGATTCAGATTTTAGAACCCCCGCCTATGCACAAGCTCGTTACACTTATTCTCCTTTTCGCGCTCTTACCGAGTCCCGCTTCGACCTTGTTGCCCCAGGTGCAGTCCGGGGCGAAGTTCAAGGTGTACAGCGACCTGGTGCTCGTCGATGTGGTGGTCACCGACAAGAAAGGGAATCCCATCAGGAATCTGGCCAAGAAAGACTTTCACGTTTTCGAGGATGGGGTCGAGCAGTCGATTGAGGTGTTCCGATTTGAAGATGTCAGCCAGTTCGAAGCGGAGCGGGCGAAGGAGCCGCCCCCGCTTCCCGCTCCCACGGCTGCGCCGCCCGCCCAGCCCGTTCAGAAGACCCTGGCAACGCAGAAAGCTGAAGAAGCGCGCTACTCCAACCGCCGGCTGATTGTCATGATGTTCGATCTGGCCTCGCTCGACGTCCCCGATGCCATTTTTGCGCGCAAGTCCGCGGAAGAATTTATCCACACCCGAATCGCACCGGCGGACCTGATGGCCGTGGTCGTCATGTCGGCTACCCTGCGCGTCGTGCAGGATTTTACCAACGACCAGAGTCTCCTGCTAGCCGCCCTAAACAAAGTGAAGCTCGGGCAGAGCTCCGAGCTCGTGGCCCAGGGGGCCACCGATACGACCTCAGGGGACATAACCGGCACCGCCGAGAATACGAATGAAGACACGTCCGATGCCTACTCCCTCGATGAAACCCAGTTCAACATCTTCAATACGGACCGAAAGCTCATGGCCATTGAGTCCGTGGCCAAGATGCTCAAAGACCTTCCCGAGAAAAAATCGCTGATCCATTTTTCAAGCGGCCTGCAAACTACGGGAATTGAAAATCAGTCGCAGCTGGAGGCCACGATAAGCGCGGCCAATCGTTCCAATATGTCGATTTATGCCGTCGATGCCCGGGGGCTTATCGCCACCCCGGCGGGAGGGGACGCCAGTCATGGGGGCACTGGAGGCACGGCCATGTTCAGCGGCGCCTCGCAGCGCTCCGGGCTCAGCAATATCGATGCAGCCCAGGAGACATTGACGACGCTCTCTGAAGACACGGGAGGCCGGGCGTTTCTCGATACTAACGACCTGGGGCAGGTGTTTGACCAGGTTCAGAGCGACACCAACACGTATTACCTGCTCGGGTATTATTCCAACAACACCAAGCACGATGGGCGGTTTCGGAAGATCAAGGTCACCGTGGATGAAGCAGACACAAAGCTCCGGTTCCGCCCGGGCTACTTCGCTCCGAAGGAATTCGGCCAGTTCACCAAGTCGGAACGGGAACATCAGTTGGACGAGGCGATCAATACCGATAGCCCCTTCACCGATCTACCCTTCATTCTGGGGGCTTACTCCTTCAAAGCGGAAGATCCTCAAAATCCGAAGAACAACCAGATGTTTGTTCCGGTTTCCTTGCGTCTTCCCTCGAGCGATGTTCCTTTCGCGGCCAAGAAGGATCGCAAGGAGGCTGATTTTGACTTTGTGGGCCAGGTGCGGGACCCGGCGCACGGGGATGCCATGGTGAGTTATGTCCGGGATGTGATTCATCTGAAGTTGGACGACGCCACGTACTCGCGAATTGCTGCGGGGGGATCAATCCAGTACGACACCGGATTCTACCTGCGGCCCGGCCAATACAAGATGAAGTTTTTGATCCGGGAGGATCAGACCGGGAAGATGGGTTCGTTTGAACAGGCGTTGGTGGTTCCGGATCTCAGCAAACAGACACTCAAGATGAGCTCGGTGATCTTGAGCAGCCAGTTACAAGCCGCCGACCAGCAGGGGTCGATGGTCCGGAGAAATGCCAGAGACTCCCTGCTCCAGGAACAGGATAAGATCCCCAATCCCCTCATCCAGGATCAAAAGAAGATTGTTCCGAATGTGGGTCACGTGTTCTCATCCAAACAGACGCTCTACGTTTTCTTCCAGGTGTACCAGCCCGGCGTCGATCCGGAGAAAAAGAAACCTCACGTCGACCTGGCCCTGCTGTTCTTTAGGAATGGAAAAAAGGTCTATGAAACCCCGGAATACGAGGTCGCCCAATTCAAGGGAATGTCATCCGATGTGGTGGATTGTAACTTTTCCGTCCCGCTGTCGCAGCTGAGCCGAGGACGGTACACGCTGCAGCTTGTCGTGACGGATCGCATCGCCGATACTCACACCTACCAGCGGCTGCCGTTTGTGGTGCGGTGAGGAAACCAGTTGTCAGTTGCCAGTTCTCAGTTGTCAGTGGAAAGCTATCAGCAGTCAACTTTTAACTGACACCGGGCAACTTGTTCCTGACACCCGACACCTGGCACCTTCATCCTGCCGCCTGCCGGATATCCTCAATCAAATCCTTCGCCTCTTCTAAACCAATCGACAACCGGATAGTCCCTTCCGTGATGCCGACAGAGCGAAGTTGCTCCGCCGAGAAGCCCCAGTGAGAAGTCAACACAGGCAGTGAGATCAGCGATTCCACACCTCCCAGGCTGGCGGCATTCTGGATGATCCTTAAACGATCCGCAAATCGCATGGCTGCTGGACGGCCACCTCGCAGATCCGCGGCAATCATCCCTCCGAACAACCCGTGCATCTGCCTCTTGGCCAGGGCATGGTAAGGACTGGACTTCAACCCCGGATAATGAACCCTGGCGAAACGAGGATGCTTTTCCATCCAGCGGGCAATCTTCATAGCGCTCCCGCACTGCCGTTCGACCCGAACCGGCAGGGTTTTCATTCCGCGAAGCAGCAGGAAAGCGGCCGCCGGATCCATGATCCCGCCCAGGCGTTTGAGCATTTCATGGATCTTACCGATCACCTTCTTGTTTCCCACCAGCAACCCACCGATAATATCGCTGTGACCGCCCAGGTATTTGGTGACACTATGCATCACCACGTCCGCTCCCAATTCAAGGGGTCGCTGCAGAAGGGGTGTGGCGAAGGTGGAATCGACCATCAGGAGCATGCGGTGCCTTTTGGCGATGTGGGCAGCATGGCGCAGGTCAATGATCTGCATGACGGGATTGGCGGGGGTTTCGATATAGAGGAGCCGGGATCGGGGAGTCACCAGGCGCTCCACCGAATCCAAGTCGTCACCCGAAAAGAAACGCGTCTGGATGTCAAACTTCGGCAACACGTGATTGAACAGATGAAACGAGCCACCATAGATATTCCGGCTGGAAAGTATTTCGTCGCCCGAGCGTAACAGCGCGAGGGCGGCGGTGGAGATCGCCGCCATGCCCGAGGCCGTCACCAGGGCCGCTTCTCCGCCTTCAAGCGCAGCCGCCTTGATTTCCGCTGCCCGGAGTGTTGGATTTCCGTAGCGGGTGTACATGAACGCTTTGCTTTTCCCTTCGGAGAACCGCTGTACCTCGCGGCTGCTGGGGAAAACAAAGGTGGAGCTCTGAATGATCGGGGTCGCCATTGGCGCAAACTTGCCATAGCGCTCCTCTCCCGCGTGAACGGCAAGGGTGAACAACGAATGTTTGTTTTTCATGAGATCGACTCGATGATTGAGGTGAGCAATTCTGAGATGTTAAGCTGTGCTTCAAGACCACACCTGAGCCCCGAAGGGTGTCCGCCTTGGCAGACTCTCCGCCCCTACAAACCGGGGATGTCCGGCGAGGCCTCAGTACAGGATCGTATCGCCTTCCTTCAACCCGCTGACGATCTCGCAATTCAAGCCATCGCAAACACCCACTTGGACGCGATGGGAGGACATTGCGGAATTGCCCTTGAGCGACACTAGCGACTGGCCTCCGGGGTCCGCCCGGACCGCAACGTGCGGGACGAGAAGAACATGCTCTTTCTTTGCGATCTGGATACGCACATCCACCCGTAAGCCAACCTGTATTCTTTCGTTCAGATCCAGTTGGACCAGGGTCTCCAGGACCTCGGTGTCCACTTTTTCCGTGGGATCGTCCGTCCGGATATTCTTTTTGCCGATCGAATTTCCGATCCGAACCACGGCGCCCTGAAAGATCCTGGCCCCGTAGGCGTCCGCGGTAATGGCAGCGCGTTGACCCAACCGGATCTTGTTCACGTCAGTTTCATCCACTTCGGCGCGCACCCTGAGGATGGAATCGTCCGTCAAAGAAATCACCGGGGCACTGGAGCGGTCAAAGGCGATGATGGATTCGCCCGGTTTCAAATATTTTTTCAGGACCACCCCCGCAATGGGGGCCCGGATAAAGGAGTTCTCGTAGTTGACCCGGCTGCCTTCAAGTTCTGCCCGCGCGTTCGCCACTTGCGCTCGCGCCATATCAACATCTTCGCGCCGGGGAGGCGCAGTGATCAACCGGTAGCGCTGGATGGCCGCATCAAGCCTGCCTTTGGCCATTTTCCAGTTGCTTTCGACTTCTTCCACACGCTCTTTCGAGACATAACCGCCCTGCTTGTAAAGGGTCGACCAACGATTGTAGAGAGAACGGGTGTTTTCTTCCGCGGCGCGTGCTTCTTCCATCGTGGCCCGCGCCTCATCCCTTTCCTGGGGGCGCGCCCCGTTAAGCACTTTCTCGAGCCGTGCCTCAGCATCCTTCAACTGCGCCTCGCCGGCGTGAACGGCGGCCAGAAGATCGTCATTCTCGAGGACGGCAATCACCTCTCCCTGCTTGAGGTGATTTCCCTCCTCAACGCGCACTTCCTTCAGCCGGCCCGCCAGCTTGGAGGTCACCTTAATCTCCTCCGAGATCCCTTCCACTCGACCCCGGGCCGCAATATGATCGTCGAGGTTGCCGATCCTGACTGTGGCCTCGCGCAAGCCCGCCGCTTTGCTGGCGTCATTGGAAAACTTGAACCCGATGACCACAACCACGGCGAAGACCACGATCCCGATGATGTAGTAATACTTTTTCATGTTTGACAGTATTCAGCTGGCAATCTTTGGAAGCAAAGATTACATGTTAAAGCACTGTTGCATTTCTTTCCAGTTTTTGACGGTGATTCCCTCTCCCGGTTCAACCATCTTTATCGCTTTCCGGAGTAATCGATCTTCACTGACGATTATGTCTCCGTCCTTAGCATAGAGGGGCAAGCTCAAGTCCGTCCAGTCTTCGCGAGCTTCGCTGGGATCAACATTACCCCTCTGTTCCTCCCACAGATGGAACATAGCAAGCGAATAACAGAAAAAAGTCGTGAAAAATCTCCTGAGGAATTGGTTACACATCACAACATTAAGCAGTCCATTGCTCTCTACGACAGGATGCGTGCTGGCGGCAGAGATGAAGCTACTCACATGTAGAGATAGAAAGGAATCATTTCCCCTACCAAACTCCGATGAAAGGGCTTCTTCCATGTTATGAAACCCCAAATGCCTTACGCCTTCGTCCTTTTGCGCCAATCGACGGTGTTCTTTGGCAGCGTCCCTCAAAGCAACACAGATCTCGAGGCTTCGATCCTTCCTTTGTTTCGCGCTAGCAATGTCGTCGGGGGATGGGTCGCGCATGGCTTTTTCGTAATCAACATAAAAATGGTGAGTACGCTCCAAGAATGGCTCAAAGGTACTTATCTGGTCTTTGGATAGACCAGCCACAATCTCGCCAACATACTCAGGTTCAAGACCTAATTTCACATCAAAACCCCGTATTCGAGAAAGATATTGTGTGTGTTTTTCCGAAATAATGACCTCAGCCAGCACATAAGGTGTGAGCGTGATTCCATCGCATTTCCCCGCAAACTTTGCCAAGTCAATGGGATTTGGAAATCTAGAGATTTGGTTGGAATCAATAATTAATCGCACTTCTGCAGTCCTTATCTAAGTGTCGGCAGAATCCGTCACGACGGCGCCTGATCTTCTTCCACCAAGATTGATGGAATGAACGGACGGGAGACATTGTGAAACGGGGAATGACTCAAATGCGCGGCTTTGCCCCCCATTATTGCGGAATGGCTGTGCCTTTCCGGGACACTCGGAGCTTTTGATCCCTTTTTCGTTCGCTGGAGCCCGACGCCATAGGCGTCGGGCTCCAGCGATCCATTGAAGAAAAAGGGAAAAGACTCGCCCCGGTAAGCCAAAGGCTTACCGCAATAATGAGCGGCAGAGCCGCAGGGAATTACCGCACTCTTGATCAACTTCACCTTATCCACCCATCACCAATGGAATCGGTTCTTCTACTCCGCCCATCCCGGGAGCGGCGGCGGGACGGACGATAAGATTTGTTTCCGGAGGCGGTCCGAAGCTTCTTCGTCCTCACGCGCCAGGAGCATGCCGTCATTCATGTAAAGGATTTCATCGGCGTAATCGAGGATGCGGTTGTCGTGACTGACCATGAACACGAGCCGGTTCTCCTTTTGCGACAGTTCCTTGAGCAGACCGACGATGGCCCGACCTGTTTTTGAATCCAGGGCCGCCGTGGGTTCATCCGCCAAAATAATCGGCGGCTCTCCCGCCAACGCGCGTGCCACCGCCACCCGCTGCTTTTCTCCGCCGCTCAAATCTTCGGGAAGATGATGCATCCGCCCCGACAGCCCGACTTGTTGGAGCAGGGCGGTCGCCTGTTCCTCTGCTTTCTTCCCGCGCACTCCCTTGACGTTCAGCGTGGCTTCAACGTTTTCGAGTGCTGTCAGGGCCGGAAACAGGTTGAACCCCTGAAAAATGAACCCGATCTGGCGGCGCCGCACGTAAGGCAATTCCTTCTCGCTGAGTCGGCTGATTTCCGTCCCAAGCAGCGAGACCACCCCGGAGGTCGGTTTCAACAGGCCCCCCAACAACATCAGCAGAGTGGTCTTACCGCTGCCTGAGGGTCCCATGAGGATGACAAACCGCCCCGTCTCGATGCACAGATTGACATGGTTGACGGCGATGACCTCTGAAGAAGTCCCTTCGCTGTAAATCCGGGTGACATCCTTTAATTCGACCAGTGGCGGCATAGGAGTGTGTGATCGATTGAAACTTGATTCGCCTCCGCGCTCTTCGCGCCTCCGCGGTAAACCGTTCATAAATGCACTATCAAGAAGCCAACTGAAGTCGGGCTCATCACCTCTAACTCTTGAACACCAGTGCGGGATCGATCCGCGTGATTTTGAAAATCGAAATAAACGACGAACTGATGCACATCATGACCGTAACAACAAAAATCCCGGTCATCATCTGCCAGGGCATCAACACATCGAGCCCACCCTGGCGCATCAATCGAATCACACCCTGGGCAATGATCATTCCCGTGGAGAATCCTATGACCGAATTAATTAACGCCTGCTTGATAATGATGAGATAGATGTCGGCATTAGAGGCCCCGATGGCCTTCAGGGTCCCAAACTCCTTGATGTGCTCAATGGTCGACGCATAGATCGTCTGGCCGACTATGATGGTGCCGATCACCAGTCCCATCAATGCGGAGGCGAGCAAGGCAAGCCCTGCACCGGTCGAAACCATCCAGTACCGTCTCGACTTGTTCGAAAACTGCTGGCGGGTATAAACATCGTTGTCCGGCAGGACTTCCTGCAGGCGACGCTGTACATCGGAAACAGTATATCCGGGGGAAACTTTTACGAGCACATAGACCGTTTGCCCGCGATTGAGGAAAGACAGGCGAATCGTGTTTTCAAAAGAGGTGAACACAAAGGGAGTCTGTGTGAATGATTTGGCGCCGCGCGTCAGGCCGATGATGCGGGCCTTCTTGCCGCGGATTTCGATGTAATCACCCACGCGGGGATTGCCCAGCCGCGCCAGGTCCGCCTCATCCACCATCACCTGGTCGAGGTACTTTACATCATAAATGTTCCCTTCGATCACCTTCCAGGGCGCCCCGTTCATGGTCTCCGGATCGAAGCCCACCAGCTCCACGGATTCCTGGCCACCGCTGGGCCGTTTCCAAAGGGAGAAGGTGAGGATGTATTTCTCTGCCCACGCGACTCCATTCACCTTCTGGGTCTGATAGTACACCTTGTCGGAATAGGCTCGGCCGAATTCAAAATTGGACAAGTTCCTGGCCGTGATCCAGATGTCGGCATGGGCGTGGTCAATGAGGACGGAGGCATTGACGAGAAACCGCAGGAAAACCCCCGCCTGAATGGTGATGAGGACCACGGCAAATTGGATTCCCACCAGGGCGATGACGAAACGCAACTTGTCGCGGAACAGGTTTTTTCGTGCAATCGATACCATGAAGCGTGTCTTCTTTCGCCGTCCCCTGCGAAGCCCGCTGTCTTGATCATAAAACTTCATACTACTCAAAAGGCCGGGGTGTCGCAAGGGCGTTCAAGAAAGGTGTCAGGGGCCGGGTGTCAGGTGTCAGAAAGGCAGTTGCCAGTTGTCAGTTCTCAGTTGCCGGAGGAAATAACCAGAAGACAGAGGCAGGAAGCCGGAAGTCAGAGGCGGGAAGATGGAAATGAAAGGTGTGGAATTGTGGACTTTGAACATTGAACCTTGCACTTTGAACTTTGTCTTTCACGCCGTATCAATTTGCAGGTAGCGATGCACCTCCGGATTGAGTGACGCCGACACTCGAAAATAAGCCCTTTAGGGTTCGGAGGTTTATGGAACCGGATCACTCAATTTTATGTTGATCCAAGGAAGCAAGGTCAAGCTGACGGAGGGTCAAGGGGATTGGACGACTTCCCCTTCCAATGATTTCTCTGTGAACAGGAAATAGGGAATGGAGAAAAAGGCCAGGGCGGCGGCTGCCCCATAGGCGACATGAAATCCGTAGTGCTGGACCAGGAGGCCGGTCACGACAGAACCGGAACCGATCCCGGTATCAAAGGCGAGCAAGATGGATCCAAAGGCAGCCCCATGCCGGTGAGACTCCACTCGATCGAGGATCATGGCGGCAAAGATGGGATAAGCGGAACCAAACCCGAGGCCAAAGATGATGGCCGAAGTCACGAGCATCCAAAACGTACCCGAAACGGCCAGCAATGATAAACCCACACAGATGAATGCCAAACAAGGAAGCAGAATCCTCTTTCGCCCCATCCGATCTGCGATACGTCCGGCAAACGGTCGCGTGCATACCATCGTCGCCGCAAAGACCAGGAAATAAATCCCGACTGGCCGCGTACCGGAATCCTTTGCATAGAGCGCCACGAAGCTGGTGATTCCGCCATAGCCAAAGGAATACATGAACAGGGCAATGGAAACAATAAAGACTCGATGCTCGAAGAACCCCTCGGAAAAAAAACCTTTCAGCGTACGGCCGCTGGGATGGGTGTGCGGTTTGTCCTGAACGCGCAACGAGATCCCCAGCATTCCCAGGGAGAGAACGCCAATTCCTCCACACAGCCAGTGCCATCCCAGAACGTTGTAGGTGGCCAATCCCACCGATGGAGAGATGGCGATCGCCAGGGTGCTGGCCACACCCCAGTATCCAATCCCTTCTGCACGCCGCTCCGAAGGGATCACGTCTGTCATCAGCGCAAAAGAGGCCGTCAGAAGGGCGCTCCAGAACACCCCATATAAAAAGGCCGATGGCAGAATGATCCAAAAGCTCCGGGCAAAAGAAAAGACGAAGCTGAATCCGAAGAAAGCGGAGCTTGAGACCATCAGGATATGTCGTTGACCCAGCCGGTCGGCGACCGCTCCACCAAACGGAGCGGAGAATGCCGAAGCAAAGGTGAGTAACCCCAGGAAGAGCCCCGCCTTTCCTTCGCTTCCACCCAGGGCCAGAATGCGGAAGGGCATCGTCGGATAGAGTTGAAATGCCGTGAAGAAGGTGACAAACGAGAAAGAGGCCAACAGAAAAAAACGGGGGGTGAACAGGGCCTTCTCAGAGGTTCCCTCCGGGCTTCCTCTTGCCAACTTATTGGATTCAACGGCTCCCATCCCGATTATGCTTCCTCTCGATAGCTACGTTTCAGGGGTGAAATGAAATGCCCTGGATTGCCGTTCAATAGAAGCCCGTTATGGTATCACAGAGCGCCGTGTTATACTCCGAGTCCATCCCATCGTCTGAGGGGCACAGGTCGTTTGACCAAAGGAGAAATCGCGTGATTTATTACGGACCCAGGGAATTAGCTGAAAGTTTTCGCACCGTACGCAAGAATACGATGACCATTGCCCAGGAGATTCCTGAGGAAAAATATGGTTTTCGACCCGCCACAACCACGCGCAGTGTGGGTGAGTTGCTGGCGCATATTTCGCTGGCGTACAGTTTTCAGTATCAGGTTCACGCCCAGGAACACCGGAGTTCGCTGGAGGGATTTGACTTTCCACCCCTGATGCAGCGAATGTTGGCGGAAGAAAAGATCCAACGGAGCAAAGATCAGGTGCTTGAGATGCTCCGCAGTTCTGGCGAGAAATGGGCCGGTTGGCTCGAAGGACTTGCGGAAAGTTTCCTGGCCGAGCGCGTTGAGATGCGTCAAGGGATGATTCCCCCATACAAGAGCCGTTTCGAGATGATTCTTTCGGTCAAAGAACATGAAATGCACCACAGAGGGCAGCTGATGCTCATCGAGCGGATGGTGGGCATCGTCCCACATCTCACCCGTGAGATGCAGGCCCGCCTGGCTGCAACTGCAGAAAAAAGCTGACGCCGCATCGGCTCACCAAGAAGTTTTGCAGATTTGGGGCAGATATTCCCGGGCTATTACCCAAGTCCACACAACCCACAGTCCATCGCGAAAGGCTGCATTGAATACAAGGGTATTTTAACTCCAAGCCGCCAGCTCCGTCAGGAGTGGCCTCCCTGAAGACTTGCAATCCCCTCCACTTTCCACGTTTTCCCCTCAAACCACAATTCTGGAACTCAAACCTTGAATTCCACTGCATACCGAAGCAGTGATAGAATTCATGTGATTTTCCCAAGACCGCTCGGGGTGAGGACTCTTGCGTGGTAAGGAGACCCGGATGATGAGGCGCGTCTGCTTGTTGATCATTTTCATAGCTCTCACGATGCCCGCAAAGGGGGAGCAGGTTTCCGTTGATGCCCTCAGCATCATCCGCGAATTCGACCGCATCGCCGCTCAAAAGCTTTGGCCCGGTTTCGACCCTGCTGCTACCCCGATAGAGTTTTATGATGGGACCAATACCTATCTATGCAACCATCCTTCCCCGCCGGAGGGATTCCGTCCCATCCCAGGCAAAAAAAATATCTCTCGATACCCAGGTCAGCACGACACCGTACGTGCCAACACCGGGACGGAAGTCAACGGCGTTCCGACTGCTACGGCAGATCTTTCCAAGCCCAGGACTTCTTCAGCAGAAGAACTCGCTGCTCTGCTCCTTCACGAAGCGTTCCATGTTTTTGAGCATAAGCGATATTCTAAGTGGGGCGGCAACGAAGTGGACTTGTTCACCTACCCCGTGGACAATGCCGAGCCTCTGGCCCAACGGCGGCTGGAGAGTGCTGCGCTGGTCCACGCGCTGGGCTCGCCCGATGAGAAAGACGCCCGTTGCTGGATCAGGAAGGCGATGGCCCTCCGCGAAAAGCGCTTCGGCGCCATGCCGGCGAATGCCGCCACGTATGAGCGACAGTCGGAATTGTTTGAAGGGCTGGCGCAGTATATCCAGTTCAATTCCATTGGAAGAGCAGCAGCGCTCACGACGGAGGACTTCCCTCCGGACCAGGGACAGGTTCGCCAGCGCGCTTATGCCAGCGGGCAGGCGCTTGCACTGCTCCTCGACCGCCTCGATGCGGACTGGAAGTCGCAGCTCGGGGACGGGCAGGAAACATCGTTGGATGAACTTCTAACCCACCGCTTGGCCGGGATGACGGTCCCGGCGCCTTGCGACTTTTCTGCAGGGGAACCCGAAGCCGCGGTGGCGCGCGCCCGACGGGATATTGCCGAATCGGCCGCCAACCGGAAGCGGCAAAAGCAGGAGTTTCTCGATGCCCGCGGCACCCGCGTTGAAATCGTCGCCGGCAAAGAACCCCTCTGGCCACAGGCTTTTGATCCGTGGAATGTGGTCAATCTCGGCAATAACGAAATCCTGCATACACGCTTCATCAAGCTGGGCAACGGCAGCGGATCCGTCGAGGTTCTGAGACATTCGGCCATCACCGAAGCCGCAGGCGCTCACCCCCTTTACAATGGCATTCGGAGGATCATCGTCACCGGACTGGACCAGCCAAAAGTCTCGGTAACCAGGGGAAAGGTGACGCTCGAAGCCTCGGGGGTGAAAGCTACCTTCACAGGGTCAGTGCAACGCGAATCCAACGTCGTTCGAGTTATGTTGCCTTGAGGTTCGAGCGCATTGCAACCAGCGCGCTGTAAGCGCCACCCCTCCATCCTTGAATGACAGAAAAAAGATGTTGACCTTTTGCCCCCACTTTTTTAGGGGTATACTTTAGAGGACAAGAGATTTACCCCGTCCCTGACGTCTGGAACTGTATTTGCCCGAGCTGATTTAAGATCTGCCTCAGCGGGGGATCGCAAGGCTGATTTTAGGATGAAGGAAGGAGACGAGATTCACACCTATACAGTACAACTTCTTTGACGTCAGCAGAAACCGAACAGAACTGCAATTGAGAATACTTGAATTTTGCGCAACCGTATGGGACATAAGGGCGCATGGAAGCTGGCCAGCGCAGTGCTCCCCGGAAGGTGCTCCGTCGGAATGGATCATGGTCGATAGCGACGTCGTTGGCGAAATCGATCCATGTCGAATTCATTCAGCTCTAATTTGCGGAGCCTTGTGGAAGCGCCCAAGAACCCCGCGGTGATGAAGAGGGAAGTGGGTAGCCGATGCCACGCAACCCCAAGACGGGCTTCAATTTGACGGCATTCCTCTTCGAAATCGGGGAAGGAAAAAGCGTTCTAAAATGCCGGCGGAAGCAAATCATTTTTGCACAGGGGGACCTCGGAGACTCGATCTTTTATATCCAAAAGGGGAGAGTGAAGCTGACGGTCATCTCTGAGGATGGGAAAGAAGGAGTGGTCGGCCTGGTGGACGAGGGGGACTTTTTTGGAGAGGGGTGTCTGGCAGGACAGGCGCGTCGCCTTGCGACGGCCACGGCCCTTGAGGATTCAGTCATTGATTGCCTCCCTCGGAAGTCGATGCAGCGCATGCTGAACACCAAGCCTGAATTCTCATCAGTTTTCATTCACCACCTGATTACCCGCAATGCTCATATCCTAGGGAATTTGGCCGATCTCCTGTTTAGTACCAGCGAGAGGCGGCTCGCTCGGACACTCTTGTTGCTTTCCCATATTGGCAAGGTGGAGAAGTTCGATCAGGTGATTCCAAAGATTAGTCACGAGACCCTGGCGGAAATGATCGGAACCACCCGATCACGGGTCAGTTATTTCATGAATAAATTTAGAAAGATGGGGTTCATCGATTACAACGGCGGTTTGCAAATTCACAGTTCACTCCTCAACGTTGTCCTGCACGGTTCCACATCTCGCAAGTCCAACCGCCCCAAAGCACACTAAGACCTGTCCATATCTGACACCTGCAAAGTGTGCAATTTTGAACAGATTTCGAATATTAGTCCTGCTACTCTGATGCTGTGGTGTATTGAGGTCCACCCGGCAACCGCACCCATGCGCACGAGATGGCATGAAACAAAGGATGGTGTCCGGAGCGGCTCACATGTCCCGGCATGTCTGCAAAACAGAAGAATAACAAGGCCGTAATTCTGACGACAGCCCAATTCACAATTCTGTCTTGTGCGAACGCCAAGAGGCGACGGTTGAATTGGCACCTGAAAGAAATGCCTTTGGCGTTCCTTTCTATTGGGTGCACGAGGAAATACCTGTGAGGCCAATGCCGGCGGGGGATCCAAGCTAGATCCCGACGTAAACTTGCGAGGCCGATTCATGCAGGAATAAGACCAAGACCGTACAGAAACCAAGAAGACTGAAACTGGCGGTCCAGTGTGAAAAGGAGGTAGGCAAATGACTCCCAAACAAGAGGTGACTTTCGCGCCCAAGAATTTCTTCGGCAAATTAGGTCATGGAAAAAATGTTATCCACCACCCGCGAAAGCAAGTGGTTTTTTCACAGGGGGACCCGGGTGATGCCGTCTTCTTTATTCAAAAAGGGAGAGTGAAGTTGGCGGTTTCCTCACCCCGTGGAAAAGAAGCGGTGATAGCCCTGATGGGTCCGCAGGAGTTTTTTGGCGAGGCCTGTTTGAATGGACAGGTACGGCGCATGGAGACAGCCACCGTGATTGAAGATTCCTTGATCTTGCATCTCCCTAAGGAGTTGATGCTGGGCTTGCTCCAAGCGGATCAAGAATTCTCGGAGGCTTTCATTCATTACCTGCTGACGCGCAATGTGAGAATTCAGGAGGACTTGGTCGATCAACTGTTTAATTCCAGCGAGAAGCGGCTGGCCCGGATCTTGTTGTTGCTGGCCCATTTTGGCAAAGACGAAACGGCGGAGGTGTTGGTACCGAAGATCAGTCAAGAGACCCTGGCGGAAATGGTCGGGACCACCCGATCGAGGGTCAGTTACTTCATGAATAAGTTTAGAAAACTGGGGTTCATCGAATACAACGGTGGACTGAAAGTTCACAATTCTCTCCTCAACGTTGTACTCCACGATTGAAGGTCTCGCATCGCAAGCGAAACACCTCCCCGCAGCCTCTGAATGGAGTCGCACGTAAAATTTGAAAAATGAGCAGTTTTGGACAGAATTCGAACTTGAGTCGCGCTAGCCTATAACCGGTGGATTATTCGAGCGCCCCTCATGGACCGTCCGGGGAGGAAGCGCAGGAGGCCCACCGAAGTGAGTCGAAGAGGGGGAATACCTCTATCACCCGAATGAAGAATTCGCCAAAGGCATGATGAGGCGCCTCGGGATAGTTCCCCATTGCTGAGACAGGCAGATACGAACGCAGGAATACCTTGGGTCAACTGTTGACCGCGAGGAGGGCTCCATGTCGACTTCAAAGTTTCGTCTCCTTATTGTGGATGATACCCCGACTTTTCGGGATGCTGTGTCCACTCTTCTGGCATCGGAGGGGTACGAGGTTTTAACAGCGGACGATGGCATCGATGCGATGAGGCATCTGGTGGAGCCATTGCCCGATGTCATCATTTCGGACCTGCGCATGCCCCGCATGTCGGGATACGAGTTTCTGGCCGTCGTCCGCCAACGCTTTCCAAAGATTCGGGTGATTGCTGTTAGTTCCAGCTTCCGGGGAGACGAGTTGTCGAATGGCTTACTTGCCGATGCGTTTCTGCATAAAGGTGACTTCACGATCGACCAGTTGTGCTTCAAGATTATCGAACTTATCTCGTCAACTACCAGTAGGCCGCCATTGAGTGAAGCCAATAAGGCAGACGTCTGGGTCCGCGCAGGCGCCACAGGATCCTTGTCGTTTTTATGTACGAGCTGTCTGCGTCCTTTCACAGTTCCCGGGACCGGACTGGATGGCGGGAGGCATCAGGTGAAGTGCCCCTCCTGCAAGGCAAGTATTGAATTTCAGATTGATCACCCCAACGAGGATGCCGGGCGCGAGGCTTAGGCGATCAGAACAAACCCGTCAGTGGGATAGTACTTGGGGCACACAGCGGGCATAAACAGCTCCCAGGCCGACGCTAAAATTCAGCCACACCGGGTACAAGACTGGGAATTCGGAACGATCTAATAACCTCCTCCCAAATGGCCGCTTCTTTTAGAAGCGGCCTTCCGATTCTAGGGGGGAACAAGATTCATTCATAGCGGGGGTTCCATCCATCAATTCATTTCGTCTATCTGTCAGGCGCCCCCTTACCGGGTTCTGCCGGTGCCCGTTCCTCTCGTCGATTGATGAGGGTCAGCTCCGTCCGTGCCGTTGCTTTAACCCAGAACGCACACTCCTTCCGTTGACCTCGAACGCAACCTCATGAGGTCTGATGGGGGATCGGATTCCCCGGCCCATGATCTGATCCAGGCAACAGTCCGCGGAAGTTCAATCCCCCAATCAAAATCCTAGAAGTCGATAACGATTGTGCCATCAAAGCCACAAGTGTCCACGCTGAACCAGATGACTTTGCGTTCTTCTTTGCCGGCGATAGTGGCCTCCACCTTGAGCTGGTAGACTCCCGGCACCAACTGGGCCGGGTTAGACACGGCTCCCCACTCGCGATGGAACTGGAACGACGCGCACGCCGTGCCCGGCGTCGCGGTCACCGTCTGGAGGAGTACGTTCTTGACCTCATCCACCTCATTGGAAAATCCAAACGCGCCTCCGAATCGCTTCAGCTCGATCTCGTGGACCTGGGGCATCGGCACGCCACCATGGGTCACAAGAACGCGGGCTCCGGTCCGGACGCCCTCGCCACAAAGATCGCGTGACTGACTGCTCGTCGCGCCCGTTGTCGGGTCGGACACAAAAGTGACGGTGATGTTTGCAGTTCGCTCTCGGGCTGAGGCGGTGGGTGCAAAAACCGCTTTCAGACCTCCTGAGCCGACTTCGTGCCCGGGCTCAAGTATGATCGGAGAGGCCGGCAGCCCCGACAAGAAGTAGTCGCTCGCGTTTGGGCCGCCGAGGGCAATATTGGTGATTGTCAAATCACAGGTGCCGGTGTTCGAGATGACAAAGGGCTTTGAAGACTGACAAGTCCCCAGGCTCTGGATGACCGTGGGCACAAACCGCTGATTAGGCGACAGCCCCAATGCGCCCGCCCCACTTTGGCCTGTTGCCTGGACGGTCACCGTAGGGGTCGATGGGTCATCGGTCGGAATCGTCAGCGTGCCTGTTTGAGGTCCGACTCCCGTGGGAGTAAAAGTCACCTCGAAAGGGAAGCAGAAATCCGGGCTGATCACGACCGGGTAACCTCCGGACGGCGTTGTGACAGCGAACTTGGGATTCGATGAAATAATCGGGTTAACGGACAGGTTGCCATTGCCGGTATTGCAAACCTTCAGCGTCGAACGGCCAATAATCCCGTCGCAGATGGATCCGAAGGCGACCCCTGACGGCACCTGGATCTGGGAAACGGCGCCCACCAGAAACTTGGTAAAAAAGATATCGATCGCGGCCGACGGCGGCACGATCTCCGGAGGCGACTTGGCGGAGGCGAACGAGATAAAGAACCGTCCTGCGGCGGAGGCGTTGCCATTGTAGTCACCGTACTTTGGGAAGCCCCCGCCGGTGTTGCAGGTCTCCCCCACGGGACACACAGTTGAAGAGAAATCGCAGCGGGACCGTGATCCCGGGCAATTCGGCTGAGTATTGTCACAGCAGACCCCTGCAAGCTGTGGCTGGACGGAGCACGACTCGGAATCGGTGGTGCTCCGTGGCGACGAGGGCCACCCGGCGGCACACTGGGGATCGATCACTTTCGAGAGCTTGAACTCCGGGCCGGCCACGAGGTTACCGCCGGAGTCGAGGCGCGCTCGTCCGCCAAAGTATTCCGTCAGATCATTTGCAGCAGGAGTCGCCGCCCGCCGGTCATACCACGAGACGAAGGCTTCGCCTCCCGTCGTGCTCACCCATGGCATAAACCGTCGCCCTGTGGCCGCGGTATTGAGGGTGACCACTCGCCCAGCCGGCCACGTCCGGCCTCCATCCAGCGAATCGCGCACGAGAATATTCTCGTTCCCGGCCCCTGTGTTCTGCGCATAGGCGACGTAGACATGGTTTGCGTTCGTGTCATCCACCGCCACCATGTGGCTGGAAAGCACATTGCCATTGTTGCACCGGTCCAGTCCCGCAACCGGGCACGTGACATCGGTGACGGCAGCGACTGTCACCGGGAAGCCCAGCTGTGGCGTGAGACCGCTCCCACAGGAGCTGAATTTATGGAGACGGATGTTGCCGCCCAATCGGTAGATGGCGTAGACAAACCCGTCCTGCCCGGCGCCAACCCTAGGCACGAAGGCGCCGTTCTCAACGTCGAGAGGCGCGGTCCAGTTGGCCCCGCTGTCCTGGGAGCAGATGATGGTGGGGTCTTGACCGGTGGAGTTAAAGTTGCGCCACACCGAGTAGACCTGGTCTCCGCCGGGTGCGGCGTTGACGCGATCGGCGGCAATGTGCTCCTGGTCAGGAAAGCACGAGTTGACGCCGGTGTTGGGACAGCTTACCGCATTCACCAGGAAGGGGAAGGTCTGGCCGTTATTGGTCGAGCGGTCGATCCCTGTACACGTGGTGGTTGCCGTACAGCCGGTGTTGATTCCAGCCATGTAAAAGTTGCCGCTTTGCCCCCAGGCGAGCGATGGATCCCCGTCGCCGAAGCTCGTGCCTGCGGGGGCAGAAAATGTCTGGCCGCCGTCGTTGGAGGTCCGGAACACGAATTGCCGGGCGACCACAATGTTGCGGCCGTTGGGAGACACCGCGACCTCGAGCTCTCCGTTTCCTCCTTGGAAAAGCCGCGTCAGGAACGGATCCTGGAGCGGGAACTCCGGCGCCAGGGCAGGCGCCACCTTCGAGGCCAACTGCGTGCCAATCGCCGGGGGAGGACCGGGCACGGCACCGTTTGGCGTGGGCAGCTTCTCGAGCTCCGAGGGCGTGAGGAGCGCCGATGGTGGGGGCACATGGCGGCGGAGCTCCTCGAGCTCCTTCTCATTGCTTGGGGGGTCACCTTGGGTTTTAAACCTGAGGGAGCGCCCGATGGCCTCCACCTCGGCGATCAGTGTGGAATTGGCGGCGGACGGCAGGGAGGTCTCAACGCGGACAAGGAGATTGCCCACGGCAACGGCGGTGGTGATTCGCAACACCATCTTGTCGGCGAACAAGGGGCCCCCGCTGGGTTGCTGCCGAGGCTCAGTGTGGCGTCGCTGCAGCGCCGGCCAACCCCCGATCTCGAGGAAAGTGGGCCGTGAACTCACCTCATTCGCGATCTCCCGGAGCTCGCGGAGCGCTTCGGCATGGTCCGTCCGCGGCACTGCCGTGATCTGGACGCGTGTCGTGACCTTGCCCCGCTCCTGGTCGCGAACGGGCACGTTGACGAGCTCGTCCATGTTCGCAAATCGCTTTGGAGGACTCGACCAGCCCACCGGGTAATGCAAGGTGATGCCGAGCGCCTTGATGTCCAGCTGATTCGGGAGCTCGGGCTGGGCAGGACCAGAGGTCGGCCAACCCACTAGAAGGAATCCCACCAGGGCGATAAGCCCAATGGTTCGAAGCGGTGCTCGTTCAGCAATCGCTCGGCAGAAGTCACAGAAGCGTTGAATCGTAGTCATTGCACACCTCCAGGACGGAATGTTTTGGTTTAAATATTTGCTCCTTGAAATTTCCATGATGAATCTCCAGGCAAGCGGCATTGCACCGGCGACGTAGCCTGGTTCCCTTCGCAGCAGAGAGGGCACCGGAAGCTGGGTGTTCTTTCCACGGCGGCATCCGTCCGATGCCCTCCAATGGGTTGGCCCAACCCCCGAGCATGCACCCAACTCCCACCCCCGCACCGGGGCGTCGTTGGCAGTCACCTTCGATCCTGGGAAATCGACCTTAAGCGAGGCAGTACAAGAAAGCGGAAAAGGGAAGTCTTACTTGTCACCCACCGGGTTGCCCCCTCCGGAGTGCCCCCATCGTGATTCGACCCGCACAAAAAAGGCCTTTCGAGGCTGCCATCGGCCTCGCAGGTCAGAAACAAATTGGTTGTGGGTGTTAAGTAGTCTCCATTGGGTCAAAAGTCAACATAATTTCAATTTATGGGAAGTTTTCACGAGCTAGAGTGATGTGTTTCACAATCCTGTCATCCCGGAAGATGCATGGAGTGGGATCCGAATCAAAGATCAAGACGAGACACGCGAACGGGTCATCCCGCCAAGGCGTGGCGCCTGTCCCCATCAACCCCACTCGTCCTCCCGCTCATCTTTTCGGTCAGGTTCGGAGGGGGATTCGGCAAGTGGCGATAGACAAGCCCCACCGTTTGAGAGATCATTTACCCGAGTGGGGAGAATCCTACTCGGGGCTTTTTGATTTCGCAGGAGGTTTTCTATCCGGTCTGGCGATGAAGAGCGGTCGAACACCGCTTTTCTCTTCAGCTATCCAGCCATATCCCATCAGGACACCCGCGGCGAGGAGGCACTATGGCAGAGAAGGACCTGGAAAGCAAACTCACTGAAAAGCTTGAACACGCGCAGAATGATCAAGCCGTGCTTAACGAGATTTGGATTACGAATGGCACGTCTGAGGCCGAAACCCTGTACGATTTGATTGGCGGCCGGCAATACAAGATCTTCAAGGATACGGACGAGTGGAATCAGAATAAAGACATGATGGTCGACCTCATGGGAGCGATGGTTCCAGACATCGTGTTGCGATCCGAAGGATCCGGGGAAAACCGGATCTACATCGAGGTCAAAGAGACCACGCCTTTGGCATATGGGAGGGAAGACTCTCAGATCATCCGATACTTTCTACACCTCCTGGCGATAACCACGAATAAACCCAGGAGATGCCCGGATGATATACGGCGAGCCGTTCTTCTGGCTGCTCCTTCTCCATGGTTCGACGTCCCGAAGAACGCTGAGGTGTGGGAGTATTGTCTCGAGACCTACCAGGGCTTGGCGACCGCCTTCGATGTGACGCTCGGGGAGATCCGGCTGGATTGGCGGTGGAGTTGATTCTTGGATGGCGGGTTACAAAAGGAGGAACCCCGAAGGGATCTAAGATCGTATCCTACGACCTCTGAGGTCTTTACGGTTAGTCGGTTTTCCTCTCACTCCTACGAACCTATCCTCTTTCCAGACCCCGAAGATATGATCCGGGGATGTGGCCTCGCAGTTTAGTTGTTCTTGTCCTTCAGCTCGTCAAACAGATGGCGACTGCTGGGTCCGGGGTGACAGATGATGCATGATTGCTGGCCCCGGCCCTCCAGGTCCGAGACCTGGGCATAAGCCAGTCCCTTGTCCGTCCAAGTGAGAACTTTCAGGCCCTGGATGGTGCGGAAGTGGAAGGTCAGACCATGCGATTTAATCTGCTCACCCCCACTGGGAGTTGCCAGCTGTTCGGTGGTGACGATGAGTGAAATGGGCCGCCCCCCCATGGCGTAACCGATATAAGCAGCAAACTCGTTCTTGAATTCAACGAGGCGAGCCCCTTGCAACTCATAAGGCTTCTGCTCACCTGGATCAGTCTGATAGTTGGGCAGAGAAAGTCGGAAGGGTACCTTGCCAATATACCAATCCGACACGGCCTGCGGCGATTCACTCGCAATCTCCATCGGCAGGTGTCCGCCGAGCCGCTTCAAGTGCGTCTCGGTGGCGAATCTTTCGAAATCGGCGGCTGAGGCAGTTCGAAGATGATACAGGGAAAAGATAATAACCGCGATTCCCACCAGTGCAGCAGCGGCCATGAGGGGGCGAAAAGGAGTCCTCATGGGCAGACCCGGAAGATTCTTGCCTTGAAGGCGATGGCTCAATCGGGCATGAAGTCCTTCTGGCAGCCGGTGCGTGGGCTTGGCGGAGCGAAGCGTGTCGATAAAATCACGTTCTTCTTCCAAAGCCCCGCGGCAGTTACTGCAACGCGCCAAATGCGCTTCAAACTCCTCCAGTTCAGCGCCGAGCAATTCCCCATCAAGAAAATAAACAAATTGCAGTCGAGCCTGTTCACAAGCGCTCATTTCGAAACCACTCCATCCTTCCTCTGATACAAATGTTGGAGCCGCTTCCGCAATTCCGACCGGGCGCGGTTGAGCCGCGACATCACCGTTCCAATCGGGACTCCAACGATTTTGGCAATCTCCTTGTAATCAAATCCTTCAAAATCTCTCAGGAGGACGACCTCACGATGCGCGGGTGACAACGCCTCCACGGCGGCCAGGACTTTGTGCCGCAACCAAGCTTGCTCTGAGGGCACGTTTCCAGCAGAAAGTTCCCTGTGCAACTCGGGCGGACCCCAGGGGTCCTCCTCCGATGGGCCCAAAGAGGTGAATTCCGCGGCGCGTTGCTGACGATGGCACTCATTGATCCAGATGTTTCGCTGGATGGTGAACAACCACGCCTTCAAATTGGTGTTGGGATGCCAGCTTTCTGCATTCTTAATGGCGCGCAGAACGGTTTCCTGAACCAAGTCCTCCGCCGACGTGAAGTCCTTCGACAAGTTGACGGCGTACCCGAAGAGGCTTTCAAGGTACACAAGTATCTGCACCCCGAAATCCTGGACTTCAGCAGGCTCGATCCCGGTATTCTGTTTGTTCCATCCCTTTCTAAAGAGCGTCCTCATCAGTTGTCCCGGACCTGCTGTAGGAATAACCCTATTTCAAGGTAAGAAATTCCCTCGATGAATCGCCACGGTTCGATGGAATAAACAGGGCGTCTCATCTGTTATGCTATTGAAGGGTCCGTGTGAACCGTTGCATGAGTTGGGCAATCAAAGAGAATCCTTCCGATTACCTTGACCCAAGGCTTTATTTCGTAGCTTATTTCCAAGGTTGAGTTTTATTCGATGCCACATGGTCCTGCTATCTTACGGAGGTGTGAATGCCGCGTCAAGAAAACCTAAGACGATTCATTTTTCTCGGTCTTATCGCGGTGTGGATAGGCGGCCTGGCGCTTTACAGTGCCGATGGGTGGTGGAGGCCTGGCGGGGCATTCAGGCGGGCCGGCATGCTTTTTGCACAAGCGTCTGATGCGGCCTCCTTCCAGCCAAAATTTCCTCTCGGGATCCCGGAGAATTTATGGTTAATCCTGGTGCCCGCTGAAAATCCGATGACTTCCGCCAAGGTGGAGTTGGGGCGAAAACTCTATTTCGAAAAAAGACTTTCGGCAGATAACACGGTGGCCTGTTCCACCTGCCACGATGCCGCGTTTGCATTTGCTGACGATGAGAAAGTGGCGGTGGGGATAAAGCACCAGAAGGGCGCCCGGAATTCGCCCACGGTGCTCAATGCGGTCTTTAATGAATTTCAGTTCTGGGATGGAAGGGCGCCGAGCCTGGAAGAGCAAGCCAAGCAGCCTCTCACCAACCCTGTCGAAATGGGGATGCCCTCACACGATGCCGTGGTCTCCAAATTGAAAGGGATTCCCGAGTACGTCAAGGCCTTCAAAGATGTTTTCGGGGGTGAGATTACCATCGATCGTGCTGTCCAGGCGATTGCCGCTTTCGAGCGGACCCTCGTGGCCGGCGATTCATCGTTCGACCGGTTTTTGGCCGGTGACCAGGCGGCCTTGTCGGACTCTGCCAAACGCGGTTGGAACCTCTTCCAAAACAAGGGGCGCTGCATCTCCTGTCATGCTTTTAACTCGTCCTCCCCTTTTTTTACCGACAATAAGTTCCACAACATCGGCGTCGCCATGAATGCCAAGTCATTCGAGGGGCTGGCGCGGAAGGCCGCCACCTTCACTGGAGGCAGCCTCTCCACCCTGGCTCATGATGAGGCCTACGCCGAGTTGGGCCGCTTCCTGGTGAGTCGGCAACCGAAGGATATCGGCGCTTTCAAGACACCGGGACTCCGCAACGTGGCGCTGACCTCACCGTACATGCATGATGGAAGTCAAGCGACCTTGCAGGATGTCGTCGACTTCTACGACAAGGGAGGCGAGCCCAATCCCAATCTCGATGGCGGCATTGTCAAGCTTAACCTGACGCCCGAAGAGAAGGGCGATCTTGTGGAGTTCATGAAGGCGGTGACGAGCGATGACATCGCGCGTGAAGCCAAATCCAGGAGTGGCGATCAGAAGAAGTGAGCCACCGGGTTCCATCGAAACGACTCGAGGGAAGGATCGAACTTCGCGGACGAATCGACCGGCACTAAAGCCAAGGAGGAATTATGGGACGGAGAGAGACACAACATCAGGAATACCTAACCGCGCGAGAAAGCTACCTGAAGCAACTCACCTCGCTCTCGCGTCGCGGCTTTTTGCGAGTGGCCGGTATCGCCGCTGCCTCAGTGGCCGCCACGGGAAAGATTGCAGCCCACTCGTTTCAACCGATCGAATTCAATTTTGGAGGAGAGAGCGCGGCGTCCAGCGGCGCCGCTCAATCCGTCGAGGCGCCGAAGTCGTTCACCATCGCCTATGTCTCCGATTCCCACCTTTATGAGAAGACGCTCAACGAGCGCTTTGTCCGGGCTGCGATAAAAGCCGTGGCCGATGTAAACGCCCTGGATCCCCAGCCCGACTTCGTTCTTTTTGGTGGAGACCTGGCGCAACTGGGCCAGCCCGGCGAGCTGGCTTTGGGAAAACAGATCCTGGATGAGCTGAAGCCCAAACGCTACATGATGGTGGGCGAGCATGATTGGTACTTCGACATGGGTGAAAAATGGCGGGAGCTGTTCGGCAAAGAAACCTACTCATTCGATCACAAGGGCGTCCATTTCGTCGTTCTTCAAAGTGTCATCGTCGAAGATTACTGGACCAAGCCGAACCTGACGCCGCTCCAGCGCATGCTGGCCATGGCGCAGCTCGACAATCCCCACGGCCGTCCGTTCACGGTCGGGGAAGCGCAGCGCGAGTGGCTCAAGAAGGACCTGGCTGCAGTCCCGAAAACCACTCCGCTGGTCGTCTTCTCTCACTCGCCGCTATACAAGTACTACAAGGCATGGAATTTCTGGACCGATGACGCGGAACAGGTTCAGGCGCTGCTCGCTCCCTTCAAGACTGTCACCGTCATTCACGGTCACACCCACCAGATGTTGTCCAACCGCATCGGGAACATTTCATTCCACGGGATGCTGTCCACGGCGTGGCCCTGGCCTTACGCGCCCCAAGGCCTGCCGAAATTGACGGTGCAGATGAACCGCGCCGATCCTTTTGATGAGTTCGATGGCTGCGGGGACGGGTCCATGGATGTGCTCAAGAGTGGGGGAGTGAATGCGCGCTACAATCTCTGGTCGCGGAATCCGGTTTCGATTACGGCCCGCTACCTGGAGAGCGGCGGGAAGGTGGATCAACCGCCCCTCGCTGTGGATTCGACGTATTGAAGACGCACAGGCAGGGAACCGCCAAAGAATTTGACTCAGTGATTGGAAAGGCAAAAATCCAAGAGGTGGTCAGCAGATAAGGAGAAGCGGGTATGCAATCAAATGGGGGAAAAAAACTCGTTTGGGGAATCCTGGCGAGTGTACTGGTATCAACGATGGCGATGTTCCTTCTCTCCCAGCGGGCTTCGGCAGGCACGCCGCAGGATAGGACGGATAAGGTTCAGCCGGTCCATGTGACCCCATGTGACGGCGTGGCCGGGGCCAGCCTCGATCTTCCCTCCTCGCATGATCCTAACAACCGGGAACAGGCACTGAAAATGGCCCGCGTGATTTTGGCCGCGTGGATGGAAAGGAATCCGGAACGCGTTGAGCCCTGGAAGCAGGAGGAAGCCCTGGCGATGGCCTCCCATCCCGTGATGGGTCCGGACCAGCAAATCAAACCGGCCGCTTCAGCGCCTGAGAAACAACCCGTGAAATTTACGGACCGCGACAAATTGATCTGGAATCTCGAGTTGAAGAAGATGGTTGATGAGGGATACCGGTTGTTCCATAGCTCGACAGCGCTCGGCGGCACTATCGGTATTTCCTGTGACATGTGCCATCCCGACTCCTCCAATACACACCCTGAAACTTATCCCAAGTTCCAGGTGCAATTGAAAAAGGTGGCGCTGCTGAGGGATATGATCAACTGGTGCATTGAAAATCCCGAGAAGGGGAAGCCGTTGCCTCAGGACGATGAAAAGTTGCGAGCCGTGGAAGCCTATATCCTTTCTCAAAGCAAAGGCAAGGCGCTCGAGTTCGGCAAGCACTAGCCCAGACACCAGGCGCAGGTCCGGATGGAATCATTTATGCCTTGTTCACCGGGACGCGGGGGAACGCATACGGGGCTTTATTAGGAAGCCAGGAAACCAGGGAAGCAATTGCCGATGAGAAGTTTTTCAGGTTAGAGATTGAAGCATCCGATATTTGTATGCATTAAAGATGGTGATGCTTGCCCTCTTGCCCTGAGAGGGCAATCTTCAAGAGCCCAGGGCAGCGTCCTGGGAAGGACAACCTCTATTTATTCTTGGCTTGCCCTGAAAGGGCAATCTAGTCAAGACAAGCTGACCCTTATGTGAATCGCCGTCGCTCAGGTGTTGGACTGAATTTGGGACGGTGCTATTGTCTTCCCTGAAATTTGAACTGTATCCTATCCCTCCCCCGAGACCCATACCATGTCACAATCCCTGGCACAAATCCTGGTCCATATCATTTTTTCGACCAAGTCCCGATACAAGTTCTTATCGGACTTCGAGGTTCGCCACCAGATGCACGCCTATCTCGCGACAGTGTTCAGAACCTATCAATCCCCCTCGCTCGAGGTGGGTGGAGCCGCGGACCACATTCATGCCCTGTGTTCACTCTCAAAGACTCTCTCGGTCGCCGAACTGATCGAGGATGTCAAGAAGGCTTCCTCCAAATGGATCAATACGAAGGGGGGCCTCTATACCAAGTTTCACTGGCAAAGCGGATACGGCGCCTTTTCGGTAAGCCCCTCGCAAGCTGCCGCTGTCCGCCGCTACATTCGGAACCAGGAGCAACACCATCGGCGGATCACCTTTGAGGAGGAGTTTCGACGCATCCTTCAGAAACACGGCGTCGAATACAATGAACGATATGTATGGGACTGAGGGAAGGATCAAGCCGCGGCTAGGCCGCGTGCATCGGAACTTCTGATCGTCGCCGACGCTTGAAGATCCATCGACGATTTGTGAATCTAGGGAAACCGCCGCGGCGGGTTCGTGTGGCGTGGGCGATTTGATGCCCCAAGGCGTTGCCCTGGGCTATTGAAGACTGCCCCTTCAGGACAGAGGCGTTGGATGAATCACTCATCCGGTTGGGAAACTAAAACATACTCCGTTAGTGTTTTGGGAGCCACCGCAGTGCATCGACTACGGAGGGCTCCCTTTTAAATACACAATTTCCGGAAGCAGCTGGAGATTCATAGCTTCCTATATTCCGGGCTTCCTCATGATGGATTTTTTCGTGCTTTCGCCCTTCCATTCCTCAATCCGAAATCCGCAATCCAAAATTCAGGCGTCTAGGATTGTGCTACCTGATCCCAGTTCTGCCAGTTTTCATCGAAGACCCGGCCGAGCGCTTCAACGCCGCGCACTTCGTTATCAAAGAGGGGAATGAGTGCGCGCACACTGCCATCGAAGTCGCGCCAGATCTCGTCCATGTACGACTGTTGCATCTTGACGCGGTTCTTGACGAACTCAGGGGCCCCGGGCTGGACCTGGGCCTTCTGGATGAGCATGTTGACGATCACGCCCCCGACGGGAATTCCGAAATCATGAAACCAGTTGATGAACCGCTTGATCACCGCGATGGGCAGGGCTTCCGGCAGGGTCACAAAGAAGAACGAGGTCTTTTCGGGATCGGTCAGAAGTTCTCGCGCGTGCCCCATCCGGTCGCGAAACGAAACGAGATAGTCCATCAGCGGGTCTTCTTCTTTTTTCTTAGTAAACGAGAGGAGCTGGCGAAGTGACTGCGCCTCTCCGCGCGACTTGAGCATCTTGTTGACCCACAGCGAGTACACCTTGCTCATCCCGAGCAGCCGGCGCGCATTGGCCGTAGGCGCCGTGTCAAACACGTAAACGTCGTATTCGTCCTTGAACATGAGGTCGACCATGTTCTCGAACATGGCCGATTCTTCGAACGCCGGATTCATGGTGGCGCTTTCGACGAAGGCGTCGGCCTGTGTCGAAATCTCCGCGAACTTCAAAAACCACTGGATCTTCTGCTTGATATCCAGTTTCAGGCGCCCGATGGTTTCATGGGTGTCGATCTCATAGGCCCAGAGATTCGAGGTTCCATTGACGGCTGTCGGCTTGCCGTAAACGTCCTGACCCAGGAGGCCCGAGAGGCTATGCACGGGATTGGTTGAAGCGAGCAAGGTCCGCCGGCCTTGCCTGGCAAACCGCAGAGCACTCGCCCCCGCCATCACCGTCTTGCCCACCCCGCCTTTTCCGCCATAGAAGATGTATTTGAGGGCGGGGTGTTTCTGAATGTAATCGGTCAAAGATTCCTGAATATCGTGCATCGCCTTGTCCCTTTCAGTCTCCGTACATGATTTTGGCAAGTTTCTCGATCATCGGGAGGCCGGTCACATCGCGTTCCAGCTCCGGCACGTAGCCGACCACTTTGTCACCGAAGGTCTGCCTGCTTTTTTCCAGGTAGTGCGCCTGCATCTTGATCCGATTTTTGAGGTAAGGTGGAATGTCCTGGGTGGCCAGTTCCTCCGGAAGGACGCGATTGACGACATAGCCCACGATCGGCACATCGAACTTCGAAAAAAGTTCCGCGGCATTCTTGGTATCAATGATGATCATTTCCTCGGGCACGAGGACGAAGAAGAAGGCGGTCTTGTCCCGGTCGGTCAGAATGGCTGAAGACAGATTGATCCGCTTCTTAATGTATTGAAGTTCGTTGAGGATCTGATCCTCCTCGCCCACCTTTTCCCGTTTGATCCGAGCCACCATCTCTTCATACTCACGCATCTCCTCGCGCAGTTTGGTGATGCGGTTGATCCACTCATCATAAACTTTGGCCATCGAGAGGTAGTAGAGCGCGTGTCCCAGCGGCACCAGGTCGTAAATGTAGTAGTCATAGTCGCCTTTGACCACGATATCCACGACCGCATCGAAGATGGCGGACTCTTCCATGGCGGGTTCGGCGGAGGCCGCCTGGATGTAGTTTTCGATCTCCTCTGGAATCTGCTCGAAGCCATACATGTCGAGGATCTTCTTGCGGATCTCGTTCTGGTACTCCCGGATGTGGGAATCGGCATCAATCTCCTGGGCGTAAAGGTTGTCCATGATCTTGACCGCGCCCTTGCCGAAGATGTCCTGTTGAAAGATGTCGCTCAGCGAGGCTTGCGGGTCCACTGAAAAGACAAGCACCTTGTGGCCTTGCTTCGCCAGCCAGTAAGCGGTCGCCGCCGAGAAGGTCGTCTTGCCGAGGCCGCCCTTTCCGCCGAACATGATATAGCGACGTTCCTTATTGCGTTCGAAAGTCTCTTTTAATGACATTGGGATCCACTCGTTTTGGATTTGATGGTGGGACAGGCAAGCGAGGGGCAAGCCATCACGATCGGTAAAGAAGGCCGGTGGCGGATGGCTGACCCGCTCAAAACATGGCGTCCGAAACGTCCTTCTCGCGAAGCATGCGTCGTTTCCAGGTGGCTATGTTGGGAACGACATAGGGGAGCAACCGCAGTGAGTAATAGGGAGGCAGGATGGGAATGCCAATCAGGTCGCCCATGGTGATGAGGATGAAGAGGTGCTCCATGCTGGAGCGGGTGCGCAGCGCATAGCGCGACATATCATGCGCGGCCATCCCGTACATGACCTCTTTCATCTTATGAAAGAACCCAGATTTCTCTTTTTCCTTTACCTTCTCTGTTTCTTTGGCCTTCTCTTTTTCTTCCGGCATTTTTTCCTCTTTTGATCCTTCGATTTTGACACCGGCCGCTCAGGCGCCGTGGAGGTGAAATTCTTCGCTGTCCGAAAATTCGCGTTCGCGCGCCATACGACGTTTCCAGGTCTCTATCCCCGGAACAACATAGGGCAGAATCCGAAGAGAGTAAATCGGCGGGATGATGGGCAGTCCCAGCATGTCGCCGAGCGTGACGGCCATGAAGATCGTCTCCAGCGCCCCGCGCATCTCGAGCCCCTGCCGTTCAAATTCCAGCCCCGTCATTCCGTAAAAAAATTCACGGATCCTGGCTCGAAATCCGCTCAAACGCCCCGGTTCCCGCTCTCCCACAGGATCACTCACTTTCAGCTTCAACGGCTGTTCCGCGGTTTTCGCCCGCGGCAAGACTTCTTGAAGGCATGATACTACGAGGGAGCATCATTTCATATCAGGAACTCGCGCTTGGAATTTGGACGTCTGGCCTGTTCTGTCAGAAGCGGAAGCAAGAACCAAACGCGTCAAGCAACTGCGATTTGTTTCCAACCTCAGGGTCATCCGGGCCTCTGACATGAGATAGACCAGTGTTTTCTGGCTGCATTCGAAAAAACCTCCTCTATCAAGCGGTCCATCTAACGTTCGAGTTAACCGGCGCTTTGCGGCAGCCCGCCGCAAGGCGTCCGGTTGAACGAAGTGTTAGGCCGCAGTTCGCGGCCGTGAGTAACGAGCCTGCTCATTGGCCTTGAGGCGGCTGCCATAGCTCGACCTTGTTTCCCTCTGGGTCAATGACCCAGGCAAACTTCCCATACTCGGATTCGTCAATCTTCTCGAGCACATTGCAGCCTTCTTCCTTCAAGACCTTGACCAAGGCGTGGAGGTCTTCCACTCGGTAGTTGACCATGAAGGAAGCA
>JBGQBO010000041.1:0-43614 GCA_041494885.1 Terriglobia bacterium
GCACTGGTCACAGCCCATGCCCGTCTCTGTCAATCCCGCCCTCGCGGGTGACCCACCGACTGGAGAGCCGGATGCGGGAAAACCGCTTGTCCGGTTCGGAGGGGGGAGCAGCCGAAACCAATCGGCTGTTCCTACCCCTATGTAACGGTTGATTCCTTCGCCGCCAATGAACGTGAACTCTCCCTCTGCCTGCTGCATTCCTGCCCTTGGCATTCAAGCTCCACTAACGCCTTGAAATGAAATTCCGCAAGTTTTACACTTCCTGTGACCAGCCGAGGTAAACATCGGGAGAAAACCCATGGGAACAGCCAAGGTGATGTTTCACAAGTGCATCCAGGATTCCGTCGATTACGGAAGTGACGACGAGCATATGGTGTCGGCAGTTTTCTTTGATCTTGAGATGAACGGTCAGATGCACGCCGACCTGAGTGTGGAAATCAAGCAGATGGTAGGGGGAGGCCCGCTGGAAGTGGGTGAACCCAAGGGATACTCCGGGCCCATCAACCGTCCGGCCTTTCGTCAGGCGGTTGAGACTTACTTTCGCGAACTGATCGGTCCGGAAGGCTCCGAGGACGCACAAGGGGGAAGGTTGCAGAACAACATTTTCCTCGAAGACAGGATCGTGGAAATCGAGATGTGAGGCCCTGAGGCGGCTCCGCAGGGTAGGAGCGGAGTCAATAAACTGCTCGGGTAGCCCCGGCCCGCCGCGGCGTCCGCCATTACTGCTGGCGGATCGCGCCGGTGGCTCTTGTCAGCGGTCCGGTAAAAACCCCGTTGAGACGACCGCGCCTTCCGGTCCTGCCTTTACAAAATCGACCATGTAACGATATTCTACAAGAGCCCTTGAAGGTTGCTTGTGCGCGTGTAGCTCAGCTGGATAGAGCAGCGGTTTCCTAAACCGAAGGTCGGCGGTTCAATTCCGTCCACGCGCACCAACACGCCGCCAGAGGCGGCGAAATTCCAAATTCCAAACGCCAGATTCCAAGTAATATTCAAAATCCAAGTCTCAAATTACACTAAAGCCAGTTCCGCGGGATTGAGGTTCAGTGGATAACTCGGGATAACTCGGGACAGGTACCTATTTGCGGGCGCAGTCCATAGGGGATTGGGTGGATGTCCTGATTTCAAAGGCGTGAAGCGATCGTGACGCGGAGGGGCAAAGGCGGATGGGTGCAGGCCGTTCCGAGCTTCCAGGGTCGCTCACCTTTTTCGGTGTGCCCGGGCATCTTGCCGTGAGTCGATTTCCTATTTGCAAGTGGAGTTATTTGGGATATGCTTCAGTTCCCCCAAAGTCTGTGGTCCTTCTGATTGCTTGACCCTTGAATTTCCACCCTCCCCCGAATCATCTTCCCCCCGAGTAAACGACCATGAATTTTGATACAGCACGAGCCCTTGAACTCCTACGGCTGGGGACTCAGAATCCAGGCGCACAATTTCACGATGGGCAAGCCGAGGCGATCCGACATCTGGTGGAAAATCGAGGACGTCTCCTGGTGGTCCAAAAGACCGGATGGGGGAAGAGCTCGGTATACTTTATCGCGGGGAAACTTCTCCGTGACTTAGGCGGCGGCCCGGCCTTGTTGATTTCACCCCTGCTGGCATTGATGCGAAACCAGATTGAAGGGGCGCGCCGGATGGGGGTGCGCGCGGAGACCATCCATTCCGACAATCGCAATGCGTGGGAGGAGGTGGTGGCGCGAATCCGGCGTGATGAAGTGGACATCCTCTTGATCTCCCCGGAACGGCTGGCCAATGCCGGGTTCGTCGCCAACGTGCTTCCGATGATGGCCGGGCGATTGTCGCTTCTGGTGATTGACGAAGCACACTGCATTTCGGATTGGGGGCACGACTTTCGACCGCATTATCGCCTCATCCAGCGTATCGTGTTGAACCTGCCGCGAAACCTGCGCCTGCTGGCGACGACGGCGACCGCGAACAACCGGGTGATTGAGGACCTTCTGGAGACCCTGGGTCCGGACCTCGCCGTCATACGCGGTCCTCTGAACCGGCCCTCACTGTTTCTGCAATCGATTCGAATGCCTTTTTCCGCGGACCGGATGGCATGGATTAGCGAGAATTTGAACCGTCTCCCCGGCAGTGGAATTATTTACACCCTAACGATCCGCGACGCAGAGCGCCTTGCAGAGTGGTTGCAACAGGAGGGCTATGAGGTGGAGTGCTACACCTCACGGTCGGGAGAGCGACGACAGGAAATCGAGCAGGCGTTGCTCCACAATCGCGTCAAGGCTTTGATTGCGACGACCGCATTGGGCATGGGGTTCGACAAACCTGATTTGGGATTTGTGATTCACTACCAGGCGCCCGCATCGGTCGTGGCCTACTACCAGCAGGTGGGCCGGGCCGGACGGGCGATCTCTTGCGCCTATGGAATTCTTTTGAGCGGCGAAGAAGAAACTGAGATCACGGACTACTTCATCGAGACCGCATTTCCGACCCCGGAAGAAGTGGGAGCACTTCTGGAGCTGCTGCGAACTCATCCCCGGGGGTTGTCGGTTCCGGAGATGATGGGTGGGGTCAACATCGGTAAGGCGCGAATCGAAAAGATGCTCCAGCTTCTCGCGCTGGAATCCCCGGCACCGATGGTCAAGGAGGGAACGAAATGGATTCTCACGACAGCCGACCTCAGCAGGGAATTCTGGGAACGCGCGCGGCGGCTCACAAACCTGCGTCACTTGGAGCAGCGGCAGATGCAGGAATATGTAGATTTGAGAGAGGGGCACATGGAGTTTCTGATTCGGGCGCTGGATGGCCAACCCGCCCCGATCGCGGTTCCCGCCGTGGAACCACTCCCGATCGCACCGCACGTTGCCGTCGTCGATCGAGCGATCGCGTTCCTCCGCGGGCGTGATATCATGATCGAGCCGCGCGTCATGTGGCCCTCCGGCGGTTTGCCCCGCATGGGTGTTCGAGGGAAAATCCCTCCGGAGCTGCGGCTGGAGGTGGGGCGGTGTTTGTGCTTGTGGGGCGATCCCGGCTGGGGGGAATGGGTGCGTCGCGGCAAGTACGAGGACGGGCACTTTTCCGACGAATTGATCCGCGGGCTGGTCGAAATGGTTGATCGCTGGCAGCCGGAGCCATTTCCGGCGTGGATAACCAGCGTGCCGTCGAAGCGCCATCCGACACTGGTCGCCGATCTGGGGGTCCGATTTGCGGCGGCGTTGAAAGTCCCGTTTGTTCGGGCCATCATCAGTGTGAAGACGCATCCGACACAGAAAAGCATGCTGAATATGACCCAGCAGGCCTTGAATCTGGACGGCGTATTCGAAGTGGTGACGGAAGCGGTTCAAAGCGGTCCGGTCTTCGTGCTGGATGACATGGTGGATTCCCGCTGGACGCTCACCGTGGCCGGATATCTTTTAAAGGTGCAGGGGAGCGGGCCGGTTTATCCCGTGGCGCTGGCACTCACTTCAAAGTCATGAACTCCAATGTTTCGGAAAACACGCGCGTCATTCTACTTTTGACGGCACCGTTGATCGTGCGGACGTCCAGCGAGGACTCAGCAACGGTCCTGACGTTGTCGGAATACAACAGGCTGGCGAGCCGGCTGCAAGAAATGAGCGCCGAGCCCGCGGATTTGATCGGCTCGAATCAAGGAGAATGGCTGGCGAGGATGGCGCCGCTGTTTTCACCGCAGCGGCTCGAAAGCCTGCTGGCGCGCGGCTTTCAAATGAGCCAGGCCATCGAAAAGTGGGGCTTGCGGGGAATCTGGGTGAAAAGCCGCGAGGATTTCAATTACCCGCAGCGGCTTCGGTCGAGACTCGAGGAGCTCGCGCCCGCAGTGATTTATGGTTGTGGACAAGAGAAGCGGCTGGAGACTCGCGGACTGGCGATCGTGGGATCCCGGAGTGCTGATGAAGAAGGATTGGAGTTCGCGGAGTCGGTCGGTCGGCTGGCGGCACAATCGGGCGTGACAGTTGTCTCGGGCGGAGCGAAGGGTGTCGATCGCGCGGCCATGAAAGGCGCATTGGAAGCCGGCGGAACAGTGGTCGGGGTGCTGTCGGACCAGCTTCTGCGAATGGCTGTTGCGCCGGATTGCCGTGAGTCGATTCGCGAAGCCCGCCTGGTCTTGATGTCCTTGGCCGATCCTTGCGCCGGGTTCAACGTCGGCAACGCCATGCAGCGCAATAAAATTATTTACGCGCTCGCCGATGCCGCGCTCGTGGTCAGTGCCGATTCGGGGAAGGGCGGAACCTGGAGCGGCGCCAAAGAGCAGTTGGAGCGCTTCCGGAGCTGCACGATCTACGTTCGAGCTCATCCCAATGCGCCAGAAGGGAACAAAGAACTTCAAAAACGCGGGGCGCTCCCCTGGCCGCAACCGGAAACCGGTGAGGAGTTGAAACAAGTGCTCGATGGGCCTCCGCCCGCTGCCAAACAGGCGTCCCGCAACTTGAGCCTCCCCCTTTTCCCTGAAGTAGAGGACGCTGCCAGTGCAAGCAGGAAAACACCGAAAACAACCGTCAATCCTAAAAGGCGAAGTTAGTTTTACCACGCCATGGGAGGGACATCCTGCGATATGAGTGTCCCCAGGAAAACCTGTCGGAAAAGAAAGAAGCAGGAATTAACCGCCCAGATAGACCCAATCCTTTTCTCATCTTCACAAGAAGAGGGTCACATCCCGCCTGTGGGGCATCGTTGAAAATTACGCCGTCTTCCTGATTGTGTTTGATGTCCACAAGCAGCTTGAGCAAGAGAGTGAATGGGCGGGGGAAATTTTGGAGCCGTTCAGTCAATGCGGAACGGTCCCTTAGCTTTGATATTCTTGTTCTGTCGCCCCGCAAGCGGGGCTCGCACATTTTCTCTCATCGCTACCCCACCCTCGCTCCGCAAAGAGCGCGGAGCTTCAGGTGGGGCTACACTCTGTCGCCCTCCGGGCTTACGAGAAGCTCCCCGAGCCTTTTACTGGACGGGGTCTTCATATTCCGATGAATCGGAGTATCCGGCACATCCCGCTGCGCGGGATCGCGGAACACTGGGCTATGCGATGAGGTGCAGCCCGCCCCCTTCAGGTGGATCGAATGGCGCATCCTCTCATATTCTTATTCTGTTTCCCCTTGGGGCTGGAGAGAGGGCGGAGACTACCTACGCCCTGAGAATGTCAGCCCGGGACCCAGGGTCATGAAGAGGGCTTTACACGCGGCAGATGAATCACCAGGCCGGAAACCTTCAGGTCCATCGCGGTGACCTTGGGGGCTTCAAGGAACTCGATGACGATGTCGCTGCCTCCCGGTACGCGGAAGCGAGCGCCCTCGATCCACTCGAGCGCTCCTTCAGGCTTGCCCGGCTGCGACACCATGAGGATCCCCTGGGGATTCAGTGCGACGATCACGCTGATCCCTTTCCCGTTATCGTAGGTGCCTACAAAACCCGCCAGAACGTCCGGCCCCGGCCCTGCAACTCTCGACTTCAGTTGGTAAGGCGAGCTGAGACCCGCTTCCGCGTCCTTATGCGAATTGGCCTCGTTGGGAAGAGCGAGGGTCTGCCGGTACGCCACCGTCGCCTCATCGCGGTGACCCTCGAGGTCGAAAACATGTCCCAAGTGCAACTGGCTGAGAGTCACCGCAGGCTCGTACACCTGCAGGCTGCCGTATCGGTCCAGCACGAACTTGAAGGACCTCTCCGCCTGGTCGAGCTTGCCCGTTTCCTCATAGCAAACACCGAGGCGGAAGCGCCCTTCGAGGGTCTCGGGCACCTTCACGACATACTCCTCGATCATCTGAATGGCCTCGTCCTTCCGCCCTGTGCTCCAAAGCCCGAGCCCGTCCGCGAGGAGCGGGTAGTTCCTGTAGGCCGGCGTCCAGCGAAGGATCTTGTAGTCCGGATCGAGGACCACCCACAGGGGCTTGAGCTCGGTTCGGAATGAAAAGGAGGTCGATGCGCCGGAGACGGCGATGGATTTAATCTCCCGCCTCCCCGGAAAAGCCAGAGCGATTTCGACATCGACCTGATACGGCTCGCCGGCCTGCGTGATTGTTCCCGACGAGACGAACCCGCGGTCCGTCGCTTCGGTCGTCGCGTTGAGGACGAGCTCGGGTGCGCCGGTCCGGTAAAACCACTGTTGGAAGAAGGGATTCAAATCTTTTCCGCTTGCCTTCTCCCAGGCGGCGCGCAAGGCGGTGAGGGTCACCTCCTTGCCCGCGGAGCTTTCGATAATTGCTCGAAGCCCGCGAACGAAGGCATCGTGGCCGATCTTTTCGCGCAGCATATCGTAAACAAACATGCCCTTCGTGTCCGCGAGATCGTGCAAGGCGGCAATGGCATCCGATCCGGCATTGGCGACCCCGAGCGGATAGTCCTTTCCCGGAGGGGTGGCAAAGCGCACGAAGTACTGCCCAGCGGATTGCGAGTAGCCCGGAACGCCGCTCTTCATGAAGCGCCGCGCCGCCCTTTCGCCCTCGAACTCCCGGAGGCACATCGCCGCGGTGATTTGCGCGAGCCCTTCGTCGGTGACCGCCCCATCGCCGGGTGCGATCAGATTGCCCCACCAGCTGTGCGCCATCTCGTGGGCCACCAGGAGCAGGGGAAACGAGTCGTTCGGAAGGACCCCGGTGGGAAAGAGGTTCATCCCTTGCTCGCTCGAGCCCCCGAGCGCCCCCGTCTCCTCGGAGGGGATCTCGACGACCGAGTAGCCGTCGAAGGGATACGCGCCATATAACTCGCGCTCGTAGCGAAGGACGCGTGCGCACTCCCTCATGTAAAGGTCGGCCTTGGCGTCACCTCCGCGGAGGAGATAGATGCCGAGATGTATGCCGTCGATGGTGGCCTCGCGATGGAAGTATTTTGCCGCGGCAAACGAAAAGTCGATCGGCCGATCCACGGTATAGATGTACCGCTGGTGTCCGTTTTCCCGTTCCACTCCAGTGAGTTGGCCGCTGCTTGCAACCGTAACCCCATCGGGCACGACGTAGGTGATCTTTCCCTTGGACTTCGACCCCGTTCCTTCGAGGCGCGGGTACCAGTTCGTCACCCAGCTCGCGAACGATCCTCCGGGAGCGATGCTCACCTGCGAGTATCCCTGTTCCTTGGACTCGTTGAACAGCTTCCCCTCGAAGGCGATTGTCAACTGACGTGCCTCGCCCGCGCGAAGGAGGCCGGGTTGAGGGATGACGATCGCATCGGCTTCCCGGTCGAAGCGGACGGGGCGGCCCTGGCCGTCGGTGATCGAGGTGGCCGTGAGCCCGCGGTTCAGCTCGAGCAGAAGGGAATCTTCGCCGCCAGCAGTGACTTCGATCCGCAGGGTCGATGTTCCCTGCATCGTTCCTTCCTCGGGCTTGAGTTCCACCCGCAGGTCCGTGTTCACACAGCGGGCGTACAGTCGATCCTCCTCTGAAACGATCTTCCACCCCGAAGCCCTTCGACGGAGACCGATCGTCTCCCATCGCTCAACGACCTGCGGCCGGCCGGATTCCTTGTACGTTGCGCTCCGAAAGACGATCGCCTTCGCGGCATTCCGATCACCAGTCACTTGGCCCAAACGGAACGTGAGGCGGGCGCCCTCGAGGGCGAGCAAGCCCTGCACCATTCCACGCGTTCGTGTGATGAGGGCCGCCTCCTTTGGATCGAAGGTCGCGAGCACGGCCTCCGCGTCGCGGGCGGCGACGGCCGCCTCGATCGTCCACAGCAACTGCGCGATCTCGGCACGGTCGGCTTTCTCCCCGGCGACCGGGGGCATCGCCCCAGGCGCCCGCAGACTCAAAGCGAAAAACAACAACACTCCCACCCCACGCGTCTTTTTCATCTTCATCGCGGCTCCCATCCTTGATCGGCAGCAAGGGCATCGAGATCGCCCGGATCAAACACGTAACGAACCTGGTGGACACGCGGATCCTGGCGTGCGGCGGCCGGCAGTTCGCCCCACATTCTCGGAGAAAGGAGAATGGGGGTGTGCGGTCCCTCGGCGGCAAGGCCGTCCTCCGGTTTTGCGACGACCCTCGTCACCACGCGAAACTCCTTGGCCGGAAGGATGCGGACGAGGTCGGCACTGATATTTCGGGCCATCGCTTCCTCTTTCTCGCAGAGGGCCACGAGCAACCGGCGGCCGTCGCGGCGTCGGCCACCCCGAAGTCGCTCCCCCAGGTCGGGCTCGGGAGAAATCGGCAGGAAGCGCACGTCCGGCAGGCGCTCCGGCCAGCGCACCCGTATTTCGTTATAGTGAAAGTACGTTCCGACCACGAGACCGGGGGGAGGCGCATCGCCCCGATCGAGGACCCAAGGCACGGCGCTCACGCGCAATCGTGCCTCGATCTGCCCGGCCAGATCCTCGCATTGGGTTTGACTGCACTCGACCACTGAGATCGCGGCTCGCGGCGTTGGCGACTTCATCTCACGAAGCAGTTCGATCAGCTCGCCAACGCTTAGCCCATGCCTGAGCTTCGCCGTGCTCACGATCGACTCCAGGAACCGTTCGCGCACTGCGGGCCCCTGACGGGCAGGCTTCGCCACGGGACTCGATAGCACTCGCGTCCCGCGGGGGGCGCTTGTGACGACGACCCCCACGCGGGCCAGCTCCGCATAGGCGCGGCGGACGGTGTGGAGATTGACGCCCCAGAGCTCGGCCGCCCGGCGGAGCGGAGGCAGCACCGTTTCTGATTTCAGCTCGCCGGTCGCAATGCGATAGCGGATCGCCTCGGCAAGCTGGTGGTACAGGGGGATGGGGCTCCGGTGGTCAAGACTCAATCGCATTGTTTAATGTTATAGAATATTAGAACATGAGTCAACTAAAAAGAGAATGGGAGGGGACATGCAGGGGCTGTGGGGTTCGCCGCTGCGCCGCGGAGGGATTAGAAAAAAATGTCCTGCTCCCTTACATCGGAGCAATTGAGGGTGTTCAAAAAAGCATGGGCGTGTTGTCCTGGAGGGAGAACCTGAATCATCCTCTCCACCTAGACGGACCATCAGGGGGATTGAGACGGATCAAAGCGGGCGGTACTAGTAGGCGGACTCTGAAGAATCCCTCTACTACCGTTGGGGGGATTGTAATAATAAGTGAATTCGGCACCTACTGCACTCTGAGCCGCATGCATCGTCCGCCGGGCCGGACGCGATGCGTGCGGCACCCTCACCCGGCAATAGTCGAACTCCATCAGGCGCAGGCATCGCAAGGAGCGCGATGCGTGCGGCACCCGGATATCGACTCTGTGCGTGGGGCACCCGGCCTCTCGTCAGCGCTGTTCACACGGAAGGGTGGCCGACAGCCAGTCGCGGACAAAGTGCCGGACTTTAGCGCCTTCATAACGACGGCGGACGGCATCCATGACGGTCAGATTGAGGCGGTCCTTCGAACCCGAAAATCCCACCCAATAGGGTACGTGAAAATCAGGCGGTACTAATTCGGCTGCGATGTCCAGTTCTCTAATCCTGAAGAATCCCCGGCTGAACACGAGGCGTCGAACCTTTTCCACCACGGTAGCGCGGGCCTGATCTTCATCGATCCCACACGGGGGCAGGTTACGCGTGTCGATGGTGACCAGGTTGCCGGGGCCAGGCGGTGAATCAAATGAGTAGAGATCGAAGCTCCCTTCGACCGCATCCTGCGCCAGGAACCGGACCTCGGTCCGGGATCGGTTTGTGATCTGCACCCGGAAGACGCGGAAGGGGATGTAGATATCTGCGACGGTATGGACCTTTCCCCATTGTAGAGTTCTGAGCAGAGTAGAGAAGTGGGTGATAGCGGTGTCGCGCGAGACGTTGGGTTTGAGCGTGTGAATTGTGGTCATGGGAACGGGTGAGGCTTTATTTCAGAGAAGAATATTTGGGTCTGCGATAAGTCTTATCTGTCGCTCCCTTCGGGGGCTCAGTCGCTTCAAAGGTTTGCTTACCCCGGGCTCCGCTGCGCTCCACCCGGGGCTATCCGCCTCAGGCGGACCGTCCCACCGGGACTCTATTCGGATGTGGAAATCAAAGGCATCCTGAGTTGCTCCTTCGAGACTCCACGAGATACATGGTTTGAATCCTATAGATTCTTTTAGCGATCTTTGCGCCTCTTGCGGTTGAATCCTACCGAAAATAGATCCACAGACCGATGACGGTTGAAGCCAGCAGGATGCTGAACGCAATGTTGACGGCGTGTTCGCGAGCGGTTTCCGCCACAGGTTTGAATTGCGGTTCGCGCGGGACATTGTCAATCACGGAAGTATCAATTTTCTCGCGAACGGTCGCGAAGGTCAGGCCGCCGAGTTTGCTCCGCTCCGGAGCTCGGGTGGTCAGGCTCACCCCGATCAACACCAGCGAGCAAACGACAAACATCAGGATGGCGTAGTGCAGGAAATTGATCTCGACGATCCATCGGATGGCCGGGAGAGCAAAGTAGTGGCCGCCGTGCGCACGCTCGGCGATTTCAAGTATGAACCGCACTGCTCCGAGCACGAACCCGGTCAGCAGTGAGCTGATGGCGCCTGCTCCGTTCAGGCGGGGCCATAGAATACCCAGGATGAAACACGCGGCGATAGGAGGGCTGATGTAAGCCTGCACGCTTTGCAGATAAATGTAGAGCTGACTGCTGATCAAATGAATGAAGGGGACCCAGAGAAGACCGAGAACGACCATGATCCCGGTCGCAATGCGCCCGAAGTTGACGAGCCGGGCTTCACTGGCGCCGGGACGGAGCTTCTTGTAAAAGTCGAGCGTCACCAGGGTGGATGCCGAGTTAAACACGGAGCTCATGGCGCCCATCAGCGCTGCCAGCAGGGCTGCAATCATCAGGCCGATCAGCCCTTCCGGGAGGAGGTTAATGATCAAAGTAGGATAGGCAATATCGCCGTTAAGGACCTCTCCCCCGGGACCTATCCGGAAAAGGTTTTTAAAAAGGGCGAACGCCATGATTCCGGGAAGCACAAGAATGAACACAGGCAGGATCTTCAAGAAGCCGGCAAAGATGGTGCCGGCCTTGGCATGCCCTTCGTCTCGGGCCGACAGCACTCGCTGGACGATGGATTGGTCCGTGCACCAGTACCAGATTCCGAGAATCGGCGCGCCCAGAAAGATCCCCGTCCAGGGAAACTCCGAACTGGTGAAAGGCTTGATCATGTGAAAGTAATCCGGAGGGACAGCGGCCCGAAGACCGCTCATCCCGCCAACGCGGTCCAGGCCGATGAAGGTGAGGATCACGGCCCCCGCAATTAAAATGAGTGTCTGCACCAGGTCGGTGTAAATCACCGCGGCAAGGCCTCCCGCAACCGTGTACACACCAGTCGCCACCACCAGGATGACGGCTGCGGTAAGGGGACTCCAACCCACGACCCGTTCCAGCACGACTGCGGCAGCGTAAAGGTGCACGGAAATCTTGGTGAAGACATAAGCGATGATGGAGATGCTGGCGAGGTAGACCGCACACTGCCGGCTGAACCTCCGCTCCAGAAACTCCGGCATCGTGAAAACGTTAGAGCGGAGATAGAACGGAACGAAGACCCAGCCGAGGATCAACAGAATCATGCAGGCGAGCCATTCGAAATGGCCGACGGCGAGGCCTGAAGTCGCGCCCGAGCCGGCCAGCCCAATGAAATGTTCGGTGGAGATATTGGAGACGAACAGGGAAGCTCCGATCGCAAACCATCCCACGTTGCGGCTGGCCAGGAAGTAGTCGGTCGAGGTTTTCTTCCGGCGCGAGAAGTAATAGGCAATCGCAAAGATGATCGCGAAATAGACCGCGATGATCGCGATATCGACGGGGGCCAAAGCCCGGTGGGTCACTTCGCCAGCAGATGGATTCATGTCATGCTCCGGCTGTGGGTGTGAAAAATGAACGCTGCTTCGGGATCGTTTCTTGAACGCGGGGGACTATATCAGGTTTTTGGCAAGGAAGGTATATCAGGGAAACCTCTAAAAGGCTTGAGCGATCGCGAGTCAATGGGACTTGAGCAAACCATGACTGGAAGAAAAAAGGGCAGGGGAACGGGACCGTTCCCCTGCCCTTGAAATTCTCAGAACGAAAAGCGAATGGCAAACTGAATCTGGCGTTCGGTGCCCAGTCGGGTGTCCGTAATCTGCCCGGCCTGACCACTGGTGATATCGCCATTGGGTTGGGCAAATTGCGGCGTGTTGGTGAAGTTATAGAACTCCGCGCGGAACTGAGTCACGAAGCGCTCTTTGAACTTGAAGTTCTTAAAGAGGGAAAGGTCAAGGTTGCTGGTCCCCGGTCCCGTGAAGAGGTTTCGTGCAACGTTCCCTGGCCGAAGTCTCACATTTGCCGAGTTGTTGGGCGGTTGGGCAAATGCCGTGACGTCAAAATACTGACCCGTAGTGAATTGATTGTTCGGCTCACGGATCTGATCGGGATGAGTATTCGGGTTCCCTTGTGCAGTCAGGTCAAACGGCAGACCACTCTGGAAGGTGAGAATGCCGTTGATCTGCCATCCTCCCAGGAGGGCATCGACAGCGCCCGGCCAGTCGTGACCATAGGTTTTCCCCCGGCCAAAGGGCAGTTCGTAAAGCGTACTGAAGGTGAAGCGCTGCCGGACATCCAGGCTAGAGTTGCCGCGTTCCAGGCGAAGGTTGTTGAAATCAACGGCCCCGCCGTTTCCCTGGTCGAAGGCACCGGGGGAGTCGTCGATGGCATGGGCCCACGTGTACGCCATAGTAAACTGCCAGCCTGCCGTGAATCGATGTTCGAGGCGCGCTTGCAAGGAATGATAAATCGAGTTGCCGCTGGTGTCCTGAACGTTTATGTTTGCCAGGTTCGGGAAATTGCGCGTTCCGTCAGGAGCGTTGTAAAACTGTCGATTGAAGTTGTAGTAGGTCGTCAGCCGGGTTCCCTTGGTTCCCACGTAAGAGGCGGAAACCGCCGTGTTGGCGCCCAACTCTCGCTGGATTTGCAGGTTCCACTCCTGGACGTAAGCATTTCGATTACTGGGCAGGGCTTCGAAAACGGTAACGTTCTGGGGATTGTTCAGATTGACGTTGTTCACATCGCCTTGAGGCAAGGGTCCGGTGGCAAGGCCCGAATTATTGCTATTCAAGGGAGCCTGGCCGGAGAGTGCAATGCGGAATCCGTTGCTGAATTGGAAGGAAGAGAATCCGCTGAAGGGTGGATTTTGTGCTAACTGATTGTCGATACCCCCCCGGTCCACAAAGTAGAAAATACCGTACCCGCCCCGAACCACCATCTTGCCCTGCCCGGTCAGGTCGTAAGCAAATCCGACGCGCGGAGCAAAGTTGTTCTTGTCGGTGGGGACGAAGCTACGGGATGCGCCCCCTTGACCTGCCAGCAGAAGCTTACCCGTTGCGATATCGAAGTTGGCCTGGCGGTCAGCGACTTCAACGGGCCACGTATACAAGTCATAACGGAGTCCGAGGTTTAGAGTGAGGCGGCGGCTGACCTTCCAGTCGTCTTGGACGAAGTAGCCCGTCTCCCAGTTGCGGGTTCCCACCATGCCGAACGGCGGCCCGATATCGTACTGTTGTACAAAGCCGGCCAGAAGGTCGGACACTTCGTAATGAGTGGGGCTCGAGCCTCCGCCGTTCCCGAATAAAACAAAGAAGCCCTTACCGCGGTTCGGGCGAAAGAGGTTCACCTGGCGGCGGATGATACTGGCGCCAAACTTCACGTTGTGACCTCCCTTGACCCACGACAGAGTATCCGAATACTGGAAGCTGTTTTGTGGAACCAGAAATGGGCCGAAATCTCCCGTGAACTCGATCTGATTGTTGAAACCTCCGATGAGAGCGCCGCCCCCCAGCAGGGAGCTGGTGTTGGCGTTCGGAATGCCCAGGTTGGAAGAGATCTGCTGGTCTTGAAATGGGGGGACAAAGCCATACCGCGTGCGAATATATCCGAACCGGAATTCGTTGATCAAGGTGGGAGAGAAGGTATGCGTTTCGTTTAGGGCTAATCCTCTCGGGTCACTGAAGTTCGAGCCGGAGCCGAAACCGGCCGGCAGCGCGGGCAGTCTAGAACTGGTCACTGAGTTGTCCTGTCCATAACTAAAGCGACCGAACATACTGTCCCTCGCTCCTAAAACCCAGTCGACGCGGGCGTCAAAGTCGTTGAAATGCTGAGTCTGGTTGCGCGTGACCAGGAAATTCTGAAGTATCCCGGGAGCATTCGGCAGAGGGTAAGCATTTAGATATTTCTGTCCGACAGAGTTAATACGGTTCGTGGGAATGATATTCCCTGAGAAAGGTTGACCTGTCAGCGGATCGAAAATTTGAGTCCCAGGAAGCAACTCTGAGAAATCTCCGTTTCGCATTTTAGGAGTGGGTACCGTGGCACGGTCCAATCCCAGGGGGAGGAACTGGCGGAGCCCTTGATAATCGAAGAAGAAGAACAGCTTATCTTTGATAATGGGGCCGCCAATCGTCCCTCCGAATTGATTCCGGCGAAACTCGCTCTTGCAGTCCTGGGTGGGGGAACAATTCGCCCGGATGAAGGTCCGGGTCGCATCCAAACTATCGTTTCGCAGAAATTCAAAGGCCGTACCGTGAAGGGAGTTGGTGCCCGATTTAATGGTTGTGCTGACCACACCACCGCCGGCGCGGCCGAATTCCGAGGGAGCAATACTCGTATCGACCCGGAACTCTTCGATGGCATCTGCGGGAGGAAAGAAGATGATGGTGTTGACAAGCGATTCGTTGTTGTCGATGCCGTCCAGGATAAAGTTGTTGGCTTGCGGGCGCAGACCGTTCACCGACAGCGACGCCCCTCCCACATTGCTGTAGCGGAAAGTCTCTGTGTTTCCTCGACCTCCTGAGGCATCGCCGTCGATCACGCCACGGGTCACTCCGGGAACCAGGGTGGCCAATTGCGTGAAGTTGCGGCCGTTGAGCGGGAGTTCAGTGACTTGTCGACCCACCACCACATCGCTGATGGCGGAACTGGCGCTCTCAACGAGGGGAACATCGGCCGTCACTTCCACGCTCGTCGCAATGTCGCCGGGTTGAAGTTGAAAGTTCAGTGGAGCTATCTGCGAAACTTGGAGTGTGATCTCTTGAGTCACCGCCTTGAAGCCCTGCAACTTGACTTCGATTTTGTAATGTCCGGGCGGAAGGGCGGGGACTGAGTAATCTCCTGCCCCACTGCTTTGCACCGTGACAGAGCGTCCGGTGCCCGCATTGGTCACGGTAATAGATGCCCCGTTTACGACCGCGCCTTGGGCGTCAGTTATGGTTCCTTGAAGGCGTGCAGTGTCAGTTTGAGCCTGGTTGATAGTGGTGCAACTCAACAAGAAAACCAGCGCCAGTAATACTATCAACGTACGTCGGTTCATGGAACACCTCCTGTAGTTCGGCATTAAGCCTTGATCATTTTGCGTTTCGACGATGATTTGGGGCAATTGTCGGATGGAAGTGGATCAACCGCCCCGACCTTGAATCCAACAACCCAAGTATGTCTGAAAGACAGCGCTCTCTGCTGCATGTGAATATGATTCGTAGAAATCAATTCGCGTCGATCCAAACCCATCCATCGCGGAGAAGGAAGGGTCTTGCCATTGATACAACGGATGATTCGCGATTCTAATGATCGATCCTTTTTCTGTCAACAGGCCATTGACAAACAGGCAGTCCCAAGGGATTGGAAGCCACTCTTCCTTGGTCAAATGACCGGCCAGAAGCAAACCGACACACCATTAAGCGGTCCGGCGTCATCGAAAGTGCCCCTCCATGACGAAAGAACCCCACCACACAAAACTGGAGTATCAAATCAATCTCTGCCCTTTTGTTATGCTCCTTGATAATCATTTTTCGTGCCATTCCCTGTTTCTGGAAGGAGGGACCACGTAATCTTCTCAAAATAAATAAGAAAGAATACTATCGTGGTCGTTATGGCAGAACAAAACTGAAGTTGATTTTTGGGGATAATACAAGAATTGGTGGAGAGTCTTCCATTTTTGGAATTCTTCATCACCCACTTTTTTTGAAGGGGTGAATCAGAGATATGCAACAGAGAACAGAATCTATTACCGATCCACCGAGAGCTGAACCATCTTTGGTATAATCCGCCGAGTAACATTCAGTGGCCTTCGGACAAGAAACAAATCACCAAGAGCTCTCGAGACTACGCCGGCGGCCCAGTTTGGCAGCCCAATCGACAACGTCCCGTAGTATCCTTACTTGTCCCGCCCCTATTTTCATTTAGACCTTCCCGTCCTGATCTTCCAACCCTCGATCGTCGCATATCACCTTGCGAGGAAGTGGAAAAGCTCATAAAATCCCCCCGTGAATTTAGTCCGGTCAAGCGGCATCCTGTTGCATCCGACCTCACTCCCGGGGCGGTTTGGGATTGGCGATCTGGGAGCGGCAGCTTTTCAATTGGCAGATTTTCTTGCACAAGCCGGCCAACGAGTGTGGCAGATGTTGCCACTCGGTCCCACTGGCTATGGGGATTCCCCCTATCAATGCTTTTCTGCATTTGCCGGAAATCCTTTGCTCATTAGCCTTGAAAAACTGGTGGAGAACGGAATTTTACCGGCGAAGGATCTTGAGGGTGCACCCCCGTTTTCGGAACACGAAGTGGATTATGGAGCGGTGATTGATTTTAAGATCGCCATGCTCAAGAGAGCATTTCAGAACTTCAAGGAACGGGGATCGAAAGGCGAGCATGGTGCCTTCGAATCCTTCCGCAGGAAGAATGCCTGGTGGCTGGATGACTATGGCCTGTTCATGGGGGTCAAGGAGGCCCACGGGGCAGCGGTATGGACCGAGTGGGATTCCGCCATTTCCATGCGGCACTCAACGGCGCTTGAACAATGGAAGAAAAAACTTGCACACGCGATTGAGGCCCGCATGTTCTGGCAGTATCTGTTTCATAAGCAATGGCGTGCGTTGAGGCAATACTGTCATGAGCGCGGCATTCAGATCATGGGGGACCTCCCCATCTTTGTGGCCCACGACAGTGCCGATGTTTGGGTAAACCGGGAGTTGTTCCTTCTCGACAGCGAGGGCCACCCCCTGGTGGTGGCCGGTGTCCCTCCGGACTATTTCAGCGCGACAGGGCAGATGTGGGGGAATCCGATATATCGCTGGGATGTCATGGCCCGGGCTGGATACCAATGGTGGGTCGATCGCTTCCGTGCTATTCTTTCGCTTGTCGACATCGTCAGACTCGATCATTTCCGAGGCTTCGAAGCCTACTGGGAAATCCCCGCGACCGAACCGACCGCCATCCATGGGCGGTGGGTCAAGGGTCCCGGCGCGAGGCTTTTTAAGGCGCTTCAAAAAGCGCTCGGTGAACTGCCCATCGTGGCGGAAAACCTGGGAGTCATTACCCCCGAAGTGGAACAGTTGAGGGACCAGTTTGGGTTTCCGGGGATGGCCGTTCTCCAGTTTGCCTTCGGAACCGATCCGCAAGCCCCGCATTTCAGGCCTCACAACTTCAGTCGGAACTGTGTCGTTTACACGGGCACACACGACAACGACACGACGATGGGCTGGTGGACCAACACGGGCATGGGAGACAGCACCCGCAGTGCGGACGACATCAGGAAAGAAAGAGACTTTGCCCTCAAGTTTCTCGGGGCGGATGATGAGGAGATGAACTGGGTTTTCATTCGAACCGTGCTCTCTTCGGTGGCCGATCTGGCGATTATCCCCCTGCAGGATGTCCTCGGACTGGGGAGCGAAGCCCGGATGAACCTGCCCTCGAAACCCGCCGGAAACTGGCGCTGGCGTTTCACGTCGGACATGCTGACGGATGAAATGCGAAAACGGTTGAAGGAATTGACGGTGTTCTACGACCGGGGGAATTAGGTGTCAGGTGTGAGGTGCCGGGTGCCAGGAAGCAGGTGTCAGCCATCAGCCATCAGCGATCAGCTTCTAGCTGTCCGCCATGAAGCAGGAACAGCGGAGTTATCTATGATTATAGTGGGCTGTCTTCGCAACTACACTGGTTGCGAATATAGAACCTAAAACGCTTTCGAGCGGAACCCTCTGACACCCGACACCCGGTACCTGGCACCTTACCCGGTATCTGACACCTTCCTGAGAAGGGAATCATTCTTGCAAAAACCTCCCTTACGATTCTGGCAAGTGTGGAACATGAGCTTTGGCTTCCTGGGGATCCAGTTTGGATGGGGTCTGCAGATGGCCAACATGAGCGCCATCTATGAATACCTGGGGGCGAAGGCGGATCAGATTCCCATCCTCTGGCTGGCGGCGCCACTGACCGGGTTGATCGTGCAGCCCATCATCGGCAATATGAGCGATCGCACCTGGGGACGGTTGGGGCGGCGGAGGCCCTATTTTTTGACGGGGGCGATTCTCAGTTCCCTAGCCCTGATCCTGATGCCCAACTCCTCGGCACTTTGGATGGCAGCGGGACTGCTTTGGATCCTGGATGCCTCCATCAACATCAGCATGGAACCGTTCCGCGCGTTTGTCGCCGATCTGCTGCCGGAGGAGCAGCGGACGCGTGGTTTCGCCATGCAGAGCCTCTTCATCGGACTGGGAGCGGTGGTGGCTTCGGCGCTTCCGTGGGTGATGAGTCGGGTCTTCCATATTCAGAGCAATGTTTCCGCGGGACATGCCATCCCGCTTACGGTGAAGCTCTCATTTTTTATGGGAGCTGTGGCATTTTTTGGCGCGGTCCTCTGGACCATCACGACAACGAAGGAGTATCCCCCCGAGGATTTGGACGCCTTTAATGCAATGAAGGCCGAGAAACGCGGACTGTCTGCCAGGGCCGGCGAAATCTTAAGTTCTATCTCGAGCATGCCGACCACAATGCGCCAACTGGCGTGGGTGCAAATTTGCACCTGGCTTGGCCTGTTTTGTATGTGGCTCTATTTCCCTGTGGCCGTGGCTCGCAACGTTTTTGGTGCTCCCAACGAGACAGCTCCCCTCTACACCCGCGGGGTCGAATGGGCAGGCATTTGTTTTGCGACATATTCCGCCATATGCTTCGGCTTTTCTTTTGTTTTGCCGGCGATTGCAGGGAAGATTGGCCGCAAAATCACTCACAGCCTCTGTCTTCTTTGTGGCGCGGCCGGGCTACTGTCCGTCTCCTTGATCCACAACCAGTATCTCTTGCTTTTCTCCATGCTGGGAGTGGGTGTTGCCTGGGCCAGCATTCTTGCCATGCCCTATGCCATCCTGGCGGGGTCGCTGCCGGCCGAGAAGATGGGGGTTTACATGGGCATCTTCAACTTCTTTATCGTCATCCCGGAGATCATTGCCTCGCTCGGCTTGGGTTGGATCATGAGCCACCTTCTCAACAATAATCGACTTTGGGCCGTGGTGGCCGGGGGCTTGTTCCTGGCGGTGGCTGCGCTGTTTATGCAGCGCGTCAAAGATGTCACGGCTGAGCAGGAACTTGCGGATCAGCTTGCAGCCAAACCAATCATCTGATTGATGATCGTCAACTAGAGTGTCGGTGGTGGAGGAGCTCGAAGATGATGTGCGGCTCTGCCGCTCATTATTGCGGTAAGCCTCCGGCTTACCGTCGCGAGCCTTCTTACTTTTTTTTCAATGAGCCGCTGGAGCCCGCCGCCTTTGCCGGCGGGCTCCAGCGGCTGAAGAAGGGATCAAATGGGTTGAGTGAGCCGGAAAGGCTGAGCCTTTCCGCAATAATGAGCGGCAGAGCCGCAAAATTCAGTCATTGCCCAATTCGGATTCTTCCCGTCGCTATAATCTTTTATCCTCAGTTAATTGACTACGGATTGGCCGGTTCCATCACTGCCACCGCCATTGCATTGGAAGAATTTGGATCGTGAAACGGGATTGTAGAGTTAACGTAGCCATGAGCCCCACACAATACTCCAATGTTAATGAGGCCGTGATATGAAACGCGATTTTCGGAGTCAGCGTTGGCTATCCTTTTTACTGCTTATTGCTCTGTTCATCGTGGGGGGCCGAAGCAGTTTCGCAAGTCCGCAAACGGCGGGGGCGCCGGAAATCCTGAAGGTCGAGCCTCCCAATTGGTGGATCAACCATTCCATCAATCCCGTGCGGGTATTGATCCATGGACGAAATTTGACGGGGGCACATGTCGAGGGCTCAAAAACTGGAATTCAGATTGGTCCTCCGCGAGTGAATGAGACGGGTACCTACATCTTTGTTGACGTCCGGATCAATCCTCAGGCAGCGCCGGGCTCGTACCCTTTGAAGATCGTCACGTCAAGAGGAACCACTCTGGCTCCCTTTGAGATTCTTGCCCCTCTGCCGCGTGCCGGGCGCTTCCAGGGCTTCTCACCGGATGACGTGATCTATTTGATTATGCCGGACCGCTTTTCCGATGGCGATCCCTCCAACGATGATCCGGCCGTTTCCCGCGGTCTGTTCAATCGCCAGAAGCCTCGTTACTATCATGGCGGCGACCTTCAGGGCATCATCAACCACCTGCCCTACCTCAAAGATCTCGGTGTGACGGCCCTCTGGATGAATCCGATTTACGATAACGTCAACCACCTCAATGAACGCGAGAAATATGACAACGAGCCCATCACCGACTATCACGGCTATGGTGCGGTTGATTTTTATGGTGTTGAAGAACATTTCGGCGACATGGCAAAACTGCGCGAACTGGTCGAGGCCGCGCACCGGCTCGGGATCAAGGTGATTCAGGATCAAGTGGCAAACCACACCGGCCCGTATCATCCCTGGGTGAAAGATCCCCCGACCCCCACCTGGTATAATGGCACAGAAGCACATCACCTCAACGAAACCTGGCAAACGTGGACTTTGTTGGACCTGCACGCCACGCCCCAGGTTCAAGAATCAACTTTGAGAGGATGGTTCGTCGACATCCTGCCCGACTTGAACCAGGACGATCCTGAAACCTCCCGCTACCTCATCCAAAACACGCTGTGGTGGATTGGCATGACAGGGTTTGATGGGATTCGTCAGGATACGCTTCCTTATGTCCCGCGACGCTTCTGGCACGAGTGGATGGCGGACATCAAACGAGAATATCCCCACTTGAGGGTGGTGGGGGAGATGTGGGATGGTGACGCCTCCCTGGTTTCTTTTTTCCAGGGGGGGAAAACACGGTTCGACGGGGTTGACTCGGGAGTAGATGGACTCTTTGACTTCCCTTTGTACTATTCCCTCCGGCGTGCGTTTGCCGAAGGGAAACCCCTCCGAGATCTTGCGGCCCTCTTGGCCCGCGACTATCTCTATACCAATCCGAATATGCTGGTCACGTTCCTGGCCCTGCACGATGTGGCCCGCTTCATGAACGAGCCCGGAGCCAATCTTGAAGGAATGAAGCTGGCCTTCACTTTTCTTATGACCGCGCGTGGAATTCCCCTGATTTATTACGGAGATGAAATCGGGATGCACGGAGGCAACGATCCGGACAACCGGCGCGATTATCCGGGCGGATGGGCAGGTGACCCGCAGAATGCTTTTGAGGCCTCCGGCCGCACTCCCGAAGCCCAGGCGATCTTTGAACAAGTCCGGCGGTTAACACACCTCCGCGCGGAAATTGAACCCTTGCGCCGTGGAAAGATGCTGAATCTTGCGGGGAGTGAACAAGCTTGGGCGTTTGCGCGAATCACGGGCAAAGAGTCCGCCATTGTGGTCTTTAATAACGATTCGAAGCAGGCCAACCTCGAATTTCCCGTCGGTCCTACCGGTCTCTCCAACGGGGACATCCTGTCCGATCGACTCGGAGTTGCTCCTGATGTAAAGGTTGAGGACGGAATGATAAGAGTGATTTTTCCTCCTCGGTCAGCAAGTATTTATACAGTAAAGCCTCATTGAGGTCTATGCAATCGATTTAGATCACAGAGAGAGGATGATAGGTAGGCAGAGAACAACCATGATAATGCGAATCGGGAATTCCTGTAGGGCGACGACTCTCGGCGCCCTTGGCCAAAGGCCGATGAGACCTTTCAATTCTGAGCAGCAAAGACGCGAGGGTCGACGATTCCGTGGCTTTAAACGAGGGTTGCAGGCGCTGTCCCTGCTCCTGCTATTGACCGTCCCCTCTCTGGCACAATGGCAATCCATTGGAAGCCTAAAGTCCTTCAAGCGCGAATCGAACCGCGTCATCCTGGACTGCCAGAATGCCGAAGTCCAAATCACATCCCTGGCCGCCGACTTAATCCGTGTGCGGATGATGCCGGGTCATGTTTCCGGGCGGGACGAAAGCTGGGCCGTCGTGAAAAGGGACTGGCCCCTTGTTCCCGTGGAGATTACCGAGGCGCGGGACATGCTCCGATTCGCCACAGCAGAGCTGTCGGTGGAGGTGGCCAAGGCACCCTGCCGCATCAGTTTCCGCGACAAGCACGGGACCGTCATCAACCAGGATGATCCGGGAAATGGGATGGCCTGGAATGGGAAGGAGGTCCGCGTCTGGAAGGTGATGCCGCCGGATGAATACTATTACGGGCTGGGCGAGAAGGCCGGGCCGCTGGAACACAACGGTCAGGCCTTCGTCAATTGGAACACGGATGCCTATGGGTACCGTTGGGGAACGGATCCCATCTATCAGACGATCCCGTTCCTGTTAGCTTTGCAGGGAGGCCGGAGCCATGGAATCTTTTTTGACAACACCTATCGATCCAGTTTTGACTTGGGGAAGATGCGGCGCGGCCAGTACTCCTTTGGGGCTGAAGAGGGCGAGCTCAATTACTATTTCTTCTATGGCCCTGGTCCCAAGAAGGTGATCGAGCGATATACCGACCTGATCGGCCGCATGCCCCTGCCCCCTCGGTGGGCGCTGGGCTATCAGCAGAGCCGCTACAGCTATGAACCGGAAAGCCGGGTCCGGGAAATCGTGAACGGTTTTCGCGAAAGAAATGTTCCCTGCGATGTGATCTACCTGGACATTGATTACATGGACGGTTACCGCATCTTTACGGTCGATCCGAAAAAGTTTCCGCATTTCCGTGAAATGATTACCGATTTTGCGAATCTCGGAATCAAAGTCGTGACCATCATTGATCCCGGAATCAAACAGGAGCCAGGTTACTGGGTATACGACGAAGGGCTGAGTGGAAACCATTTTGTCATGATGCCCGATGGGAAGTTCTTTACCGGTGACGTGTGGCCCGGTCGATGCGTGTTTCCTGACTTCACCCGCGAAGCCACGCGGCAGTGGTGGGGCGGGCTTTACAAGGGACTGACGGATGCGGGGGTCAAGGGGTTCTGGAATGACATGAATGAGCCGGCGGTCTTTGCCAATACCGATGATCAGACTGCCCGAACGATGCCCTTGGACGCGGCCCACAACGATGACGGTCGGATGACGAGCCATCGCGAGTCGCACAATGTGTATGGGATGTTGATGTCCCGTGCCACCTTCGAAGGGATCAAAGCCCTGCGACCGGCCGAGCGCCCCTTTGTGTTGACGCGCGCCTCTTATGCCGGGGGGCAACGTTATGCGGCGACTTGGACAGGAGACAACACCAGCGACTGGGCCCATCTCCATTTGTGGATTCCCATTACTTTGAACCTTGGATTGTCGGGCCAGCCTTTCGCCGGACCCGACATTGGTGGTTTTTCCGGGAATCCGTCCGCCGAGCTCTATACCCGTTTTTTGGAAGCGGGAACATTCAGCCCGTTCATGCGAGAACATTCCGACAAGGGGACCCGCGACCGGGAACCGTGGTCCTATGGTCCCGAGTATGAGGCCATCAACCGCCGGTATATCCAAACGCGTTATCAGCTCATGCCTTACGTGTACTCGGTGTTTGAAGAAGCGGGGCGGACGGGCCTGCCGGTGATGCGTCCTTTATTTCTGGAGTTTCCATCCGATCCGAAGACCTACCGCGCGGATACGGAGTACTTCTTTGGCCCTGACTTGCTCGTCGCACCGGTGCTGACGCAAGGGGCCACGCGCCGCTCAATCTATCTCCCCGCGGGGGACTGGTACGATTTCTGGACGGGAGAAAAATTGAGTGGGCCGAAGGAAATTCCGGCGGACGCCCCGCTCGATAAGTTGCCCCTGTACGCCCGTGGGGGTGCCATTATCCCCATGCAGCAGGTCGTTCAGTATACAGATGAGGCTCCCATCAATCCGCTGACTCTGGATATTTTTCCCGGGGGTGATTCAAGCGGTTCATTGTACGAAGACGACGGACGGACATACGAGTATCAGCAGGGCAGATTCGCCCGCACGTCTTTCCGTTGTCACGCCTCGGAACAACAAATTGTCCTGGAAATTGGGAAGCGTGAAGGCGGTTATGTGCCGCCCCCGCGTGCTTATCAGTTGAAGTTCAACGCGCTGGACAATCCCCCGAAAATGATTCAGGTTGAAGGACACGATCTTCCCCGAACCAGAAACCATGCAGAACTGCTCCAGCTTGAGAGCGGTTGGACGTATGACCGCGTGAAAAGGATTGCGTGGGTCAAGTCCCCTGACGACGGATCAGCCAAGAACATCGTTCTAATGAAGTGACTCCGGGATGGCGCTGTGGCCTCCACGAGGCGAGCGAATTCATCTCACTGCCAGGATAAAAAACTGGCGCACCTTGAAATTGGTTGGGTAAAAAAAGGGAATTTGTGCCCGCCCTGCAAGGGCGACCTTCAAAAGCCCAGGGCGTCCCCCTGGGGACGATGGCCGTCCTTTAGTTTTTGGTTTGCCCTGAAGGGGCAATCCCTGGATGACGGTGACAAGATAAGAAAACCTGCGCATTCGGAAATTGTAGGAATTTAAGAGGGGTATTCCGCGTCCTCTCGCCCCACGAGGCAGGACCAATTCAGGGCGAGGCCGCGCGCATTGAAAATTTCGAGCGCCCTAACCCTCGAATGGTCATCAAAGACTCCTGACGCTAGAGAACCCCTACTGGGTTCGAGGGGGGCATTGTGTGACCCCAGGGCGCCGCCCTGGGCTTTTGAAGGTGCCCTTTCAGGGCAACGGCACTTGGATACATCGCTGTGCGACCGAGATTTCAATGCGTGCACCTTTGGCGTTTTTGCCGCCTTCATAGCGGACTTTGCGGGTTGCTATCGCCCACAGAATTTCTTGAAGCCCCCAAAAAACTGAATTCCCAATTTCGAACCACTAAGATTCGGAATAGAGCTCTCCCATCAGGCGCCCGCTCCTTCCAGGCCTACGGCCGGCTTCGTGAGGTCGTTGCTGAGCGTCACCCAGTCCGTCCTGACCTTGTCCCATTCACGGATCAGAATGCCGTGCGATTCCAAGAAGTGGCGGATGCGCCCTGGGTCCCACCCGACGATCTCCTCAAGAATGGGGATGAGGATGCTCAGCGTGTCGTCACTCAAGACCGTCCGCTGGGCGATCTGGGAGATGTGCTTTGCCTCAGAGACGGCGATGGTCAATCCCTCACGCCGATTGACATGCAACATGACATGAATATCCGAACTGCCATCGCCCACATAGACGATTCGATCAGCACTGACCTTCAGCGCGGATTGAAGTTGATCCAAAACAGTCACTTTGCCGAAGCCGGCGGCCGCCTGGATGATGGACTGAATCTCTCCGGAGGAAGGGTCGTAACGAAAACGGGTCCCGAAAATGTGGTCGGGAGAAACGACTCCGTCCAGGGCTGACTGAACAACTTCTACCGGCGCCGCTGAAATCACATTGAACTGAAAGCGATAACCCTCAATGGCGTTGTCGAGAAGTTTCAAGAGTAGTTGAATGTTTTCCTTCAATCGGATTCGCTTGCCAACCTCAATGAGGTGCTCCCGCCGGACACGGCGATATTCCGGGTCGTGGAGGAGTAAGTACACCAATTCTCCCCCCTGCTGAACGAGGTTGATCTTTGAAAGCCCGGTGATTTTTTCATGGAAACCCGACAGCCCGAGCAGCTCGCTCAAGATCAGACCCGAGTCATTGAAGCTGAGGGTTTGGTCGAAATCACTGGCTATCAGATATTGCTTAACTGAATTGGGCTGTTCCTTCATTTGTCCCTCCGTGTCGTTGATGAGCCCAGAGCTCATGCGACTTTCTCTCCCGGACCGCAACGCCTAGCACATGTGGCGGTGTCTCTTCAATTGCCAATCGCTTTGCCCAAGCGGACAACATGACCGGGTAATAAGGTCGTACTTTGAAACCTAGGCATAGGTCACGATTGCTTCTTAAATAATTTGTAGGCAGCAATTATCCATGATAGCTTATCATATGTCCAATTTATTGATATTATAGTAGCAATAAGTATTGCTAATTATAAAAAATGTTGTATCTTCCATGAATTCATAACTTTAGTCTAGTCTCGGGATTCAACTTTAGAGGAGTGAACTATGGAGATGTTTCACTTGCGTACGTTTCACGCAGTTGCCGATGCTTTAAATTTCACCCGGGCAGCCGAGCGGTTGAATCTCACGCAGTCGGCGGTGAGTCAACATATCAAGTCTTTAGAGTCAGAGCTGGGCGAACCGCTCTTCATCCGCATGAAGCGCGGTGTCAAATTGTCCGACGCCGGCAAGCTTGCGGTGGAGTATGTGGACCGGATCCTGGATGATGCCAAGGCGTTACAGCAACGGTTGTCTGGAGGTGAAACAGCTCCGACTGGGCGCGTACGGGTGGCTGCGGCGACGCAAGCATTCGTTCACTTATTTGCACCCCTGTTCGAGGAATTCATGGGGGCCCACGCTGGGATTGAACTGACATTTCGAACCACCGCGAACACTGAGCAGACGGTTTCCGATATCCTGAATGGTTCAGTCGATGTCGGTTTTGCCTCCTTGCCGGTGTACTCCCCGACGCTTCAGGTCACCGAGCTATTCGAAGATGAGCTTGTTCTGGTAGTGGGTCGTAACCACCGGCTGGGGAAGAGCACTGCCGTGAACGTGGAAGACATTCAAGAGGAGCGGCTGATCCTGTTTGAGCGGGGCGCCTCCATTCGCCGCGCCACCGACCAGTTTTTCAGTCGTGTCGCGGTTAAACCCACGCTCGCCCTCGAATCCAATGACGCCGATTTCATCAAGATCATGGTGGAGCATGGAGTGGGCATTTCCCTGCTGCCCGCATGGGCGATTCGGAACGAAGTCCTGGGAAACAAGCTGGTGCAATTGAAGATCAAGGATCATCACTTGCGGCGGTCGGTGGCGGTGGTTTCACTTCGCCAGTTCCTGTCCTCCGCTGTCAGAGCCTTTGTGGCGTTCATCCTTTCCCAAAAACCAAAGCTTCAGGAGATGGCTGCGGGAGTGACCGCCCTAAAATAGATTCTCCCTGTTCGAACCTCTGCGCGACGGCGTTCATGACCCCATGGGACACACCCTTTCCATTTCGGATTGGGGATTGTTGTAAAAGAAACTCTTTACCCCCTTGACATAGATTTGGGCGTGAACTATATTTTCGCTTCATTCAAAACGAATTCATAAGCCGGGTAAGAGCAATTCTTGAGCAACACCGTTTAGCTGGCAGACGCGCAGTGCTCCAGGTCACGCAAAACTCTTCACCATTCTTAAAATCTCTTATTTCAGCCCGATCACCAATCTCCCGCTTCTAATCCGGTGCTGAAGAATGTTGCCGACAGCTAGGAAACAATGGTTGAAGAGTGTTGTCGGAATCGAAGGGGTGGGTTGCGTCTATATTTCAATTGAGCCAAGGGGGTGAATCCCTCTTGAGGTGAACGCGCAAGGAAGCGATTTACGGCGGTTGTTTGGCGACAAGCAGGCAGGGTGAAGGGAGCTATGGCAGAATCGACGGACGCGACAATACTGGGCCAAAATTCCAAGCCGGAGGTGAAACCCGCTCCGGGCAAGCCGACCGCCAAGCCAACCCCGGCGGCCGCCTCCCCGGACGAAGACGAGCTGCTGGGAAAGCGGCGTCGCATCATCTGGGCGTGCATCGTCGGCTATCTCGGGGTCAGTTTCCTGATGTTCCTCCGCTTTTTCTTCCCGCGCGCCCTCTTTGAACCCAGCACCATCTTCAAAGTCGGGTATCCCTCGGACTTTTCCATTGGCGTCGATACGAAGTTCCAGAAGGCCTACCGGATCGCCGTCGTCAAAGAACCGGAGCGTCTGTTCGTCATTTATCTGAAATGCACGCACCTGGGGTGTACCCCTGACTGGAAGCCGGCGGAGGATAAGTTCAAGTGTCCGTGTCATGGGAGTGGCTACACCAGTGAGGGAGTCAACTTCGAAGGGCCCGCCCCGCGCCCGATGGATCGTGCCCGCGTCGAGCTGGATGCCGAGGGGCAGATCGTCGTGGATACCGGAAGACTATATTCCTGGCCCAAGGGGCAACCCACTCACTTCAGCGATCCGGGGGCATTCATCGCGGTTTAGGTTCAGGGATCCGCCGGAAATTTTTTTTCACCCAAGCATAATTTGGAAACCACGGAGTAAGGGATGGCAGACGAGAACGGGAACAACAAAGGGCAGAAGGGGCTGACTTCGGTCCTTGAGAAGGTGAAAGGAGATACGAAAGCCCTCAAGGAGAAGGCCACTGAAGAGATCAAGATCTACAAGGAGATTGATCGGACCCAACTGTACAAATCCGTGTTTCGGGTGAAGCATGACGACACCCCGCGCGGCCGCGCCCTGGGAATCCTCACTAACGTCTTCCTGCACCTCCATCCGGCCAAGATTAATCGCGACGCAGTTCGGTATAGCTACACCTGGGGAATGGGAGGAATCTCGTTTTACCTTTTCATAGTGCTGACTTTTACCGGCGTTCTCCTGATGTTTTACTACCATCCCACCAAGGGCCAGGCGTTTCGCGACATCCTCTATCTGGAAGCGGATGTTCCTTTTGGAAAACTGTTGCGCAACATGCACCGCTGGGCCGCGCATCTCATGGTCATCACGGTGTGGCTCCACATGTTCCGCGTTTTCCTGACCGGGTCTTACAAGAAACCGCGGGAGTTTAACTGGGTGGTGGGGGTCGTCCTCATGTTGCTGACCTTGCTGCTCTCCTTCACCGGTTACCTGCTCCCGGATGATCAACTGGGTTTCTGGGCGGTAACGGTGGGAACCGGCATGGCTCGGGCGACGCCGTTGCTGGGCAACGAAGGGCCGTTTGGACCTCAACTGGGCATGAATCCGTTCAATGACATCCGGTTTGCCCTGCTGGGCGGATCCATCGTGGATGCCAACGCTTTACTGCGGTCCTACATTTGGCACTGCATTGGAATTCCCATCCTCATCTCGATTTTCATGGCCGTGCACTTCTGGCGCGTCCGAAAGGATGGCGGCATTTCCGGGCCGGCGCCGGTGATGTTGGAGTCCGAGATTAAGGAATTGAAGCGTGGCGCCGTCGTAGCGCCCACCAAGGCGGGAGGACACTAATGGACTGGCAACAGCTCTGGGAAATTGCTTCCACGCCAGACAATATCCCCATTGTGGCGCTCTTGTTCCTCGTCCCGTTTTACACGTGGTACGCCTTCCGTCAGGCCCGCGCCAATGACCAGTTGATCGGAGCCCTGGAGGGCAGCCCGGAGCTTGCCAAAACGCACCATCGAAAAACCCTTCCCTTCAAGCCCGAGTGGCCTCGAGAAGTCCATGTGTGGCCTTATCTGCTGCGCATTGAATTTCTGGCGGCGATCATTGTGACGGTCATTCTGATGATCTGGTCCATTACTTTGAATGCCCCTCTGGAGGAACCTGCAAATCCCAATTTCACGATGAACCCCGCCAAGGCCCCGTGGTATTTTCTCGGCCTGCAAGAGATGCTGGTTTATTTTGATCCCTGGATGGCAGGGGTTGTCCTGCCTTCTTTGATCCTGGTCGGTTTGGCGGCGATCCCCTACATGGACGAAAACCCGCTGGGCGCAGGTTATTACACCTTGAAACAGCGCAAGTGGTCGATCGCCGCATTCTGCTTCGGTTTTTTGGTCCTGTGGTTAACGATGATTTTCATAGGGACTTTTATACGCGGCCCGGGTTGGATGTGGTTCTGGCCGGGTCAAACTTGGGACCACAGCCGCGTCGTCTTTGAGGTGAACCGCGACCTGCCCGATCTATTCTTTATCACCAGTGCTTGGGGAAAGGGAATCCTGGGGGCCATTGTCATGGCGGTCTATTATGGTCTTGCGGGCCTGCTGGTCCATAAGATCATCACCCTCAATGAATTCAATCGGAAGATTTTCAAGCGGATGAGTTTATTGCAATACCTAACCTTGCAATTTTTCCTCATTATGATGATGCTGCTCCCGTTGAAGATCTTCATCCGTCACGCATTTCGAATCAAATACATATGGATCACGCCATGGTTCAATATCTGATGCTGCAGGGGAGAAGCGTGAAGGAGGTTCCGGGTGCCTGAGACGCCGACGCCTCCACCGGAAGAGCAAGACCCGGTCACGAGCAATTCCTACAGTGCTATCTATCTGATCTCTTCAATCCTTCTGATCCTGACTTTGTTTTGGGCGCTGTATGACGAAGTGTATGGATTGCGACCGTGGAAGAGTTATCAGAGAAAATTTGTATCACTCTACCTGTCCAATCTGAAGAAATTAAAGCCCCGCGAAAAAGGGGCTGAAGAGGAGATCAGGAAGACGGAGGGCTACCAGGAACTGGATCGGGCCTATAAAGCCGCCGAGTTGGAGGCCACCCCCAAGGTGAAGGACATCGATCGGCAGGTGGGCCTGATCGACGACCGCGCGACGGCCCTGACCGACACCTTCCAGACCGCGCGGAGTGAGGTGAGCGCGAAAATCTACGAAATTGAACACGCCTCAACGCGTTCCAGACCTTCGCTCGAGAAGGAACTCGAAGAAATCAAGAGAGGCCCCTTCAAGGTGGAGCTGCCCCTGCTGGACGGTTCGGAAAAGAAAGAAAGGGTCAGCTACACGTTTGAAGAATTGGAGAAAGAATTCGACCGATTGAAGGGGTTGAAAGCCGACCTGCTGGCCACCCGTCTGGAGGTTTTAAAGCAGGCCAATGATTTCCACAAGAAACGTGACCAGTACTTGGAAGAACGCATGATCGGATTGACGGAACAGCAGGTGGGTTCTCTCATCTCAAAGATGGAGGCCTTCAACGTCGAAATCAAGCAGATCAATGTGCCTGAGTACGGCATCGTGGATCGTTGCGAATCGTGCCACGTGGGAATTCGCGAGCCGCTGGTTCTTGAAGCCAGGGAGTTGGGTGGGATGAGAGCCTTCACAAGCCATCCGGACCGGGAGCTTTTGAAGATTCACAATCCCGACCGTTTCGGCTGCACCCCCTGCCACAACGGGAACGGGCGCGCCACCATCAGCGCCGAAAAGGCCCACGGACAAAATGAACATTGGCTCTGGCCGATGTACGCCTCGAAGAACGCGGACGCGGGTTGCGTGCAGTGTCACCTGAATGATATCGTGCTCGACCACGCGGACACACTGAACTACGCCCGGCAGATGTACTGGGAGCGCGGGTGCATGGGCTGCCATCGCTATGAAGGCTACGATAAGGAGCCGGAACAGTTGCTGGCTGTCAATCAAACTCTTCGGTCCCTCGAAGGCCAGAAGAAAGAGAATCAAAAAGAGATTGCAGCCCTGGAAAAAGACTCCGAAAACGCTGCCACCAACGAGGAAGCGCGGCAGCTCCTGGCCAAAGCCCAGGAAATCCCCATGAAGATCAGCCTGCTCGACGCCCAGATGGAGCAGCTCGACATGCAATCCAAGAGTTTGTTGCGGGAGCAGAAAAAAATAGGCCCGAACCTCAAGGATGTTCGTCTCAAGCTAAAAAAGGAATGGATTCCGGTCTGGTTGGAGCAGCCGACGGCGTTTCGTCCCACGACCAAGATGCCCAATTTCCGCTTGTCGCAGGAGCAGCGTCAGGCCATCGCCGCCTTTATCTGGCAGTCGGGGACGGAGGCGTCGGTGTCCAAGCAGCCCCCGGGGGACGCTCAGAATGGCAAGGAGCTTTTCGAGATACGAGGTTGCCAGGCCTGTCATTCCTTGGGGGAGGGGAACGAGAGAATGGGTGGCACGTTCGCCGCGAACCTGAGTCGCGTCGGGGAGAAAGCGAACTACGACTACCTGGTTCGCTGGATTCACAACCCCCGCGAGAGAACGCTCCCCTACTGCCCATTCGAGAAAAAAGAGATTACCGCGGCGGACTATGCCAAGCATGGGCTGCCGTTCGTTTTTGATCCGGACCACGCGAAGTGCCCCAACGACGGCCATGAACTCCAAGTGCAGCAAACCACGGTGATGCCGAATTTGCGGCTGTCGTGGAAGGAGGCGCAGGACATTGCCTCCTACCTAGTGACCGAGCGGCATACCAATGCTTCCTATCCTCCCGCGGCGTTCATGGATGACCCCGGGCTGAAGGCCAAAGGGGTGCAGTATGTGAAGTTTTACGGATGCGCCAGTTGTCATGAAATTGCGGGCCTCGAGGAGGAAGGGCGCATCGGGACGGAGCTAACGAAAGAAGGGAGCAAGCCGATCGATAATTTCGACTTCGCTCTCCTCGCTCGCAAGGCCAAGAATGAAGGATGGTACACAGGGAAAGGTTTCATCGAGCACAAGCTGCAACAGCCGGAAATTTACGATACCGGCATGGTCAAGTCGCCGCTCGAAAAGCTCCGGATGCCTAATCCGCATCTGGATGATCAACAGCGGTCAGCGATCACCACGTTCCTCATCGGGAGCGTAGATTCGTCCTGGCCCAACGATCTCTTTTACAATCCTTCGGGGCAGGCCAGGGATATCCAGGAGGGTTGGTGGATTGTCCGGAAGTACAACTGCATGGGATGCCATCAGGTCCGTCTCAGCCAGCGTTCCGTTCTCATGGATTTGCCACGCTACCAAAACCCGGATTGGCGGGAGCAATTGCCTCCGCGCCTGGTCGGTGAAGGGGCACGTGTGAACCCACGGTGGTTGGAACAGTTCCTCGCCAACCCCGCGCTCAATACCACGGAGACGGACCGCAATGGCGTGCGGCCCTACCTGAAAGCCCGGATGCCGACTTTTTTCTTTTCACCCGACGAGATTCGAAAGCTGGTGCGCTTCTTCATGGCGTTGTCGACTCAAGCCGAGCCCTATATCCCGCAGAGGCTTGAGGCGTTATCTTCTCAGGAAACACAGATGGCGAGGGAACTTTTTACCTCGAAGGCGGCTCCCTGTTTAAAGTGCCATGCGACGGGAGAAACGACTCACGACAAGACAGCCACCGCCCCTAATTTCCTCCTGGCGAAGGACCGGTTGAAGCCCAATTGGACGGGGCGATGGATTGCGGATCCGGCGGTGATCAGTCCGGGGACCTCGATGCCTTCCAATCTGTTTAAGCTGCAGGGGGGACGGTATGTCTTCTCCGGACCTTTACCCGATCTCTTTAAAAGCTATGACAAGGACCAGATCGCGCTGCTGGTGCGCTATATGTTCGAACTGTCTCCAGAGGAGCAGCGCAGGCTCCTGAGCCGACGATGAAGGTTGATGCGTCTCTGGGGAGGGCACTCAAATACTCGCCGATGTCTTGCGGTCAACGTGAAATGTAAAATGGATTCATCATTGCGAGATTCAATAAAGAACGATGATGATAAGATCTTAACTCTTAACCGTACCCAAAACCACCAAGGGAAAGCCATGACCAAAATGAAAATCGCTTCGTTTCTAACCATCGCGGCCCTGATCCTGGCGATGTCTGTGTCGGGGTGCAGCAAGAAGTCCGAACCCACCGAACAACCTTCTGCCGCCTCGCAGCAGGCGCCCACCGCGATTGATCAATCGACGGTCGGAGCAATCGCCGGCAAGATCTCTTACACCGGAGAGAAACCGAAACCGAAGGTGATTCACATGGACACCGAACCGGCCTGTGGCGCAGCGAATTCAGGCCCGGTCTACACGCAGGACCTGGAAGTAAACTCCAATAATACCTTGAAGGATGTGTTTGTGTGGGTGTCCGACGGTCTGGGTAATTCCACCTTTGCGGTTCCAACGACGCCGGCCCAACTGGATCAGCGGGGATGCACGTATCACCCTCATGTTCTGGGGGTGATGGCCGGACAACAACTGCAGATTTTGAACAGCGACAACACGACGCACAACATCCATCCCATGCCCACGGCGAACCCGGAATGGAACACCTCCATGCCGCCCAAGGCATCGCCGCTGGATAAAAAATTCAACCGCCCCGAAACAATGATCCCGGTGAAGTGCAATGTGCATCCGTGGATGAAGGCCTACGTCGGCGTGGTGAAGAGCCCCTACTTCAGTGTGACGGGCGACGATGGAAGTTTTGAGATCAAGGGATTGCCGCCGGGTGAGTACACGATCTCGGCGTGGCAGGAAAAGCTGGGCACCCAGACGATGAAGGTGACGGTGGGGGCCAAGGAAACCAAGACTGCAGATTTTTCGTTCAAGGGTGAGTAATCGGGATTCGGCAGGATCGAGCGGGTGCTTCCGGAACGGCGGGAGCGCCCTGAGGAGAACAGTTTCATTGAAGGCAGAGGATAGCCATTGAATAGATTCCAGGAGCCTGAGTCGACCGGCACCACACCCCTCCCCGGCGGGAGGGGACTGCACCGGTTCCTTCTTTTTCTATCGTTGGCTACTTTGGTTCTCATCGTGGCAGGAGCGCTGGTGACCAGCAATGATGCGGGACTCTCGGTTCCCGATTGGCCGACCTCCTTCGGGAGTTTTCGAATGCCGCCCATGGTGGGTGGAGTATTTTACGAACATGGTCACCGCATGATTGCCGCGAGTGTCGGATTGTTGACCGTGGTCTTGACCCTCTGGATCCTCTGGAAGGAACGCCGCACTTGGATGCGAAGGCTGGGAGTGGTCGCCCTGCTGGCGGTAATCGTGCAGGGGGTTTTTGGCGGGATTACGGTGCGTTTTTTCCTGCCGCCGCCGGTGTCCACTCTTCATGCTTGTCTTGCCCAGCTGTTTTTCGCCTTAGTGGTGAGTCTCGCGGTTTTTACCTCGCCGGGCTGGATGCAAGCGCGCGCAAGGTTCGAGGAACCGGAGGGTTTCTCTTTGCGCACACTATGCCTGGGGACCGTGAGCCTGATGTTGATGCAACTCTTCCTGGGGGCGGCGTTCCGGCATCACTGGTTTAATCTGATTCCCCACATGGTCGGAGCGGCACTGGTTTCGGTGATGGCGGGGTGGTTAATCATCACGGTGCTTCATCGATACGGGGAAGAGCGTTTCCTGACTCGTCCGGCCTGGGCGGCCGCCGTGTTGCTTGTGGCGCAACTGGTGCTGGGGCCTAGCGCTTACTTTCTGCTATCGGCCAGCGCCGCGGCGCCGCAGCCCACCGAGCCGATGGTGGAAGTCACCGTGGCGCATGTGGCGGTGGGTGCTTTGACCTTGGCCGCCGTACTGGTGCTGACCTTAAGAGTGTTACGAATCACTTCGCCTCACCGGCGTTCGGTCAATGCACCGCGTTGGGCTCAAAGTATGTAAGCTCGGAATCGTACCAGCCATTTGAACCCTTCTCGCCGAGAGAGATGGCGTTGCCTGCACAGGTTGCAGGGATGGGAACCGGAGACAAATTTCAGGATGCGGGTGAATCGAGTCCTCTATTTGTGGCGCCAGGATTGAGGCGAACTTTTTTCTGTTGCCGCTCCGAAGCTTAGAGTCCGGACCCGGCTTGGGTTCTGAAGTTGCCGCGCGGGGGGCTGTTCTCCCCGCCGTTGTTCAGATTCAGGAAATTTGACTAAACAATTTTAGGGAGAGCTCATTGAGTACATCATCGATTGTTCTCGACAAGAAACAACCATTGCGGAACCCTTTGCTAAGACTGGGCCTGTCTCACCATCTCGTCCAGACGCTGACTGACTATTCTGAACTCACCAAGCCGAATATCACCTTCCTGGTGGTTCTGAGTACGGCCGCAGGGTTTTGTTTAGGGACTGCGGGACCGTTGAACTATCTCCGGCTCCTCCATTTGATGGCGGCGGTGGCCCTCTTATCGAGCGGCATCGGCGCCCTGAATCAATACATGGAGCGGGACCTCGATGGGCGAATGCGAAGGACCGAGCATCGGCCGCTCCCTTCGGGGAAGATCCCGCCGGTTCCTGCATTACTCTTTGGGATCGGGATCACGGTGGCCGCCGTAGCGTATCTGGGTTTTGTCCTCAACCCGCTTTCCGCCCTTCTCGGGTGTCTCACGATCGGAAGTTACCTTTGGGTTTATACGCCCCTGAAAACACGAACGCCCTGGTGCACATTTCTGGGCGCGTTCCCCGGGGCGATGCCCCCGCTGGTCGGATGGGTCGCCGTCCGGGGCTCGATTTCCGTGGAGGCCTGGGTCCTCTTTGGAATCGTCTTTTTGTGGCAGTTTCCGCACTTTCATTCCATTGCCATGATGTATCGCGAGGATTACGCTCGCGCGGGAATTCGCATGCTTCCGGTGGTGGAACCGGATGGCAAGTCCACCGGGCGACAGATCGTGGGTTACACTCTGGCGCTCGTCCCCCTCAGCTTGATGCCCGCCTATCTGAGGATCTCCGGCCAGATCTATCTGGCGGGCGCGATTCTGCTCGGGGCGGCTTTCTTGTATTTTGCCGTTCGCTGTGCCCTCGATAAAACCAAGGTTCGGGCGCGATATCTTTTGCAAGCCTCAGTATTTTACCTGCCACTCCTGTTCGGGTTGATGGTGCTGAATCAGATAGGATGACGGCTCGGTTTCATTTTGGAGAAGGCAGATGAAGTCCGTAGGGGCCGGCAGGTTTTCTTGATCAACGGGAGGATGTAAATATGGGATTGGCGATTGCGCTGGTGCTGGTGCTGCTTTGCGTGGTGAGCGTGATCATGTTCTCGGGACATTACTGGTGGTTTCCACCTCTCATCTCCACCTACACCGGCTACGACAAGCAGTTCATGCTGACGCTGGTCATCGTGGCGGTGGTGTTCATCCTGGCACAGCTGGGGCTGGGTTACTTTGTGTGGAAGTACCGCGATCGACCGGGCCAGAAAGCCAGGCATGTCGAAGGCAACAACACGATGGAAGTCTTATGGACCAGTCTCACGTTCGTGATTTTCATCGGGCTGGGCATCCTGGGCCAGCGGGTGTGGGCGCAGCTTCATTTTGACCAGCCCCCGGCGAATGCCATGGAAGTTGAATTGACTGGACAACAGTTCCAGTGGAACATCCGTTATCCGGGGCCCGACGGAAAGTTCGGACGCACGGAGGCGAAATATGTGGATGAATCCGCACTGAACTTCGTCGGGATTGATCCTCATGATCCTGCAGGAAAGGATGATATCACCAGCATCAATCGCCTGGTGATCCCGGTCAATCAGCCGGTCAAAATCCTGCTCCATTCGAAAGACGTCACGCACAGCTTCTTCGTCCCCGGGCTCCGGATTAAACAAGATGCGGTGCCCGGGATGACCATCATGGTCCATTTCACAGCCACCAAAACAGGCGAGTACGAAATTCCCTGTGCCGAGTTGTGCGGGTTGGGGCATTACAAAATGCGCGGGATCCTCGATGTCAGGACCCCCGACGCATACCGACAGTGGTTGGAGAAGCAAGCGAGCCAGGAATAAACAGCATCGCGTAGGACGACCAGGCTGGTCGTCCTACCACAACAGGCCCATAGGGAGAAGACTCATGGCAGAGGCGACACACGCGGTTCACATGCATCACGCGCCGAAAGGATTCATCCGGAAATATATCTTCAGCACCGATCACAAGGTCATCGGGATCCAGTATTACTTTCTGGCCCTGTTTTCGGTGGTGCTGGGGATGCTGCTGTCGGTGCTCTTTCGGCTGCACCTGGCATGGCCCAACGCCAACTGGGATCTTCTGGGCAAGCTGTTTCCGACCGGGATGGCCGGGGGCCTGATGACACCCGAGTTTTACCTTTCGCTGGTGACGATGCACGGGACACTGATGGTCTTCTTCGTGCTGACGACCGCGCCTCAGGGCGGCTTTGGGAATTACTTCCTGCCCATCCAGATTGGTGCAGACGACATGGCCTTTCCCGTCCTCAACATGCTCTCCTTCTGGATTACTTTCGTCGCGCTCGGGGTCATGGTCATGGCGCTGTTTGCGGTGGGGGGAGCGCCCCTGTCCGGCTGGACAGCCTATCCCCCCCTCAGCGCGCTGGGAAAAATCTCGGGTCCGGGCGAAGGACTGGGACAAACCCTGTGGATCATCAGTCTGGCCATTTTCTGTGTGGGCTCACTGCTGGGCGCCCTGAACTTCATCACGACCACCCTGAACCTCCGGGCCAAGGGCATGACGCTGACGCGGATGCCGCTGACCGTGTGGGCCTGGTTCACCACATCGATTTTGTCCCTGCTGGCATTCCCGGTGCTGCTGGCGGGAGGCATCCTCCTCGTTTTGGATCGCGTGGGAGGAACAAGCTTTTTTATCCCGGCCGGCCTCGTCGTGAACGAACAACTCGTGAACCATAGCGGCGGCTCACCGCTCCTCTGGCAGCATTTATTCTGGTTCTTTGGACATCCCGAGGTCTATATCGCTATTCTGCCCGGAATGGGCGTGGCTTCGCAATTGCTCGCCACCTTTTCCCGCAAACCGGTGTTCGGGTACAAGGCGATGTTTTCCGCGATGCTCGCCATCGGGTTTCTTGGGTTTTTCGTGTGGGGCCACCACATGTTTATCAGCGGCATGAGTCCGTACTCCGCGGTGGCGTTTTCCCTCTTGACCCTGTCCATTGGAGTTCCCTCGGCGATCAAGACTTTCAACTGGCTGGGCACCCTCTGGCGGGGCAAGATCGAATTTACCTCGGCGATGCTGTTCGCCATCGGTTTTGTTTCCGTGTTTGTAACGGGCGGAGTGAGCGGAATCTTTCTGGGCCAGACCAGCCTCGACCTCTACCTGCACGATACCTATTTCGTGGTCGGTCACTTCCACATGATCATGGGTGTGGCGGCGATCTTTGGGATCTTTGGCGCCACCTACTACTGGTTTCCAAAAATGTTTGGACGCATGATGAACGAGCCGCTCGGAAAGATCCACTTCTGGTTCACGTTTGTCGGGGTCAATGCGATCTTCTTTCCGATGCATATCATGGGAGTCGCCGGACACCCGCGGCGCTATTCCGACGCCAGCAATTTCAATTACCTTTCCTCGATGCACCCGCTGCATCAATTTATGACCGTGGCCGCCATCGTCACGGCAACGGCCCAGCTGTTCTTTCTTCTGAACTTTTTCTGGAGCCTGTGGAAGGGGAGAAAGGCGGAAATGAACCCTTGGAATGCCACGACGCTGGAATGGACCGTTCCGTCGCCACCCCCGCATGACAATTTTGGCGGAAAACTGCCTGTCGTTCGTCACGGACCATATGAATATAGTGTTCCAGGGGCCAAGCAGGATTTCATCATGCAAGACTCTGAGGAAACGGTTTCAAAGACAGCATAGCCATTTGATTTTTCACGGCAGAGCCCCGTTCAAGTGGGGCGTCCGCTGATTAGGACCTAAAGGAGTTGGAGACGTGCCAGCCGCAGCTTTACCCGAAGTTGAGATTCAGCAAGGACAAACCGTTGACGATGGTGGTTTCGGCTTTCGATCCGGAGGTCGGGATGAGTCTCGCGGACGCGGAAGGCCGGAGGTTCCCGTTAACAGCTACCGGCTTGGCTTATGGTTTGGCCTCGGCGCCATCCTCATGCTGTTTGTCGCCTTCACCAGTGCGTACATTTACCGGCAAGGGCTCTCCTTTGATTGGCAACCGCTGAGTCCGCTTCCGATCCTGTGGTTCAATACCGCGGTGCTCGTGCTCAGCAGCCTAACCTTTGAAGGGGCCCGTCGTGCGCTTAGACACGACCTCACCACCTCCTTCGGTCGCTGGTTGGGGGTGACGACCTTGCTCGGAGTCACGTTTCTGGTGGGCCAGTACATGGCGTGGGCACAACTGGCGGCGCGAGGCGTGTTTCTGGGGACCAATCCGCACAGTTCATTTTTTTATTTGCTCACGGCGACCCATGCGGTGCACCTGCTGGGAGGCGTTTTGGCCCTTGGCTATGTGATGAAAGGGAGTTTGCATCAGAAATACACCTCCCGATCGTGCACTGCGGTTGAGGTCACGGCGGTCTACTGGCACTTCATGGACGGGCTTTGGATCTATCTCTTCCTGTTGCTATTCCTCTGGAGGTAAAGAATGAGTGATGCTGAAGCGAAGGTGGAAGCGCTGGCCACAGGCGAGTGGGGTGGCGGCTCGTTTCCGTATGCGGTCGGGTCGAAGAAATTCGGGATGTGGTTGTTTATCATCTCCGATGCCCTGACCTTTTCCGTGCTGTTGATTGCTTACGGATACTTGCGCCTGGCGAACAAGAATTGGCCGGAACCCTTCGAATTCTACCCCAGCCTGGTGACGGCGACCGTCATGACCCTATGCCTGCTTTCCAGCAGCTTGACGATGGTAATGGCCGTGGCTGCCCGGCAACGTGAGGATCGTTCCGCCACCGTGAAATGGTTGCTGGCCACGATGGCGGGCGGGCTGGCGTTTCTTGTCTTGCACGCCAACGAGTGGTTGAAGCTTATCGGGGAAGGCATGAAGCCGTTCCAGAATCCCTGGGGTGCGCCGCTTTTTGGAGCTTCGTTTTTCACGCTGACTGGAATGCATATGTTCCATGTACTGAGCGGCGTCGGATTTCTGGGGGTCGTCGCAGTGGCCACCGCCCGGGCCAAGTTTACGTCCGAGGACGTTGAGATCTGTGGATTGTATTGGCACTTCGTCGATTTGGTCTGGATGTTCATCTTCCCGCTGGTTTATGTGATGTCGATCCATCATGGATGACATGGGGATGGTCCTGCGCGGGTGGATTGGCGCTGTTTGAAGCCCATTTTAGGAGAGTCGATTCAATGAGTCACAATGCCGCCGTGAAACATGCCGAACCTGCAACAAAGCTCTTTATGTGGGTGTGGATCTGGTTACTCTTGCTGACGGCCGGGGAAGTCGTCCTGGGGTATGAACAGTATCCGGTCAAACTGATGTTAACCATGCTGATGTCGCTTTCGGTGATCAAGGCGGGACTGATCATGGCCTACTTCATGCACTTGCGATTTGAAAAAATGAAACTGGTTTTGACCTTGGTCCCGGCCCTGGTGATTATCCTTTGCCTCTTTTCAATTTTCTTTTTTCCGGATAGCCTGCGGCTTTTGGATCTTGGTTGGGGGAGATAGGTTTTTCGTCTCACCCGGTGTGACGGGGGGGGACAGGAGATCGGGCAATGGTTCTTCATGGAGGTCAGCAATGAAGCATTTCAGATCGGCAAGAGGATTCCTTGTTGTGATCATCGGGTTGTGGCTCCTCCTTTCAGCGGCGGTGCAGTATGGCCAGGGCTGCGCGATGTGTTACACCTCGATGGCCAATTCGACCCAGGCCAAGCGGGCAGAAAAGACGCTCAATGCCGCAATTCTGATCTTGCTGCTCCCCGCCGCGACAATGTTTGCCGGTATTTTTCTTGTGGCCTACAAGTATCGTAATGCCTTCAACTCTGATCCCGGATCGGAGATGTTGTCTCTTTCCATTGAGAGCTATCCGTTGATGGCTCCACCCAATGACCTCCTGCGGTCTGACACTGAGACCTCCCCCAATAATGACATCGCAGCGCGCAAGCGGGTCGCCTAGTTACGCGAGCCCGGATTCGGGGCCTCGTTTCCAGGTTCCTTCCAGCGTCGTTCTATTCCCATGAGTGAAAACCCGGTCGTCGAAGTCAGGAATCTAACCTACCGTTATGGTGAACGTGTTGCCCTGAAAGACGTGAACTTCTCGGTCGAGGGCGGTGAAGTGTTTGGATTCCTGGGGCCGAATGGTAGCGGGAAGACGACCTTATTCAGAATTCTTTCGACCCTCATCCCCGTACCCTGTTCGGAAACGGTGCGACTTTTCGGTTATGACCTTGCGGGAGCCGCGCAGGAAGTTCGTGCCCGTTTGGGGGTCGTCTTCCAATCCAGCAGCCTCGATTTGGAATTAACCGTCGCTGAAAATCTCCGCCATCAGGGCCTCTTGTATGGCCTTCACGGAGAAACCCTGCGTCGGCGCATGGCAGGACTGCTGCAGCAGTTCAGCGTGGAGGACAGGCGGGACGACCTGGCGGGTAAGCTCTCTGGGGGGCTGCGCCGCAGGGTCGAGATCGCCAAGGCGCTTCTGCATGGGCCGGAATTGCTTCTGCTCGACGAGCCGAGTGCCGGGCTCGATCCCGCGGCCCGCGCTGAGCTGTGGCGGTATCTGCTCCAGTTGCGGAATCAGGATCAGACCACGATCGTGGTGACCACACATATCCTCGAAGAGGCCGAGTGCTGCAATCGTCTGGGAATTCTGGATGAAGGCGTGTTGGTGACCACCGGCTCCCCCGGGGCCCTGAAAGCATCGATCCAGGGCGATGTGGTCACCGTATCCAGCCGGGATGCTGAACGGTTGCGAGCCTTGATCGTCGAACAATTTGGCGGCAACCCCCGGGTCTTCGGGACGACCCTGCGTCTCGAACGCCCCAATGGGCACGAGTTCATCCCTCAACTCGTAAAGACCTTTCCTGATCTCATTGACTCGATTTCCCTGGGACATCCCACCCTGGAAGACGTTTTCATTTCCCGAACGGGACATCATTTCCGGGAGGAGAAATGAATGGTTTATGAATGCTGGGGGTCAGGTCTCCGCAATCTTCAATTGCTGGTGGGCGAGCGCCAGCACGGAGGCGAGTTGAGGGTCGCGGGAGGAGCGCTGGAGGAGTCGCTGGATAGCCGAACCCACGGAGACATAATCAATCCCGCCGACTTTCCGGCCTAATTCCTGGAGCGTCATGTCGGTGTGTTTCCAGGCCAGCCACAGGGCCACATCGCGTCCCCAGTCCCCATAGCGATCCCGAAAATGGTTCCATTGCTCTCCCTTGAGAGCTTCCACCACGGCGACGACGTGGGGCCACGAGACCCGGGGCCGCAGGGCTCGCAACGCGGGCTGTTGGCGCGCATCCCCGAGCAGATGGGCCTGCATTTGCTCCACAAATTGTTGGCCACCCAGGATGACTTGTCCCTGCAATCGGTCCCACGGTGACTCGAAGCGTCCTTCTGTGGCGACCTTCTCGACGTAGTCCTGGTACGCCCTGGGTTGCATCCCCCAGCGGGCCAGCAGACTCTGGCTGCTCAACCAAGCGGCCGCCGGTTCGCACCCAATATAGGTGCGGTACGAACTCCATCGGTAGCTTTGAAGTTCGGCAAGCCGCCGTCGGATCAGCTCCTCGGAGGGCGAGGGACCCACCCCGCGCCCGCGCCGGTGTTGCTCCTCCTTGTTCAACCCGAAACGCCGTAGACGGATGGGATTCAAATGCACATAGCGGCTGACTTCCAACGCGGCCTCCGCCGGATCCAAAACCACGGCATGGAAGCGGGCGTGAAAGAGGTGGCCGGAACGGTGGTGCCGTGCGTTAAACCCCGCGCTGTACCCTCCGATCAGCCACTGCATGGCGCGGCTCAGATTCGCCTGGTGGGTTTCCATCTCGAAATGGAAATGATTCTCCATCAACACGTAGGCGTAAAGGGAACACTCAAACCGCTCCACCATCTCCGCGGAACGGTTGAGAAACTGGAGCCGATCGTCGTCCTCCCAAAAAATAGGACGTTGCTCGTTTCCTCGGGCGGTGACGTGGTACCATCCTCCTGCCATATTGATGCGTAGTGGTCGGGACATAACGCTCCATGGCGGGGGTTGGGTGCGTAGGGGTTGGCCGCTCGGGGGAAACGACAGTCGCTATTCTCTCATGTCTTGCTTCCTCCCTCAAGTGGAAAGATTGCGGACTTGCCTCCTCATTTGCAGATTGCGGACGGGCCGTTGCTCAAAATCACTTTTTTGATTCGAAGAATCGATTCGGGTTCAGAAATCCACAGGCGGGGTCAAGAACATGTCTCAGAACCGAAAATGGGATCAAAACGGCCTCGCCACGTGAAGATCACCGGATCAGAGGGCATGGC
>JBGQBO010000042.1:0-43543 GCA_041494885.1 Terriglobia bacterium
ATCTGCAACTCCTGCAACTTCAGGGCGTCGCGCGTCGCTTTCCGCGTTCCGTGTTTTACGTGTTTCCCCTTGTTGGCACAGATTTGGAACTGATAAGCAATCCGGACGTCGTCGTTCAGTCGTGGTTGCTTGACGTCGGCCACATGCCCCCGATCTCGTTGCCCACGACCAGTGCTGGGCTGCCGCGGAAGAGTGGAATTCACTACGCCGACGTTCTCCCAGGCAATGCGGTCATCCATTCGGAGGCTGTTCAGGCCGAACTCGTTTCTGCGGCCGACTTCGCTGAACGTCGATTCCCCGACGCACGCGGCATCAACTGGATGTTCGAGACATTTGACGCATTCTGGAACTTTGCTCAAATCTTCAGGCGCAGGGCCGTGGGATGCATCATCGGGCCCACGAGCCGAGATGGGAGGATCGCCTAAACTGTATCAGAGGGTCGCATCTCCATTTTCCATTAATGCGAAGCGATCTAAACGGGTAGGGAAGTTAGGCTGATCAATGGAGATAAGGAAATGTGGTGAGCCGCGTAGGAATCGAACCTACAACCTACTGATTAAGAGTCAGTTGCTCTGCCAATTGAGCTAGCGGCCCTCGAGCGGGTAAAGAATTTAGACTGGAAAGACAAAATTGTAAAACAAAAAATCGACCCGTGTTGGCGCGAAAGAATCAAGCAGCGCGGGAGAATCAGCTTGGGGAAGCCGGCATCTGAGATTTGAAATTTCAGATCTGAGAAAATGAATTAGATTCAAATATCCGAAATCCGAATTCTAAAATCCCCCATATGAACGGCTGATTGGCGGCGGTGGACACGATTGCTTACTGCCTCTTCAAGCCTTATCTCAAATTCATGGTGCGCCTGACTGGGCTCGAACCAGCGGCCTTTTCCTTCGGAGGGAAACGCTCTATCCAACTGAGCTACAGGCGCACACTCAAAACCGGCATTGAATAATAACGCAACAACCCCCTCGGAGTAAAATCCAAAGTCCAATAACCCAGTTCAAAGTTCAAGGTTCAAAGTCCAAAGTCAGAAATCAGAATCCTCTTTCCGGCTTCTGGCCTCTAGCTTCCGGCTTCCACCCTTGATTCTGGGCCTTGGTGTTTATTTGGATTTTGTCCGCCGCAGGCGGATTGGATTTTGGGATTTACTCCGCAGGAGTTGGTACGCCTGGCCCGACTCGAACGGGCGACCCTCTATAAGACAGAACCCAAATTCCAAGGTCCAAATTCCAAATAAAATCCAAATATCAAGATTCAAATTCCAATGCGCGAAACGGGTCTTGGTCCAGTCTATCGAGGGCTCAAACCAGCAAAGGGTGGAGCTGGGTTCGCCTTCCGACGCCCGTTTGGATTTTGGGCTTTGAAATTTATTTGGATTTTGTCCGCCGCAGGCGGATTGGATTTTGGGATTTACTCCGCAGGAGTTGGTACGCCTGGCCCGACTCGAACGGGCGACCCTCTGCTTAGAAGGCAGATGCTCTATCCACCTGAGCTACAGGCGCACTCTCATCCGACGACGGTCAAATTCTAACGCACTCGAGACACGGCGGCAAGCGCCGAAAGTCGGCGGAAAGGAAGGGGAGGGGAATGAGCGGCTCGCCCCACGGAAAGATTTGACTGATTTGGGGTTGAAAAGTAAGGAGAACTTCTGTAGAGTGTTGTCCACACCAATGGTCGGGGCAAATCCCACTATCGGATTACAATGGCTCAAATCTCAAAAGTCCTAGTAGTCGAAGACGACATCAGCGTAACCACAGGTATCTCCATTTATCTCAAGAAGGCCGGCTACACGGTGGTCAGCACCTTTGACGGGGCCAGCGGGCTTGAGGCGGCCAAGAAAGAATCCCCGGACTTTATTATTCTCGACATTATGCTTCCTAAGATGAACGGCTACGAGGTGTGCAAGGGCATCCGGAAGATGAACCCCCGGGTCCCCATCATCATGCTGACCTCGAAGTCGGACGAGGGGGACAAGGTGTTCGGGCTCGGGTTGGGCGCCGACGATTATATTACGAAGCCGTTCAGCTTCCGGGAGCTCGAGGCGCGCATGAAGGCTGTAGCGCGTCGGGCCGAAAAAGACGCCGTCCTGGTGTCCAAACAGCCGCAACTCAAACATCGCGATATCCTGCTGGATCTGAATACCCGGGAAGTCCTAGTCAAAAAGAAGGCGCTCACCCTGACCCCGAAGGAATTCGATCTGATGAAGCATTTCATGCAGAATCCGGAACTCGTCTTCTCGCGAGATCAGTTGTTGGATGCCGTTTGGGGGTACACCTTTGAAGGGTACGACCGTACCATCGACACGCATATTAACCGACTGCGCAACAAGATCGAAAAAGATCCCAGCGCCCCCGAGTACATCATCTCCGTGTACGGCGTAGGCTACAAGCTCGTTTGACGGTCGGATACTCACCGCTTCATTCTGCCCCCCTGAGCCGTTCCTGAACGATTCAAGTCACCTCTCCCGAAAAAAACCTGGCTCCCCAGCTACCCAGAGTGTTCTCCCTGCTCACCGTTTTTTTATTACTGAATACCGACCGTTCGGTAGGGACGTTCCCTTTCAGGACCCATGGCTGGGGGGAGGCACAAGCAACGTCGGTTGGATGCAGCATGGCGGGAGGAGGGATGCCAGGGAGGGAAAGTTAATTTTTTTGGTTTCAGAGACTTACCCTCTGCCGCGTGGGGGCATCTGAGTAAAGTGAACGGCAGAAGAGAGGAGGTCAAAAAATGAGGATGGACGGGATCCCGAGCTCCGGCCTTGAACACGGGGATCGATCGGTAAAAAAAATTGCAATTATTCTCTAATGATCCGTCCTTTATTGACGATAGATAAAAGGAAATAAGGCATCACCCCGGGTGATGCGCAAGGAGTCACAAGAACGATGGAAGCAAACAGCAACACCAATCAATATGGCGAACTCAATCCTGATCTGAAAAGCGACCAGGTGCGGGAGTTTGAAGACAAGCTCCAGCATCGCGTCGTCGGACAAGAGCGCGCAGTGCGCCGCATGTCCGGATTGTTTCAGATCTATCAATCGGGCCTGACCATTCCGGGCCGGCCGATCGGAAACCTCCTTTTCCTGGGCCCCACCGGCTCGGGTAAAACGCGGCTGGTCGAAGCAGCCGCGGACGTTTTGTTTGGGGATGAGCGCGCCATCGTCAAGATTGATTGCGGGGAGTTCCAGCACAGCCATGAAATTGCCAAGCTGGTGGGATCGCCTCCGGGATACCTCGGCCACCGCGAGACCCAGCCGGCCCTAACGCAGGAGGCGTTGGATCAGTTCCACAGCGATCGCTTGCGTCTGACGCTGGTGCTGTTTGACGAGATTGAAAAGGCGAGCGACGCCTTGTGGAAGCTCTTGCTGGGCATCCTCGACAAGGCCACGCTCACGCTGGGCGATAACCGCCGCGTGGATTTCTCCAAGTGCATCATTGTCATGACCTCGAACCTCGGCGGCAGCGAGATCAACCGCATGATGATGGGCACCGGCCTGGGGTTTGCCAGCGCCAACCAGAAGTATGACTCCGACGAGACCGACGTGTCCATCTATCATACGGCCCTGGAGTCTGCGAAGCGTAAGTTTTCTCCCGAATTCATGAACCGGATCGACAAGGTGATTGTGTTCCGTCCGCTGAGACCTGAACATCTCGAGAAGATTTTGGATATCGAACTGGGACAGGTGCAGCAGCGGATCCTGAATTCCCAGGCCGAAAACAAGTTTGTGTTTCACTGCTCCGAGCCGGCGCGTCAGTTCCTTTTGAAGGAAGGGACGGACCCACAATATGGCGCGCGCCCCCTCAAGCGCACCATCGAACGACACATTGTTTTTCCACTGGCCAACTTGACGGCCACGCAACAGATTACGCTGGGTGACTTCATCCGCGTGGACTATGACCTGGAAAGGAATCGTCTCGTTTTCTTGAAAGCCCAGGAGGGCGCGATCATTCATTCCGCCCCGATCATGGTCGAAGCCGCGAGCATAACCGACGACCTGCCGGGGAGAGGGGTCGCCGTCGCGGAGAGAGTCGGAGTTGAGGAAACCCCCCAGGTTTTCCCCTTTGCCAAATTCAAAGTTCAATAGACCCTCCATCTTCCCTCGTCACGATGTCGGGCAGGAGCGGGATTGATCCGCTCCTGCTTGACGTTTCCTGAGCCACAACGCAAAAGTCATCAAGGTGTTTTGAGGCGGAATCTTCTGAAGTCGTTTTTGCGTCTTTGTGGCTTTCTATTTCCTCTCGATTAAACCCGGATTCCGAAACTGAAGTGTTGTTTCAGGCGACAAACCTCGATCCGTAGCTTGGAAACTTCCGGAGTGGGCAGTCCGAGCGGCAAAAGACTTCAAGGTCTCCTCTCCCTTTTCCTGTAGTGGGCATATCCGGCCCGAGATCAAGGCCTTGGAACTGCCCTTGGATCCACTTCCGGCGCTGGCGTTCAGCCCCGTCGCGAGACGGTTTTTGATCTCAAATTTGAAATCTCAGATTTTGAGGGCCGGTCAAGGAAATCTTGTGCCCGCACTGCGATCGGCCATGCTATGGATCTCCCCCTGCTCGGTCGACAGGATTCTCCCCACGGGAACAGGGAGTAGGCAAGATTTTGCCCACTTGCTTCGAAACGCCTGGGATTTCAAATTGGAGATCAAGGACCGCTATGCGGGAGGGCGGTCCGTGGTGCCGGACCGCCCCACCTCGCAAATGCAGCTAGCGCTGTTTTGGAGGGTCTGCTGCCGGTTTCGAGTTTGACGCAGCGACTTGTGCCGGTACAGGAGGCGGAGGAATACGGTGAGGAAGCAGATCAGGGAGTTGGGCAATATTGTAAGCGGCGACGGCAAGGACCGTCGAAGCCTGAATCAGGTCGTCGTTTTTGGCCTTATCGAAGGTGTCGGATTGCGAATGATGTGTCTTCCCGTACTCCACCGGATCCTGGATGAAAGCAAAGGCCGGGACACCGGAGGGAAGGAAGGAAAGATGATCCGTGCCGCCCTGATTGCGGAGGCTGATTTCCTGAAGACCGAGGTCATTCACGGGGGCAAGGATAGCGGCCATGGTCGATCGAACATCGTCGCGCCCTTGAAGCGCAATGCCGCGGAGCCGACCAGTCCCGGTATCCATCACCAAGACCGCTGAGACCTTTGCCATCTCGCTTTGGTGCGCATCGTGGTACGCCTTTGACCCCAGGAGTCCTTCCTCTTCACCCGCAAAAAAGATGAATCGAATGGTTCGTTTGGGTTTGGCGCCCACGGCGTTCAGGACCCGGCAGGCCTCTAGGATTGCCATCGTCCCGGTCCCGTTGTCCGTTGTTCCCGTTCCCAAGTCCCAGGAATCCAGATGTCCTCCCAGGATCACGACTTCGTCGGGCTTTTCCGTCCCACGAATCTCGGCGACGGTGTTGTAATCCTCCACCGGAGAGGAGGTAAAAGCGTTTGAAATGTTCATCTCGAGAACTACCTTCTGCTTCCGCTCAAGAAGCCGCCACAGCATGGTGTAGTTTTCGTGCGTCACAAAGACGGAGGGGATCAAAGGCGACTTGGGATCTCTCCCACCCAGTCCGCCCATGTTCAGTAGCCCGTGATCCTTTGCGGAATCGGAGATGGAGACAAGCACACCTTCCTCTTTGAAGAATTGAGTCATCTTTTCCCTGAGCAGTCGCATTTGTTCGTAATTCATGGGGGGCCGAGCGGGCTGTGCAGGTGCGCCCGGCTCAGAAGGTTTGGGGGTGGGACCTTGCGGTTGTGCCGCCGCAGGAGGATTGGGTGTTGCTGGCCTCCCTTGCATCACCTCGGGGGGAGGCCCAAAGGGCCGCGTGAGGTCTGCAGGGGGACGCGCCAGGATGAACTTCCCCCGCAACTGGCCCCGATATTTTTCGAGGTCTTCCATCTTGGTGGCATTCACGTACATCAGCTCCCCAGTCACAGTTCCCTGGGTCCCGGGGGCCCATCCAAAGGAAGCCAACGTCAGCGGAATGCCGTTTGGTTCGAGGATACGCCCTGTGGCAGTGCCACGACTCCAGCCCAGGCCGAAAGCCCAGCTTTCCGAATGGGCATTCACACATCCGTAGTCGGCAAAACGCTGTCGACTCCACTCATGAGCACGTTTCAAGGTGTCCGACCCCGTTAAACGGGGACCAATCATGTCGGTCAAGTACTCAAGGTTCTGCATGACCTCGGAGTGCTCTTTCACGTTTTCGATGATCTTCTTGTCGATTTCAAGGGTGGCAGTGTCCTGCGCGAAGCAGAGAAATGGCTGTAGGGCAAATACGATCAAAACGGTCAGAGGAATGAGGCGTCGATGCATTCTCTTCTCCTGGAAAATAATGATGTCTGGATTCAACTGCAGTACAAACCTGAGGGACACCCGAGGAGGGTGACGTTGAAGAAGACGACGGCAAGTATTGATCGGTTACTTTGGTCCGCCGCGGGGGAGGTCCGCTCCGTGCTTCCAGTGCTTTTTTGTGGGCAATCTTCGATGATCAAAACTGGACTTTTTGGGGTTCTGGTATGTCCATCACCGGCTCATGGTCCCATTCACGAAACTTAAACTGAAAAAAACCGTCCAGGTGAGGCAGATGTGAGATCCCATGGCCTTCCGCAGACGCGGGGAGATTCCACGTGCCACGAAAAGACTCAAACTGAATCTCGGCAGAGATGCTTTCGAGTTTGACGAGATGTTTGTGAAGAGACTGGAGGTTGTGGAGTGACTGAATCCGGATTTCTTTGATCCCTGCGGTTGCGGAATCAATCGAAACCGAACCGGAAGCAAGGATCAGCGTCTTGGCTTGCACCTTGGGTTCAAAACGGTACTTTGCAATCGCCGGGTCCTCCGACGGAATTGACTCAAATTTTAGAAAAGGAAGCTTCTCTTCCTGCAACGGAAAGAACAATTCGTCCCAGAGAACCTCGACCAACAATCCCGGCTGTCCTTTCGGATCAATGTGTGCCTTTGGATTGCCATGCTCGTCAGTATCGGAGACGATCCGGACCAATACTTCACGGCGCCCCAGGGTGTCAACCGTGGGGGACGGCTCAATACTGACCACCGTGGTCCGTTCTCCCTGCTTTTTGGAGTCTTTTTCGGGGATTGCGTTGTTGGCGCTTTGATTCGCAGTCAATGCGAAGCGCTGGACTGCCAGCTCCTGCTGGTAGCGCGTACGATCGCGAACAGCCATTGCCTGCTCTTGTTGGTGAGCGGCAAGAATAATGAGGTCAGGAGTCGAACCTCCCTTTTGAGAAGCTAAAAGGAGACTTGCTGTAAGGAATGGAACAACCAGGATCGGATTTCTGGCTTTAATAGCGATGCGTAAGTGCTTCAAACTTTCGGGGTGCTCCTGCCTTGGAAAAACTGAGGCGCTGGATCGGAACAACAGCGAAACCGGGGAGAGAGGTCGAATGTTGGGGTTGCGCAGAGAGTTCGGCTTCCTCGAGAACTGGGAGGGGGATGTTCCCTTGCTCCACCTTGGTGACAAATCTTTTCAGAATCTGCTTGGCAAGAATCAAAGATACAATCCCTGCGATCCAAAAGGTGACGGTGAGACCTACAACGAGGCTTTCGAGCATTGATTTGCTCCTCACTTTTTCAGGGTCTTTCGATCCAAACCCTCTATTAAAAATCCCTGAATAAACTCCTACCCTGTCATTGATTATGCAGTCAAAGGGCCAAATATTAATGAAATTGATGTTCATTTTGAATCAGTGTATCTAATTGATACACTAGGATTTATTAATTTTGAAAACACTGGAAGTGTCCAGTATTTTCGCGTCTATTTTTGAGGTTCCTCAAAAAGGGTAATTTTTCCTTGGTTTCTTGCCCAGAATCAGGACTTGTAAGTGTGCTGTTTTGTCCACCCTGTTGTAGTAAATCATCTTTGATAATGTTTTCACAATTTAGAATCACGGACACTCCAGGGTGGTGAGATCCTTTCGATGCTCTCAGCAAGTTCTCACGCGTCTTTCATGTATTCTCATTTCAGTCGAATGGCGGGGAATTGGGATTTTGCTCCGTGAGTGGTTTCAGATCCCCTTTTTTTCGGGGGCAACATTTCATTTTTCAATAACGGCTTCGTTTAGGAAACGGTTGCGATATGACACCCAAAAGCGGTGTTATTTTGCGCTTTGAATCGTTTGACAACATTCTTAGCGATGGACTATCATCTCGCGGTTGACTGGGGGAAGATAGAGTCGCATGGGCGTGTGGCTCCCTCCGGTACCCTCCGAGCAACGCACCTCGAAACGATACCTGCTGTTACGGATGGCATTTTGAACAATCGTGAGACGGCCGGCAGGTTTACAGTTAGGTCCAGAATAAAGACAGCAATCATCGCTGCAGGGGAATTCATGCCACTCAATCTTTCTCAAAAAATCATCAAAGAGCACTTGATCTCGGGTGAGATGGTGTCAGGCAAGGAAATTGGCATTCGGATTGATCAGACGCTGACTCAGGATGCCACGGGCACGATGGCGTATTTGCAATTTGAGGCCATGGGGATTCCGCGGGTCCGAACCAGCCGATCCGTCAGCTATGTGGATCACAACATGCTTCAGACTGACTTCATGAACGCGGATGATCACCGTTATCTGCAATCAGTCGCGGCGCGTTACGGACTCTATTTTTCCCGGCCCGGGAACGGGATTTGCCACCAGGTGCATCGGGAACGGTTTGCAGTTCCCGGGGAAACCCTGCTGGGTTCTGACTCCCATACCCCGACCTGTGGAGGCCTCGGGATGCTCGCCATGGGAGCCGGCGGGTTGGATGTTGCGGTGGCCATGGCGGGTGCCCCTTTTTATCTTTCCATGCCCAGAATTCTGGGGGTACACCTGAAGGGTTCGCTGCAGCCCTGGGTAACGGGAAAGGATGTCATCCTGGAGCTTCTTCGCCAGCTCACCGTCAAGGGGGGTGTGGGCAGGATTATCGAGTATTTTGGCGAGGGCGTGGCCTCTCTTTCCGTGAGTGATCGTTTTACGATCACCAATATGGGCGCCGAGTTGGGGGCGACGACCTCCGTTTTTCCAAGCGACGAACAGACAAAGCGTTTCCTCGTGGCCCAACAGCGCGAGGGCGTCTGGCAATCCCTCTGTGCCGACCACGATGCAAACTATGATGAGATCCTGGTAATCGACTTGAACCAACTCGAGCCCATGATCGCTCAACCGCATTCGCCGGATGCCGTCGTGCGGGTGCGGGAGGTGAAGGGGATGGCCGTGCAGCAAGTGTGCGTCGGCTCCTGTACCAATTCCAGTTATCATGATTTGGCGGTGGCAGCCTTCATGATGCAAGACCGGGCGGTGCATCCCGGTGTGTCGTTCACGCTGACGCCCGGTTCGAAGCAAGTTTTCGAAATGATCGCTGGCGACGGGAATACCCTGACGCGTCTGATCGCCGCCGGGGCCCGCGTTCTGGAATCAGCTTGTGGCCCCTGCATCGGAATGGGTCAAGCCCCCTCGAGCGGGGCGGTGTCCATCCGGTCCTTCAATCGAAATTTTGAAGGGCGCAGTGGAACGCTAAATGCCAAGGTCTACCTGGCCTCTCCTGAAACCTGCACGGCCTGCGCTCTGACCGGGGAAATTACTGACCCGCGTGACCTGGGATTGAAGGCTCCGGCGGTGATTGAGCCCGTGAAATTTCCGGTGAATGACAACATGCTGATTCCGCCACCGAAAAATGGCGAGACCATCGAGGTCATTCGCGGACCGAATATCAAACCCTTGCCCGCCGCACGCATCATGCCGGAAAACCTGCGCGGCCAGATACTTTTGAAAGTGGGCGACAACATCACGACGGATCACATTATGCCGGCGGGAGCCAAGGTGCTTCCCCTACGCTCCAATATCCCGGCGATTTCTGAATTTGTGTTCGAACGGGTGGACTCCGCCTTTCCCAAACGCGCGAAGGAGTCGGGAGGAGGATTCATTCTGGGAGGAGCGAACTACGGTCAAGGCTCCAGCCGTGAACACGCCGCACTGGCCCCCATGTACCTCGGAGTGAGGGCCGTGCTCGGCAAATCGTTTGCGCGCATTCATGGGGCCAATCTCATCAACTTCGGGATCCTGCCGTTGACCTTCGAGATCGAGGGGGATTATGACCGCTTCAATCAGGATGATATGATCGAGCTGCTCGAGGTTCGCTCGGAAGTGGAATCCGGAAACTCCATCACGGTGCGCAACGTGACGCGGAATTTTGAAGTAAAGATGAAGCACGCCTTCACGAAACGGCAGATCGAGTTGCTGCTCGCCGGAGGGCTGCTCAACCACATCAAGCAAGGCTCGTCCGGAAATTGACGCTGGAAGGGTTCGACCGGGTCCTCCGGAAAGTTTCCGGCCCCGGGCCGCCGTTCTCAATCGGTCCGGTTTAATATCGTTCCAACCTTATCAATTCTTTGCCCTCATGACAGCGAGGGGATTTCAAACCTACTAACCCACGACGGAGAATTCTGATGCTTTCTTTCAATGGTAATCCCGTACCCCAGACGGGTCAGCCGATCACTTTGAGCCATGACAAACTGGTCGTCCCCGACGATCCCATTATCCCCTACATTGAAGGCGATGGAACGGGGCGTGATATCTGGAAAGCCTCGGTTCGGGTCTTTGATGCCGCCGTGTCCAAGGCGTTTGCGGGCAAGCGGAAGATCTCCTGGTATGAAATCTTCGCTGGGGAGAAGGCCTTCAACAAGGTCAAGGAATGGCTGCCCAATGACACCCTGGAGGCCATCAAGCACTTTCACGTGGCCATCAAGGGACCGTTGACCACCCCCATCGGCGGCGGCATTCGCAGCTTGAATGTCACCCTGCGCCAGGTGCTCGATCTGTATGCGTGCGTCCGGCCGGTCAAGTATTATGCCGGTGTTCCCTCGCCGGTGAAGGCGCCGGAAAAAATGAACATCATCATCTACCGCGAGAATACCGAGGACGTGTATGCCGGGATCGAGTGGCAGGAAGGAACACCGGAGGCGAAGAAGATCATTGATTTTCTCGCTCGCGAGATGAACAAAAAGGTGCGGTTGGATTCCGGCATCGGGATCAAACCGATGTCCGCGACCGCTTCGAAAAACCTCGTCCGGCGGGCCATACGCTATGCCATCGATCATGGAAAGAAAGTGGTGACCCTGGTGCACAAGGGGAACATCATGAAATTCACCGAAGGGGCCTTCCGCTCCTGGGGTTATGAGCTGGCTCGGGAAGAGTTTCCCGAGCAGACGATCTCCGAAGAGGAGGTCACCAAGAACTTTGATGGAAAAGCCCCCGCGGGAAAGATCGTGATTAACGACCGTATCGCTGACTCCATGTTTCAGCAGGTGTTGACACGCGCCGACGAATACCAGGTGTTGGCCACACCCAACCTGAATGGTGATTATCTTTCGGACGCGTGTGCGGCCCAGGTGGGCGGATTGGGCATTGCTCCCGGAGCGAACATTGGGGACAGCTATGCCGTCTTCGAAGCCACCCACGGCACGGCCCCGAAATACGCCGACAAAGACGTGATCAACCCCGGTTCCCTCATCCTCTCCGGCGTCATGATGTTCGAACACCTCGGATGGAACGAGGCGGGGACCTTGATCGAAACGGCGTTTGCCAAGACAATCCAACAGAAAAAGGTCACCTACGACCTCGAACGGCTGATGCAAGGCGCGACCAAGCTGAAGTCGAGTGAGTTTGCCAGCGCCATTATCGAAAACATGTGAGGGGCTGAGAGAATTCTGTAGGATTCCAGAAATCGGCCGAGGTCGGAAGTCAGAAGCCGGAAGTCAGAAATCAGACGCATCCGCGCTCCTGAGAAGCAATGCGGAGCGACTTGTAATGCGGTGCTTGAAGGATCGGCCCGGGCAATCAATGATGGCCGCATCCGAATTTAGCCGTTCTAAGCTCAGTGTTAGTCCTTTCCTGTAGGGAGAAGAAATCCAAATAGCCGGGAGGCATTCATGCGAAAGAAAATTACGGTGGTAGGAGCAGGCAATGTAGGCGCCACGACCGCTCAGCGGATCGTCGACAAGAACCTAGCCGACGTGGTGTTGATTGATATTCTTGAGGGGGTTCAGCAAGGCAAGGGCCTGGACATGTTGGAATCGGGCCCCGTGGGCTCATACGACTGTCATGTTATGGGAACGAATGATTACAAGGATACCGCGAATTCGGACATCGTGGTCATCACGGCGGGGCTGGCGCGAAAACCAGGCATGAGCCGCGATGACCTGCTGAAGACCAACTTTGAGATCGTCAAAGGCGTCACAGAGCAGGTGGCCAAGCATTCACCCAATGCGATTCTCATCATCGTGTCCAACCCCCTGGACGCCATGGTGCAAACGGCGTACAAGGTCTCCGGGTTCCCCAAGAACCGTGTCATTGGGATGGCGGGAATTCTTGACAGCGCGCGCATGTCTGCTTTTATTGCCTTGGAGCTCAAAGTGAGTGTTGAAAATATCTCCTGCTTTGTGCTGGGCGGACACGGCGACACCATGGTCCCGCTGCCCCGCTATTCGACGGTCTCCGGCATACCCATCACCGAACTTCTGCCGAAGGACAAGATCGATGCCATCGTGAAGCGCACTCAAGGGGGAGGCGCAGAGATCGTTTCGCTGTTGAAGACAGGAAGCGCCTATTATGCGCCAAGCGCGGCCGCCGTGGAGATGATTGAAGCCATCTTCTTCGACAAGAAAAAGATCCTGCCGTGCGCCGCCCTGCTGGAAGGCGAGTACGGGATCAATGGCCTCTTCGTGGGAGTTCCGGTGAAGTTGGGGTCGAAGGGGATCGAGGAAGTCATTCAAGTCAAACTCACCCCTGAGGAAGATGCCGCCTTGAAGAAGAGCGCCGCCTCGGTTAAAGAACTGGTCGGCATTATCGGGGTCTAGCAGATGTGGGACTTCCGGAGTCGTGAGCACTTCGGAAGTCCCCCTAGGTGGCCAGCATTTCCTTCAGTTTGAATTTCTGGACCTTCCCGGAGGCTGTCGTCGGGAAACTCTCGACGAAGCGAATTGCGGTTGGAATCTTAAAAGCGGCTATCCTCCCATCGCAGTAAGACTGGATCTCTTCGCACGTGCAGTCCGTATCCGGTTTTAATCGGATGGCCGCCGCCACTGCTTCTCCCCATCTCTCGTTCGGAATGCCATAGACGGCCGCATCAAAAACCTTGGGATGGGTAAGGAGAAATTCCTCGATTTCCCGGGGAGAGATGTTTTCGCCTCCACGGATGATGATGTCCTTCAACCTTCCTGTGATGCGCACATACCCCTCGGGATCAATGCCCGCCTGATCCCCCGTGTGGAGCCATCCCTCCTCATCGATGGCCTTCGCAGTCTCCCGGAGATTGTTGTAATAGCCCTTCATCACGTTGTACCCGCGACAACAAAGCTCACCCACCCTGTTCGGTCCGACGGGCTGGCGGGTCAGGGGGTCAATAACTTTTACTTCGACTTCGGGAAGGGCCTTGCCCACTGTGCCGCAACGATGAGCAAGGTCATCGTCACGCGAGGTCTGCGTGATCCCGGGTGAGGATTCGGTCATCCCGTAGGCGATGGTCATCTCCGGGATGTGCATCTCGTGAATGACGCGCCGCATGAGCGGTTCGGGGCAGGGAGCGCCCGCCATCACACCGGTGCGAAGGGAGTGGCAATTGTATCGTCCAAATTCCGGGTGCCCCAGCATGGCCAGGAACATCGTGGGGACGCCATAGACAGCGGTGCAGCGCTCCTTCTCGATTGCTTCTAGAACCTTCAAGGGATCGAAATACTCCACCGCAACGATCGCGACCCCGTGGGTGAACGCGCCCAGAACTCCGATGACGCATCCAAAACAATGAAACAGCGGGACTGAAAGGCACAACCGGTCGGCGGGTGAGTAGGCCAGCCCTTTTCCCAGCCAGTAGCCGTTATTCAAAATATTGCGATGTGTGAGCATCACTCCCTTCGGGAAACCGGTCGTCCCGGAGGTGTACTGCATGTTCATGACCTCGTCAGGATGGAGCGGATCCTCGCGGTGGCGAAGATCCTCCATGGGAACCATGTCGGCTGACCGTTCGAGCTCAGTGAGCGGGACGATTCCAGAAAATGGCCCGGGTCCGATGTGGATGACGTGCCGGAGAAATGACAATTTGGAATGGGCCGGATCGGGCTTACCGGTGGTGAGGAGCGAGGGCAGTAGGGAGTAAATCGTTTGGATATAATCGATGTCTTTGAAGCCGCTCGCCAGAATCAACATCGACGACTCGGATTGCGAGAGCAGGTATTCCAGCTCATTAACCCGCAGTTGGGTGTTGACCGTGACCAGAATGGCCCCGATCTTCGCCAGGGCGAATTGTAATGCGATCCACTCCGGAACGTTGGTTGACCAGACGGCCACCCGGTCGCCCTTCTCAACGCCGAAAGCGATCAGCCCCCGGGCGAGGTGGTTCGCCCATTCTTCCAACTCTCTGAACGTCCACCGGCCGTTCGAATCCGGACAGACCAGCGCTTCGTGATGAGGGAATAGGGCCGCAAGGCGGGTGAGCAATTGCCCCACGCAGATATCCTTGAAGCCGTCAAAGGATTCCATGGGAGACTAACTCCACGTCGGGAGAGGTGCAGCCACCAAGAGGCACAGGGAGCGCATTTCTGTGTGTCTGGAGCCTTCTAAGGTATTTATGATGCGCCTTTAATGTTTTCGTTCTTTGGGCAGGGATGACGTGGATCAGAACTGGCTTGGCAATGAGGCGAATTCTGTCCGGTGCATTAGGGCGAAAGAAATCTCGCCCCCCTCTGGGGGTTTGATTTACTTTCCAGCGGCCTTTTCCACGGCGCGCATGAGACGAAGCGTATTACCCCCGAGCACCTTCCGGATCCCTTCCGCGCTATAACCTTTGTCGAGCAACGCCTGCGTGACGTTAGGAAGCTTGGATGCGTCCTCCAATCCAACGGGGGTGCACGTGACGCCGTCGAAGTCGCTTCCGAGACCGACGTAATCAATGCCCACCAGTTTCTTCACATAATCGATGTGGGCCACCACGTCGTCGAGGGTGGCGGGGGGAACATTTTTCCGATAATCTTCCATGAGTCGATTTTGTTCTTCTTTCAGTTTTTCGGGATCATTCTTGTATTTTTCCTGGATTGCGTCCATGGCCTGCCATCGCTTCATCCCCGCGTCGGCGCTCCGCTGGGAAAGGAACTCACAACCGAAATTGATCTGGATCACACCCCCGTTCCGAGCGAGGGCCTTGATCATGTCGTCGGTCATGTTGCGGGGAATACTGGCGAGGGCACGGCAGGAGGAATGCGAGGCGATCACCGGGGCCTTGGTCGCGGCGAGGACGTCATAAAAAGTCTTGTCACTGACGTGCGAGATGTCGACCATCATCCCCAGCCGGTTCATTTCGCGGATGACCTCGCGTCCGAAATCCGTCAGGCCGTTGTGATGAGTGACCTCGGGCTTGTCGATATCGCCCGAGGAGTCGGCCCAGTTGTTCGTATTCACATGGGTGAGGGTCATGTAGCGAACGCCCAAGGCGTAAAAGTCACGCAGCAGCCGCAAACTGTCTTCAATCGCATGTCCTCCCTCAACGCCAATAAGCGCGGCGATCTTGCCTTGCTTGTGAATACGTTCGATATCATCAGCCGTCGTCGCGAGTGCAAACGCCTCCGGATGCTTGGCCACGATGTCAAACCGTATCGTGTCGATCATCTCCATCGCGCGATGGGCCGACTGATTGGTCTTCACATACTTCTCCCCCACATAGGCCGCAAAGAACTGGGCGCCCATTCCGCCGGATCGCAGTTTGCCGACATCCTCCATATTCTTGGAGTCTTTGGTGGCGATGTCGAAGCCATTGACGGTTTCTGAAGAGGTGTCGGAATGAGTATCGATGACAATGGCGGAGTCGTGAATCTTCCTGGCTTCCGCAGAGATCGGCCGATCAGGGGCAGTTCTCTCTTGTGCGCTCAACCTCCATGAACAAAGAACCGCCATCAAGGCGATGAAGCAGCATAGGCTCAATGATCTTCTGTTTCGTGACGTAAAACGAGGGAGTGTCATCAGAGATGTGTTCCTTCCTTTTCCGCAATTGGAATCACCTTCGCATATTTCCGTTCTGTCGCGCCACCCGGCGTTCAGAACTTATCCCGATCGCCTTGGCCCCGGGATCATTCCGGCCTTACGGGTCTGAGGGCAGCCAGGGCTTCGCAATCCTGGAAAACATGGTGAACTTATCGGTGCGTGCAAACCTGAGCCTCGCGTTCCTCATCCCCCGTGGAGGGTGCCGCAATGCCCGGTCATTTCATGCCATGAGATTTCTGCATCGCGGCTGACCAGCGCAGGAACGCCGCCAGATCCTTGCGGTACGACCACATAAATTTCCAGAAGGTTTTGAAATCGATGGTGTCGGCATGAATGCCGGAAAAGGTTTCAATGCGCCATCGAAGATAAGGGGATCTCCAGGGCCGGAGCCGGTAGCCCCGCGACGCAACCCAAAGGTATCGAAACCAATAAAGCATGGGATCCAGGTTGTAATCAGTGTCGGGGACGGACAGGTTCGCCTGGCGTCCCGGGTGCCGGTCGGTACTTTCCCATCTAGAAAAACAAAAACCGCGACAGAGTCCTCAGAAACTATCGCGGTGGGGATGTGATGTCAATTGAATTGTCGCCGTTCGAAATCGCGGGGCCCCATTACTTATGGAACCAGCCCAGGATCCCCTGTTTCACGGCCTCCCGGTTCAGTTCGGCGATGGCGTCGGTCAGGGGAATATCTTTGGGACACGCCTGGACACAGTTCTGGGCATTGCCGCATTCGGCCAGGCCTCCCTCGTCCAGCATGGTCTCAATGCGTTCGTGGGCGATCGCCTGGCCGGTGGGATGGGCATTGAAAAGTCGCACCTGTCCATAGATCTGCGCGCCAACGAAATTATTCTTCTTGTCCTCTTCGGTGCGGATCGGCATAAACTGCGGACACACTTCCAGGCAGCATCCGCACGTCATGCATCGCGAATAGGGATAACTCTCCTCCTGGACCTTGGGCAGGAGCCGGGGGCCTTCGCCGATCGAGTAGGTGCCGTCGATGGGAATCCACGCTTTGGCCCGAATCAAGTTCCGGAACATGGAACTGCGGTCCACCTGAAGATCACGGATGCAGGGAAACTTTGAAAAGGGTTCCAGGGTGATCGGCCGGGAAAGCTGGTCGACGAGCGCGGAGCAGGCCTGCCGGGCTCGGCCGTTGATCCGCATCGAGCACGCGCCGCACACTTCCTCCAGGCAATTGCAATCCCAGGTCACCGGCGTGGTCTTATGGCCTTCGGCCGTGACCGGTTTTTCCTGAATCTCCAACAGCACCGAAATGATATTCATGTTGGGCCGGTAAAGGATTGAAAAGTTTTCCCAATAGGGCTTGGAACGGGGATCATTTTGGCGTTTGATTTTCAGTCGAATGGCGTCGGGCATGGAGCGTCCTCACAGGGATAAATGATACCGGGTCTTAATCAATCGTACTTCCGTTGCCGCGGAGGGAGGAGCGAGGTATCCACGGGCTCATACGAGATCTTGGGCTCGCCGTTTTCCAACCTCGCCAGCGTAGTCTTGAGCCACTCCGCATCGTTGCGTTCGGGGAAATCCGGCTTGTAATGCGCGCCCCGCGATTCGTTGCGGAGCAGCGCGCCCAGATTGATGACGCGCGCCAGGTGCAGCATGTTCCCGAGGGCGCGCGCAAACAGGAATCCCTGGTTTGACCACCTGGACCGGTCTTCGAGGTGGATGTTCTTGTAACGCTCCTGGAGCTTGATGAGATCTTCACGATTCTGCTCCAGCTTGTCGTTGTATCGAATCACCGTGCAATTCTCCGACATCAGCTTTCCCATCTCGAGCCAGAGGTCATAGGGGCTCTCCTTCCCATCGGCCTTCCACAGGGCTTCGCTGATTTCATTCTGTCGTTTCAGTTCGGCCTCAAAGACCGTAGAGGAAACCGAAGCGGAGCCATTCTTAAGACCTTGGGCATAATTGAGCGCTTCGTCGCCGCAGATCATGCCGTCGAATACACAGGAAACCAATGAATTGGCCCCCAGGCGGTTGGCTCCATGATGCTGGTAATTGCACTCCCCGGCACCGAAGATACCCGGGAGGTTGGACATCAGCTTGTCCCCGTCCACCCACATGCCTCCCATGGTGTAGTGCATGGCCGGGAAGACCCGCATGGGAACCTTGTGCGGATCGTCCCCGATAAATTTTTCATAGATTTCAAGAATGCCTTCAAGCTTGCGCTCCAGCACGTCCCTCGGGATGTGAGAGACATCCAAGTAAACCTGCATTTTTCCATCCACGCCGTAACCATCCAGGCAAAGCTGGAAAATTTCACGCGTTGCGATATCCCGGGGGAGGAGATTTCCGTACTTCGGATACTTTTCTTCGAGGAAATACCAGCGACCGTTCGGTTTGTCTGCGCGCGGGACCCACAGGCGGCCTCCTTCGCCCCGCGCGGACTCGCTCATCAGCCGCAGTTTGTCCTCGCCTGGAATGGCGGTGGGATGCACCTGGATGAATTCGCCGTTGGCGTACAGCATCCCCTGTTGGTAGAGGGCGGAGACGGCTGATCCGGTGCAATTCATGGAGTTGGTGGACTTGCGGCCGAAAATCAGCCCGATGCCTCCCGTGGCTATGATGAGGGCCTCGGCCGGAAAGACCTTGGTCTCCATCGTGGTCATGTTCATGGCCACAATCCCGCGGCCAATCCCCTTATTGTCGATGACCCCGGAAAGCATTTCCCAGCCCTCGAACTTGGAGACCAAGCCCGCCGCTTCGTGTCGGCGCACCTGCTCATCCAGCGCGTAGATCAACTGCTGTCCGGTGGTGGCCCCGGCGAAAGCCGTGCGATGAAACCGGGTGCCGCCAAAGCGCCGGAAATCCAGCAGACCTTCCGGGGTGCGGTTGAAAGTGACTCCCATCCGATCGAATAGATCGATGATCCCGGGTGCGGCTTCACACATGCGTTTCACGATCGGCTGGTTCGCGAGAAAATCGCCTCCATAGACAGTGTCATCGAAGTGCTGCCAGATGGAGTCCCCTTCACCCTTTAGGTTTTTGGCCGCGTTGATGCCGCCCTGGGCACACACGGAATGGGATCGCTTGACGGGAACCGTCGAAAACAAGTCGACGTTGTATCCTTTTTCGGCAATGCGGATGGTGGCCATCAGACCCGCCAGTCCACCGCCGACAACAATGAATCGAGGGGTTGCCATTGATGCGTTCTCCATGATGAGGGATCATGAAAAAGATTGTTTGTTCGGATTGCCTTACATGGCCAACATGACTTGGAACGAGAGGAAATGGACTTGGAACTTCCTTGCAGCCACTGGGAAGGAGAGCTTCCCACTCCAAAAACCCAATTCTCCATGACCGGAGTTGGGTTGTCAAATTCTTTTCAGATGAAGAATTCCACACGCAGTCCGGCTCGATGGCTGATCTTATCCTCCTCCGAGGGGGAATACTTTTTGTAGAAGAACTAGAGAATTCTTTTCAATGAGAAGGGGATGGTAATTTCTGCGAGGACGTCGACCGCCCTTCCGTTTTTTTGGGAGGGGTTGAAGAACCAGTGTTTGAGGGCATCGATGGCAGAGTCGTCCAAGCGTGCGTCCACACTGCGGAGCACCTTGATGGTGTCCACAGAGCCGTCATGACGGATGACAGCGCTCAGGATGACATCTCCTTCCACCTTATCGTAGACGGCGGAGGATGGATATTTAGGGTGTTCACTATGGACCAAACGCGGAGCGCTGAGTTCCGCATCGGGGTCACCATTGGGCATCGGGTCGCGCGAGGCGCTCAGTGTGGGGTCTTCATATTCAGAGAACCGCATCACCCAGCTCCCGCTCCGACTGGAGAGGTTCGCCAGATTAAGGTATGCCGTATAGATTCTCTTTTCCGCCTCTCCCCGGGGGTTCTTTCGTGATTCTCCGGGGATGCCCGGGGGTGACTCCTGCGGATTTTGTTCGACACTGAATCGGCGCGGTTTGGGCAGGATCAACTCCGGATGTTTGCCTTGGTCTTTGGAGCGTTCCCGGGTGGATGTTGGGGCGGTCCGATCCTTGGGAGGAATATTCGCGGCCACCTGCGGGGGCAGCGCGGGTGTTTGAACGACGGCCGCGCCCGGCTCGGTCAGGCCTCCACCCGTTACCGTGACGTTGGGGATCTTCAAGGCCCCCGCCTTTCCTCCCCCATTGCCGCCATTTCCCGTTCCTTCCTCCGTTCCAAAGGAAGCCGATTTTGAAACATTGGGAACCTTGACGTCCTTTTCCGGCGGCGCTGGATTGACATTCAGCACGACGAGGTTTGGCATATCCACACCGGTGAAACGGCCAATCTCCGGAGTCACCGTGGGCACAGCATCCGGGCCCTTCGGCACGGGAACATTGGCAAAGGTGTTTCCGAAGGCCGTAGGCGGGAGCGCTTCGACCTGAGGCAGTTCGGCATTGGGCTTGAGCAGCAATCTTGGGGCTGGATTCAGCGCCTCCGATTGAGCAATCTTGATGTCAGAAAGAGCACGCCGGCCCACATCGGCCTCCGGGGGCAGTGCGGGCGGGATCGGGACTAATAACTCTTTGGGAAGACTCAAGGCATTGGTGGACCCGGGTACGAGCGTGGGCATCGGCGGTTCAAAGGGACGGGGCGTTTCGGGTTTGACCGAAATGATATTGGGCAACTTGATCTCGGCCATGTCCGGCGCTTTGGGGGCTTCAGGCTGGATGATGGTTTGGAGGTCGTTGTCAGGCTCCGGCGGATTGGAAATAAGGGTTTGATTTTGTTTCGGGATACGTTTCGCAGTCTTTGGTAACTCCTGATTGTTGTCCGGCGAAAAAACTTCGGGAAGATATTCCGAGAGTTTGTAATAGGTGATGGTGTGGTCCTGACTCAGCTCATTCAGTTTTTGAATCGCCCGCTGGGTGAGAGGGTTGACTGAGACGAAGAGCAGCCCCACCTGGATCGCGAGCGCGAACAAAACGCCCCATCCGGGAAAATGTTCGCGTACGATGAGATTGCTTGCGCCGGCCGGCTTCGCCGTAATCGGCAGGGGGAAAGAAGAAACATCAGGGTGGATGAAAAATTCCGCCAAGTGGCGCCACATTAACCGCTGGATCGAAGGAACCTCCCACAAGATCCGTAGAAAAGCATCCTCATGCGCCCGGCGCCGGGCCAGGATCCCTTGCTCCCAAAAACGGAGCTTATCGAGGGCCTCGGCGCGGCTGATGCGGTGAGTGCCAAAATATTTGCTGCGGTAGTGCTGTTCGAAGTCCTGGTCCGAGACAACCTGCCACAGGTCGCGAAGCTGGGCGATATGGTCGGCTGCGCCGCCGTTTTTAGCCCGGTGATCCTCCGGGTCCTGGTAACTTGTTTCCGGACCACCCGTCATGCGGGTCATTTAAGCACAAATCGGAGAGCAGGGAAAGGGCTGGAGAGGGGGTACGAATAAGCGGTTTGGGTTACAACGACTTGTGGGGGCGACCCGTCCGCCACGGCTGACGCCCCGTATAATTCACGGTTTTAGTAGAGAGCACTATCCGAGAAAAGCGGTACACGATTTCGCTCGAAGGCGGTTTGAGGCCGCTGAAATTTCAAGGACTCACTCGCCGCCAGATCAATGTTCGCGTTCGACCCTTTGCTGCCGGCTCGAATTCGATGGTTAGAGTGTCCCCATCGAGCTTAAATCGACGCACCAGACGTCGTCCCACGTCGGGCTGAGACAGCGCCCCCTCCAGGATGTGGGTTACCGTCCTTGCCGCAAGGTCGACCTCATATCGGCCGAAGTAAGCATCATAGCCGCCGACATGCGCCAGGTTGTTCGCTTCCGCAGGCGCAGTTACTTGGCAGGGATCTGAACTCCGATGTCCTGCCATGAGTTGCACCGCGACATGCCCGGAGCCATCGTAGATCAGATACCCAATCGGATCGGGCCCAAGACTTGGATCGGGAACAGTTTTTCCACTTGCGTCACGGTCAACCCGTGAAACCAATTGCCACGTCCCGACCAGCCGACCCGGCGAATCTGCGCCGAGGACGACAGTGCTGCTAAGAAGAAGACCGGCAATGATCAACCTTATGTGATGCCTCATAGGATCTCCGCTGCGACCGACAAGGTTGGCGGCCTAATTTACGATATCCCGCCGGTAAAGCGCTCGGATAGATCGGAACGCCCCGACAATGAAACCGTTGAGGCCCACTAATCGTAGTATTCCAAACCCAGGTGAGTAATCATCTCCTCGCCGCGCATATAGCGGAGCGTGTTCTTCAGCTTCATGAGTTGAATGAACAGGTCGTGTTCGGGATAGAGTTGGGGCGCACACATCGGCGATTTGAAATAGAAGCTCAGCCATTCCTGGATGCCGCGCATCCCCGCGCGTTGGGCGAGGTCAAGGAAAAGCACCAAATCGAGGACGATGGGAGCCGCCAGGATGGAATCGCGGCACAGGAAGTCCACCTTGATCTGCATCGGGTAACCGAGCCAACCGAAAATGTCGATGTTGTCCCAGCCTTCTTTGTTGTCGCCCCGGGGCGGATAGTAATTGATGCGCACCTTGTGGTGAATTTTTCCGTACAACTCGGGATAGACCTCCGGCTGAAGGATGTGTTCGAGCACCCCCAGTTTGGACTCTTCCTTGGTTTTAAATGACTCCGGATCATCCAGCACTTCACCATCGCGGTTTCCCAGGATGTTGGTCGAGAACCATCCGGCGAGACCCAGCATCCGGGCCTTGAAACCGGGCGCGAGGATCGTCTTCATCAGGGTCTGTCCGGTCTTGAAATCCTTCCCGCATACGGGAACGTTGTTCCTGCGCGCCAGTTGGCGCATCGCTTCGATGTCGATGGTCAGATTGGGGGCGCCGTTGGCGAAGGGGATGCCGAGGGAAAGTGCGGCGTATGCATACACCATGGACGAAGGGATCTTGGGGTCGTTGGCCTTCAACCCCTTCTCAAACTTGGCCAGCGAGGAATGGACCTCGCTGGGCTTCAGGAATACCTCGGTCGAGCCGCACCACACCATCACCGTGCGAGCCACCCCCGTTTCCTTCTGAAATCGGCGGATGTCCTCTTTGATCTGTTGGGCCAATTCCCACTTGTTCTTGCCACGCTTGACGTTGGGGCCATCCAACTTCTTCACATACTTGCGGCTGAAGACAGCCTTCATGGGGTGAAGCTGCTCCAATTCGTCTCGAACCGAATCCAACAGCGCCCGCTCCAGAACGCCCGCTTTGCAGGCGATTTCGTAGCCGTTATCCGGAAAAATGTCCCACCCAGCAAAAACGAGGTCGTTCAGGTCTGCCAAGGGGACAAATTCGCGGATCGCGGGAACACGATTCTCAGTACGTTTTCCAAGGCGAATGGTTCCCATCTGCGTCAGCGAACCGATGGGGCGGGCCAGCCCCTTTCGGATGGTTTCAACACCCGCAATGAACGTGGTGGCTACCGCTCCCAAGCCGGGGATCAGAACTCCCAGTTTGCCTTTCGCGGGCGCGATCTTTACTCCTTTTTTAATCACGATGATTTCTCCAGGTCGAAGCTTTATTTGATTGAGATGCTTTGCCCGCCGATGAAAGGCTGCGCCCTTTTACGACGAGTGATGTGTGAGGATGATGAGATCCAGTAGAAAACGATTGGTAATGATGGGGGAATCCGTGCTGATTTGCAACCTTAAATTTGGCGTCCTCTGAAAACGGCGTGGATAATCGCAAGCTCGTCACGGCCCTCTCGCTCACGCGCATGCATAATCCGGGCACACCTTGGAGCCGTAAGGTATGGGCGGTGAACCGATTCTTCGAAGGGGATTTTGCAGCTACAACTTCACCACGCGTGCGAATCGTATTGCCGGGAAGCTGCAAATCTCTCGCAGCACCCCAGCGGGGACGTCGTTGTCGATATTCACCACCCCGATAGCAGTATGAGTGTTCTCGTCACGCCCCAGCGCAAAACTGGCAATATTGATATGAGTCCGGCCCAGCGTTGTTCCGATGTGACCCACGACGCCAGGGGTATCCTCGTTCCTGAAAAACAGAAGCGATCCTCGCAGGGGGGCCTCGAGGTCGATGCCGTCCACCGAGACGAGGCGGCAGGCCGATTCGTTCAACAGACCGGCTGGACCGAGCAGGACGGTTCCCTCGGCCCACTCCTCCCGGGTCTCCTGCCGGGTTGGCACGCCGCTCGCTCCACCCTCGGATAACGCCGTTTTCTTGCGTTTTGTTTCTGGAGGCGGGGGAATGGAACCTCCCGTCATTCGCAGCTTGACCGAGATGAGATTCGAGAAGTGTCGTTGCCGGCTGCTGTTGGATTCGACCACGGTGATCTCCCGCTCTTCGGCAACGGCCCGGGCATTAATGGGGTTCACCCGATCAGAGATGGGTAAGAGCAGCGCCTTGACGATCGTATTTGAGATGAAGCTTGTATTCATTTGGGCCAGTTCCCCATAGTACCGGATTCCGATCTCGTTCAACCGGCCTTCGGCAATCGAGGCGAGAAAATTGCCCATGCGCTCGCCCAGGCGGAGAAAAGGCTCAAGCTTGCGGTATTCCTCCAGGGTTAACGAAGGCAGGTTCACGGCATTCTGTGCCACGCCCGACTTCAGGAAGGTGCGGACCTGACCGGCGATTTCGATGCCTACGTTTTCCTGCGCTTCCACGGTGGATGCCCCGATATGCGGCGTGCAAACGAGGTTGGGAAGCTCAACCAGCTTCCGGTTCTTTGGCGGCTCTTCGGCAAAGACATCGAGGGCGGCCCCGGCAATCTTCCGGGTGGCCAGCGCCTCATAGAGCGCCTGCTCATCGACGACTTCACCGCGCGCGCAGTTGATGAGCCGGGCCGTCGGTTTCATGAGTTTCAGTTTGGCGGAATCGATGAAGCCTCGGGTGGCAGAGCTCAACGCCAGATGAAGTGTGATGAAATCCGATTCTCGAAACAGGATCTCCAAAGGGACCAGGGCAACTGCGAGGTCCTTGGCGATGCGTTCGGATACATAGGGATCGTATGCCATGACGCGCATCTTGAAGGCCAGTGCGCGGCGGGCCACTTCAACCCCGATTTTTCCAAGCCCCACGATGCCCAGAAATTTGTCCCGAAGTTCAGAGCCCAGAAACGACTTCTTGTCCCACTCCCCCTGTTTCAGGGAGGCATTGGCGTTGGGAATGGAGCGTGCGAGCGCGAGCATCAAGGCAAAGGCGTGTTCAGCGACGCTGGTGGAGTTTCCGGCGGGGGTGTTCATGACGGCGATGCCGTGTCGGGTCGCGGCGTCGACGTCGACGTTGTCAACGCCCGTGCCCGCGCGGCCGATCACCTTCAGCTTCTTTGCCCGCGCGATCACCTCGTTCGTCACTTTGGTGGCGCTGCGAACGATCAGGGCGTCATATTCACCGATGCAGGCCATCAATGCCTCGCGTGTGAGGTCGATCTTTACCTCCACCTGGAATTCCGCCTCGCGCTGCAGGAGTTCGATGCCCCGCTTCGATATCTTGTCGCTGATGAGTATTCTCATGAGGATGTAACCGATGTCCCTGCTCTCCCTGCCGTCTTTACGAGGGGATTTCAACCCTGCTGGTGTTGAAGAAATACGTTTTGTGCCGCCTGAACGCCCGCTCCCAAATCAACCGGCACGCCCAATTGCTTCAATATGATTTCCAAACAGGCCAGTGTGGCAATGGCATCGTAGAAATCGTAATAGCCGAGGTGAGCGATGCGAAAAATCTTTCCTTTCATCTCACCTTGTCCATCGGCTATGACCGTCCCGAACAGGCTTTTGAAGGCCTTGACGATTTCACCCGAATCAATCCCCGGCGGGGCACAAAGGGTCGTCAATGCGTCACTCGGTGAGGTGTGGGCAAAGAGTTTCAGACCGAGCGCCTGTGCCGCGGCGCGCGTTGCCGAGGCCAGAAGAGCTGCATTGGAGATCAGTCGCTCCCGGCCCAGAGCACGAATTTGTTGCAGGGAGGTATGAAGGCCGATCACCAGAGAAATGGCCGGTGTGAAAGCGGATTCGCCCTTCACCTGATTCTTCCGTTCTTTTTGGAAATCGAAGTAATAGCGGGGTGATTTCGAGTCCCGTATCGCGGCCCAGGCTTTCTCGCTGACGCTGACGAAGGCCAGGCCGGGCGGCAGCATCGTCGCTTTCTGACTGCCGCCGATGACGATGTCCAGATGCCAGCGGTCAGTGGCCACCTCCATCACCCCGAGCCCGGTGATGGCATCGACCACCAGGCAGGTCTGGGGATGCTTGGAGATGATCGTCCCCAGGCGTTCAATGTCGTGCCGCACCCCCGTGGAACTTTCGCTGGCCTGCACGAAAACGGCTTTGATTCGAGGGCCTCTTTCCAGAGCTCTCTCAATCTCTTGTGGATCCACAGCCCCCCCGTAAGGAATGGAGACCACTTCGGCATTGATGGAGTACGCCTGGGCGATCGAGGTCCAACGCTCCCCGAACTTACCCGCCGAAATAATCAGGGCTCGATCTCCCGGTGAGAGGAGGTTGGCCAGGGCGCCTTCCATCGCGCCCGTGCCCGAGGAAGCAAAGATCAAGACATCATTTTGAGTATCGAAAAAGTATTGGAGAAGCGCGCGCGTTTCCGAAAAAATCTTTCGAAAGGCCTCGGTGCGGTGGTGAGGGATCGGTCCCGCCATGGCGACCTGCGCCTCCGGCAGCAACTGGGTGGGACCCGGCGTCATGATCCGTGTCTTGAACATGGCCTCTCCTCTGGATGAAACTCTGTTGAAGATACGCGACATTGTCAAGTAAGGAGCCATGCTTGTCAAATTCAAATCGGAATCACATTCCGAACCCCCAGAGGGTCAGCCCACTCGAATCTGAAGCGAAAATATTCATTGGGAATGCAAGACAAAACCTTATAATGACCTCGCATCCAACAGGACTTGAATTACTCCATGAAGGGATCTTCATGAAAGAACCGCGATTTACAGCGCTCAGGCAGGTTCGAAGGATCCCCCGCTTGATTTGGTGGAGTTGGGTGATTGGCTTGGTCGCCGGGTTGACATTCTTCGAAGCCCAGAAGGGGGCTTTCGGTGAAGAGCCGCAGGAAAGCGAACTGGCAGGCAGGAAATTCATGAATAATGCCATCGCGGCGATGGGAGGAGCGACGGCGTTCGACCAGGTCCGGAGTATCTCGATGCTGGGAATGACGCGGGTCGTGGCTGGAGATAACGAGCTTCAGGGTTCGGCAAAGTATGTCTATTTGCGCCCCGACAAGTATCGGGTGGATGTCAATCTGCAGCCCTTGAAGATGGTTCAGGCTTTTAACGGAAAAGTGGGTTGGGGCATGGAGAATTTGCACCCTTATCCCTCCGACATTAACCAGCGGATTGCGGACTCGATGCAGGTGGTATTGACCCGCGGGCTCCTGGCCTTGTTTCATGTCAATGCCCCAAAAGCCAGGATGCGCATCGTGGCCCGGGAAGAAATTGAGGGCATCAAATCTGATGTGATTGACTTTGAGGACGGTTCCGGCCATTCCACACGATTCCTTTTGGCCGCAGATACCCATTTGCCTCTGCGCGCGGTTTATGCGGACATCGACTCGCAGGGGAACCCGATCGAAACGACCGATGCCTTTTTCAATTTCCGAAAAGTCGGTGCCCTTCGCTGGCCCTACCGGATGGTGCAGTATCAAGCCGGCCTGCGCAAACGCGAGGATATTTTTACCGAAATTCAGGTGAACGGAAAAGTGGCAGAGACTTTTTTTGATCCGATCCGATGACCTCCCTGTGGACGGCAAGGTTACCTTGAATTGTAAATAAACCGGAGAGTTATCCTCTGCTTGAAGAGGGGAGTAAATCCAGTGTCGAGGGACTGCATGCACTCGAGTCGAATGATTTGGCGCCGGTCTGGACAGCTGCTCAGAGGTTTGTCATTGTTATTGCTTCTGTTGCCAGGTCTGTCTCGACTCGACGCCGGGCGAGTCACCCCGCAGCCCCGCGGGGGGGCGAAGGAGAAGTCCGGGGAAAACGATCCCGCACGCTTCGAGGAGGCGAAAAACTGGATTGCCCGTTCCCTCGCCGCCTATGGCGGGAGCGAGCGCCTCGCCGCCATCACCGACTTGAGTTTTGAGAGTCAATCCTCGACCAAGGAGATCTCCCATCCAAGCCTCAATTTCAAAGTGTATTTCAAAGGCTCCGATAAGTTCCGGACCGAAGTGTCGGGTTCAGACTTCTTTGCCCTCACCATTGTCAATGGTCCGGGGGCCTGGTTGAAAAGTGAACAGACGCTTATTGAATTAATGGCCGGCGATGTGGAGCCCCTCATGATTTCGACCGAACTTCAATCACAGCCGTATGCCATCTATGGTCTCCTGACAAAATTCTGGTCGAAAGGGGACCGGACCGTCGACGGCGTGCGTTATGCAATCATCGGGACAAGCGGTTTTCTGGGGAAGGATTTTGCGCGCGGAGAGATCTCCCTTGATCCGCAGACATTTCTGATCCGGCGATTCGAGTACGAAGAAGAAGTCGAGGGGAAACAGGGCCTGGGAGTGAAGAAATATGAACTGCATTACGATGATTACCACACGACCGATGGAATCTCCTGGCCTTCCCACGTTGTGTCCATCCAGTCGGGCGTGACCTCAACCCTCACCCTCAGCAATTTTAAATTCAACCCGGGTGTGCCCGACAGCTTTTTTGAAAAACCGAAGTAGGTCTCTACGTCTTCTTCATGCCGGAGTTGGCTCTTTTCGGAGATGGGACTCAGATCTATGGGCGGGGGAAACCGGATCCCGTCTCCGGTTTGAAAGCCTTTCAACAAGATCATACACAGAGAGCGATGAACCGGTGTTTTGGGCGGGAGGTGAAAAAAAACACCCCGATAAGTCGGGGTGTTTTTTTTCTTGCGATTCTTAGTGGAAGCCGCTCAAAACAGCCGGAAATTCACTTCAACCTGGGCGTAACAATCCACCGCGCGGGTGTCTTTCAAGGCAGGGCGGAATCTCCACTTCCGCACGGTTTCAATGGCGGCCTCATCAAGGCCATAGCCGAGACCGCGGAGCACCTTGAAACTATCGGTGCTGCCATCCGAGCGGACCACGAATTGTACCAAAACCGTTCCCTGAATCTTGAGCTTATAGCCTTCCTCGCTGTAGGGAGGTTTCAAAGAGCAGTTTTCCACACAGGCCGGCATCGAGACCCCGCCGCGACCCGGTGAAAAAGGTCCGCCGCCGGAACCGCCGCCCTCCCCGGGCCCAACCCCCGGGCCTTTGCCAGAACCAACGCCGTGGCCTTCTCCTTCACCGATTCCACCTCCGGATCCTCGACCGGCAGAGAGCGGTCCGTTCTGCGCCAGGGGATCTCCATAGTTGGGCAGATTTAATTTGGGTAATTGCGCCAGCACCATGACGGAAGGTTCGGCTGGCAGTTTCGGATCCTCAACGGGCGGTTTAGGTGTCGGGGGAACAAGCTGCTCGGTAGCGAGCTTCGGCAATTTTCCCTTGTTGGCAGGCAATGGATCACGCAGCCCGCCTCCTCCTCCACCGCCGGCTTTTTTCGCATCGGGAGGAACCATCTTCTCATAGGGGGAGTCGAAAATAATTTCGGCAACCTGCTTGGTGGGCACGAACGTCGTCACGATTTTCTTTCCCACGTAAATCAAGAGGACGACAAAGAGCACATGCAACAGGACGGAGTAAACAGGGGAGGCCTTGCTCAGTTTATAGTCGGCCCAGATGTCGGGGACTTCCACCGGCTGGGCAGTAATGTTGTAATGGGGTTTCTCGTTGGAAAAGTACCCCTTGATGGCGCTGGGAAGCGTCTTATACCACGGCTCCTCGTCCATGAAAACCTTGTCGATCGCGATCGCCTCTTCCCCTTCCACCCACTTTGGGGGTGGAGCACTGGGCTTGAGCAGGATGCTGAGGCTTTCCTTGAATGACTTCCACCTTGAGGGAGGTTCGATGAGGGTGAATTTCAGTTCGGGAGCTTCTTCCGACAGGACTTGAGGGCCCGCGAGTTCTTCCAGTTGAGCCAGTTCCTGGCGGGCGTTTCCGTATTCAGCTTCCAGATCCTTCAAATGTTGCAGTTTTTCAGGGGTGTCCGGGAGATTGCGCAGGGCTTCCAGTCGCGAACCCAGATACTCGACTACGGCTTTCTGTTCTTTCAGATTGGCCATTTGTTCCCGAGCCTTCCCTAGATTTTTACCTCTTGGATGACCTTAGAGGCTCCCGCGTTGCCTCCGCGAGAGAGACAATTCCCCTTATCAGTTTTCCTGAATACAAAGTCTAGCACAATTGCGGCTATAAGGCTATCCCCCTTTCTGTCTGAATCTAAAGAAATCTCACAATAAAATTGGCCGTCTCCCCCAATAAACCGGGTCCTGTGCTTCGAGGGGGGAGGGGCGCCCATTGGACGAAAATTCACAACTTGAGCGACCGCAGATACTCGCGGAAGGGGATGCCCAGATCTTCTCGCTTCAGTGCAAACTCCACGGTCGCCTTAAGAAACCCGAGTTTGTCGCCGGCATCGTGACGCTTTCCTTCAAATTGGTATCCGTAAATGGGCTGTTCGTTCAGCAACTCTTTCAACCCGTCGGTCAACTGGATTTCTCCTCCCGCTCCCGCGCGGGTTCTTTCCAGGCAATCAAAAATCTCAGGGGGCAAAATGTAACGCCCGATAATGGCGAGGTTGGAGGGCGCTGACTCGAGGGACGGCTTCTCCACCATATTCTTGATCTTGAAAACACGCTTGTTTACGCCCGTGTCGACCTGTGTCCCTTCGATCACGCCATAACGTGATATTTCTGTGCGGGGGACTTCTTCGAGCGCGACGACGGCCCCGTGGAGGCGGTCATAGACCTCCATCATCTGTTTCATGCAGGCCGTTTTGGACTCAATGATGTCATCGCCGAGAAAGACGGCGAAAGGCTCATTACCGATCAATTCCCGCGTCATGAGAATCGCATGCCCCAGGCCGAGGGCTTCCTTTTGTCGAACGTAAGACACATGAATGAGCTCGGAGATGGAGCGGACCTGTTCGAGCAACTCGGTCTTTCCCCGCGCCTCCAAAATCCTCTCCAACTCATACGACACGTCAAAATGATCTTCAATGGCATTTTTTCCACGGCCCGTCACGATAATGATGTTCTGCATTCCCGAGGCCACGGCCTCTTCAATCACATACTGAATGATGGGCTTGTCAACCAGGGGCAGCATCTCCTTGGGCTGGGCCTTGGTCGCAGGAAGAAAGCGTGTACCCAACCCGGCGGCGGGAAAAACAGCTTTCCGAATTCTTGAATGGTTTTGCTTGGCGGTGTCAGACAAGATTTGGCCTCCGTTCTTTTTGATGAAATCAAAAGGATGGGGAGCAATCAGGGCCGCTCAAGGGCAGATCGTTCTTTGGAGAAAGTCTGCAATATCCGGTGCTACGAGCAGAGATTCTTCCAGTTGGGATTCTCGAACTCGAGCGCGCCTGGCTTGGGTACCGCCGATGCGGGACCGCTCAGTGGAGCCGTTCGCAAACCTATCATTGGACTTTTGGGATGTCAAGGAATGCAAGTTGCGGCGCTGGAAGCCCTGCGCCTTGTGAGTTCAGATCAGTCTCATGATATTCTGCGGACCCGCGCCGTTTGTGCGGGCAGGCTTTTCGGTGCCCGGGCCGAAATAAGGGTTTTAAAATCAGCCGTTGTGAGATAGACTTCAATTGGCTGAAAGGGTTGCTAACTCGCTACAGATCAGACTCATCTCTGGTAACAATTTCAAGAACCTGGTATCGCACGCAGGGTCTTTCCCACACAATGTCCCGGAGGCTGCGAGATGACTCATTGTCTTCTTTGTGGCACGTTAAACAACGACGATTTCGAGCGTTGTTCCCTTTGCAAGACGGAACCCGAACGGGCACTTCACATCGTGACCGAGAGCCAGAGCTGGGTGAGTATGACGCTGGTGGCGGTGGTTTTTCTGGCACTGGCGAGCGCCGTGGCTCTCGATCTCTATCTGGCCCAACGAGTAATTTTTCAGTCGGGGAATGAGGCCGGGATCGGCGTGAACGATTCCTCCGGCGCAACCGCCCCTTCCGAAGGGAAAGAGGCGCCTCCAGGTCGCGCCGCTGCCTCCCGGACTCCGGCCTTGATCCCGGGAGAACAGATCACCCGCCTCATCCTTGATTCCCTCTATATCGCCCTGTGGTTGGTCCTCTCGGTGGCATTTGTCGGCGGCATGATGTACGGGGCCAAGAAGGGGACGATGTGGGCTTCGAACGAAGTGATGCGAAGGGTCCTCCGGACAAAAGTGGCGCGAAACGAATACGTTTTTCCCGGCATTGAGACGGCCCAAGCGGCCCGCTTCGAACGAGCACGCCCCGACGTTCGTGGAACGCTTTAGCGGGCTCCCTCCGATTTTCGCCACGCCTCGACGGCGGGGCTTCCGTCGGTGAGACATGCCACTCCTTGGCGGCCCTGTCTTTTTTCTAGGCTGTCCGGACCCTGTCCCCTCGTTGTTATTTCCTCCCTCATTTTTATCTCGTGAAGTTTCCGTCATGATTGGCCGATACCTTAATAGAAGCGGCAAGGATTTGCTGCGATAAGGTCGAGTCGAAATCTCTGCGGTAATCGCCTTGAGAAAATCAGGGTTTGCGGGAGGGCCTTTTCATTTTCCTTCCCCTTTCGACGAGTAGACCAATGGGCCCAGCGCGGCGATGCCACCACGGAGGGATCGCCTGGCTAACCCGGGAAAGGGCGATGCGGCGAGGTGGATTGGGTGCAGGCCTTAAAGGGAGATCAGCTGGATCATTAGAGGGATAATGAAACTCGGATTCCATAAAAAGAATGACCTCGAAGCCCTGACCGCGGCGATTCAACAGATTGCGACAGGGAGTTTGAACGTTTCCCTGGATCATCTGAAGGATCCGGAGTTTCAACCCTTGGTCTCTGCAGTCCGGCAAATGACAGCGAACTTGACCGGGGAATTCCAGAAAGCCCTCTCCCTGGGGGCGTCGCTCAGGAGTTTCGTCGAGTCTGTCCCGCTGGGTTTGATGAAGTGGTCGAATCGCGGAGAAATCCTATTCGCCAATCAGTTCATGCTTCGCCTCCTGGGCTGCCAGGATCTTCATGAGTTGAATTCAGGATCTCACATACAGGATTTCTTCAGCCCACCGGCCCATCTCAAGCGGCTGATGCAGGACGCGGTGGAAAACGGCCCCGTCTCAGAATTTGAATTGACCCTTCGACGGCAGGGTGGGGAGCAACACTTGGTCAGCAGTGCCGTGGCGGTGGTCAGAAGTGAGGATGACGGGATTGCCGGATTTGTCGGTGCCTTCCGCGACATCAGCGGCCAGCACGAAATGGAAGTACAACTCATCCAGATTGAAAAGTTGGAAACCATCAGCAGTTTTGCCACGGGCCTGGCCCATGATCTCAATAACATCCTCTGCGGAATTCTTCCGAATGTGGAGATGCTCCGACTTCACCTCACCCAGAATCCGCTGGAATCGAATGAAAAGGAAAAGGGACTCCGTTTGATCGACTCCATTGATCGATCGGCCCAATGCGGCGTCACTCTGGCCCGGCAGCTGATGTCGTTTTCACGCAAGAGTCCGTCCAACATGTCGGTGGTCAACCTCAATGAGGTTCTCGCGAACTCTGCGGACATGTTGCGACAATCCCTCGGATCTGGCATTCGAGTCGAAACGGATCTTGCCCCGGGGGTGTGGAACATCGAAGCGGATCTCAATCAACTCGAAGAAATCCTGATCCACCTGGCCAAGAATGCGCAGGAGGCGATGAAAGGAGTGGGAGTCCTCCGGTTGGCAACACATAATGTCTCGCTCGAGGCTTCCTCCAGCCTCCACTGCCGAGGACTCAAACCGGGTGAATACGTGCAATTGGCCGTGAGTGACCTGGGTCGAGGCATCGCGCCCGATCACCTGCATCGGATCTTTGATCCTTTTTTTGATGGGGGTGGGATGGATCGCGAAATGGGCCTCGCTCTGAGCATGGTCTTTGGCCTGGTGAAGAATCACCATGGATACATCGATGTCGAGAGCAAGCTCAACATCGGAACGACCTTCAGAATTCATTTTCCACGAACCATAAAGGAACCCGTATTTGAAAAGCCCTCCGAAACCGTTTCCTCACATCGGCCGGAGCGCATTTTGGTGGTCGACGACGAGACACTGGTGCGTGAAGCCACCATCGAACTTCTCTCCGAACTGGGTTACGAGGTGGATGCCGTCCAGGATGGAGACGAAGCCCTCAACCGAATCAATCAGCGGGAAGAGTATGACCTCGTGATTCTCGACATCCAGATGCCACGGCTCAGTGGTCATGACACCCTGACCCGGATGCGTGAAATCAAACCCCACCTGAAGGTCCTCCTCACCAGCGGTCATTGCCCCTCCGAGAATGTGCAGGACCTCCTTCAACGCTATCAGTGCGGTTTTCTGCAAAAGCCTTATCGCCTGGCTGACATCTCAAAAATGGTTCGAAGCGCTTTGGATGGATCCAACGCGGTTGTTGAAAACATGCTTTGAAACACTCTGAAGCGGGTTCTCACCTCCTTTTGCCCCCCCCAAACTCCATAATTTCAGGATTAGCACCCCTCGATGCAATATGGGGAGCTATCTTATCCGCTCCATCAAACCCCGCACGGGGACAAAAGAGAATTCTTGGTCCGAAGAGGTTCAATCCAAATTTGTCCAGCCAAGATTCTTCAAATCCCTGAATACAAATTAACCACTTTCTTCTCTCTTTCTGCCTAGGGAAATTTTGTCCCTAAGTATATTGCTATTTTGGAAGCAACTCTGCTCTTGTTACCTCTGTTGATCACGTTGGCTAGCGCAAAACAAGCTGTTTAATTTTAGTAACGGACTGATTCAAGAGAGGTTAATGAGATGGTTACCAATCGCAGAGAAACGCGAACGTCAAAAAATGGACGCAATGGCGTCAGAAATATGACATTCAGTCATATTAATATCGGTATGCACTCAGGCAGAACACCTCAGCTTTCCAAGTCTCGGAAGCAGAGGGAACAGCTTGTTCTCACTCATCTTCCCCTCATTCGGTTCATTGTATACCGAATTGCCATGCGTCTACCCAAATGGATTGATTCCAACGATTTGGTCAACACAGGAGTTCTAGGACTTCTGGACGCGGCATCAAAATTCGATTCCTCCCACAATGTTCAGTTCAAGACTTATGCGGAGTTGAGGATCAGGGGAGCGATCTTGGACAGTCTCCGTCGATTGGATTGGGCCCCTCGTTCTCTGCGGCAAAAGGAACGACTGCTGGAACGTACCACCGGAGAACTCACAAAGAAGTTAGGTCGCGAGGTTGAGGACCGGGAAGTCGCCCGTGCCTTGGGTTTGAAGCTGGACGGATATCAACGAATGCTGGACGAGGTCAAGGGATTGACTTTCGGCCATTTTCAGCCGGTTGTTAACAATGAGGCGGAGGGTGGAGAGGCCAGGGATCTCCTCGAGTTTGTTCCCGCTGCAGAGAACACCGACCCGCATTTAATTTGTGAACGCTCCGAGTGGCGCCGGTTGTTGGGCGGGCTCATCAGCAGCTTGCCCCGAAAAGAACGACTGGTGGTGACCTTGTATTATTACGAAGAGCTTTCCATGAAAGAGATTGGCAAGGTGCTGCATGTCAACGAATCGCGTGTTTCACAGTTACGCCACAAGGCGATGTTCCTTCTGCGGCGGCGAATGAAGAACACGATCCCCGAAATGCGCGAAGCATAAATGGAAGTCAGGGTGGAGTAGACCCTTTTTGGGTTTCTCTCTTTAATTCAGTCCCGGGTTGTTACCTGAACAGCCTCCCATAGACCAGCTACCAATAAACTTTTACCGGCCTTCCAGAATTTCGCCCTCGTTCGACCAATTCCCTCTTTTCTTTGAAGTACTTAATCCTGATTCTCCATCTGTTGCCACCCCCGTCATGTCTCCGCTTGACTCGAGGGTAGGTGAGGTCGTTTTTTAAAACCTTGTCATTGTTCTCCTGGGCTGCAATCTCGCATGGGTAGTGGTAATTAGCGTGTAAAAATTCTATTAAGCGCTTATGAAATCAAATAGATGTTGACTTCCCCTCGGTCCCTTGAGTATAGTTTGCTGCTGTAAATCGGGAAGGAGAACCCTCCATCGCTGTGAAGATTTTGATTGCTGCGGAAGCCGGCTTTTGTTTTGGCGTGAAGCGCGCCATGAAGATGACAGAGCGCGTGGTGGCTCAGGGCTGCGGCGAAGGGGCAAGGGTGTACACCTTTGGACCCCTGATCCACAATCCCCAGGTGATTGACCGCCTGAAGGAGAAGGGGGTGGCCGTGGCTGACGAGGTGAAAGATATCGAAAGCGGTACGGTCATCGTCCGGACTCATGGGCTTGCCCCCCAGCGGATGGAGGAGCTGAGGCAGCGTGTGGACCATGTCATTGATGCGACCTGCCCTTATGTCACCAAGTCGCAAAGTTACGCTTCGCAGCTCAGTAAGGAAGGTTATCACGTCCTGATCGTGGGCGATCAGAACCACCCTGAGATCAGGGGTGTGGTCGGCTTTGTCGACGACAACTACACGGTCATTAAGACGGTTGAGGAGGCGGACCAGTTAAAGTTCTATCCGAAGTTGGGGGTTATCGCGCAGACCACGTTCAACGTCGGCAAGTTCAATACGATCCTCTCCAAGCTCTCGGAAAAGGCGAATGAGATTCGGATCTTTAACACGATCTGCGACGATACCTTTGTACGGCAGCGGTCTGCCGCCGATCTGGCGAGGCAGGCGGATGTCATGATCATTGTGGGAGGACGAAACAGCGCCAATACCAATAAGCTCGTTGAGATCTGCAAGGCGATCCAACCGCGGACTTATCATATTGAAGAGGTACAAGAAATCGAGGACATCGATTTTTGCGATGTTCAGAGTGTTGGCATCACCACCGGCGCTTCGACACCGGACTGGATTATCGCCGACGTGGTGGAACGTTTGAAAAATCTCCCCACACACTCCGCAGTCACCTAGTTTTTGAGTCCCCGCACTGCCATCGCCGACGGGGGGCGCAGCGAGAGGGGGCGTCGTTGTTGGAAGGTACGCATCCGGATTATCCTCGGATGGTGCTAATGCCCTTCGATCTGGAATGAAACCTCGATGGCGCCCGCACAGCTGGGAAGTTTTCCTGCCCAAGCAGGGACACTCAAAGGTTTTCAACCCTCATCGTGGCTGGTTTTTTTTGAAAAAACCAGCCACGAGGGGAGTTTGAGAATTAGGAAGCCCTCGAGGGGTTTCGGTGGGAGGAACAGGGGCAATGGACAGCCGGGAGGATGATAAGCCGAAAGGAGGCACGCAGCCGGAGCGGGGTTCTACAGGCGAAAAAAACATGGGCTCAGAGAATAACGGGTCGGTCGTCAACTACGAACAGTTGCTGGAATCTTACAGTGGATGGAAAGTAGCAGAGGAAGGGGATGTGCTGAAGGGCACCGTGCTCAAAGTCACTCGCACGGATGTGATTGTCGATGTCGGGTTCAAGTCGGAAGGGGTGATCCCGCTCGGAGAATTCCTGGATGTGCTCGGTCAGGTGACCGTGAAGCCCGGAGATGTGATCGATGTTTTGTTGGAACACGCTGAAGACATGGAAGGGGCGATCCGGCTGTCGCATGAACGAGCCAAACGGATGCGGGTGTGGGATGACATCGAAAAGGCATATACCGAACAGTCCATCATGAAGGGGATCGTTCTGGATCGGGTCAAAGGGGGCCTCTCTGTCGATATCGGCGTCAAGGCATTCCTGCCCGGATCTCAGATCGATATCAAGCCGGTCAAGAACCTTGACTCCTTTCGCGGGCAGGAAATCGGTTGCCGGGTCATCAAGATGAACAAGAAGCGCGGCAATATTGTCTTGTCGCGCAAGGTGGTGCTGGAGGAAGAAAACCAAAAACGACGTAGCAACGTGCTGGAGAACCTTCAGGACGGGGCGGTGGTGAATGGCATCATCAAGAACATCACCGACTATGGGGTCTTTGTCGATTTGGGCGGGGTGGACGGATTGCTCCACATCTCCGATATTTCCTGGGGACGTCCTCCGTCTCCTCAGGAGACCTTCCATGTTGGGCAGGAAATCACCGTCAAGGTGCTGAAATTCGACCGCGAGAAGGCCCGGGTCTCGCTGGGCCTCAAGCAACTCTTCCCGGATCCTTGGGTGGAGTTTTCACAGCTGCACCCGGGGGGTTCCCGCGTCAAGGGGAAGGTCGTCAACCTCACCGATTACGGTGCCTTTGTCGAGGTGGCCGAAGGAGTCGAGGGGTTGATCCATGTTTCAGAAATGAGCTGGTCCAAGCGGGTGAAGCACCCTTCCAAGATCTTGAACGTGGGGGATGAGGTGGAAGTGGCAGTGCTTGACCTCAACATCCCGGAGCGCAAACTCTCGTTGGGCTTGAAGCAAACGGAACCCGATCCCTGGGTGACCCTGGCCTCCCGCTATTCCGTGGGCGCCCAGGTGGAGGGCCGGGTGAGAAACTTAACCGACTTTGGCGCCTTCATCGAGATCGAGGAGGGAATCGACGGGCTGGTTCACGTCTCCGATCTCTCCTGGACCCGGCGTGTCAAGCATCCTTCCGAGGTGTTGAAGAAGGGCGACCTGGTGCGGGCGGTGATTCTGAATATCGATGCGGAGAACCGTCGACTGTCCCTCGGCCTCAAACAGCTACAGAATGAGCCCTTCCAGGAGTTCCTGGAGAAACATCATATGGGCGACCTGGTCAGAGGAAAAATTACTCGAGTGTCCTCTTTTGGCGGCTTTGTTGATCTGGGCGGGGGCCTGGAGGGACTGTGCCATTTTTCTGAGTTTGATGAGAAAGAAAAAAGCCAGGAAAAATCCGGGACCACGGTCGCCGTTGGGAAAGAATACGAATTCAAGATCATTAAACTGAGCCTTGAGGAACGAAAGATCGGGTTGAGTCAGCGCGGGGCCATTGATGATATGGACCGCAAGGCATTGGAAACATATCAGTCCCAGACCGAAGAGGCTTCGAAGACCCGCATGGAGGAGTTGGTGGGACAGCTCCAGACCGATAAAAAACCCGATAAGGGATCAACCGGGGACTAGATCATGAGTGATCAACATTCAAATGTTGTTCTGTGGATTCTCATTGGCTGCGGTGCGCTCCTGGTGTTTGGGGCGCTGCTGTTTGTCTTGCTGCTTTACTCCATGAAGACGGATGAGACCTCCGACTTTTCATTTTCTGAAAACAAGGTGGCGATCATCGAGCTCAACGGCGCCATTTTCGATTCCCAGCCGGTGGTGGATCAGCTGGAACGATACGGGAAAGACACGAGCGTCAAAGCTATCGTCCTGCGCATCAACAGTCCGGGCGGCGGCGCTGCTGCATCGCAGGAGATTTACCAGGCGATCAACCGGGTCCGGGCCAAGAAGAAGAAGATCGTGGTTGCCTCCATCGCTTCGGTCGGGGCTTCGGGCGCGTACTATGCCGCCTGCGCCACGGACAAGGTCCTGGCGAACGCGGGGGCCCTCACGGGATCCATCGGCGTCATCGCCCAGTGGTATAGTTACGAGGATCTGTTGAAATGGGCCAAGATGAAGGATGTGGTCGTCAAGAGCGGGGAGTTCAAGGATACGGGGGATCCCGCGCGCGATTTGACGGTGGCGGAACGCGCCTATCTTCAACATCTCATTGATGACACCTACGGGCAGTTTGTCGACGCGGTCGCACACGGGAGAAAACTGAGTGTGGAGACGGTCAAATCCCTGGCTGACGGGCGGGTCTTCACGGGGCGCGAGGCGAAAGAGAACAAGTTGATTGATGAGGTGGGCGATTTGCAGGACGCCATCGATGCCGCCGCCCAACTTGCCAAGATCAAAGGCGAGCCGAAGATTATCAGGGCGACCAAACAGAAACAGTCCTTGTTCGATGTCTTGTTCGGCGACGCTTCTTCGCTGATCCCCGCGCCGCTCCAGCACCTTTCCAGAGAGGCGCCCCTTCAGTACATGTGGCGGCCCGGATCTTAAGGAACGACGGCCCACGGGCCTCGAATGATCGAATCGAAGCACGGGAAGACAACCCTTCATCCCCGGCTGTGAGGCCGGGGTCACGATTGAAAACTCGCTGATAGGACAGCGGTCGGGAGGTTCACTTAAAATGAGTCCGGAATCATCTCAAACAGGAAACCGCCAGGGAGGAACAATGACTAAAGCGGATTTGGTGGAAGAAGTTTCCCGCATCACCGAGGTGAAGAGGAAAGAGTCGGAAGTCATTGTCGAAACTATTTTTGATTCCATCATGGGAGCGTTGCGGGGGAAGGACAAGGTCGAAATTCGAGGCTTTGGAAGCTTCCGGACGCGCCAACGCCGGGGCCGCACAGGCCGTAACCCCAAGACCGGTGAGAAAGTGGAAGTGCCTCCTAAAACCATCCCGTTTTTCAAGCCCAGCAAGGATTTAAAGGACCTGGTGAACCAGCAAGCTTCCGAGGCGACGGGGACCACCACGCCTGCTGGCGACGTGTCGCTTTGAATCAGCCCACAAGGTGCCCTCACCCGAATGGATCATCTCTATACTCCATGGCGCTACCAATTCATTCGTGCAATCAAAGCCGGCGCCGAATGTATTTTCTGCCTCGCAGCATCCACGGACCCGAGCCCCGGGAGTCCGCAGCCGATCACGGATCGGGAGCGCCTGGTCTTGTATCGAGGCGAGCATTCCTTCGTCATCCTCAATCGGTACCCTTACACCAACGGTCACCTGATGTTGGCGCCGTTCGACCACATCGCTGACTTGGCGTCCTGCTCCGTCCCTCTGCTGGCCGAAATCATGGAACTGGCCAAACGGGCGGAGATCGTTCTCAAGGAGACTTACCGCCCCGACGGATTTAATATCGGCCTCAATCTTGGGAAAAGTGCGGGGGCTGGCGTCGAGGGGCACTTGCATCTGCACGTGGTGCCCCGATGGATTGGAGATGCCAATTTTGTGTCGGTCATCGGAGAGACGCGTTTGCTTCCCGAAGACCTCGCCACCACCTACGATAAGCTGTTCCCGCTTTTCAAGAAGGAATCCTGACCTCCTTCCCGTTCTCATCATGAGTTCTCGTCCTCATTCCAGGGCAATCCCCACGAATTGCTCCAGGTAGTGAAACATCAACTCCGCCGCCGCCCCATTCACGGCCTGAGTCTGACCATCAGCCAAACGCAACACCAGGTTGGCGTCCCTCGCTTCTATCTTGGGGCGAAATTCCACCTTGACCACGTTGGCCAAATTGATGAGAAGAGAGTCTGATGGGCGGTTTATCCTGACAAAAGGTTTCTGATCCATGATCTTTGGGCCCTCCCCACTTCAAGGAACTCTGTTTTGTGAGCGCTTCGAAAGCCAGAATTTCCGTTTCGAGCATGCCGCAGATTCGTTACAAAAACGTGAAGATGACCGCAATTGATCTTGATTCGGGAGTTCAGTATTAAGGGTCGGTTTCTAAGGTCCATGGAAACCGGAGCGCGGTCGACTGGACATTCGAGCCTGCGGTGAGAGACCCAGGCGGGGAAGCAAGGGACCCGCTCCAAAATGACATGTGATTCTCTCACAACGCCGGGCGGAAAGGTTCAACTTCGGAAGGCAGGGCTTGGTCTTGCCAACCCATTCGAAAAGCGATTTGGCTAATTCGGCCTGCCATCTTGGTTTGTGGTGAATTCCTTCAGGAGGTTGAGAAACTATTGAAACAATTTGGCCTTAAGCTGGATTTTGCTAGAAAGGCGAGAGGTGTCGGCCTTTGATGAGTTGACGTTTTTCCCGGGAGGTGGGCATGGACAGAAAAAAATTGTTAGTCGTTGAGGGGGAACCGCGAATAGGGAATTTGATTCATGACTCCTTCTCCACCCAATTCGAAGTCATGTCGGCGCGGTCGGGGAACGAGGCGATCCGCCGGGCCGTTCTCGACCATCCAAATTGTCTCCTGTTGGATGTGGCCATGCCACAGATCAGCAGCTTCATGCTCTGTGAAATCCTGAAATCCATCTCTCAGACCAAGCGGATCCCCATCCTGCTGATGGGCGCAAAACCCCGCGAGACCGTTTTGGGAATCGCCAAGGAAATCGGGGCTCTCGATTATATCGAGTCACCTTTTTCGGTGGAACAAATCTCCAAGTCGGTTCAGCTCGCCTTGGAGGCCGCCACGCTGGAGCGCCGAAGAACCACGCGCGTGAGTATAAAGATTCCGATGGTGATTCGCAGCAAAGACTCCTTCGATCGCCGGTTTGAAGTGAGTGCGGAGACCGTGGACGTGAGCCGCCACGGCGCGTTGATGCGGTTGCCGGTTCGAATCCCGGTCGGCCAGGAGGTCGAGATCCGCCAGTCCGAAGCGGGCGTGTCCACCCGGGCCGCTCTTCAAGCTCGAGCCCGCGTGGTGTGGAATGATGATGACGAAGTCATCGGCCCTAACTGTCATGGCTTTGAATTCATCGAGCCTGCGGCCGCGTGGACGAGGCCGCAGTGATTCATCACCGGGCGGGGGGAGTCGCCTTCGGAGTGGTCCTGCGCAGTCAGAGGATCGGACAAGGGAAGAGAATCTCCTGAGCCGGGGTCCACCGAAGTTTTGAAACCCGGACGAAAAGGAATGACCATGGCGAGGAAGCGGTTGTTGATGATCGGGGCCGAGCCTCAAGTGAATGACTGGGTTGCCCGGGCCCTGGGTACAGAGTTTGAAATCCTGACGGCACTGTCCGGCGTGGACGCGATCAACAAAGCCGTCCTGTATCGACCGACGTGCATTCTTCTGGACGCCCGGATGCCGGGTATCGGCGACGTCAAACTTTCGAAGGTTTTCAAAATGATCGACCAAACGCGTGTGATTCCCATCCTCCTGGTCTGCGAGAACCCCGATCCTGAATTCCGGAAGCTGCTTCAGGAAATGGGAGTGGCCGACTGTATCGAGAAATCCTTTTCGCCGGAGCAGGTGTCCAGTGTCATTGATCGCGTGCTGAGAATGCCGTTGGGCGAACGGCGGAAAAGTCCGCGCGTAAAAACAAGAATCCCTGTGGTCATCCGGGTCAGCAGCACCGAGGATCAGGAGGCAGAGATCGCTTCAGAGTTGGAGGATGTCAGCCGATTGGGTGCGCTGGTTTCGCTGCCCATCCGCGTCAGTGCGCGCGAGCGGGTTGAGATTCGCAGGACGGACCCGACTCTCGAGGGCGAAGTTCACCTCAGTACCTCGGCCCGCGTGGTCTGGAATGACGAAGAAGAGAACGATGGGCTTTACTGGCATGGCCTGGAATTCCTCAATCCTTCCACCCAATGGATCATTGGACAATACGTTCAATAAGATTTGAATCAAATGGAGAACCACACCGGTGCGCCGCACCTAGGCCCGGAGGGCAGTCAGAGTGTAGCCCCACCTGTCGAAGATCCGCCGTGGCGGGAGCTCCGCGTCTTTTGCGGAGCGAGGGTGGGGTACCGGTCCCCCAATAATCACATAAGCCCCGCTTGCGGGGCGTAAGACCTTTAGCCCCGGGCGCCGGCCCGAGGTACGTCGAGAAAGAAAGAGGAAGCCCGCCTTGGCGGGCGATAGGTGCGCCTGAAAGCGCCCGAAGTCGGAGAGGTGAGAGACCTCTCCAGGCCGACGCTCACGGCCTGAAACCAACTGTAACTGCGTGGCCATGAGGCCAGGTGG
>JBGQBO010000043.1:0-43325 GCA_041494885.1 Terriglobia bacterium
AAGGAGATCGGATGTGGACTGTCTCTGAGCGGCCCCCGTAGCGGTCTGCGCCAGGCCACCACGTTGGCCTTGACATCTAATGCCTTCTCATGGAAGCCCCACCTGTCGAAGATCCGCCGTGGCGGGAAGCTCCGCGTTCTTATAGGTATTACAGCGCATGAACACATCTGAATTAATAGAGACGGTGATGGTAGCGTTCTTTCTTTTTTTGCTTCTTTTTTTCTTTCTTTGGGCGGCTGTGGACCGTGTGGAAAACCGCCCCCAGTGTTTGTCGAAACCCGTGGTCTGAGGCAGAGTATGGGAGTAGAACCGCGGTGGCCCGTTACGAATGTCCGCGTTTAGCGTTCGACGATTCCGCAAAGGTTTTCGAACGGGCCACCCGCCGGGGGCTTAAACTTATACTCAGAACGTGTCCTGCGAGGACTCGACTATAAGACTTAAGCAGGCCCCGGGCGCGCGGTCTCTGCTATTTCAGAACAGGAGAATCCTCCATGTCAACATCAAAAACGTCTCCCCCTTCTTATGCCGCCCACATCGGTTTGGATTGGGCCGATGCCGTTCATGCCCTGTGCCTGCAAGCGGCGGGTCAGCAAGAGCCGGAAGTGCGCACCCTCGCGCAAACCCCCGAAGCCCTGGAGGAGTGGGCCCAAGGACTGCGCCAACGCTTCGGCGGACGCCCCGTGGCCATTGCGCTCGAACAAAGCAAAGGGGCCCTCGTCTACGCCCTGTTGAAGTACGACTTCCTGGTGCTGTACCCGGTCAATCCCCTCGCCTTCGCGCAATATCGCAAGTCCCATCGGCCCAGCGGGGCCAAAAGCGACGGGGCCGACGCCCTGCTGCTGCTGCAGTTGCTGCAGGAGCGGCAGACGCAGCTGCGTCCCCTCCAGCCCGACACGCCCGAAGTCCGCTCCCTGCAACTGCTCACCGAAGGACGTCGCCACCTGGTGGATCAATCCACGGCTTTCACCAATCAGTTGACCAACCACCTCAAGGCCTCCTTTCCTCAGGTCTTGCAGTGGTTCCCGAAGCTGGACAGCGTGGGCGCCTGTGACTTCCTCGAGCAGTGGCCGACCTTGCAGCAGCTGCAAACCGCTCGTCGCGCCACCCACCTGAAGTTTTACCAACGGCATCTGCGTCGCCGCCTCCCGTCCTCGGACGAATGGAATCGGCAGATCAAACAGGCCCATCCCTTGACCACCGATCGGGCGGTGCTGCTCTGCTCCGCCCTGATGATCCGGGCCCTGGTGGGGCAACTGCGCCCCCTGCTGGCGGCCATTGACACCTTCGAACAACAGATTCAAGAGGTCTACGAGCACCACGAGGATCATCCCCTCTTCCACAGCCTGCCCGGGGCCGGCCCGGCCCTGGGCCCGCGCTTGTTGGCGGCCTTGGGCAGCGACCGCACCCGCTTTCACTGTGCCGCCGAACTGCACTCGTTCTCCGGCATCGGCCCCGTCACCGTTGCCAGCGGCAAACAATGCCACGTGCAACGGCGCCGCAGTTGTCCCAAGTTTGTGCGCCAGAGCTTTCACGAGTTCGCCGCTCAGTCAATTCACTTCTGCGACTGGGCCCGCGCCTACTATCAACAACAACGCCGCCGCGGGTCCGGCTATCATGCCGCCGTCCGCGCGTTGGCCTTTAAATGGATCCGCATCATCTTCCGCTGTTGGCAAAATCGTCTCCCCTATGACGAGTCGATTTACCTCCAGTCGCTGCGAATCCGAGGGTCCCAGTTAATCGCACCCGCCGCTTGAACTGGCGGCGGAGGTTTCTGTGGAAAATCCGTGCTCCTGTTGTGAATTTCGAGCTTGACTTCTTACCTCAGAAACCTTTGCGGAGCGAAGGTGGGGTGAGGGGAGGAAATAGGCACCGAGCCCTGCTTGCAGGGCGCCAGATTCAACTTACGCTCAAATTTACTGGTCCTCGTATTCGATGTCATGCATCTTGAGAGGGGTCGCCAACTCTTCTTGAAAGAAAAGAGTCCCGCTTCGGCGGCAATTCGGCATTGAGCCAGGGAAGGTAGAGAGTTGTACAGGGAGAATACACAGGGGAAATGAGAAGGGCACAGGATTATTTTAGGTCGGCGCGAGGATACTTTCACCCCGCAAGCGGGGCTCTTACCCTTTTTTCATCGCTACCCCACCCTCTCTCCGCAAAGAGCGCGGAGCTCAGGTGGGGCTACAGTCTGGGTGCCCTCCGGGCCTAATCTGATTTTCTTCCCATCCTTTCCTCCCACAAAGCCTCTACCCGGATCGGGATTCCGGTTTATCCCCGACTCACTTTATAACCTTCAACTTTGGTACCTGTGTTCATAGAGAGGTATTGCCATGCAAGCCGACCCTTACTTGAACGATGCCATTGAGCAGTTCCAGAAACTGAAAGCGCTGGCCGACAAGGCGATCGACCAGATTTCAAGGGAGGATTTCTTCAGGGCGCTCGATAAGGAATCGAATAGTGTCGGATTGATCATCAAGCATATGGCCGGGAACATGCGATCGCGGTGGACCGACTTTCTCACGGCCGATGGGGAGAAACCCGACCGGAATCGCGATTCTGAATTCACTGCCGGGGAGGGAGATTCGAGGGAGAGCATCCTGGCGCAGTGGGAGCATGGATGGCACCTGGTGTTTAGCGCGATTGAGCCGCTGTCGGCCAGGGATCTCGGCCGAACAGTTCTGATTCGTCATGAGCCGCACTCCGTGATGCAGGCGGTCAACCGGCAGTTGATCCACTATGCCTATCACGTGGGCCAAATCGTGTTTCTGGCTAAACATTTTGCTGCCGATCATTGGCAGTCGTTGAGCATTCCTCGGGGAAAGTCTGAGGAGTTTAACTCAGAGAAGCAGAAGAAAACAAAACAGGCGGGTTGAGGGATTCCTTTCAATCAGAACAGGGCCGCGCTGTTGTTGCCCAGTCCACAATCCGAAATCCGCACTTGAATCGGGCTCTGCGAACCAAATCCGTCCGCAACCTTTATTCCGCAATCCGAAATCACTTACCGCTTCCCATCAAACTCAGCCGCCGGCGGGCGGCTGCCGAGGCGGACTCCACGTCCCCTGAATCCAGGACGCACCACTCGCAGTTGGACTGTGCCGCTTTTTCGTAGGTGGCCTTGGATTTCTCTTTCATCCCAAGAGCCTCTTCGCACTGACCGGTCAAAAACTGGACTGTGGCGTCAGTGATTCGCCCGGTGGAGTTGCTGGGGAATCCCCCCGCGACGATTTTTGAGAGCACGTTGAGGGCTTCGGGGAACTGCCCAGCTCTCATGAGCGTGATGGCGAGATTGAGGCGGATCAGATTGTTTAACGCCGGGGGCTTTGTGCCATCCAGTCCGTCGCGCAGCCGCGCCATGAATTGTTCGGAAAATCCAGCGCTCGCAGTCGATGAAAGCGACCACACCACGGGCTCCTTCGAAGTGGCCAGGACGGCTGCCCGCTGACTTCCGTCGGTCGCCCGAACCTCCAGGGAGAACCGGGTTCCCAGGGGAGCCTGCGAGATCGCCCGTTGCAGTTGTCTCGTATCCATCCTTGTTCCATTCACGGAAAGAACGGCGTCTCCCACCCGGAGGCCGGCTTGCTCTGTCGATGAGGTGGGCCAAACTTGGACCACCACGAGTGGAGTCGTCGAGAGGTTCGTATCAATGGTCCGCAATCCGAGGTCCGGCTGGAACAACGCCTCTTCGATGTGGGAAGGTTCGTTCAGTTGTTTGAGCGCGGCCAGAGTCTCCTCGGTGGAGGAACTATGCAATCGAACGACATCCATGCGGCTTGATTCGGTGGAAAGCAACACCCAGGTGGTTTGATTCTCGGCCCCCGGAAATCCCAGGAGCAACAAGGAAGTTTCGAAGTTCCTCGCCATTTGTTGAAGCGCACCCGGAATCGGCTGAGGGATCTCGGCAGCAGAATTGGACCCTTCAAACGCTCCTCGCAGGGACTCCTCGGTCAGATGGAGGCGCTGCATCTCCTGGTCTCGCTCCGGCAACCTTACAGGAATGACAAAGAACTGATCCAGGCTTGCTTTGAGACGGTCGCCCACGTCCGCAAGGTGGGTGGGTGGAGTGCTGCCAGCCTGAGCTCGATCAATGACAACAACGGCGAGGGTGGGTTTCAGCCGTGCTTCCATGGAGAGCGTTCCGTCCCGGACAATCTCAACCGGGGCTTCAAATCCTTCCTCGGCCGTCCGGACCACCAGCAGGTGTTTCCCGGCACAAACCGTCTGCTTCAATGGAGTGGATCCCAGACTCTGTCCTCCTAATAGAACCGAAGCCGGAGAGGGCGTCGAGCTCACCGTCAAGACTCCCTGGTTCGCCCGGAGATTGATAAATGAAAGGGTGGGATCAAACCACAACGGAGTTTGCTCGTTCAGCTTCCGGATGGATTCGACCGGAATTTCGAACCGGCGGGTTTCCGGCAGGAAGCATTCCTTCTTGAACACCATCTCGCGGGCTGAGCTCACATCGAAATTGGGAAGCACGACCGCAGAAAGGCGGGCAACGTCCCTGCCGGAGGTCGTCAACTGTTGTTGCACAAATTGGGCCAGCGGCGGGGTCAGGGATTCCATCACCTCGCGCAAGGGGCGCGAGGCACTGAGGCGTTGTTCACCGCTCCAGATTTCCACCGTTGGCTGATCGAAGAAAAGCACCAGGGGAATCCTCAGCCGGAGGAGTTGAACATCGGACCAGGACAAGGTCTGCTTGGCTGCCAGATCAAACTCGCGGCGCTCCGAGGAAAACTCGGGCTGTTCGATCAGGACCACATAATGCCCGGGAAAGAATTTCCACCGCTGAATGATGGGCTGCAGGACGCCGATTTCCTGTTGATTCACAGAAATCCTGGCTCCCTGCGGCTGGCCCTGGATCTCAAGGGCTCCCATCTCATTTTGGCGGATGTCGTCCAGGGTCTGGCTCTCTAATGGGGTCAATGTGTCTGCGGCAAAATGGGGATTCAGTCGGAGCAGTTTTCGAAAATCGTTGGAAGCCGCTTCATTTTTCAGGACGCGCAAGTTTCCGCGCGCCTCCAACAGCAACGCCTCTTCGCACAACGTCCGGGCTTCAGGAGGTGGAGAAGGTTGGGCGGCAAGCATTTCATCACATTGCTTTATCAGCGCCGCGACTTGGTCCATGGCGCTCTTGAAATTGGAATCAAATTCCGACCTAGCCTGATCCAGGGCTTTTTGCAGCGACGTGAGGTCCGGTCGGGGTGACGCAGGCGCAGGGGCTTGTGCCGCTTTAACAGGGAGAGGAATCGCGAGCAGCACCAGGACCAGGAAGAGGGATGTGAAATGATTAGGGCGCAGCATGGCAGTTCAAAAAACCTTGAGAATCCGCCCGCTCTTGTGAGCCACCAGGAACATCTCACCTGTTCCTGCGACGGCAAAGGTGCGGACCGATCGAAATTCGGGGCCCGGGCTTAACTGACCCCAAGCCACCCGGGTGAGCGGCAGCAGCTCGATCTTCTGGTCCCAGTCGGCTCGAATCGCAAAAACAGCAATGACCCGATCCTCCGCGTCCAGCAGGAACAGCTGATTGAAGGGATCGATATAAAAGTCGGTGATGGCGGACAATCGAACATTGCCCGAGTCGGGAGAAATCGTCGCGCGTGTCTCACCGGAGGGGCTAATCGCCACGATCCGGCTCTGCTTGGTGTCCAGAAAATACACGTTTCCATAAAAATCAAACTCGATGGCACGAACATTCTTTGGAACCAGGGCGACGGCCGTCGTCTCGCCCGTCTTCCGTTCGACCGAGTATTTCAAGGCCCCCGGCAGATCCGAAGAGGTCGTCCACAGGTCCCCCGATGCCGAAAGTCCAAGCGCCGTGATGTTCTTCAGGCCGCTTTCCGATCGCTTCTGGGGATTGGGGAGACCGAACGATTCCGGTTTTCCGAGAGTGCGGATTGATTCTCCATCCGCAACAAATGTTTCTGAGGCCGTTCCGATTTCCGTACGCGCCATCACCTGGGGGGAACTGAATGAAATGGCTTCGATCAGATCGCCATTCAAGCTGAACCGGAACACTCGCTTGCGATGTTTATCAAATACCATCAATTGACCCGAGGAGTTCACGAAGGCCGACCGCGGATCTTCAAATACGTCCGGCAGATTCGTCCCCAGAGATTTCGCCACGAAGGGAGCAGGATCCGGCGCCCCCGCGGGAGTCACGCCGATTCGAGTTCGTTCCCACCGGTAATAGGTGCTCATCTGTTCGAGCGCGGCGGCCGCTTCAGGGCTCGAGGCGAAAAGCGTTCGCACTTGTTGATATTCCAAGAGGGCTTGTTCCGGTCTTCCCGTACAGGCAAGGATATGAGCGACGTGAAGCTGCGCTTGAGGGGCCTTGGGACTGCCGGGCCATCGCTTTACAACCTCCCTGTAACCTTCAATCGCCCGGTTGAATTGCCGCGCCTGTTCCGCGGCTTGAGCTTCGTCGTAAACCTTCGCCACATCCGCCCGCGGCGCTTCCGCGAATCCATCAGGGGGGAGCACTATCCCTCCAAGACCCATCACAAGAACAAAGCAGAGAGCCAAAGAGACCCACCCCGCCGATGCCATGGTTGGAGCGCCATCCGGCCTTTGCCGGAGGCCAGGGATCGGGGGAGCGAGCCTGCTGCTATCAATTGGGTTGCAAGGAATCAGGGTTTGCCTCGATGGATGAAGGAGCCGCGGTTAATTCAGAGTTTGTATCTGGACTTCCTCGGCCTGCGGATTTCCTCGAATCAACAAAATTGACCGACCCTTCACCGCAATGGACTTGGTGATCTTGACCCCTTCATACGTTCCACTCGACCAGCTGAATACAATACGATGATTGCCCGATACGATCTTTGGAATCTGGGCGGGATAGGGCGGGGACAGGGCGACATCGTCGATGGCCATGGAGCAGTTCTGGTAGGCGTTGTTCGACACCTCGACCGTTGCGCTCGCGAGTTCGGGCAAGGCGATCTCAAAGCCTTGATTGGCGGCAAAACTACTCTTTTCCAACCCCTGGTTCAAAAACAGGGCGCGATTGACCAGGCGGAGTGTGTGTCCACCTTCCGGAAGTTTGAAATTATGCTGGGTCGGTGTGATGTGGCCCAGGCGAGTACGCCCGTCGTACAAATCAAACTCGTATGCCGCCCCTGCAAACTTGAAGGTCAGTGTGGCAACGGACGGAGCGGACGCCGGGGTCGCAGGAGACCCCTGTTCCTCCCCTTCTTTCGGCGCCGTGGAACCTTCGTGCGCCCCCGGTTTCTGGGCTCCTTCCGGGTTCGCGGCTGCCTTGTCCGCGGGAGGGGCTTGCACCGAGGGTGGAACGGATCTAAAAAATCTTGGTAAGGTGAAGGCCGCTGCAACCACCACGATTCCCAGCGCCGCCAAGGAAATGTACAGCCATCCCTTTGACCGCGCCTTTGCCTCTTTCAACCGTGCGGGTTCCACGCGTGGCTCTACGGACGGGACCCTCTTCAGAGGGGCCTCGGCCATCGGTGTCTCCTCCGAAACAGGAGGGGACGGGGTCAAGCCGGTTTCCTGCGCGCCGGAAAGCTCCTGTACCGGCTCCACCCGAGTTTCAGCGGCGGCCATCGAGGCGATCAGGGTTGCCGGCGGCGTGGGATTCTCCCGGTACACAATCCCTTTCTCGATGAGCGCAAGGATGATCTGACCTGTCTCACAGCGGTCCAGCCCCGCATTTTCAATCACTCGAAGAATCGATTTTCGTCCATCGATTAGGGGAAGAAGTGTCGACTCCCGCGGATCGAGGCCCGCCAATCTTTCCTCCGGAACGATCTGCACACGAAGGACGGCATCTAGGGGGGCCAGGTGTGACGAAATCTTCTGCCACTCATCCTTCACCCCGGGACTCCCGGTCCGCGGCATGGACACCGGTGTCCCCACCGCTGCCCGATGCACTGAGGTAGGAGCTCCGCTGAAGAGGCTGCCACGCAACTGGTTTAGCAACTGCAACAATTCTGCTGCCGTTTGAAATCGCTCGGTGGGGTTCTTTCGGAGAAGCCTGTCTACCACCTGCGACAAAACTTCAGGAGCCTCAGGGCGCAAGTCGGTGACCGGACGGTGCTGTTCATAGACATGTTTAAACCCGATGGTGTAGGCGTTTTCCCCCGTAAAAGGCAGCTCGCCTGTGAGGAGTTCGAACAAGATGATCCCCAGCGAGTAAAGATCGCTGCGGGCATCGGCATTCTCCCCGCGGACCTGTTCGGGGCTCATATAAGCCGGTGTCCCCATCGTCACTCCGGCCACGGTCAACTTGGTGGTATTTTCAAGCATCCGGGCGATGCCGAAGTCCATCACAATGACCGTTCCGAATTCGTCGATCATGATATTGGAGGGCTTGATGTCGCGGTGAATGATTCCCAGTCGATGGGAATAATCCAGAGCCCGGGCAATCTGAAAAACAATCTCGACGGCGTCGGCAAGGCTGAGGGGTTTTTCGCGCGAGAGGCGTGAGCGCAGGTCTTCTCCCGCAACAAACCGCATCACAAAGTAGGTAAGATCTTCAGCCTCACCGAAGTCGTAAACCGGGATGATATTCGGGTGGGACAGCTTCGCGGACGCTTCGGCCTCGCGTTTGAAACGGGCCACCATTTCATGATCGCGGGCGAAGGATTCCAGCAGCACCTTGACCGCCACCCGGCTGCGCAAGACGCGATGCACACCCAGGTACACGTCCGCCATTCCTCCCGTGCCGATCTTTTGCGTGATTTCGTACTTGCTCCCCAGGGCGTGCTTGAGCTTTCCAAGCCGAGTGTCATCCGGGGGAGTTGCGTTGGAGGTCATGGCCGATATGCGATTTCAATTCAAAATTTCATGTGCCGGGATTGAGCCTCTTACCCGAGCGTGCCTTATCGTACCACAATCCGCTCTCCGGACGCATGGGGATGATGGAGGGTTACCCGGCCGGTCGTCCGCGAGCCTCAACGGGATGGGGAAGGGAGGACGACCAGGCTGGTCGTCCTACACCGTGTCGCGAATTCATCGGGGATGAAGTTGAAGCCACATTTGGACCTGCTCGGCCTTGGTTCCGTCTTTGGTGAACTCAAGAAACTTCTGGAAATAAACCGCGGCTTGAGCAATGTCCTTTTTTTCGTCCGCGTAGATGGCGCCCAGGTTGTAATAGGGCTGGGGCAAAGCGGGATTAGCCTGAATGATGGCTTGGTATTGCTGGATCGCCTCGTCCATGCGTTTGGATTGTTGCAGCATAAGGGCGAGCTTGAATCGCGCCGACACCATCTTGGGGTTTAAAGTAATGGCTTTCTCTAAGCTCGCCATGGCCTCGGTGTTTTGGCCAACTTCAGAGAGGATCTGTCCGCGTTCAAAATAAGCCTCGGTGAATTCCGGGCTCAAACTGATGATCTTATTAAAACTCTCCAGGGCTTCGCCCTCCCGTTGCAGCTTCACCAGAGCCATCCCCTGTAAATACAGGGCTCCAACAAGGGTGGGATTCAAGCCCAAGGCCGCCTGGGCATCATTCAAAAGCTGCTCCGGATCATCAAGGTGTGTGATGGCGATGATGAGATGGGTTTCTGCATCAGCTTGATTGATCTGCTCGGCCCGCTTCAATGCCTTGTCCGAGTCTTTTTCCCGGCCATTTAAGAAATACCCAAGAGCCAGGGCGCGCTGTACGGAGACAAGATCCCGATTCAATCGCGCGGCCTGTTCGGCGAGGTCCAGCGCCGCTTGAGCTTCCCCCGTTCCTGCGTTCAGACCAAGGGTTCGCGCCAGGACCACCCGCCAGCCCAGCGCTTCGGCCTGTCCGGCGAACGCCGGAGCAAAAGTCCGGTCAGCGCTGGCGGCTCTTTGAAAGAACTGCGCCGCTTTCCAGGTGCTGGCAAAGGAAAACTTCAAATATTCGGCCCGTCCTTGCTGGAAGAGACTTGCCCCGTTCTCACCCGGCGCAGCAGCTGTGGCAGCCGGAGAAGGTTGGGGAGCCGCAGGGGTGGATCGCTGTGGGGAGGCGGTGGGCTGGGGTGATGTCGTCCGGGTCGCTGGCGTCGGGACGTTTGGGGCGACAGCAGGCATCCGGGTGGGAACTGCGGGTGCTGAAGCGAGGGTATCGAAAAAGTAAAAATTCTCCATCATCCATGACAGCAGGGGTTCCGTGCTGGCTGGGGTTGACTTCACGAAGGTGGCACGCAGTCGAAACAGATCTTTTCCATGAATGATGACGATCTCCCGGGCAGCCTGGGGTCCGTAATCAGACACGAACTGGTAACGGATCTCAGCAGCCTTGGTCTGATGGAAGGTGGTGAATTCAGCGGAGAGGATCTCGGCCGAAGGGAAATCCTTCTTGAGGACGTCGTTCTCAACGTCGATAAAATCATGCCCCATCTCGTCGAGGTTGAGGGGAAAGGCCAGCGCGGTATGAAGAACTACAAAACTGCTCCCTGCCCGATTGCTGACCTGGGCCAGCACGTTTGCCGAGGCGGCTGAGACTTCCCACCCCCGGGCAGGGTACCAGAAGCGAAAATGGAATTCTGTCCCCGTGAACGGCAGATAGGCGGCAGGGGTTGGAGCTGAGGTCGTCTTCCCTTTCTTCTGAGGTTCCGCTGCGCTTCCCAGCATCGGCAACGCCAGGGCTGCACTGAAAATGAGACCCGTGAGAGCCAGGACCAGAAGACTGAATAAGTAGGGAACTGCCTGTTTGCGGCTCATCGTTGAAAGTCAGCGACGGTATTCTGCAGAACTTCTTCGAGGCTCGTCACCCCCGAGGCCACCTTGTTAAGCCCATTCTCGCGGAGGGTTTTCATTCCAAATTTCCGGCCGGTCGCCCGGATCTCGTGCGCCGGCTTCTGAGCAATGATGAGCTCTTCGATAGGTTCGATGATCTCCAGCGCTTCGAAAATTCCGGTCCGGCCACGGTAGCCGGTTTGATCACATTCCGCGCAGCCGGCCGGATCGAACCCACTCGTCCCATCAAAAATCCCCGGATACTGCGCCGCAATCTCCTTCAATTTGACCCCTTTCGGATCGGCGGGCTTCTTGCACTTGGGGCACAGTCTTCTCAAGAGACGCTGTGCCAGGACAAGCCGCAGCGAGGAGGCGATCAAAAAGGGCTCGAGACCCATGTTCAGCAAGCGAAGGACGGTGGAAGGAGCGTCGTTGGTATGCAGGGTGGAGAGAACGAGATGACCGGTCAAGGCTGCCTTCATCGCGATGTCGGCGGTTTCAGAGTCGCGAATTTCGCCGACCATGATAATGTCGGGATCCTGACGCAGAAAACTTCGCAAGCTGGCAGCAAAGGTCAGTCCCTTCTCTTCCTCACACTGGACCTGCACCACCCCCGGGACTCGTGATTCCACGGGGTCCTCGGCAGTCAATATACACTGCGCATCGTCATTCAGCTTGTCCAACAACGCATAAAGCGTGGAGCTTTTTCCGCTCCCGGTCGGGCCCGTGACGAGGATTAAACCGTTGGGCATCTCGGCGACGCGTGACACGACGTCAAGGGTGGTCGGATCAAACCCCAGATCGGAAAGCTGCTTGCGTTCCTTGGATCGGTCAAGAACACGAAGGACAATTTTTTCTCCCAGCAACGAAGGCAAATCCGAGAACCGGAAATCCACCTGTTTTTCCCAGATCATGTCATACCCGATCCGGGCGTCGAGCGGGAGGGGGGTCGATTCAATCGGGATTCCCGCCATGGCCTTGAGGCGTGCCACAATCGGAAGCTTCATGTTCTCGGGCATCACCCACTTGGTCTTGATCACCCCATCGATTCGCGTTCGGATCCGGAACTTGTTCTCGGTGGGTTCAAAGTGAAGATCGCTGGCGTTCGCCAGCACCAGGCGATTCAAGATCTGGTTGACCAGTTTGATGATGGAGGGATCGCGGATCGCGGCTTGAAGGCCAGCAGGATCCTTCCTCATTTTGTCGCGGTTCCGGTTGGCGTACGCAATGGCCGGCTCCAGGAATTTTTCAAAGGGCGCCTGAAAGTCACGCTCAAAGGCGGCCTGGGCAATGGCCTTGGCCTGCTCCGGATTGTTCAGATAGGTGGGCGGCCCCGTCAGGTACTTCTTGTAATACTGTTCGAGACCGGCCACGATGCCCATTTCATGGCACACCAGCGGCTTGATCAGGCACCCTGAGAGGCCTTCCAGCCACTGGATTGTTGCCGTGTCCGTAGGGTTGAGCATGCACACATGAATGACATTGAGTTCGGACTGTATGGGGAAGACGAGCAGCCGGGTGACCACATCCGGTGGGAGGAGTTGGCTCACCATTTCCACGTAATCCGGATAGACCGTCATCAGCGACGGATCGACGCAAGTCGTTCCCGTGATCTCCTCGAGCAACGGTTTGAGGACGTCGGCCGTCAGCAGTTTCATTTCCACCAAGGCGCGTCCGAAGGTGATGGGGCGTGTCTTCTGGAATTCACGCGCACGAAGGGCGACCGGCTCGGAGATCCGTCCATAGCTAACCAGCAACTCCGCAAGTTTGTTATCCAGTTCTTCGTTGGTCACAGTTGTTGTCCTGTAGGACCGGGGGCGAGACGGATTAGCGGGAGCCCCTCTCAGGGCGTTATTTCACCTTGTCCTTGAGCTGGGCAATCTTATCGGCCGCCTTCTTGTGGTACTCCTCATTGGGGTCAGGAAGAAGGTTCAGAGATTTCTGATACAGATCCATGGCTTCCTTGTAACGGCCCAATCCTTCGTTGATGTACCCGCGACGGAACGCCTCCTGCGCCTCGGCCCGGAGCTTGCTCCGTGCCTGCATCAAAAACTGCTGGGTGGGTTGATGATCAGGATAAATCGCGAGCGCCTGACTCAGCTTGTTGGCGGACTCCACTAATTGTCCGGCATTAAACAGGCGCACCCCTTCATCGTAGAGAGGTTTCACCTTCGTTTCGAGCTGGGTCTGGATTTGGCCACGAAGGCTCGCGGCCTGGGGGTAATTCGGATTGAGAGAAAGGAGCGAGTTGATATCCTGATAGGCCTTGCCTAAAGCTCCGCTTGCCGTCTCACTCTTCGCCTGCTCGAACAAAGTCCGGGCTCGCGATTCCCGCGTCTTCGCAGCCTGTTCAAAGCTGGCAAGGCTCTCACGCCCTCTCGTGGCCTCGGCATTCGTGGGATCCAGTTGCAGCGCCGCATCATAAGCCTCGAAAGCACCCTTATAGTCGCGCTTCTTGGAATCCGCTTGCGCGGAAGCAATCAGGGTGTCCACCAGCGCCTTCTTAACATTCGCGTTGTCCGGATCAACGGTTCTCGCGTCTTCGAGCAGGGACTTGGAGGTTGTAAAATCCCCCTTCTTAGAAGCCGCTGCGGCGTCGGCAAGCAGGGCTTGGATCTTGGCGGCCCGCTCAGTGGCCTCCTGCTGGGCCTTCTCCCTGGCCGCGGCTAGCTCCCGCAGTTTGTCCTGGGATTTGCCCTGCAATTCCAAAGCCTCGCGATTCCTGGGGTCCAGGTCCGGCGTCAGCACCGCATTCGCCTTGTCCAGGGCGCTTTGATAATCTCCGCCCGCAAAAAACTGCTTTCCTTCGAGCAGGAGTTTCTGGATAGTCTGTTGATTCTCCGCACTGACTTCTTTAGAGCTCGGCCCTTCCGTTTTGGGGGGCCCCGACAGGACGGCCATCAGAATAATCAAAATGAGAACAGCCAGGAGGCCACCAAACCAAACTATCTTGGGAACCCGGCTGAACAGGCTTTTTTGCTTGGCCGCCGCACCCCTGACAGGGGGCGGGGTAAATGCCGGGGCGGCGGGCATGGACATCCCCGGTTGAGGGGCCGACGAAATTAAGACGGATTGCGGCGGGATGTATTCACCGTTCTCGCTGAAGGCAAACCGCGCCGGGCCAATTTGAATCTCGTCGCGATGCTTAAGGACCTGCGATTCGACCCGAAGGCCATTGACAAAAACGCCGTTCCGGCTTCCCGTATCAAAGACGGTATGCTGGTTGTTCTGGAAAACTATCTTGGCGTGGTTCTTCGAGACCAGGTCGTCGTCAATGGGAACTTCCAAGCCGGCCGAGCGGCCAAAACGGAGTTCAGGCCGGTTCAGCGAGAATTCCGGTTGTTTCATAGGGCCTTCGAGCACGAAGAGTTTGGCCCAGGTGTAAGGGCTGGCTGCCGGGGGAGCGACTTCGACGGGGGGCGCTTCAACAAGGCCGGAAAAAATGCCCATCACAAAAGCTGTCCCAGGAACCAACTCCAGTTCCGGAACCCGGCTTCCCCCGGACCAGACTCCATTCTGGCTTCCGAGATCCTTAATGACGAAGCGATCACCCTGGCGTTCAATTCGGGCGTGGTGTCGGGAGATGGAGCCATCTTTCAAGACGACATCGTTGTCATCAAGGCGGCCAATCCTGATCACGTCCTTGTCCAGCGTGACACGCTGATCGAGGACACCGCTGCGGCTGATCGTCAAAAATGGCATTCAGGAAACTCCTTAGTTGCTCAAAGGAAGGTCGGCACTCTCGTGCGCTGCCGGAACCTTGCGAAAGAGGTTACCGAGGTTCCCCCCTCGCAGACCCGGGCGCTTGTACACCCAGGAATGCAAACAGGACCTATCATTCTATCACAAAGGCATTAACGTTTCAGGCGGGCCTGAGCCTGTTGGACGCCTCGCTGGCTTTCCACGTATCGAGAATCGGTGGGATCGGCCAGGGCCAGGACCAGATTCCATTCATCGATCGCTTCATCGAAACGCAGATAATCATAGGCTTGCTTGGCATTCTTGAAATGAAGGTTGATGGCGTCGTTAATCCGCTGTTTCAAATCCTCCAGGCGTGACCGGGCGCGAGAATTGACCGGGTCCATCGCCAGAACCTGTTCATAACGCTGCCTGGCATCCCTCAGTTTTCCAGCTGACTCCAACGCGGCTGCGTCATCCATGATCCGCCCAATCGCTTGCGGACCTGTCGCCCCGGGTGTGGTCCCCTCCGGGAGAGTTGTGGTGCCCGTTGGAGGGGGGGAGGTCGATGTCGGTGCAGTTTCCCCAGAAACGGGCGGGGTGGGGGAGGTGGCAGAGGGAATCGGCGCAGGCGCTGGGGCTGCCTTCTGCTTTTCTCCACTGGTTCCCGGTGGCGGTGTCGGACCCTGCGTCATCTTCGTAATACCGACAATCAGAACCAGGAGAACAATGAACACCCCTCCCAGAATGAAAATGGGCTTTGGTTTTTTCTTGGTGGGATGCGACACCACGACCGCGGCGGGCGGGCGATAGGGTGTTCCCATCGGTGGGCCGCCCATCTGTTGTGGTGCGTACATCGGCTGAGAAGGCGGTGGCGGCATGGGCGGTGGAGCAGAAGCCCACTGCGGAGGAGGGGCGGCCGGTTGAACCGCTTGAAATATGAATCGTTGCTGGGCGAAGCGAACTTCGGTCCCTGATTGGAGGGTGCTCTCTTTGATTTCCTGGCCGTTGACAAAGGTCTTGTTTGCACTCCCCAGATCGACCAGGACGTATTGGCCGTTTTGAAAGTGCAGCTTGGCGTGGAACCGGGAGATCGTGCCGTCGTTGATCGGGATCATGTTCGTGGCGTCACGACCGATGGTGGTGACGGCGGCAAAAATCGGAAACCGCATTTCTGAGCCGTCATCTTTAATCCAAATGAGCACGGCGTTTCCACTGAGGGCTGAAACTGCCTGCGTCTCACCATAATCCAGGGGCATCTAAAAAATCCTCCTATCGGATCCAGTTCTTCGAGCGTTGGTCATTGCATTCTCGGGACTCACTTCCGCGTGAGTTTGATCAAGATCTGGTCGCTTCCTCCTGCCTTGTTGACGGCCAGCAGAAATGGAGCGCCCAGAGAAGGAATGGCCGAGAAGTCGAATTCCTGTGCGGCCTGGGGCTGCGTGGCCAGAGCGTTAATCAGATCCAAGATCGCCTCGAGGAGTTGCTGTTCTCGCACGGCCTCGATAACGTGTTTGCCCACTAACTCGTTGACGCGCATCCCCAACCATTTCGGCGCATTCCCTTTGACCTGCATAATGGTAAAGTTGCCATCCACCAGTAATTCCCCGACTTCATTCGCTGAACCCGGGGGCATGGAACTCGCCAGCGAGCCGGGTGAACCTGCCGGAGTAGGTGTTGCCTGGACCGGGGTTTCAGGGATCCTCGATGACGGGGGCGTTGTGCCATAACCCGGCGAGGGGACAAAGGAAGGGGCCTGGACCGACATTGGGGCGGGGGCGGGGGCGACTTCAGGGGGCAGGGCCGTTCGTTCGATCAACCGGTTGATGCTCTGTGCCAACGCATTGATTTCGGCGAAGCCCACCAGGCTATCCACGTGATCGACGTCGCCGCGAATGGCTGATTCCGTCTCGTCGCGCAGCAATTCGAGGGGACGTACAGTCATGTTCGTGGCACTCCACACGAGAGCGGCCCCGCCAATCGCTGCCAGAAAGATGACCAGCATGACGACGACCGTGATATTGCCCCCACTCTGTGAAAGTCCGGCCGGGGTGTACGTGATCCAGGCGTATCCGATAATCTGTGCGTTTTCATTCTTGATGGGCAGGACCAGGTTATAATCTCCGGAGGCAGTCACCCCTTCCTCCCGTAATCTGATCTGAGGGGTGTTCTTATCAATTCCCTCAATCCGCGTCACCACTTCCCCTGCCCGTGCAGTCGGACTCAACACCCGCCCCTGCGTATCCATGATGGATGACTGTTTCACCCCGTCTTCTCGAGAAACGAAGTCGGTATCCAGTTGTAGTCGCTGGTTGTTGGCGACAGGAAAATAGTTCCTCGCGGCCAGTGAGGTCGTCAGTGCCAGGCCACGTTCCAAAGAAGTTCGAACGACCGCTTTTTCCTGAATCCTCAGAAGGGGCAGCAACATGACCAACAACAAGAAGACGAGCATCACGGTCAGGAGCAAGGTGAATTTGGCACGCCAGGCCATCCTCGGAAACCGGATCCTGGAGACCAGTTTCTTCTGGACTTGCTCCATCATTGGAGCCAGCAAGGCTTCCTCGGACGCCGGCGCAGTCTGTGGCCTTTGGATGGCAGTCCCCGCAAAACCTTCCTTCAAAAAAACAGTTCGCTCTCCTACGCCAGCCGGGGAGGTGCCGAGCATCTGGGTACTGCGTTCGACGGGTTGCGGCATGGCCGGAAGTCGGGACGTGGAGTCGGTGCCGGGTGAAGACGGCGGCCGCGAGAACGGAGCCGGCTCTCGGCTGACCTCCTGGAGTTTTTGCGCGTCCAAGAAAACGGTCTTGGATTCCCCCTGAATTGTGGGCAATCGCGGAGTCGATTCTACATTCGGGGTCGCTTCCTCTGCGGGAGGGGGAGGTTGTTGGCTGATTTGCTGTAATTTTTGTGCGTCCAGGAAAATCGTGCGAGACTCCGGCGACTCCACCGCTGAGGGTGGAATGTCGGCGGGTGCAACAAGAGAAGGCGGCGGGAGGGGTTGAGCGGGCATCTCTTCCTCCACCGGGGGAGCGACCGTGGGCTCCACAGGGGGTGGATTGGACGATGTCACCGTTCGTGTGTCGCGAGGCCGGCCCGGGGGAGGGACCTCCGTCGTGGATTCCTCCTCTATTTTCGCCTCCAAGAAGGTGATCTTCACATGGCCGATCTGAAAGTTGTCGCCATGGGTCAGCCAGGCTTCGGTGATTTGCCGGCCATTCAGGAAGGTCCCATTCCGGCTTCCCAGATCGCTGAGTTTTACACCTTCCGGGGTCACATCCAACCGCGCATGGCGCCGCGAAAGTTTCAAATCCAATAACTGGATATCGCACCCCGGCTCTCGCCCGAGGGTTGTGGCGGAGGAAAGGAGTTCGACCGTTTGCTCGCGGGTCGCTTCTTTTATGACAATTCTGGGTGGCATGCCAACAAATCTCCCAGTTGCGTTCCGGATCGCTGAATGGTGCCGGGGGGCAATTCAATCACCGCTCTTGCCTTCCATCCGCCCCAGAACACGCGAAACGCCGGGGCCGCAGGAAAAAGCCGCACGACGTGAAAGGTCCGATCCACAAAGACCACGTCGATGCGCATCTTCATAAAAAAAGTATGGATCGCAGTGCATCGGGGAATCAGCAAACCGAGCCCACTCTCGAGCTCCCTGATGTTCAGCAATCCTTTCGTCCGCGATTGGTAGGTTTGAGCGACCCAGGCGCGGTCGGCCAGCCGCAGATCCGTCCGCGTGTTGGAAATCAGGATTCTGCCGGCGTTACTTGGGTCCATAGATCATCTTCAGAAGCAGCGGGCCGATGAGAATGATAAAAACTGCGGGCATAATAAAGATGATCATGGGGAAGATGATCTTGCTGGCGGCCTCCGCTCCCATTTTCTCCGCGCGCGAGAAACGTTCGTTTCGCATGCGCTCGGCCTGCATTCGAAGCACCGGGCCAATGGAGGCGCCCAGTTGGTCCGCCTGAATCAGGACGGACGTGAATGAAGTCAGTTCCACCATCGCACAACGTTCCTCCATGGCCCGGAGGGCATTGGCGCGGGTGGTGCCCAGGCGAATGTCCTGCAGCAACGTCTTCAGCTCTTCTTGCAAGGGTCCCACCGGTCCCTTATCGACGACCCGCTGTATGCCGCCGGCAAAGTCCAGTCCGGCCTCCACCGTCAAGGTCAGCAGGTCCACCGAAAGCGGCAGAGCCCTTAAAATCTTTGTCTGCCGGTCCTTGATCATCGACTTCAACCATAAGTCCGCAAAAAAGAACCCGAGGGCGGCGATGAAGATGATCCCGAGCGGCTTTCGGAATGAATCAATGGCAATCGCCAGGAGCAGCGGGACCGCGATCGTGAAAAATACCTTGGCCGCGAGAAAATGATCGACGGTCATTTGGTCAGTCATTCCCGCCTGGAGTATTTGCTTCTGAATATTCTTACGGTACTCCTCCAGCTTATAGCGGCTCATAAACCGGGCATAAAGATTCCAGATAGGGAACAGCAATTTCAAGACAGGCGATTTGATCTTCTTGCGGTCGACCCCTTCGACGAGGCGGTCCCGAACCAGCCGGGCCTCGACATCGGGATATAACTCAGACACCAGCATATACGCTGCAGTCGCGGTCAAGATGAAGATGAGGAGCTTCCACAGATTCCAGACTATTTGTCCCTGCATGGTGATCCTCGGAAAGACTTCACTCAAGAAGCCGGAATGTAACTCTATTCGCCCGCGATGTTGCCCGCGATCCAATCCTTGGCCATGTTGACGATGAGCTTTTCAATCCTCGGGGATATAAAGCGATAGATCAAGGCCGCGAGAATCCCCATCATCATCACCAGGATCATGTACTCCATCACGGCCTGTCCCCGCGCACTTCGCCCACGAGGCCGTCGTAGTTTTCCCAGCCAGCCTTGCACCCTCGCCAGACCCCATTGGACCTCGAAATAGTAAATCATGCTCATCCGCTCAGATCTCAATCTTCACAATCGCCATCATCATCCAATATCCCATGCTGACCAGGCCAGCGACCAGGAGGATCATGATCCAGCCCAGGAAGGTGGTGTACAGCGGTTTCACGAACTCCGGATCCATCATGTAAAACATGAACACCACGGCCAGAGGCATCAGAGCGATCGCCCTCCCCTGGAACATCCCCTGGGCCGTGAGCGCCTTAATCTTGTTCTCCACCTTCTTGCGTTCAATAATCGTGTGTGAAATGACGTCAAAAATCTCGGTGAGGTTGCCGCCGGTCTCCCGAATGGTCACCAGTGAGGTAATGACCATTTTCAAATCTTCGACGGGAAGGCGGTTCGCCATGTTGGTCAGGGCTTCATCCAGCAGAACCCCAAGGCGAGTTTCCCGGGCCGCGATGGAAAACTCCTCGCTGATCGGCGGCTTCATCTCCTTGACGACAAGATCCACGGCCTGCGCCAGGCTGAGCCCCGACCGCAGGGAGCTCGACATCAACGTCAAGGTATCCACGAGCTGGGCATCGATGCGATCGAATCGCCGTTTGCGAAGAAATTTCACGGCCACGCGGGGGATCAGGTAACCGGCGATCAGGCCAATGAGAGGAAGCATGACGCTGGTGTAATCGATCAGAAAGCCCAGCAGCGCCAATCCGAGCATCGAGCCAATCAGAATCTGTCGGCAGCGTTTCGGGGAGACGGTTTTGCGCTGCTCCGTGAATTCTTTGGACATCCACTGGCTATACTTGTCGAGGTTGGCATTAAATCGCTCTGCCAGGGGCGGGTAGAGTGAATAGAGAATGAACCCCGCCACCGCCCCAAACGCAAGCACCACCCCCCATCGAAAGATCAGGAAAAATGCATTCACAGGATTCCTTCTCCTTTTGTCCCGCCGGCGATCACAGTTTAAGCGGTCTGAATCAAGAAAATTTCTCTCGGGATAATGATCCCGCGCTGTTGCAACTTTTCGACAAACTTGGGCACGATCCCCGTCGGAACGAACTGCCCCAGCACTTTCCCCTCGGGAGACATCCCCGTCTGCTTGAAAATAAAGATATCGGACATCGTAAAGACGTTGCCTTCCTGCCCCGTCACTTCGGAGATATGGGTGATTTTCCGGCTGCCATCGGCGATGCGGGACTCTTGCACCACGACCTGAATGGCCGAGGCAATTTGATCCCGAATGGCCTTCGAGGGCAGGTCGAGTCCCGCCATCAGGCTCATCGTCTCCAAACGGGACAAGGCATCGCGCGGCGTATTGGCGTGCACGGTGGTAAGCGATCCATCATGACCCGTGTTCATGGCCTGGAGCATGTCCAGCGCCTCTCCCCCGCGGCATTCGCCCACCACGATACGGTCCGGCCGCATACGCAAACAGTTGCGCACCAGATCGCGAATCGTGATCGCTCCCTCTCCCTCGATGTTCGGAGGACGCGACTCCAGACGGACCACGTGATCCTGAGGCAACTGCAGTTCCGCGGAGTCCTCCACGGTCACAATGCGCTCGTCCGTGGGGATGAAGGAGGAGAGAATATTGAGCAGGGTCGTTTTTCCGGAGCCCGTGCCGCCGGAGATGACGATGTTCTGGCGCGCCCGGACTGCCGCAGCCAGCAGCTGAGCCATTTGGTTCGTCAGCGTGTTGTACTGGATGAGGTCTTCCACCTTCAGGCGTTTCTTGGGGAATTTGCGGATCGTCAGACAGGGTCCGCCCAGCGCCAGCGGGGGGATGATGGCGTTGACGCGTGATCCATCGGACAAGCGGGCATCCACCATGGGCGATTTTTCATCGATGCGTCGGCCCAGCGGGGCGACAATCCGCTCGATGACTCCGCGGAGTTGTTCGTTGGTCAGAAACCGTGACTTGCTCAGCTCAATCTTTCCCCTGCGCTCAACATAGATCTGGTCGATGCGATTGACCATGATTTCAGTGATGTCAATGTCAGCCAGCATATCTTCGAGAGGACCCAATCCCAGCGCTTCGTCGATGACTTCCTTCACTAACAGCTTGCGTTGCTCGCGGGAGGCCGACAATCCTTTCAGCTCTTCATCCAGCAATGCGACAATCTTCATTTCAGCGCGTTGTCGGACCTCCAGGACCTTGGTCGGATCCTGGCTCACGAGATCCGACTTCACAATCTTCAGCTCATCCACCAACCGTTTGTGGATGCGCAGCTTCAGATCGAGAAACTTTTCCTCCACAGTACGCTCGCCACTGATGGGGACCACCACGGCGCCGCCGGCCGCTGCCGGAACCGGTCCTGCGGAAGCGTGGAATTCCGGTGCCGCTGACCCCCGCTGTTGCCGTGCCAGGGCTCCCAGGCGGCGGAAATCGGCCCGCAATTGCTGGTGAAGCATCTGGCTGGTGGCGTCGATCGCGCGGGTAATGGGATGCCGCGCGTCCATCAGCACCAGGGGCGTGGCCATTGACATCGACAGAGAAATCGCATCTCCGTCCTCGGGGACTTGCACGCTGAGGGGAAGGTTCAAGCTGCGCTCCATCACCTCCGGGCTGACCAGGGTTTTCGTGGTCACCCGGTTGGCAATGATGCGGAAGATCTCGCGGGCGAAGTGCAGGGATTGGAGATACTCCAGCTTGCGCCGCGCCCGTGTGACCGAAAGCATGTCCGGAGTCACCAGCAGGGCGATGACGTCGGAGTTGTCGAAGATTTCAATGTTGGTCGAATCCAGATCCGTGGACGTATCCACCACGACGTAGTTGTAGGCGCCGCGGACCAGGTTCATGATGCGATTGATATGGCCTTCGTTGATAAGCTTGCTTTGATAGGACTCGTTGATCGCCGCCAGAACATCGATGCCCGAAGCGTGGTGAGTGAAGTAGCCTTTCACCAGGGCGGGCTGGAGGCGTCCCAGGAGGGGGATGAGGTCAGCGATGGCCTTGACTTTGTCGAGGCCAAGCAATTGCGCCGCATCGCCAGGGAGCGGAAGCCCCATGTCGAGCAGCAAGACCTTTCCCTTGCTCTCACGCATCAAACTGATGGCAAGATTCACTGCGAACAACGTCTTGCCGCAGGCGCCCTTGCCCGAATGAACTGTGACAATGTGTCCCGTCGTTTCCGAACTCAAAAGCTTCCCGCCTCCACTCTGTGACCTAAAACCCGGCCGCCCTGCATCAAACGGCAGTCGTTGATCCGGGGTGTGCTCCCGCGATCCCTCTACTTTTTCTTCGCTTTCTTGTCCTTCGCCTTCTTCTGATCCTTGGTCTGGGTCGTATCGGGCGTGCCCATTTCCTTGTCGGTGGCCGTCAGTTCCTTGTATTGGTCAAAGTTTTTCTGAGTCTCACCGGCGACGTTTTGACCCGCTTCTGCAGCGCTCCTGACGAGGTGGGGCGTCGCGAACATCACCAGGTCCGTCTCATTTTTTCGGAACTGCTGTGACTTAAACAGGTTTCCCAGGGCCGGAAGGTTTCCCAGGGCCGGGATTTTGTCGACCAAAAGGCTGTCCTCGTTTTGGACCAAACCGCCCAGGACAATGGTCTCGCCTTCGTGGACGAACAGCTTGGTGTCCACCTGGTTCTTGACGATGCCCGGAGGACTGTCCGCGGTTCCCTGGCCGCTTAAGCGGCTCGCCTCGATGGAAATGGCCATGGAAATGTTGTTGAGTTGATCGACCTGCGGGAGAAAATCCAGCTTCAGCCCGAATTCCTTATACTGGACGGAGAACTGTCCCAGACCCTGCGCCACGCGGATGGGGATTTCTCCGCCGACAAAGAGATGCCCCTTTTCTCCACTGCGGGTGATCAGGGTGGGATTGGAAAGAATGCGTCCTTTGCCGGTCGAAGTGATGGCATTCAACTGGGGCAAGTTCATCGTCCCGGTAATCGGACTGAGGGCTGGTCCCCCCTTTGACTTGAACGTCATGGGATTCAGCTGGACAGGACTGCCGGACCACTGCACGCCCAGGTTCCGCAGGTAGCTGCGGTCCACTTCCATGATCTTGACATCCAACTGCACGGTGCGAATGGAGGAGGCCTGCTGCTCGTCCATCAGACGCTGGGTCTCCTTCGACATTTTCACCAGGTTCAGGACGTCCTTTCGCCCTGCGACGACTTTGTTGATGCGGTCCATGTCGTCCTGGGTCAACACTTCACCATCAATCACGACTTGCGAGCCCACCGCCCGAAACTTGATCCCTTCAATGCTTCCAATAATCTGCTGGAGCTCCTGCATGGTTTGCCGCACATTGGTGGGATTCACATAGATTTGGATCTCATCGTGCAAGTTTCCCTGCTGGTCCCAGAGCATCAACTTGGTAATGCCCACCTGGCGGCCAATGAATAAGACCACCGTGCGGTCCTTGATGATCTCGATCTGGCAGATCTTCGGGTCTCCGATGGAAATATTGCCGATTTTATAATTCATGGTGACCGTCTTCTGGTCGCCCACGAACAGGGTCTGATCCTCGGCCCAGGCCGTTCCCAATGCGGAGAACAGGATCACCACACCCAGCATGCAGATACCCAGGTGCAGAACCCGGCTCCGGCGGCTTTTCGTTTCTTGCTTTTTCATGATGCTACCCACCTTTCTTCCTGTAAAAATACAGCAGACTCTTTCATGCAGGCCCCGCCCAATCCTCGACAGGGTGCGGATGAATCAAGGCTCATTGGCCTCGGATTTCGCGCCAGGAGGGACCATGCCGTGGCACCACCGGCATGTCTACCTTCAAAACTGTAAACGCCGTCGAATTTTTCAGTTCCACGAGGGTGTCCTTTTCCCGGAACGACCGCAACACTAGCGTCAGATCACCGGCGTTCTGGGCGAAGATGATGTCCTGGGCGTTCTCCGGAGTCATCGCCACCGTGACCGTCATGAACCTCGGCGGGGCTTCCGGTCTCGCCGGGACACCCGTCTGGCCATACTGCTCCAAACGCTGCTTGGCCTTTTCTCGCTGATCCTGATTCAGGGTGATCGTCTCCCCGGTGTCCTGGCCCGTCGCCAGCACAAGGACATTCTGGAAAAGTGTCAGGGCTTGCGACTGCTGGTTGGGGGCCACGGAAATAGGGGTCACCTGAGCGTTGGCCGGGAACGTGCCGAACTTAAACAGCCCCACGATATCGACGTAATTGCCCGGCTGGACCAGGTTGGCGACTCCACTGACATCGTTGACGGCGATGGTCACCGCGCGTTTGCCGACGGGGACTTTAAACGCCAGGCCGGTGCCCTTGTCGTAAGAGATAAGTTCAGTGCCCAGGACCTGAGAGCTTTTCATGATCGGGACCCGGGAAATGGTTCCAACGACCTGTTTCAAGTCGGAGACCGCTCCCGTCTGAACCCATTTCTTTGGGACTTGGGCGAGCTTGACCTGATTTTCTTCGATGGGCACGCTCGGGAGGATATCATCTGTGGCGATGATCACATCCTTGGGATTGGAGCTTTCCAGCAGCTCGGTTTCTCTTGTGTTCAGGTAGACGTACACAAGGATCATGGCAACAATCGCCAGCAGCAGCGACATTAGCACGCGGGGTTTAAGTTTCATCAGAGGTCCTCACTTGGAGTTTCATTCTGGTCGAGTCGTTTGAAATCATCCGGCGGTCATTCGTCACAGGTTTGATGCAAGATCGAAACTAGGGTGCGGAGCAAATTGCGCCATTCAGTTTCCACAATTCGAGGTCAGTCCAAACACCGGGAGTCCTTTACTATCCGTCCCTGAAGTGTGCGGAAAAGCGGGTTCCTGATGTGGATGGTCGTTAATCCACTGCTGCTGCATCTCTCCCACGGTGTGGCTATTCCCATCTCCGTCGGTCATGGTAGCACCGCACCCTTTTTGGGGAGGCGCTTGCGAATTGCCTAGGGACACCTCCGGGCTCGTCCCGACGATGTCCCATGGAAGGCCTTTGGTTCCCGCCGCAATCCAATACACCCGGGTGACCTGCGTGGGGACTCCCAACATGCTGCTTTGGAAGAAGGGAATGATGGGAAATGCTTGCTGGCCGGAACCGCTGCCGCCTCCCCCACCGCTGGCCTTGGCCAGGGTGAGCGGCGAGCTGTAGTGCTTGATTTCATTGTCGCTATTGTTCTTATCACGCGCGTTTTTGAAGGCGTCGTAGTATGCATTGGCAGCCATCTGAAAGAGCGTGTTGTGAATCAGGAAGGTCTGGTAGATGCCCGCGATGAGCATGAACATCAGGAACATGACGAACAAGGTCTCCATGGTGGCCTGGCCACGGGATGGATTCCTGGGGCCCCCACTCCGCCGGAACTTGGTTTCCAGCGTCTTGAGGCTTCGAGGGTCTCCCCGATCGACTTCCGTTTTCATTCGCCTTATCCTGCTTGAAAAATCATTGAGTGCTTAGTGTTTGATATTGCTGATCTCCGATTCAATCGTCTGAAAACTTGACAACGAGACGCCGTTCTGTGAGGCCTGGATCACCAGTTGCGCATCCAACCACAGCTTGGTCATTTGGGTTTGGGTATACCCGCTGTAATCGCCGTCGTCCAGATATCCTTTCAGCGGCAGCATCCTCACCTGAAACTTCCCGCCCTCATCGCTGTTATCAGGATCGATGGAGCCGTTGGTGGGTTTGGCGAAGGCCACAGCGGTCATGGCCGGTATCTTAAAGACGCTCGGAAGAACCACGCCATCGGTTGGGTCGGCCTTCACCCACCACAGGAAGTTGACTTTCTTATGGCCGTCCTTGGCGATGTTCCACACCTCACTCAGATCCAGTTGATGAACATTGACCCCAATCCAATATATCCCCACGTAGGTGGTGTTCTCGCCCTCCATCTTCGAAACTTTATCAGTTTCAATCAAATCGCCGGGAATGCCAAAAAGAGGATACGATAACGAGACCCCACTCAAGAGTTGATCGCCGTTCTTCTTGGTGACCTCCCTCGCTTCCTCGACCGCCTGAACATTTCCGGTCAGATTCAAAGCTTTGAAAAATGGTTTGTAGATGCCATTCCCGACCTGCCACAGCGGGTCAGCGATGTCGGCCAGATAATCTAAAGTGACCGTAAAGCTCACGGTGAGAATCTGGGTGGGGGTGAACACAAACCATTTTTCGGCCCAGTTGGTTTCATACAGGGAATTGAGGACCTGTGACTGTCGCGTGGCGCCCGTCCACGCTCCGGAGTCGGCGATCATCTGCAGGATTGTCCGCCGGTTGATGGCTTGGCCGAGGTTGACAATAAACGCCAGGAACAGGAACAGCGTCCAGAAGGCAGCGATAAAGAAGAGGGTCGTCTGACCACGTTCGGAACGGACGCGGTTTGCCGGGGATCGCAGGGAGGGTTGTTCATTCAGGGTGCCGATCGAATGAGCGGTCATTTATTGTCCCCTTTTTCGTCGTCTTTTTTTATGTTCTCCTGGATCATGGGCGCGCGGCCAATCGTCTTGACCGCCGAGGAGCTGGTCCCGGCAAGGAAGGTTGGGATCCCCAGGGTGGTTTGATAGCTCACTTCGATACAGGTGGTCTCGCCGCTCCCGCCACCACCTCCTCCACCCCCACCGCCCACACCGTGGCAGGAGGCTTTGTTGACATCAATTCCCGAGCCGCTCGAACCCCAGTTCATTGCTCCCAATACATCCTTGGCGGCGTCTTTGGCCTTGTCCATGCCATCATTGCTATCGACGTTTACAGACCAGGCCCGGGCGGCGGCGAAGGCAGCGTAGTTGGTCAGCACCTTTGTGCTGGCAATCATGGTGATGATCACGAGGGACCAGAGCAGGAAAAAAAAGATCAGGAAATTGATCAAGAACTCAAGGAGAACTTGACCTTCCTCCGACTTCCGTTTTCCATCGGGACTCTTCCGTATCATCGTCTTCGGTCGGCCAGACTTCTTGATTAACATGGTCAAAACCCTGGAATTCTTCTGACCTGCTCACCTACGGGTCCACAAAACAAGGATGCTCCTGCGCCCTCAAAGGGGGTTGGCGGCCGATCCTCTGTGCGGTTGATAAACTGCCAACCCCTCAATCACGGGAGTTGCGCCCTTCGGTTCCCGGCCTCCATCCCCGATCCTTACGCTTCAGGATGAATACTCAGAAGCTGCTGGAGGCGTTGGTAATAGCATTGATGATGTTCGCCACCAGGTTGCTCACCAGGTTCTTGAACCTCGGAGAGAGGAACATGGCGATGGCGATCAACAAGCTCACCATGATCAGGACAATGACCAGGTATTCCAATGTGGTTTGGCCGCGCTCCCCCCGAGCTTTACGTCGCAGATCGGCTCCCCAGAAGATGGCCCTGCTAGACCATTCCACTACTCGGTCGTTCAATCGCGATAGCTTGCCAAACATACTGTCCTCCTTGATATGGATTGGGTTCGCTTTACAAGTCTGCAAGGCGAACGCCTTTGTGGTTGACGGGCGCTCTGAGATAGAGTCGAACATTCCAGAAAGTGTGCTCTGTGAAGGAATCGGGATCCCGAGTGACTCTCATTCTCAAGAAAGTCAATAGAACCATTCAAGCCGAGGCCGCTTCGTCCGTCACTCCCTGCACCGATTCAACAATCTTCTTGCCCCCTAAGTCGTGTAGGGCGAAATGAGCTTCTGAATCAGGGCCCTCATGAAGTGGGACCAGCGGGGGGCTACAAAGCCAAGCACAGCAATCGCGATTCCCCCGACCAAAAAAACGAGTGTGAGATACTCAAACAGCGACTGCCCTCGGGCATCCAGGTGTGTGCGGATTCTTCTCATGTGAGCCTGATAACATCAGCCTCAAAGGTTTTTCACGGAGCCATCCTGGCCACGTGCAGACTCACGCTTTTGAATCCTTTGGCCAGCGCCCCCCCGAACTTCATAAAAACAAAGATGACCACCACGAAAAACCCAAGCAGAAGAACATACTCAAATATAGCTTGGCCTTTTGACCTCAATCCCCTTCGAAGTCGAAATGGGTGTCCCTTATGTATCATCTCAGGAAGAAAGCTACATAACTAAATAGGAAGGTTTATCTATGAAAACATCGCACAAGGCGGGTTTTAGTATGTCAAAAACGAATTTGGGTGTCAAGCACCCGTCATTCAGGGGGAAGTTGGCCTCCGCGAAAAAATAACACATTCGCCGTCCAGGTAACGTCGCTCCCAGTCCGGATCAGCGTCCACGACGTATCGCAGAGGGGCGTCCGGGCGTATCATGACCCATTGGACTTGGTACTGGTGAAACAACTTCTTCCAGTTGTCGTTTGCGTCTCCCACCTCGGGCTGACCCAGGAGTTTGAGAAACTCCCTCGCAAAAACCTCCCCGTACATATCGAGGCGGCCATCGATGAAAACCTTGATGTTTGGATAGAAATTGTAGATGAGGAATCCTCCCGTGACCGAATCATTGAAAACGTGCCCGGGGGGCATGTGGGATTTCAGGTACTCAATAGCAGCCACGGGGAAGCCCCTCTCCTTCAAGTAGCGGAAATCCATCACGCGGTGGCCCCCCAGGTAGCCCTGATGCGCCACACCCCAACACAACACCACCAGGACGGCGACGGACCAGAGGTGGCGCCTGAAGTTCCGTTCCATCGAAACGACCAGCTCAATGCGCTGAAAAATGCGCAGCATTGCGCGCTGAAACCGTGGCGCACGCGACAGGTTATCCTTGAGAGGCTCGCCCAGCCCACGCAGCAGGCGGGCGTAAATGGGGGCGCAGATCAGAAGCATGACCGGGATATTTCGCAGGGAAATCAGACCCAGCGCAATCCACACCACCAGCGTCAGGGCCTCCTCCACGCGGAGACGATATCGCGAATACAACAGTAAGAGGGTGGGGGCAATGACCGCCACGAGGAAGGGATGAAAAATGAACCATTGGAAGGAGGGGGAGAACTGTTCGTTGAAGAGATTAAGATTGTGAACGGTTTTGAAATAGTCGTACAAATAACCGTAAAGCCTATATCCATTGGGATTGATCAGGGACGCCGCGAGGGTCATGACGACCACCATACCGGTTTGCTCCACCTTGGGACGGAGGACCATGCGCCGCTCGCGGGGGGCAAAAACATACTCGAGGGCGGCACTGAAAAAGAACGTCAGGACCATCGTCACTCCGGCGATAAAACCGGCGTGGAGATTGACCCACAAGATCATCAGCGCGGGCAGGACCCATATTCGCTTCGCGGACAGTGTGCCCGCGGTGAAACGATCCAAAAAGTAAAAGTAGGGGACGACAAAGAGGTAGGAAACAATGTGCGGGCGAGCCACCCAGTGAAAATTGCTTCCCAGGATGACAAACAACAACAGAGGAAAGGACAGGGAAAATGAGAATCCCTCCCGCCTTAGAAGCTTATAGAGGAGGGTGTAGGTCGTGGCAAGCACGAGAACCATGAAAAGAACAACGCCGTTTAACCCAAAGCGGTTGTGGAGGGCGGCAAAGATGACTTCAGTGCCCCACTCATAGGCCACCCACCAGGCATTCGGTTTGGTGAATGAAAAAATGTCGTGATGAGGGATGCTGTACGTCTCGAGCATGTACTGGCCCGCCCGAATGTGCCATCCCGGATCCCCGTCGAGAAAATAGTATTTGTTAACGCGCGAAAAAAGCATGATGAGTAGGAGCGTAATGAAGCATACCTCGGCGGTGGAGGGCATGACCCACGCCAACCCACCGCCCGGGGCCTTCGCCACAGCAGGGTGACTCGTCAGAGGGGTTCGGGAGTCATTCATAGGGATCATCTTTGGGTTCATCTTCCCATGGAATAAAAGGAAATAGAACCTGCTCCATGATAATCCAACATCGTTTCAACTGACTTGCAATTCCGAGCGATGGGCCTGCGCACCCTTGACTTAGGACGTGATCTTCTTGCGAACATAAATCACGCAGTGCTCGTCGAGAAACGATCGCTCCCAATCCGTTTCCCTGTCCAACACAAATCGCAAGGCAAGATTGGGGCGAATCATCACCCATTGAATCTGATAGTGTTTAAACACGTCCCTCCAGGTTCCGTTCCCTCGGTCGACCTCAGGCGTATTGATCAAGGTCAAATAGGTTTCCGCAAAATCTGCCCCGTACATGTCCAGACGCCCGTCGGCAAACACTCTCATTTCAGGAAAAAAGTTATAAATGAGATACCCTCCCATGGCCCACTCATTGAACACATTCCCTGAGGGCGGATGCGCCTTGATGTAATCTAGACCCGCCACCGGATAATCCCATTCATCCGTGAAATGAAAGCGCAAAATCTGTTTATTCCCCCCGTACCCGTGATGCATCATGGCCCAGATTAAAATCAGCATGACCATCGTGACCAGGAGATGCCGGTTGAAGTATCGCTCCATCGAAAGGGCGCGTTCCAGTCGGCAAAACAGCCGCTGTCCCCGTTCCTTGAGGCGAGGTACCCGTGACACCCATGGTTTGAGTGGTTCATTCAAGCCGCATAGCAATCGGGCGTAGATGGGGGCACAAATGAAGAACATCACCGGAATGTTTCGCAGAGAAATCAGGCCCAGCGCGATCCAAATACACAGCGTCAGGCTCTCTTCCAGCCGGAGCCGGTAACGGGTATAACGTATTAGAAGAATCAGTCCCAAAACCGCTGCCAGAAAAGGCTGAAAGATGGGCATCTGGAAGATGGGAGATAAGAGTTCATTGACCGGGTTAAGGGTGTGAACCGTCTTGAAATACCGGAACAGGTAAACATAAAGACCATAGCCGTAGGGATTAATCAGCGAAGCAAGCAGCGTTGCAGCAGCAAGACCACCGGTTTGTCGGACCTTGGTGATTAAGGATACGCGAAGCCCGGCCGGGGCGGCCACGTACTCCAGCAGGGCGCTTGAGAAGACGGTCAATATCAGGATCTGGCCGGCCATGAAGCCGGGGTGAAGGTTGACCCAGAGGACCATGAGCCCGGGGAGAATCCACAGCCGGTGGACAGGAACCGCCCCCCGGCTGACGCGGTCTAAGACCGATATAAAGAGAACGACAAAAAGGTAAGACAAGACATGGGGTCGAGCAGCCCAGTGGAATCTGCTGCCCATGATGACGAACAGAAGAAGCAAAAAAGAGAGCGTAAAAGAAAAACCTTCGCGCCTCAGAAGCGTGTACAAAAGGACATAACTTGCCGCCAGGATGAAAACGATAAAGAGGACGATGCCGTTCAAACCAAAATGACGGTCGAGGGCAGCGAAAATAACCTCGGTGCCCCACTCGTAAGCGACCCACCAGGCACCCGGCATTGAAAATGAGAAGATGTCATGGCGCGGGACGCTCCCGGTCTCCAGAATGTATTGGCCCGCGCGAATGTGCCACCCGCGATCCCCGTCATAGAGGAAGTAAGGATCGTTGCGGCCAAAAAGGAGAATCAGGAGGAGAGTGAGAAAGAAGGCGTCTGCCGTGGAGGGGAGCAGCCATCGAAGCCAGCCGGACGGGGGATCTGCTTCGCGGGCTTCAGTCGGGAGAGATAGGGGAGAAGCGGTCATTAAGCTTTCCGGCGTTCTCATCAACCCGGGCGGGACGGACGTGGTGATGCCCTAAGGGAAGACATCCTTGGAATTCGGGTCCCTCGTTCCGGAAGGGTTGATCTCTTGACCTGAATTGCGCAATTGATGTGGAGAGGCTCAGGATGTCCTTCAATCAGAAATCCGGCCCCCCGCACCTCTTTTTCCGCGAATATCGAAATGGAGTCAACTGTAATCTCGGGTTTCGGAACGGGTCGATCCTCTCACCCACTTAAGATTTCGAAATTCAGGTTCAAAGGAATGGCTAAGACGTACTGCGGGGGCATCCTCGCACGCCGGCCTCTGCTCCACGATCAGGCCTGGTCCGAGACTCACCTGGATCCCGGACGAGCGCTCCTTTCCCCCCTATCGGGTCAGGAACTGGAGCGATTTCTTGAGCAGGTTTTCGAACGTCTGCTCATGTCCTTCGTCGTGCAGCACTTCGCGCACCGCCTTGTCAGCCAGAACCATTGGATATCCCAGGTTCACCAGAGCGGACACAGCATCGTCCTTGATGGGGCTAAGGTGGGCTGGCCACTCTTCGCGCGGCGGTTGGCCGGGGGGCGCGAGCAGGTTCAGTTTGTCACGGAGTTCGAGTACCATCCGCTCCGCCGTTTTTTTCCCCACCCCGGGAATGTGGGTGAGCCGAACGATATTGCCATGCTGAATCGATGGCACAAGCTCGTTGACGCTCATCCCTGAGAGGATGGCAATGCCCAGTTTCGGCCCGATGCCGGAGACGCCGATCAGTTTTTCAAAGACCTGCTTCTCGCCAGTGGTTCGGAATCCATACAGGGCGATCGTCTCCTCGCGGACGTGTGTATAAATATGCAGTGAGATCGAAGTGCTGTCATCGGCCAGCTCGTAGAAGGTCGAGAGCGGGATGGTGACATCATAACCCACCCCTCCGACCTCAAGGATGACCTGGTTGGGCTGTTTGCTGAGGATCTTTCCGGTGAGGTGGGCAATCATGAGATGACAGTAAGGCCCTCTGCTGATACGACCCTCATCTGTCCGAATGCAGTCATCGGATCGACGGGTGTCATCGATGGCCTGGTCATGTTATTTCCGACGTTCGAGAGCGGCTGGGAAGATTGCGCCCCTTTGATTCAGGAAGGCTATTCCACGAGATCGATATGATCGACGATTCCGACGACCGTCATATCGATGGGGGAGTTAGGCCGGCCGACGGCGGTCATCGCACTCCACCCTTCCTGCACCACGAGGACCCGCTCGCCAATCCCCGCATCCACGCCGTCCAGCGCCAGAACGACATCGCCCCGGTCGCTGCCGTCCAGGTTGAGCGGCTGCACCATCAAAATCTTTCGTCCCTCATGGCTGGCGGATTTCTGCGTCGCGACGACATCCCCAACGACTCGACCGACAATCATGGGCGGCTCCGGCAAATCCGTGCGGGAGGGTGATCCGACCCGGCGAACTGCCCTTATAGATACTGAATACTCTTCCCGGCGGTTTCAATGCGGTCGACGATGCCGATGATCGTGCATTCGGTCGGCACCTCGCGGGGGAAGGCCAGCGAAGCTTCTTTCCCCCGGCACCAATAGACCACTTCACCAAATCCTGCTCCAATGGAATCCACGGCCACCAACGACCTGCCGCGATCCTTTCCCTCCCACGTGATGGGTTGGAGCACAAGAAGCTTCAGTCCCTCCAGGGAGGGAGTCTTGATGGTGCATACCACAGTTCCGATGACTCGGGCGAGCTGCATTCTAAATGATCAAGATTGAATGTTGTGTCCGAAGAAGTAAAAATCGATTTCAGAGACTGATTTGATCAGGAGTCCAGGCAAGCATGAAGTTGATCGTTAAGGACCCGAAGGGTGTGCCTCCGGTCAAATCCCGGCCCCCGTTCTCTTCAGTGAGAATCAGTCGGGTACGTTCTCTTGGATTCCTGGTTTCCTTATCAGGGACATCGGCGTTGCTGACGGGACGGGTCAGGGGGAATTTAATTCCACCTGGTCGACAATGCCGATTATTGCAGAATCAACGGGACAGTCCTTGCAGCCGGAGGCCATGCGTGCCGAACTTCCCGCCACGATCAGCACTCTTTCCTTGAATCCCGCCTGCACCGTGTCCACGGAGACCACAAAGTTGCCCTCATCTTTGCCTGTGGCGGCATCGATGGGTTTGACGATCAACAGCTTCTTGCCTTCCAATCGCGGATCCTTGCGGGTGGCGACGATGGTGCCGACTACACGTCCAAGTAACATGAATTCCTCTCGTCTCGAAGAGTTTTGACGAGTTTGCAATACGGCGGGATGCACCCCGGAGAAGAGGGGTGAGGTCGAGGGACTCTCAACGCGATGCCGGATCGTCCCGCCGCATCCCGAATCGGGGACGACTTATTTGGCGGCCTTGCCGATCGGCAACACGTCTTCCAGGTTCGAGTGCGGGCGCGGAATGACGTGGACACTGATCAGTTCGCCCACCCGTCGCGCGGCGGCAGCGCCGGCGTCCGTGGCGGCTTTGACCGCGGCCACATCGCCCCGCACGATCGCCGTCACGTAGCCCGAGCCGATCTTTTCCCAACCCACCAGCGTGACCTTCGCTGCTTTGACCATGGCGTCACTGGCTTCGATCATGGCCACGAGCCCACGTGTTTCTATCATTCCCAATGCTTCACCCATGAACTCCTCCTAAAATTTTCCGCCGAATTCCTCTGTTTGGAATAATGATGCGCCTGAATCCCCTACTTGCGCTGTTCGAGCACCTGTTGGATCAGGTCAATGAGTTCCGATTTGGTCACGGAGATGACTTCACTTTCGCCCCTTGCCTCGGAGGGACTGGCGGTCTCGGCGACCACCGGGCATCCGGGAACGAACTGCGTTGGCGATTGGATACCGTAGACAGAACCTCGTCGCGCGAAAAGTTTATCTACTTCCTCGCGTGAAAGCAAGTTTTCACGGCCCAAAATTTTCACGACCAGATTGATTCGAGCAAAATGCTCCACCGTCTCCGTCCTGAAATACGCCTCATCGAGCGAGGCGCCATAACAGACCACGCCGTGGTTGGCCATCAGGATGGCGTCGTAGCTCGGGATCAGCGGCTCCAGGGGCTTGGTAATGTCTTCGGTGGCGGGAGTCCCGTAGGCCGCCAGGGGGATGCAGCCCAGCGAGAGAATGATTTCCGAACACAAGGCCCGGTCGAGCGCCATTCCTGCGGCGGCGAACCCCGTGGCCACCGGCGGATGGCAATGCACCACGGCCTGAACGTCCGGTCGCAGCCGGTAGATCAACAGATGCATGGGCAGTTCCGTGGACGGCTTGCCTTTCCCGGAGATCTTGTGACCCCGCAAGTCGGTCTTCACAATTTCATCGACCTGCATGAAGCCCTTTGACCGCCCCGACGGCGTGGCAATAATCTCCCCTTCGTTGAAACGCACGGAGATGTTTCCATCGCTGGCGGCGACATACCCCTTTTCCCACACGCGGCGCCCGATCTCGAGGATGGCCCGAGCCGCTTCCGTTTCGGTTTTGAATTCAAATGGGGTCATGAAAATAGAGAGGTAATCGGTCTCGCCTGTGGGGCGACCAGCCTGGTCGCCCTACTCTGTAATCCGGGGAACCAAGACTAGCCTGCGGGTTTCAATTCGCGGCCCCGTTTTCGTGCCACCCCGGTCCTCTGGGCCGCCCTGATCACCTCCTGGGCGACCGCCTTGGAAACGCGGGCGTCGAACACCGAAGGAATCACGTATTCCACGTGGAGCTCCGAGGGTTGGATGATCGAGGCGATGGCCTCGGCCGCAGCGAGTTTCATCGCCTCGTTGATTTCCCGGGCGCGGCAATCGAGGGCGCCACGAAAGATCCCCGGAAAGGCCAACACATTGTTGATCTGGTTGGGATAATCGCTGCGGCCTGTGGCCATGATGCGAACATAGGGCGCCGCCTCTTCCGGCATGATTTCCGGGGTGGGATTGGCCATCGCAAACACGATGGCATTCTTCGCCATCCGTTTCAGCCATTTGGGCTTGACCGTTCCCGGGCCGGAGAGCCCGAGGAAGACGTCACAGTCTTTGAGTGCGTCTTCAAGGCTTCCTTTGAAGCCTTCCGGGTTGGTGTGCTCGGCATACCAGTGTTTGGCGACATTCATGTTTTCAGTGCGACCTTTATAAATCGCTCCCACTCGATCGCATCCGATGAAATGCTTCACTCCGTAAGCCATCAGAATTTTGGTGCAGGCCACTCCCGCAGCACCGACCCCTGACACGACCACCTTCAATTTCTCCGGCTTCTTTTTGACGATGCGCAGCGAATTAATCAGGGCCGCGAGGACGACCACAGCGGTCCCATGCTGATCGTCGTGCATGACCGGGATGTCGAGTTCCTTCTTGAGGCGCTCCTCCACTTCAAAGCACCGGGGAGCGGAGATGTCTTCCAGGTTGATGCCACCAAAGACCGGCGCAATGGCCTTGCAGACCGCGATGATCAGCTCCGTATCCTGCGTCGCCAGGGCAATGGGGAAGGCATCCACCCCACCGAATTCCTTGAAGAGCATGGCCTTCCCCTCCATCACCGGCAGGGAGGCCTCTGGTCCGAGATTTCCGAGGCCGAGGATGGCTGATCCATCGGTCACTACGGCCACCATGTTCTTCTTGATGGTCAGGGAATAGACTTTAGACTTGTCCTCGGCAATGGCCAGGCAGACTCGGGCGACCCCGGGCGTATAGGCGCGTGACAGGTCGGCGCGGGTTTTCAAGGGGAATTTTGAGGTGACTTCAATCTTGCCCCCGAGGTGCATCAGGAAGGTCAGATCGCTGACATTCACAACCTCGACATCCTTGAGATGTGTCAACGCCTTCACGATCTGTTCGCCATGCTTTTCATCGCGGACGTGCACCGTAATATCGCGGACGGTGAATTCCGAAGTCACCTCCACCAGATCGATGGCCCCGATGTCACCCCCTGCCTTGCCGATGGCCGACGTGACGCGGCCCAACATTCCCGGGCGGTTGTTGATGTTCAGGCGGAGGGTGATGCTGTTGCTGGCAGTCGGTCCGGTGTGCATGATGCCCCTTTCGCCCATGGAGTCTTCTGCGGCGGAATAATAATGATCGGAGAAGCAATCCCGGGCGTTGTGAAATTATCTCACGACCCGCGCTCACGCAAGTAAAAACCTATTCGGGAGGATTCACGGCGGCAGGAACCGAGGGGTTGCTCAAATAATAAGACAGACTTTCGAGGGATACTTTTAGATCCACCGTTTTTAATTTCACGCTCGAATTGACACGCAGCCGGACGGGCGCAAAATTCAAGATTGCCTTCACGCCCGTTTCGCAAATCAGGTCGACCACCTTTTGAGCGGCATCGGCAGGCACCGTCACTACGACAATGTCAACTTCCTCCCGGCGGACAATCTGCTTGAGTTTCTTGATGTCAAGCACCGGCACCCCAGACCTCGACGTCGCTCCAATCTTCTTGGGATCCTGATCGAACAGCGCCACGATCCTGAAGCCCTCCGTGTTGAACCCGGCATAGTCACAGAGGGCGCGGCCCAAATTCCCGGCCCCACAGATGCAAACGCGATGCTCCTGGTTCAAGCCCAGAATCTTTATCAGGTGTTGCGCCAGGTGCACGACCTGGTATCCCACGCCCCGCACCCCAAATTCGCCGAAATAGGCCAGGTCCTTTCGAATTTGCGCGGAGTTCAGACTAAACTGTTCTGCCATCGCCCGTGAGGAGATGGTCTGGACCCCGTTCCGGTCGAGGTCTTGCAGACACCGCAAGTATACGGAAAGGCGTTTAGTGGTGAGTTCTGAGATTTTTTCAGATTTCATGGATCAGGGTTCGGTTGTAATTTTTTTCCCAAGTAGTTTAGCATAGGGGAATGGGGTGTCAATAAAAACTGCGGGCAGGGTTCTCGTATGGAAATCGAGGAGCTCGACCAGCTTCCTAAAATTGAACTTCACCTTCACCTGGAGGGATCGGTGGAACCTGCCGATTTGAAGGAATTGGCGCGGAGGAACCATCTTCCGGATGAATCCTGGGCCCTGAGTGCCTTTGAGCAGAAGTATCACTATGTGGATTTTGCGGACTTTCTTAGGTCCTTCAAATTCATCACTGAACATTTGGTGACGCCGGCGGACTACGGGTGGATCGCTTCGCAACTCCTCGGCCGGCTTCACGGTATGCATGTGTTATATGCCGAAGTTTTCCTCTCGGCGGGCGTCGTTCTGAAACAGGAAAAAGATCTCGATGCCATTGTCACCGCCATAACCACGGCTTCAAGGGTACAGAAGGAACGCCTGGGCATCCGCGTGAACTGGGTATTCGATGTCACGCGGCAGTTCGGCGTTCGGTTGGCCGAGCGTGTGATCGAAGCGGCGGCGTGGTATCGAAAGAAAGGGTTGGAGAGTATCGTGGGGGTGGGCATGGGGGGAGACGAAAATTCTCTCCCGGCGCACGAGTTCAAATCCGTGTTTGAGGAAGCACGGAGGCACGGTTTGCATGTCACCATCCATGCGGGCGAAGTGGGCGGCCCTCAATCGATCTGGGAGGCGATTGATATGTTGGGGGCCGAGCGGATCGGACACGGGATCGCGGCCCGGTTCGATGAACGCTTGATGGACCAGTTGAAAGAGCGGTCCGTTCCTTTGGAATGTGCCCCGACCTCGAACCTGTCCACGGGAGTGATTCCAAGGATCGAGGACCATCCCCTGAGAACGTTCTATGACCGCGGTCTTCGCGTCACGTTGAACACCGATGACCCCGCGCTCTTCCATACCGATCTCTTGCGCGAGTATCATCTGGCGGCGACCCAATTCCATCTGACCCGTGAGGATTTCATCCGTTTGAACCGGAATGCCCTCGAAGGATGTTTTGCGAGTTCCGTCGAGAAGGCCAAAATACGGCGCCTGTTTGATGAGCGGCTTGCCGGATGGCAGGACGAGCGCTCGGGCCGACAGAACTGACTTGTGGCATGGCCGCCAGCCTCTTCGCGCAGTACGAAATAATTGACTTCTCCCATCCTTGGAAATAGGATGCCCCCAGCGTTTCAAAGGGGATGGAGTTCCCCCCATAACCGCCTTTCCGGCTGATAACTCCTGAACAATTAAGAAAGGTGGTTTACACCGATGCACAAGCTCATTCTCTTGGCCAGTGTGGGTGCTTGCGGAACCCTGGCCCGATACTTCCTTCAAGGCTGGGTTCAGCGCCTCTTCGGGGGAGAGCTGCCCTGGGGGACCCTGGTTGTGAATTCGTTGGGTTGCTTTGCCTTCGGTTTAATCTGGGCGATCGCCGAGGGGCGGTTTTTGATCAAGCCTGAGCTTAGGACCGTTCTGCTGATTGGATTCCTGGGTTCGTTCACCACATTTTCAAGCTTCATTTTCGAAACCGCTGAGCTGTTCAGAGATACCCAGTGGCAGATGGCCATTCTCAACCTGGTAGGGCAAAACGTTTTGGGTTTGATATTGTTTTTTGTGGGATTATTTTTGGGAAGGATTCTCTAGAGGGGGTCCCCGGACATGAAATTGCCAGCAGAGTCAGAACTGCTCAGGATCTTTATCGGAGAGAGCGACAAGTATGCCGGACGTCCGCTCTACGAGGTCATCGTTGAGGAAGCAAGAAAAAGGAAGATGGCTGGAGCCACGGTGCTGCGAGGCGTTCTGGGCTTTGGCGCCAATAGTCGTTTGCATACCGCTAAAATTTTGCGGCTCTCCGAAGATCTTCCCATGGTCATCGAGATCGTCGATGAGCCGGCCAAAATCGCCGACCTCCTGTCAAATCTCGACCCCATGATCGGTGAAGGATTGGTGACGCTGGAAAAGGTTCGAGTCATCGCTTATCGACACAACGTATAATCCTACTTTGTAGCCTGTTGGGGCCACATCGCGTATGCTCTGCTTCGGCCGACGGGAGGTCGTGGGATCTCTGCCTGGCGAACCGAATCCAAGCACGGCCTGCGCGATGATTTTCTCCCCGCTGTATCGAATCCGTATTATAATTCTGTGCCCTGTGACGTGGTCGGGGATCATCGACGGCGTCAACGGTAGAACGGCCTACGGAGAGGTGCCAGAGAGGCCGATTGGGGCTGCCTGCTAAGCAGTTTAGGGGGCTATAACCTCCTACGAGGGTTCGAATCCCTCCCTCTCCGCCAGATTTTTGAACCTGTGGGGCAGACGTCCCGTCTGCCCCGACCTTCTTGATCCAACCTGTGGGGCAGACGTCCCGTCTGCCCCGGTGTTTTTGGTCCAGCCTGCAGGGCGCCGCGGCGGATGCCCCAATCTTTTCTACACAGACAAAATCAGAAATGAGAATCAAAAAGGGCAGACCAGAAATCTGCCCTTTGCCCTTTCTGTGCGGTCTGGCTCAAAACTGATGCCTCGGGAAGGCAGACGAAGACGTCTGCCTCACATCCTCCCTACTGCTTATATCGCTCCTTGTAAAAATTCAAAATCTGCTGCAAATCGGCAGGACTGAATCCCTTCTTCCACTTGTGGAAATCGCTCGCGAGGACCTTCTCGGTTATGCCGGGCTCCAGACGTTCGGCCTCGGGGAGGAATTCGTTGTAGAACGTCTTGGCCACCTCAAAAAACCCGTGCCATTGCGTGTAGTCAGGTCCCATCATCGCGGTGCCCATGCGAGCGCGGCGTCCCTGGTGATGCCAGAGTTCGTAGTACGTCCATTCGAGCGGCTCATCGAAGGGCGTCTTGGTGAGCTTGCCATCCGCATACAGCTTATCCATGATTCCCTTGGCCGGCTTGGCAAATTTTTCGTTGTAGAGATCGACCGTGCTGTCGTATTGCTTATAGAAATTTTCCACCCAGCCGGTGGCGTGGCAGTTGGAACAAACCTCCTGCATCGACTCGCGGCGCTTTTGCCAGTTTTCCTGCTTGATGGAGACCGCGGGCCGCAAGGTCCAGCTGATGCGCGTGCCGATATCGTGCGTGACGGGCTGGGTCGCGGTGGCGCTCATGTGGCAAGTGGCACAGGTCGGGGCAGCGGTGTAATCTTTGCCGACCACCCAAGTTTTCTTTTCGAGGTTCATTTTGGCAATATTGGCGCGGAACTGGATTCCGTGCTTGGACTCGTTATAGATTTCAATCTGGGGATGGTCCGGTCCCATGTGGCATTTTCCGCAGTTTTCAGGCTGGCGCGCGACGGCCGATGAAAAGGAGTGCCGGCCATGGCAGGCGGCACAGGATCCTTTGGACCCGTCAGGATTCACGCGGCCGATGCCACTGTTCGGCCAGGTGTCGGAATCAAATTTTCCTCCTCCTTTGTAAGAGACCGTGGATCCATGGCACTGCTTGCAGCCGTTCACTGCGGCAGCGCCTCCTTCCACCACCTCGCCCAGAACGTTGTCCAGCGATCCGATGAAACTGGCTGCCATGGCGTGGTGCGACACTTCGAACTCTTTCACTTCTTGCTGATGGCAGCGGTTGCAGTAATTGGGAGTGACGATGACGGCGATCTTGTGGCCGTAATGATCGAACGTGGCCGGATCACCCTCGTTGGCCTTGTGGCAGGAGTAGCAGTCCACACCTTTTCGATAGTGAGCGCTGTTTTTCCATTGCTCCACAACGCCCGGCGTCGAGGCGCTATGACACTCCAAACAGGCTTTCGCTTCCTTGGATATGGCCGGAGTGGTTTGAGCCTTGCTCACCGCCCCAAAGCCGGGGACAGCGAGAACGAGTGAGCCCACCAACACGAGCATCATGGATAGAAGAGATCTCATGCGTTTTTTCCTGGATGGTTTATTCATATTTGACCTCGCTGGGAGAAATCAATAAGAGAAAGCAGGTTTGCAGAAGGAATCGATCAGAAATTCGTTTAAGCCCCAAAAAACAGATCAAGGTTTCGGGTTTAAGAACCTTATGGCGGGCTGAAGAGCCTCGAATGGATCAAGCCTCTTTGTACAAGAAAACCCTTGGAGCGCGCAAGCTTGCTTGCGCTTTGATTGGGCGCAGCTCGCTGCAACGGGGCAGTGCGCGCGATGCAAGGATCGCCCTCTGAAAGCGGCAGCAAGCTCCCGCACTCCCAAAGCTGTCCCCGAGGTCTGGAAAACCACCCATGAAGACCGCAACCTAATCTTCGCCGAATTGTCGTATTGATGCTGTGACTTAAGTCTCCGCGGTCAGCTCGGGGAGGGCCCCCGAGCCGGCTTCGGACGGTCGTTAAACAATGTTTTCAGGTTCTCTGCAATAACGGTCTCGCTCCGACGAGGGCATCCTTGCCCGGGGTCATGCCGTCTGATTAGCGAGAGCGGGTTTACGGACAAAGAACGACGTGATAATGCCGAACAGTCCTCCCACAGCCAGCGTAAAAGCAACCCAGAAAATAAGCTGAGGCAGGACACCCCCATGCCAGAATTTTCCCATAAAGGTTGTGTACGGGAATTCCCCGGGCGGAAAGGCATTGTAGTGTGTGGTCCAGTTACTGCCGATCGCGATCGCCATGACGATCACCACAGGAATGCGTGCGGCAAATGCATAAGCGAAAAGTGTTTTCGCCAGACTCCCCCAGGCCATTGCAAAGATGATCCAACTCACCATCATCAGGAAGTAGCCGGTGTATTCCCATTTAAACGCAAATCCCACGTAGCCTCCGCCAAACATCACCGCGATTCCCAGGATCTGCAATCCGATGGCTTTGCCTTTGCTTTCGGGACCGCCTTCCTGGTGGGCGAGCTTCACAGCAAAGTAGATTCCCAGAATCGGAACCAGCCAGACGATCCCGACAATGGCGCCCGGTCCGCCGGGATCGGAATTGAAAAACCGGGGCGACCAGTGTTGAAGTTCACCGATGAGACGCAGGATGGTTATCGCCAGCGTGATAACCGCTGGGATCTGAATCATCTGCCACGTGCTTTTTGTTCCATTGGACATAGTCGATCTTCCTCCCTGATTGTTTTGAAATTAGAAATGACTCCGTGAAAGCGGGCCCTTGATATGAAGGTAATACTCCTCGGAATGAAAATTGAACGTCCCCAGTATGTCTTAGAACAATGATGTCTGATTACCGGTAAGTCTACCCCACCCGTGGCTTCAATTCTATAGAAATCAGGTGCCTCTTAGATCAAAGGCTTCGTCGAAGATGATTGAAGGACGGGAGAAGGGAGAACAGGAAATGAAAATCGAAGATCAAGGAGGGGCGGTGCATATTCAGATCTATCGCTGGGTGCCGCAGGCATGCGCTCTCTACATGCCTGCGCCTTGATGCGAGCCACCGGGTGCCGCAGGCATGTGCTCTTTACATGCCTGCGGCACCCATCAATAACCTTCTTTCAGCGAGCGCCATCGTTCGCAGGCATGAAAAATCCCATGCCTGCGGCACCCCGGGGATTGGATTGGGTCAACATCCCGTTTTCATTTTTCCAGGCCAATTTGGTCTTACCCAGGATGGAACCGGTGCTGGGAGAACGCTGCTGCAACCATAGCAGAACGAACCCTGAACAAAGGCAAACATTGCTAGAACGGGAGGAGGTCGAGCGCCGAACCAAGGGAAACGCTGTACCAAGCCGCGGTCTTAGCCCGCTTCAGCGAGCTTGGTTGCGTACAGCCCGCCGGTTTAGAAGCTGTGAAAAAATCGAAAAAAATGTTGACTAGCTATAATACTATGATATTCTGCCTCCATCCGATGCCTGAGGGAGGTTCCATATGGGGTATCAATCCACGGTCCAGGTGATCCGGCGC
>JBGQBO010000044.1:0-40843 GCA_041494885.1 Terriglobia bacterium
GACGGGTCGTTCACTTCCAGTTGCTCCCCACGGGGCTTCGGGCTCCGCAGTTACTTTCCGTTTCAGGCCGTGAGCGTCGGCCTGGAGAGGACTTTCACCTCTCTGACTTCACGCGCTTTCAGGCGCACATCCCCCCGACGGCAGTCGGGGGATCATTCAAATACTGCCTACCAAACCTGACATCCTAGTTCTTGAAGAGTCTTATCATTCGCTAGGTTGAATCTGAACGATCCCCCGACTACCGTCGGGGGGATTTGACAGGTTTCTAGTGAGAAGATCAGGCCCCAAGTGGCCACCCCCCGACGAGCTCAAGCCATTGACACTACTCGTAACGTCTGTTATTCTTTGTAACGTCCGTTACATCAAGATCATCCTCTATGCGCTGGCTTTTTCTGGTTCATCAGATTCCCCCACAACCGTCGCAGGCACGCGTCAAGATCTGGCGCGCCCTGAAGAAGATGGGCGCGGTGCTGCACCGCAACTCGGTCTATGTGCTTCCCTATTCCAAAGACCAGCATGAAGACTTCGAGTGGCTGTCGCAACAGATTCGCGACGGTGGGGGCGAGGCGTCGGTCTTTCTTTCGGAGGCTCTGAGCGAGCACGAGAACCAGGAACTCAAGAACCAATTCCAAGCGGCCCGGGATGCTGACTATGAGGACTTGTTGCGGCTGTCCGGCGCACTGGGGCAAAAACTGGACTCCAACCGGGACCGCACGCATCACTCTGCGCAGCGCATGAAGAAGATGCTCTCGGATTGGGAAGATCTGAAGTCGTCGTTGGAGCGGATACGCCGGGTGGACTTTTTTCGTTCGAACCGGGCGCGCGCGGTGGAAGAGCAGGTGACCCGTCTCGGGCGTCGGCTCGAAGCGCTGCGCAGCCCGGAGATCGCTACCCCCTCCGCCCCCTCCCACGACCGCTGCTCGCCGACGCAATTCCGGGGCAAAACCTGGGTGACGCGCCGAGACCTGCACATTGACCGGCTGGCGTCGGCCTGGCTGATCCGCCGGTTCATTGATCCGGGGGCAAGAATCCTGTTTGCGCCGGAAGGCCGGATCCCGCGGGGACCGATCCCCTTCGATTGCTTTGGCGCAGAATTCAGTCATCACGGGGAGGATTGCACCTTCGAAACCTTCATCAAACGGTTTGAATTGCACTCCGATTTGGTCCTCAGGGGCATGGCGGAAATTGTCCATGACATCGATCTCAAAGACGAGAAGTTTGGTCGAGCCGAAGCCGCAGGACTCGACCTCGTCATCCATTCGCTCTGTAAGGCCGTCAAAGAGGATTCCAAGAGGTTGGAAGAGGGACACCGTCTATTCGATCAGCTTTACGAATATTTGCAACAAAAGCAGAAGTCTAAAGGGCGGCACGCCCTGAGATCAGGCAAACATCCCTCATCCGGAAGAGTGTCAAAGTGAGCGCGGTGAATTCCTTGAACCTCCAAAAACCGATTTCCATCGAACGCAACATCATCGTCCTGTCGATTGCCGTATTTCTGGTCGCTTTTGGCGAAGAGCTCTGGAACAGTTTTCTGCCGAAATACCTGGAAGCCCTGGGCGCCTCCATCGCCCTGATTGCCGCCTTTGGGACCTTTAAAGACTTCCTCGACGCCATTTATCAATACCCCGGTGGAGTCCTCTCCGACCACCTGGGCGAGCGTCGGGCCTTGACCTTGTTCGCCGGCATGGCCGCCTGCGGTTATGCCATTTACTTACTCAGTTCGCGACCGTGGATGCTTTTCATTGGGGTTTTGTTTGTCATGAGTTGGTCGTCTCTGGGGTCCCCCGCCCTTTTCGCAATGATCGGGGCGGCCCTGTCCCGCGAGCGAAGGACGATGGGGTTCTCCTGGCAATCGTTGGTCAAACGAGTGCCCATCGTCATTGCTCCCGCCCTGGGGGGACTTCTGATCGCTCGTGGGGGGATTATTCGCGGAGTCCGGACCGGGCTGGCCATCGCCATCGTGATGGCTCTGTTGACCGTGGTCCTTCAACAAAGGTTCTATATTCAAACTCCAGTCTCCCCTTTATCTCCCTCGGGCGGGATGGCCCGGGTCTTCAGGAGCTTTTCGCCCGTGTTCAAGCGGCTCCTCTTTTCGGACATCCTCGCAAGACTCGCTGAGGGGATAGCCGAGATCTTCATCGTGATTTATGCCATCAACGTTATCGGGCTGACCCCCAAACAGTTCGGGCTGCTCGTCGGAGTCCAAATGCTCACTGCCATCGCGGGGTATTTTCCGGCCGCCGCCTTGACTGCCCGGATCGGACGGAAACCGCTCGTCTTTTTCACTTTCGTCTGCTTCGCGCTTTTTCCTCTGATGGTGGCGCTCGCCCGGAGCTTTCCACAAATGCTCGGGGCCTTTGTGATCGGAGGCCTTCGCGAATTCGGGGAGCCCGCGCGGAAAGCGATGATTGTGAACTTTGCAGACGAACAATCCCGGGGACGTCATGTCGGACTTTATTACTTTATCCGAAACATTTCGGTGACTCCGGCCGCCGCGGTGGGGGGATGGCTTTGGCATGTTCTTTCACCGAACGCCACCTTCCACGCAGCCTTCCTTTGCGGCGTGGCGGGGGCTCTCTACTTTCTTGTTTGTGTTCATGAGAAGACTCAGGAGGTCAATGCATGAGATGGATTACTCGCGAAAACGTAAAAGTCGATCGGGTGGCCTGCCCCTGGCTAATCAAACGCTTTATCGATCCTGAAGCGGAATTTATTTTTGTTCCAGAAGGGCTTATCATGGACCGGGCCCGGGAGCTCCACGCGACCCCTTTTGATGTCCCCCGGAACCCCGCGGTCAAATTAAACCACCGGGATGGAAAATGTTCGTTTGAAACCATCCTCGAAGAATTCCATTTGACCGGAGAGCCGGCCCTGGCGAGACTCGCCCTCATCGTGCATGGCGCGGACATCCCCAGCGAAATGCACGTCGCTCCGGAAAGCGCAGGGCTATACGCCATCGCCAACGGGTTTTCCAAAACCTGCGGGTCCGATGAGGAACGTCTGGAAAGGCAGTTCCCGGTTTATGAGGCGTTGTATGAATTCTGCAAGCAGTAAGAAGCAGTGGGCAGTGGTCGGTGAGCAGTGGGCAGTGAAGGGCGAGAATTCACTGGTTTAGCCGTGTAGTCAGTGTCATAGCAAAATAAAGATATTTCTTTTGCAGCGGATCGCTTTGCCATCTTCTCATTCAATGTCCATTCAGTCTGGATCCGAGTTACGTGTGCAGTCAAATTGAAAGATCAAGGATTTGAGAAGCACCTCAACTGGCAAATGGAAACTAATTATTGTCAAATGACCACCACTCACTGGCCGCTGACCACTGGCCACTGCTTTCAACCAAGGAGTCCACGATGAAATCCATGAATCGATTCACAACGCGGTTCCGTTCTCTTATCCTCGTCACCATCACCACGCTATGGATCGTCCCCCAGACCCCCACTCGGGCCGCAAGTAACGACACGTCCTGGAAAAAGGTCGAAGCGGTTTTCGGAAGGGCGGGAAGCTACAGTGGCACCACCGTGAAGTTTGGGTTTCCGCGTACTGACCTGAAGGTGACGCTCGGGAATGTGACACTGAAGCCGGGACTGGCCTTGGGCTCCTGGGCTGCGTTCACGGGGACCGAGGACTCTGCCACCCTGATGGGGGACCTCGTGCTTCTGCAAAGTGAGGTCGAGAATGTGATCGATCGTCTGGCCTCCGGCGGGATCCTGATCTCCGCCCTCCATAACCACCTGATCGGTGAGACCCCTCATGTCATGTACATGCACTACATGGGCCACGGCACGGGAGAAACTCTCGCAAAATCTCTCCGGGCAGCGCTCTCGACCACAGCCACTCCGCTGACTCTGGTCCCCCACTCGGATGCAGTGAAGAAGTCCGCAGCGGACGCCATTAAATTCGACGTCAAGAAGATCGAAGAAATTCTGGGCCGGAAAGGTTCAGAAAGCGGGGGTGTACTTTCCTTCGGCATCCCTCGTGCTGAAACGATCATCGACCATGGAAATGAGATTCCGCCCCTCATGGGGACTGCCAATTCCATCAACTTTCAGGATGCCCCGGACGGGGCGGCCGCCACCGGTGACTTTGTGCTCGTCGGCCGTGAAGTCAATCCTGTGATCCAAGCCCTTCGATCCGCAGGAATATCCGTCACCGCCATTCATAACCACATGCTGGATGATGAGCCGCGATTGTTTTTTATGCATTTCTGGGGTGAAGGGTCCGCGGTGAAGATCGCCAGTGGCATCCGGAAGGCACTGGATCAGATCAATCTCAAACGTTGAAGAGCCTCGAAGGGAAATGCCAAATTCCAAGATCCAAAATCCAAATAAATTCCAAAGTCCAAAATCCAAACGCACCAAACAAGATCGACGTCTTCGCAGGCGTCATTGAATTTCGGCTGATCTTTTTGAATTGAGGGGCGCACGCGGGTTTCGGAGCGCACTGGACCACGTTAATCTGAAGCGTTGAGAATGGGTCGGAGAAAAACTCCAAAATCCAAATAAATTCCAAAGTGCAAATTCCAAACATGCCAAACAAAAGCCCTGTCACAATAGTTGTCGACTAACGTCGAACGACCTTTTGTTTTTTTGGAATTTGAGATTTATTTGGATTTTGGAATTTGGAATTTCCAGCTCCTGGTGCAACGGATTCCAGGCTTCTGACGTCCTTATTATTCACGAGTCCAATCGAGAGGCTGCCTTGAATGCAGTGGCTTAGAATCAACATCTTTACCGCATGGAAAGCACTGGGGCGCCACAAACTGCGCGCGACCCTTACCCTTTTGGGCATTTCCATAGGGATAGCAGCGGTCATTGCGATGGTCTCGATCGGGGATGGCGCCAACCGGGCTGTGATTCAAAAGCTGGAAAACATGGGCACGAACATGCTTTTCGTCGAAGCCGGCAATCGACAGATTCAAGGCGTGCGGACGGCGTTCAACACCATGATGTACGAGGACGTGGTGGCGGTGCGAAACCAGTGTCCTTCCGTGGCGCTGGCCTCTCCCAACGTCGACTTTCGTGCCCAGGTGGGTTATGAAGACCATAACTGGAATACGCAGATCAACGGAGTAGATCTGGATTACCGCCTCATCCGGCATTGGAATGTGGTGAAGGGTGATTATTTCACCGAATCTGATATCTCTTCGGCTGAAAAGGTTGCGGTGTTGGGTCAAACCATCGTGGACCAGCTCTTTCCCGAGGGCAAGAACCCTGTAGGGCAGACCATCCGGGTCCGCGGAAATCCCTACAAGGTGGTCGGCGTGCTGGAAACCAAGGGAAGCAGTGTGACGGGAGCCGACCAGGATGACAACATCATCATCCCCTGGACCACGGCGCAGCGCAAGATGCTCGGCATCCGTTACATCAAGGACATGTATATCTCCGTGGTGAGCCGCGAACAGATCGGGATGGCCAAGGAACAAATCACGTCGCTCATGCGACAACGTCATCATCTTCGATCCGATCAACCCGACGACTTCTCGATCCGGGATTACACCGAGATCGCCGAGATGGTCAATGAGACCAACCGCATCATGACCCTGCTGCTCGCCACGGTGGCCTCGCTGGCGCTGTTTATTGGCGGCATCAACACGATGAACATCATGCTGGTCACCGTCACTGAGCGGACGCGCGAGATCGGCCTGCGCCTGGCCGTCGGCGCTCACCAGAGTGACGTTCGTCTGCAATTTCTGGTGGAGGCCGTGACGCTGACGGTGGTCGGAGGGGTCATCGGAGTGGGGCTGGGCATTCTCTCTTCCGCCGTCATCAGCAACGTCCTCGAATGGCCCACTGTGATTTCATTGATCGCCATCCTCGTGGGCCTCAGTGTCTCCGCCTTCGTTGGCATGGTCTTTGGCTATTATCCCGCCCATAAGGCTGCCACCCTCGATCCTATTGACGCCCTCCGCTACGAATAATCCTTGCCTTAAACCTGCATTTCGAAATCTTTAAAGCAAATTTTGGAATTCAGGTTAAAACCTCCTCAAGTCATGGGAAAATTCCGACGTGTAACACCCCGGATTTTCAACCAATTCCTTTCGATGTGCCTGGGGACAGTTGACGATCTCCGCTCACCTCGTTAAGATGGGATTGATCAAGAAACGATCAGTTGACCCATGTTTGTTGTACTCGCTGTCTCTGTCTTTTTGCATCTGGGGGGGGTTGTGATCCGGTTCGAATACTCGATTGTGCAGACCATCATCCTGGTAGGCACGATTCTACTGTTCGTCAAGCTCATGATTCCACGGATTCCGCTGGGGGAGATTTTCCAGCAGATCCGTGAACGCCTGGCACAGACAGGGTACGTTCTCTGCCTTTTTGCGGTCTTTGTTGTTTCACTGATCGATTACGTCGAGGCGCACTTCGACGCTCGCGTCACACACGCGATCCGGAAAGACTACACTCCCTTTGTCTCCCGTTTCGGGGCCGACTGGGTGGAACGGATCCAGCGGCACCGCAGCTTGTTCATCACTTATTGTTTCACCTACACTTATGTTTGGGTGTTTCCTGCAATCATGTTTGCCGTGTTCTTCGTGCTGGTTTACGACAACCGGGAAGAGGTGGCCCAGTTCCTCGTCGCCGGCTACTTCTCCAACCTTCTCTTCGTGCTCCCCTTCTACCTCTTTTTTCCGGTCAACGAGGTCTGGGTGAGTGATTCGCACGTTCGGCTGCTGGCCGACCGCATCAGCCCGATCATCATGGAGCATTTCCGTTCTATTAGCGCGTTGGACAATTGCTTCCCCAGTTTTCATACGTCGCTGGCCTTGCTGATTGCCCTTGCCGCGTGGCGATCCGGCCGAAGAAGGATGGCACTCCTCGCGACCCTGGCGGCTTCGATGGTGATTGCTTCGACGCTTTATTTGGGCATTCACTGGCCGCTCGATATTCTGGCGGGGGTTGTCGCCGCGGTGTTCTGCGCTTCGCTTTCATTCAGCTATGCGCCCTCGTTGTTTGCGCGGGCTTCTCTGCGTTTCGAACAATTGCGGCAGTTCGCGATCGATAAGATTTCGGTGTAATGAGAAAGTCCTCACTGCCGAGAACGGAGAGGGCGCCAAGAGTTAAGGGCGGTCCTTCATCGCCAGGACCAGCCTTCCCGCCATGACCACTCGACCTCCACGAAAAGTCCTTTTGTTGGCGGCTTCCCTCGGATCAGGCCATCTCCGTGCTGCTGACGCCGTCGTCGAGGCCCTCCACGCCCTGGAGCCTTCGTGCCACACAGAAGTGCTCGACATTAAACAGCTGGTCTCTCCCCTGTTGCGCTTTTTTCAGTTTCAAGGTTATGAGTTTCTCATTGAACGCGCTCCCTGGATCTGGCGATGGCTGTATCGAAGCTCCCTCTTCGCGCGAAGGAGGTTTGCGGCGCCCGCAATCCTCCTCCAGCGCGGGAACCCTTTGCTTGTCGAGCGGATGACCCGATTTGCACCTGACGTGATTGTTTCCACTCAAATCAACTGCCATGAGCTGGCCTACCTCATTTCGCGGCGGTGGTCCTCGAAGCCTCGCCTCATCTCCATCATTACGGACTACGACGCGCATCCGATCTGGTCGAGGACGCCTGCCGATTTGCTCGTGGTAGCCCACCCGGAGCTTGCCGGGAGGCTCATGCAACTTGGAGTCGAGCCTTCAAGGGTTGAAGCGGTTGGCATCCCCATTTCCGCCTCATTTCAGACTCCTTATGATCGGCGAGCAATAGGGACTCGTTTGGGGTTGCGATCCGACGTGGACACCCTGCTCGTCATGGGGGGGAGTGTCGGCTTCGGGGAACTGGACCAGGTGGTCGAGGATCTGATGGGCCGCGAGAGAACGGTTCAGATTCTCGCCATCGCCGGGCACAATGAGGGTGTTCGCCTTCGTCTCGAGAAGCTCAAAATGAAACTGGACGCACGCCCCGGCCAGAACCGCCCGGGGGATCGAAGCACCCTTCAGATCTATGGTTTCGTTGACATTATCCCGGAGCTGATGACGGTGGCGGATTGCTTCATTTCCAAGCCGGGTGGACTAGCAACGACCGAAGCGCTTTCCAAGGGCCTCCCCATGGTCTTTGTAAACCCCATCCCCGGGCACGAAGAAAAGAACGCCGAGTTTCTGGTCGGGCAGAGGGCGGCCCTGGCGGTCAAATCCATTTCTCAGTTGAGACCAGCGCTCGATTCCCTCTTTGAAAACTCTCGTGAAAAGTTAGATAAAATGAGACTGGCAGCCCAGGCCCTCGCAAAACCCGATGCCGCCGTTCGGTTGGCGGAAAAGATTTTAATGGGGGATCTCACAGCAGAAGCCGCCGATCACGTCACTGTTTCGAGGGATGTAGTGATTGGACCCCCTGAGTGATTGGGGTTTCCGTTTGGAGAACACCCCGGGTGGTCACTCCGAGAGATCGCCTGAAACCTTCGCCTCTCACTTTTCAATGAACTGAATTATCTCCCGATTTACCGCCTCGGGTTTTTCTTCCATCAGTGCATGACCTGCCCCTTCGATGACCTTCACCGTTGAATTCTTGATCTGGCGATGCAAGAAATCACGAACGCTGGGATCAATAAAAGAATCTTTCGCTCCCCACAAAATCAGGGTGGGTGCCTGGATTCGTTCAAAAAGCGCGTTCTCGTTGGGGTTGGAGGTGGTAAGAAAGCGTTTTAGTGACTCGGCGGAGTTCCTTATCGTGAACGGGAAATAGTATCCCTCCACATCGGCATCGCTGACCTTGGACTTGTCGGCATACGATTTGAGCAGGAGTGTGCGGACCCGCTGACGGTCCGGCCCCGCGAGTTGGTAAGCGAGTCCGGTCAGCATTCGGCCCCGCAGGAGGCGCGTGGCAAAAGGGCGCGTAATGTAAAGTGTGGCGCTGTCAATCAGAACAAGGCGATCCACTCGCTCGGGATGGAGGGCGGCCACACGCGCTGCGATCGTACCCCCCAGCGAGTGACCGACCAGCGTCGCGCGCGGAATTTTCAGTCGGTCCATGAACGCTACGACGATGGCGGACTCCGCCTTAAAGGAGAGGTCCTTGTCCGTGTATTCTTTCGAAAAACCAAATCCTTTCAGATCGAGTGCGATGACACGGGTGTGTTTCGAGAGTTCCACCAGGTTCCGGCGAAAGCTAAAGGTCGAAGCTCCCAGCCCATGGATCAGAATCACCGGTGAAACCGCTTGCGTTTCGGCTCCCGGATCGCTTTGGGCAACCAAAGCATCGGGCCGGGTATCCAAATAGAAAATCTGCGCGGCATCCAGAGCAGTGAACTGTCCACGGACAGGTCCGGGATGGGCCAGGGCAGCTTCCTGGGGTGTCAGCGTCTCCTTCTTTCCCGGGGACTCACATGCGGCCAATAGCAGCGAAGCTGCCGTGAGAGCGAAAACCGCAAACATCCTCGGACGGTTCGTCGAGGGCACGCTGTTGTTTTTAAGGTGGTATTCGAAGGCCATTTTGGATAACATACTCCACTTAGAAAATGTGTTCATTCCTCGAGGATCACCCTCTGTTCGTGACTCACCTTGTCACATCGGTATCCGCGGTCAGAGCGTGTCGGGAATCGCGGTATCCGGTCAGGTGACAGACGAAGCAGCCCTCCCGGGTATGTTTGTTCCCCTCCTCTGACGAATGAACGCCGGGAATCAGTTTTCTGATGTGGTATCAGAACCGAAGACCGATTCCCCTCAGGGGTTTTTGATCGCGAACATGCGTCATTGTGACACGGCACACGGGTTCGGTCAAAGAACAGTGTGTGTAGAATCTAATACAAATTGAGATCCGGCCCGGGTAGCGTCTTTCGCCGGTGGGGAGGTTAGTTGTGAATTTTACGGTGAAACCTACCAGTGCAATCCTGAAGTCTAAGAATATTTCGACGAAGCGGCGCGCGAAGACGAGAGCGCTCTCCTTTCTGACAGCCTTTTCCCTGGGGGCTCTCTTCCTGATGGGTCTCAGTTCCCCTGGCTCACTCCTGTGGGCCAAAAAGGCAACCGAACTGCGACGGCAGCAGCAACCCGGAAAGGCTGGCTTTGAGAGATCCAAGCTGGCCGCCCGGGAGATCCCCGAGACCCCTCAGAGCACTGTCGGGGCAGGAACACTGAACCGACTGATGCAGGAGGATTATGCGAAAAGCCCCGCCATGATGGAATTCAAGAGGAAATACGGTTCTCAATGGCAGGTGCTCGTGGACGAGCGCAGCATGACGCCCAAGAGTTTCATGGGCGAAGGGATTCCTTTCTCCGCGCGCAGCCAGACAGCGTCCAAGCTGGGCCCTGCCTGGCAATCCAAGCTCGCCTCAACCGAAACCATTGGCAGCCTTGAAAAAACGGCGCGCCAGTTCCTGGTCGACAATCAGACACTCCTTAAGATTGATCCCACCGCCCTCGCCCTTGATGCTGCGGCCAGTGGAATGATGGAAGAGGCGACGGGAAAGGTCCGCCTCGTCTTCCAAAATTATTATCAAGGGGTTCCCGTTCTGGATTCCCAAGTTTCAATGTTCATCAGTCACGGCAACATGATCCTTTATAATGCCGAACACGTCGCCACCATAAATGTCTCCACAAACCCCGCGCTCTCGCCCATGGCGGCAGTGGCCCGCCTGAGGCAGTCCCTCGGATTAGGCGATACAGATCTTCTTCTGGATCACGCTGCGGAGCTGTTTATCACTTTGGTTGAATCGCCGGCTGCCTTGTCAGCTCGGACGAAACAGCCACCAACCGATGGAAACACAACGGCTCTCTATGTCGGCCCTGCGGGGCAAGGTTACGCAGCGAAGCTGGTGTATCGGATTCAATTTCATGTTCCCGATGATGTTCGCTCCCCGGTGGCCCTGGTCGAGGCGAACACCGGAGAGATCGTCGACCTGTTTGATCAAAACCGCTACCAGCAGGGAAAAGTCCAGGGCGCGATTTACACCCGAGGTCCGGTCTCCACACCGGGATTTGTTAACAGCGGAGGACAACAGGCACCCGAGTACCTGGTGCCCATTGACCGTTTTACTGTGATCAATGGAGTCACCAGCATTAACACGAATCCGGGAGGAATTTTTGACCCGGGCGGACTGAATCTGGCGGGATTTTCCGGGACCTTTTCGGGAGCACAAACGAACGTCAGGGAGATCGGATCTCCCTTATGCACCTCTCCACAAGGTTCTGCGGATGGCTCGGGGAGTATCGTTTTTGCCGCGCATTTTGATGATGGCCGCTGCTCGACCAGCCCCGGTTCACCTGCGCCGGGGAACGGGCTGGCCACCCATGCGGCTCGGAACGGCTGGTTTCACGACAATTTTACCATCACCCATGCCCAGAAGTTTCTCACGGGATTCGGTTCAATGGACGCATTCTTCAATTCAAATTTCAATGTTCTGGTGAATGACGGATGCAATGCATTCTGGACAAACCGATGCCCTAACGCGGGTAATCAAGAGTGCATGGATTTGGGAGACTGCGGGCCTTCGGAACACGAGAACAATCAAGCTTCCGAACCGGATACGATGTCGCACGAATATGGTCATGCGCTCGACGCCCATACCAAAGGCAGTGCCAACGCAAACACCGGCGATTTGGGGAAGGGCGAAGGACTGGCGGATGTCGATGCCTGGCTTAACACGCATCGCAGCTGCTTGAGCCCGGGCGACTTCTTTCCTCCGGACCCGGCCGGATTTTTCACAAATGGTTTCCCGCAGGGCGACGATTGTACGTCCACAGGTTTCCCCGTCGAACCTTTGACATTACGGCTAACCGGCGTCCGGGACTTCAATGTATTTATCTGTCATGACACCGGCTCCGGCGCCTGTTCGGCGGGAACACTCGGTCGCCTGGAGAGCAATGATTCCACGAATGCTTGCGGGACCAAAGGGGCGAGTTGCACCGGAACCCTTGGTTACGAATGCCACTGCGAAGGCCATCTCTCCGCGGGTTCTGTGATTGATCTGTTCAAACTTCTGGTCACGCGCTACGGGACAAACCAGGCGTGGTACATGATTGAACGGTTTTATTATCTCGGACTCCCCGGAATCACAAACGCGCTGGGGAGTGCTGGGGCAGGCAGTATTTATGGCAATTTTCTTGCTGTGGACGACGACGATGGAAACATCGCGAACGGCACACCCAACGGCGACCTGATCTTCCAGGCATTTCGGGCGCACGGCACCGAAGGGGCTACCGCCACGAGGTTTCAAGCGAACTGCACCACTGCTCCGGGCGGGCCCGGTTCCCCGTCGGCTCCCACGAGTTTTACAGCCACACCTCAACCTTCCGGCGGCATTATGCTCCAATGGAATCCTGTGGCTGGCGCTACCGGATATCGGCTCTATCGTACCGCGGCCTCACCGCCGGGACACAATTTCGAGGCGGATCCAATCCCCTCTTCTTACTATGGCCGCAACGGGGTCTATTTCAAATTGATCAACCCGGCGACGCGGGGGTCGAGCCCCACCTCCGGTGATAATCTCTTTACCGGGCCGACTTCATATCTCGACCCGGAAGTGGCGCCGGGGTATGAATATTTTTATGAAATTCAGGCGGTGACCGGGTCTGGCGGATCCGAATGCCGTTCCACGGTGTCTCCAAACCTGGTGGACCTGGTGGCCAACGCCACAGTTCCTTCCCAGCCCCTCAACCTGACCCTCCAGTCCGGCGGCGCATCCACTTTCACGTCCCTGGGAAGCTCGGGAATTGTCCAGGCCGGATACGGTGTGGTGACTGCGACGAGCGGCGCCCCACCTTATGGGACGGCGGTATTCAGCCTGACGCAGAACAATGTAGTGGTGGCTGAGGCCGGTGTGCCCGCGTCCCCGCCGACGACCTCCACTCGAATCTTCATCGATTTCCGCACCAACGTGCCGGCCAAATCGGACCAATTCAATGCCGGGACCATTAGCATCAACACGGGTTTTGCCATTGTGAACCGCGGCGCGACCCTGGCCAATATCAATTACACCCTGCGGGATGCCAGCGGAACCTCAATTCTGGCCGCTGGGAACAGCACCCTGGGCACCGGGGCTCACGATGCCCGGTTCATCGATCAACTCAATCAAGTCGCGCCCGGTTTTGTTGTGCCGGCAAATTTCTCCACCACCACCCAGTTTGGCACGCTCGACATTGTGAGCAATCAGCCGCTTTCGGTGGTGGCGTTGCGACTGACCAATAACCAGCGCGGCGATACCCTGATTACCACGACGCCTGTTGCGGACTTGAACGCGGCTCTCTCAACCGCCTCCTTGAACTTCCCCCAGGTGGTCGATGGGGGGGGATTCAAAACCTTCTTGATTCTGTTGAACACCTCGACGAGTGCGGAGACGGGTACAGTGCAATTGTTCACCGACGCGGGGGCATCCCTTTCGGTCCGCTTGGTGGATGGCACAACCGGCTCTTCCATCGCGTATAACATCCCCCCGGGAGGGTTCAGGGTGATCCAAACGGACGGGTCGCCTACGAGCCAGAATGTGGGATGGGCCCTGGTGACAAGGAGTACCGGTAACTCGCCGGTGGGGGCCGGTGTGTTCAGCCTTACGCAGGGTGGGATCCTGGTCACGGAGTCGGGCATTCCGGCAGCGACTCCGACCACGCATGCACGAATCTACGTGGATAAAACGGTGGGTGCCGCCGGCACCCACAACACGGGATTGGCTATTGCCAATCCAGCTCAGGGGTCGAGCCTCAACGTCACCATCAATGCGTTTCAACTGGACGGCATTACTTCGGCAGGCGGCTCGGGGCCGGTCCCTCTGAACCCTTTGGGACACGCGGCCAAGTTTGCGGACCAGTTCATCGCTGGTCTACCCAGCGGTTTCACGGGCGTGCTGGACATTAGTGCAGCTTCTCCTTTTGTGGCGGTCACCTTGCGCTCGCTCAACAACACCCGTCTCCCGAGCAGCGATTTCCTGCTCACGACGTTCCCCATCGCCGACGCCAATCAGGCCCCTCCCAACCCCTTGCTTTTCCCGCAGATTGCCAACGGGGGTGGGTTCAAGACCCAGATTATCTTGCTGGGCGTCAATGGGGCCGCCACGACAAGCCTCAGCTTCTTTGGTGATGCGGGAACACAGATCACCCTGAGTAAGCAGGAAAGGTAAAGGGATTGGGTCGCGGTGGAGGATCATCCTCCGATTCCTCGTGGTTTTTTGTCCCCCAGCTCTCAAGGGGCGCGGGAGCGCCGCTCGAGGCATGCCGCGACGTCTCATCGGACTGTATGTCTGGAGTAGCCCCTGGGCCACAGGCACCTGGAAAGCTAATCCTTGCATCCCCTTGACATTTAAGAGTCCCCATCTTAATTTTTGGGAGTGGCGTGGGAGTCATTCCAGTTACGCCTTGGAGGGTTTAAAAATGAGTAAAACGATCGGAATCGACCTGGGGACGACCAACAGCGTAGTCGCCGTCATGGAGGGTGGCGAGCCTGTTGTGATCGCAAACTCCGAAGGGACCCGGACGACCCCGTCCGTGGTGGCGTTCACCAAGTCTGGGGAGCGACTCGTGGGTCAGGTGGCCAAGCGACAGGCCATAACCAATCCCGAGAACACGGTGTTCTCGATCAAGCGATTCATGGGTCGACGCTACAATGAAGTCAACGAAGAGATGAAGATGGTGCCGTACAAAGTGGTCCAAGCGAGCAACGGCGATGCCCGGGTCTCCACCATGGGCAAGGAGTATAATCCCCCTGAAATCTCCGCCATGATTTTGCAAAAGATGAAGCAGAGCGCAGAAGACTATCTTGGCCAAAAGGTGGAGAAAGCCGTGATCACCGTCCCGGCTTACTTCAACGACTCGCAGCGGCAAGCGACCAAGGACGCCGGCAAGATCGCCGGACTGGACGTGGTGCGCATTGTCAACGAACCGACCGCAGCTGCACTGGCCTATGGCCTAGACAAAAAGAAAGATGAAACCATCGCCGTTTATGACTTTGGCGGCGGCACTTTTGACATTTCCATCCTGGAGGTGGGCGAAGGCGTTGTTGAAGTGAAGTCGACGAATGGGGACACCCATCTCGGCGGCGACAACATCGACCATCGTCTCATCGAGTGGATCACGGAAGAATTTCGCAGGGACCAGGGCATTGACCTCTCCAAGGACCGCATGGCCCTGCAGCGTTTGAAAGAGGCGGCCGAAAAGGCCAAGTGCGAACTCTCCACGGTCATGGAGACGGAAATCAACCTGCCGTTCATCACGGCCGATGCGAGCGGGCCGAAGCACCTGCTGATGAAGCTGACACGCTCGAAATTTGAACAACTTTGCGAGGACATCTTCCAACGTTCCGTCGGGCCTTGCCAGCGCGCGCTGGCGGACGCCGGGTTGAAGTCAAGCGATATCGATGAAGTAGTGCTGGTGGGTGGCTCCATCCGTATACCGCGCGTTCAACAGATCGTGAAAGAGCTCTTCGGAAAAGAGCCCCACAAGGGCGTGAATCCGGACGAGGTGGTGGCCGTGGGCGCCGCGATTCAAGCGGGGGTCCTGGCCGGCGACGTCAAGGATCTGTTGCTCCTCGATGTGACCCCGTTGTCGCTCGGAATCGAAACGCTCGGCGGCGTGGATACCGTGTTGATTCCCCGGAACACAACGATCCCGACGCGCAAGAGCGAAATCTTCTCGACCGCCGCCGACAGCCAGACCTCCGTGGAGGTGCACGTGCTTCAAGGGGAACGATCCATGGCGGCAGACAACCGGACGCTGGGGAAGTTCCACCTGATTGGAATCCCGCCCGCCCCGCGCGGCGTCCCGCAAATCGAAGTGGCGTTCGACATCGACGCCAATGGGATTGTGAATGTCCAGGCGAAGGACCTGGGTACCGGTAAGGAGCAGAAAATCACGATCACAGCGTCCAGTGGCTTGAAAAAAGATGAAATCAGTCAGATGCAGAAGGACGCCGACGCCCATGCGGAAGAAGACAAACGGCGCCGCGAAGAGATTGAAGCGAAAAACAAGGCCGACTCGATGGTCTACAACACGGAAAAACTATTGAAGGAAAACCGGGACAAGGTTTCCGAGGACGATGCCAAGAACATTGAGGCGGCCATCGCGGATACCAAGAAGGCCATGGAAGAGGGCGGCTTGGAACGAATCAATCAAGCGGTCGAAGTTTTGACAACCGCAACTCACCGGCTCGCCGAAGCCATGTATAAGCAAGCCGGCGCGGCGGCGGGCCAGGCAGGACCTCCCCCGGGAGCCCAGCCCGGTCAAACCGGCGGAGCCCCGTCCGCCTCCCCGGAAGGGAAACAGGGGGATGTGATCGACGCCGAGTACGTGGATGTAGACGAAAAGAAATAAACCAGAATTCCGAAATGGACTAATTTTCGGTATTCTTCTGAAATTCAGGTTAAACTGAGGGCGCTCCGATCATTCGTAGCGCCTCTTTCTTTCTTCATATGCCAACTCCAGCGGATTTGCTCAAGGATCTCATGATGATTCAAAAGCGGTTGAACACCCTCCTCGATGAGTCGCCCCCTGCGTTCGGCACCTCACTGGTGCCCGGGGACACGGCCGGTTATTGGACGCCCGTGGTAGACTGTTATGAAACCGATGACAAGTACGCGATCACGGCCGAACTGCCCGGAGTGTTGCGGGAGGACATAGACCTGCAAGTCCGGGGCCGAAAGATCGTTCTTTCCGGAAAGCGTAAACTGGGCCAGGGCATTCCCAAGGAGAACTATCACCGGGTTGAATGTGCCACGGGGAAGTTTCAACGCACCTTTGAATTTTCCTCTGAGATTGATGAATCCCGCATCGACGCGCAACTAACAGATGGTGTTCTCCGCGTCACGCTCCCAAAACAAACCTCCTCTTCTCGCCTGATTCACATTGAAAGAAGGGATTAAGGTTTGGCAGGCCCGGCGGGTTTCTTCGCCGGCGAATTCTTGGGGACGTCTGAGAAAAGCCACCGAAGAAAGAAGTCACTGGGGCTACCCAACCTTTTCCACTACTAAGGATCGTGCTCAGAAACGGGATGGAGCGAACTTCGTATCTGAATTGACCGCTCAGGGGCTCACCGTCCCTTCCCCTTCAGAAGACGGGTGGAAACTAAAAATTTCATATGGCGCAAGAAGACTTTTACGAGCGATTGGGAGTAAAGCGAACGGCCACGCCTGACGAGATCAAGAAAGCCTACCGACGACTCGCCCGCAAGCATCATCCTGACGTAAACCCCGGTAATAAGGCCGCTGAGGAAAGGTTCAAGAAGATTTCAGAAGCCTACGAGGTTCTGAGCGATCCCAAAAAGCGGGAAATGTATGATCAGTTCGGGACTGCGGACCCGCGATTTGCGGAGGGCTCGCGGCAGCAGGCACGTCCGGGGGGAGGCGGGGTTGATTTCTCCAATTTTGATTTTTCGAATTTCGATTTTTCGCCGGGCGATCAAGACCCCTTCAGGGCGGGGGCCGGTCGACCTTCAGGGTCGAACCTGAGAGACCTCTTTTCCCAACTTTTCAGAGAAGGAGCGGCAGGACGGGAGCCAGCGGCCTCTGAATCCCTGCGAGGAAGCGATGTTGAAACCCCCCTCCATTTGGAATTCTGGGATTCGATTCGCGGCACTGAAATCCGGATGAATATTTCCCGCCGTGAACGGTGTCCCACGTGTGGGGGCACAGGCAAAGGGCGGAGCAAGTCGACCGTCCCTTGCAGTGAATGCAAAGGCACCGGCACCGTCAACGTCATGCGCGGGCGCACGAAAATTCCATCGACGTGTCCCCGCTGCGGAGGGACGGGCAAACTGTCCTCGGTTTGCGGAATGTGCCACGGATCAGGTCACGTTGAAGAATCCGTTCCCATCAAGGTTCGTATCCCTCCCGGCGTTCAAACAGGCACCCGATTGCGCGTGGCCGCCAAGGGGGAGCCCGGGCTTGAAGGGGCTCCACCCGGGGATCTTTACCTGGTCATCACCGTTTCAGACCACCCGTTCTTCAAGCGGGACGGCAACAACATTCATTCTGTTCTCCCTATTACTGTGAGCGAGGCCGCGTTGGGAGCGCAAATCGAAGTCCCCACACTCGACGGTCGGGCCGTCCTCAAAATCCCCGCAGGCACCGAGAGCGGCCAGAAATTCCGCCTTCAAGGCAAGGGAGTCAAGTCTTCGAAGGGATCCACCCGCGGGGATCAGGTGGTCGAGGTTCAGGTGGTGACTCCCGCCGCGAGCGACGATCGGACCAAAGAGCTGTTGCGTGAGTTGGAACAACTTCATCCGGAAAATCCCCGCGCAAAACTATTCGATCTGAAATAGGATCGCCTCGGCCGGATGAATTTGGACTTCCCTTTACCCCTGTCCTGGACGAATCCTGAATTCCGGAATTTTTGCGAGCTTCCCAGGAAGCCATAATAGTTTCGGTCTCAAAAAAGGTTCGATCCTATCCCGCTTGTTCAAATTTCGGGATTCAGGTTAAACTGTGCGTTGATTTACTGAAGACACCCAGGTCAGTGTACTTAAGGTTTCGCTGGATCCGTCCCAAAGGAGTTTTGACTAACCTTCCTCGGAGGTGCCATGCAATATTCCATCGTGGGCGATGTCATGCAGGCGGTTAAACTTCATTTCGCTCCGGGGGACCGCGCCCAGGCGGAGCCCGGGGCCATGCTTTACATGAAGGGCGATGTCGATATGGACGTCTCCATGAAAGGGGGGCTGCTCTCGGGTCTGGCACGCAAGTTTCTAATGGGCGAGAAACTGTTCATGGCTACCTTCGAGTGCCGGGGCCGGGGGGCAGAAGTGGGTTTCGCCGTCCCTTATCCGGGAAGAGTCCAGGCCGTCAATTTGAATAACAGCTCCATCATCGCCCAAAAGCGCAGCTATTTGTGCGCTTTTGGAGACGTCAACCTGAGTGTTGCCTTCACCAAACGCTTGGGGGCGGGATTTTTTGGAGGGGAAGGATTTATCCTGGAACAGATTGCGGGGACTGGAGTCGCCTTTATTCATGCGGGTGGAAATTTTGTGGAATTCGATCTGGCTCCCGGCGAGCAGTTGCGCGTGGACACCGGCTGCCTGGTGGCCATGGACCCGACGATCGATTATGATATCCAGTTCATCGGCGGTTTCACACGGTCGCTGTTCGGTGGCGAAGGTCTTTTCTATGCGCTGCTCACCGGCCCCGGTCACGTCCTCCTTCAAACGCTGCCCTTCTCACGCATGGCGGAAGAGGTTCTGAGTGCCGCGCATGGACGAGTGGATGAGCAAAAGGGGATTGCCGGGATCGGGGGGAGTATCCTTGGAAATATTCTGAGCGGAGACAGCTAAGAGCAAAGTCCAAACTCCAAAGTCCAACTTCCAAATAAAACTCAAATTCCAATGACCAAGTTTCAAATTATAATGACTGGATAAGGTCGGTTGTTTGGAATTTTGGTTTTGGAGCTTATTTGGAATTTGGCTTCTGGGATTTGGAATTTCGCTTCGCTCTTGATCTTCTCAATTCCACTGACGGTAAAATAAGATGACTACAGAAGCCCAAGTTTGCCCCATCTGCAACGGCACCGGCTGGGCCCCGGTCGCCAGTGACGATACCAGTACCCCCAGCGAGTCCAGCAGCCCGGGGGTACGGCGCTGTAATTGTATGCTCGACACTCGAGTTCAGCGCTTGCTCAAGAGTGCCCGCATACCCCGCCGATACGAGCATTGCTCTTTCGAGAGTTACACCTTCACCTCCAAGACTTACCCCGGAACTGACTCCCAGAAGTTCGCCCGGGAATTCGCGAAGAAGTTCGCCGAGGAGTACCCCCTGGTCGATGTGGGATTGCTGTTTATCGGTCCCTGCGGCATCGGGAAGACGCATCTCGCCGTTTCCATCCTCCGATCCCTTCTCATCAACAAACACATCGAGTGCCGGTTCTATGATTTTCGTGAACTGCTCAAAGAGATTCAAAACAGCTATAATCCCATCTCCCAAAGCAGCGAGATGGCGATCCTGGAGCCGGTACTCAACGTGGATGTGCTCCTGCTCGACGACCTGGGAGCCATCAAGCCGTCGTTGTGGGTCCAGGATACCGTCGCCTACATCCTGAATGCCCGCTACAACGACAAACGAACCACTCTCCTGACCACGAATTTCCTCGACATGGAACCTCGCCCCTCGGAACCGGAAGAGGACATGCGGCGCAATAAAAAAGAACGGTCTGCCATCAACTATCCTGTCGAAGAGTCCCTCACGGATCGCATTGGAGTGCGCATGCGCTCGCGGCTCTTTGAAATGTGTAAGGCGATAGACATGATCGGGGAGGATTTCCGGCAGGTCGTGAAGCAAGCACATCATCGGTTCTAAAAAACAAAGTCCAAAATCCAAAGTCCAAAATCCAAACAAAACCCAAGGGCCAAATTCCAATCAATTACTTTGGGAGGACGGACTGCAAGGCTCCAAAATTCAGATAAAGAACCTGGCAATTAATTGCTGGCAGACCTTTGGGAGTTTAAAGCTTGGAATTTGGGTCTTGTTTGGATTTTGGAATTTGGAATTTCCGCCTGCAGGTGTGGTCGGGCCTGTTTTCGGCTATAATCGGCCTTTCGTAACCGAGAAAAATACTTCTTGGAGACAGAGTGAGTGTCATGACCGATCACGAGTTCGCGGAGCGGGCAGAACAGGCCCTCGAGGAGTTGGAAGACCGGCTGAACCAGGCTTCGGCCGACATGGAGATGGAAGTCGAGGCGGGGGAGGGGACGATCAAACTGCTTTTTGAAGATCCCCATGCGGGCACATTCGTATTGAGCGCCAATCCCCCGGCCAAGCAGCTCTGGCTGTCTGCACGGACAACCAGTTTCAAGTTCAACTGGTCCGACGAAAGAGCGGTGTTCGTGTACGAGAAAACAGGCGAGCCCATTGACCAACTTCTGGGGCGACTCATCAGCGAGCAGATGGGCCTTGCGGAGGCCGTTTCGATCTAAGATGGCAATCCTTCAGCGGCGGCAGACAAGCAATGTTTCGATCGGCCAGGTCACCGTGGGATCGTGTCATCCCATCGTTGTCCAATCCATGACCAATACGGACACGGTCGATGTGAAGGCGACTGTGAGTCAGACCGTCGCCTTGGCCCGTGCCGGCAGCGAACTGGTCCGCATCACCGTCAACGTGGAAGGGGCAGCCCGGGCAGTCCCCGAGATTCGCCGGCAGCTTGATGACCTGGGGATCGATGTCCCACTGATCGGTGATTTTCATTACAACGGACATCTGCTGCTCACCCAATACAAGGAATGTGCCCGCGCGCTGGCCAAGTACCGGATTAACCCGGGGAACGTCGGGGTCGGAAAGAGGCATGACGAGAATTTCAGGACCCTGATTGAAGTCGCGAGGGAATTGAATCGGCCCGTCCGCATTGGTGTCAACTGGGGATCGCTGGACCAATCCTTGTTGACGCAGATGATGGATGAGAACGCCAGGCTGCCGCAACCCTTGGACGCGCGCGATGTCACCATGGACGCCATGGTGGAAAGCGCCCTGCGCTCCGCTGAGATGGCGGAAAGCTATGGCCTGGCCCATGAAAAAATCATCTTGAGCGCGAAGGTTTCCGGAGTCCAGGATCTGATCGACGTGTACCGCCGCCTGGCCACCCGGTGCGACTATCCCTTGCATCTCGGTTTGACGGAAGCGGGCATGGGAGCAAAAGGGGTCGTGGCTTCAACGGCGGCGATGAGCGTCCTGTTGCAGGAAGGGATTGGCGATACGATCCGTGTTTCATTGACGCCCGCCCCCAACGGGGACCGGACGGAAGAAGTGCACGTCGCGCAGCAGGTTTTACAGTCTCTCGGTATTCGTAGTTTTTCGCCGCAGGTCACTGCCTGTCCGGGATGCGGCCGCACCACCTCAACCTTCTTTCAGGAGCTGGCCGACCAGATTCAAACTTACCTGCGCGAGCAAATGCCGGTCTGGCGTGAGAAATACTCCGGCGTTGAGGAATTGCGGGTCGCGGTGATGGGGTGCGTAGTGAATGGGCCGGGCGAGTCGAAGCACGCGCACATCGGGATCTCGCTTCCGGGCAGCGGAGAGGAACCGAAGGCTCCCGTCTATGTCGATGGTAAGTTGTTTCTCACCTTGAAGGGCGAGACGATCGCCCGGGATTTTAACCGCATTTTGAACCAGTACGTGGACTCCCACTTTGGTGTTCATGTCACCAACCCACAAGGGCGCTGAGGATTCCTTCCTTTGTCCCCTTGGTGCCCCTCGTGGCTTCTTTCATACCCTAAGGAGATGTCGATGAAAAAACAGTCCGTCCTTGCACTGGCTGCGTTCCTGTGCCTGATACTGGCCGCCACCGCAGCCGAGAAAGAAAAGATGAGTCCGGAGGTTAAAGCTCTGCGCAGCATTAATGCGCCCGAAATCTCCGGCATTATTAAGACGCTCTCGTCGGACGAGTATGAGGGGCGGGCGCCGGCCTCGAAAGGTGAGACCCTGACCCTCCGGTACATCGCAGACCAATTCAAAAAGGTGGGACTCAAGCCGGGCAATACGGACGGCACCTATTTCCAGAAAGTCCCGATGGTGGGCGAGACCATTGAAAACACCGAGGCCAAATTGGTTTTCGCCGGGCCGGATAAGAAGGAAGAACTGAATTACGGGGACGATTACATGGCGTTCACGGAGCGCCAGGCACCCCAGGTGTCCATCGATGCCCCGGTGGTGTTTGTCGGATACGGTGTGGTGGCTCCGGAATACAAGTGGAACGATTTCAAAGACGTCGATGTGAGAGGCAAAGTCATAGTGATGTTAATCAATGATCCTCCGGTCCCGGACCCCAAGGACCCTGGGAAGCTCGATCCGAAAATGTTCGGAGGCAAGGCCATGACCTATTATGGCCGATGGACTTATAAGTACGAGGAGGCAGCGCGCAAGGGGGCTGCCGGGTGCATCATCATTCATGAAACCGAGCCCGCGGCCTATCCCTGGGAAGTCGTGAAAGGCAGTTGGAGCGGGGAGCAGTTCACCCTGGTGTCCAAGGACAAGGGCGCGTCTAAGATTGCGATCGAGGCCTGGATCACCCGCGACCGTGCCGTGCAATTGTTCAACATGGCGGGAAAAGATTTTGAGGAGATGAAGAAGGCCGCGGTCTCCCGCGATTTCAAGCCCGTGGATCTTGGCGTCAAGGCGCAGCTCAGCTTGAAAGTGAAAGACCGCGTCATCAACTCCAACAACGTGGTCGGAAAAATCGAAGGCAGCGACCCGGTGGGAAAAAACGAATGGGTCATTTACACGGCTCATTGGGATCATCTGGGAATGCGCGAGACGCCGCAGGGCAAAGAGATCTTCCATGGCGCCCGCGATAATGCCTCCGGGGTGGCGGGGCTGATCGAACTCGCCAAGTCGTTTTCCCTGCTCCCCCCTCCGCCCCGACGCTCCATTCTTTTTCTCTCGGTCACGGCAGAAGAGAAGGGCCTGCTGGGGTCCCTGTATTACGCCAAGCATCCCATCTATCCGCTCAACAAGACGGCCGCCAACATCAACATGGACGGCTTGAATGTGCTCGGGAAAACCAAGGACATTACGGTCATCGGGTACGGCCAATCGAACCTTGATGAGGTCGTCAAGAAATATGCGACCGAGTCTGGCCTCGTCGTCAAGCCCGATCCGGAACCGGAAAAAGGCGGCTACTTTCGCTCCGATCACTTCAGTTTTGCCCAGGTCGGTGTCCCCTCGCTCGATCCCAGTTCAGGCGTCGATTTCGTCGGCCAGCCCGAAGGTTGGGGGATCGAGCAGCGCAGGGAATACACCACCCAGCGTTATCATAAGCCCGCCGACATGTTTGACGCCGGCTGGGACCTCGAAGGCGCCGTCCAGTACCTCCGGTTGCTGTTTGAAGTCGGCGAGGATATCGCCAACTCTTCGACCTGGCCCGAATGGAGTGCCCACAGCGAGTTCCGGGCACGACGGGTAGCGATGATGAAGTGACAAACCAGAATTGGTTTAAGCGGACTCCTTTAAATTGACCCAGGTTTGCCTCATTGGCCCCTGGGTTTTGAAAACACAACTCAAAGGTCGTACAAACACACTCAAAAGTCATTAGAGAAGTTTGGAGTTATTCGACTTAGAAATACCTCATTCAGAATTCCCCCTTTCCCGGGATCACTTCTTAACAGAAGGTTATTATCAGGCGACACTGAAAGGCCTAAAGAATTGAGCACGATTCCACCAATTCCAAGTCGAGTACCCCTCAGTGATCCAAGACAAGAGCGGATTTATCGCCGACTTCAATTAATTGGGCCTGGACCGGCAGAATTCTTCGCAGATGCTTGCCAGCTTATGACAGATGATCGGCCACTGCAAACGACCACACACATTGTCTCTCATCTCTTGCGAGAAATTGAAAGTGCCATGCGAGACGTTTTAAAAACCGTCGTTCAAGAAAATAGTAGTAATGCCGCCGATAAGAATAAGCAAAAGGCAGAAATCATTTCGATCCTCCAGAGCTTGCGCATCCCAATAACAGACCCTGTTGCAATCGCCTGGTTATCTGTAGCCGGAAGAGAAAATGAGCAGGCCCTTCACGCGCGCGCCCATAGACATGCGCTTGACCGACCAATCCAGATGGATTGGACTTACAAGATCTTTTGGGACGATATGCAGAATTTTCTTGATGTCGTTTTGGACCGGTTTGAGGGTTCTTATCTCCGCTCTCTTGAATTCATTGACAAACTAATTCTCGAACCATCGTCCGTTAAGGAGAAGGTCAAGGACCTCCGCAGTCATGTCCCAAACAACCTCGTCAGTCTTGGCTATTTTTTCGATAAACTCGATACCCCTGAGTGGATTGGATCCCTTTTTGAGGCCGGGTATTTCAGTTCCCCGACAGCCCCACATCGTGATCCTGTCAAGAATACAATCCTATTCAAGCCATGGCCACAATCGAGATATTTGCTCCGAATGGCAAAACGTGACCCAGCGGGGGTCAGCAAAATCGCTTTAGGAGTTCCCGATACAGATAACATGTTCGTTCAGGAAGACTTCGCTGAAATTGCATTAGCCTTGCCAGCAGCTCTTGCTGTGGGCTTGGTTCCGCGAATGAAAACTTGGGTCGAAAACCGCTTCAATTATCTCTTGCCAAAGAAACTGGGGTCATTGGCTGCATCATTGGCGCGAGCTGGCGAGGTTGAGGTAGCTCTAGAACTAGCGAGGGTCTTATTAGAGCTCAAATTCGATCCCAAGAACGGAGGTCAAATAATTGCAGAACCGAATTGCAAATTTGCTTTGTGGATATACTCCCAAATGATCCGAGAGGATCTACCCACTTTAGTCGTTGCGGCCCCAAAGAAGACTCTGACCATGCTGTGCGACTTGCTCGACTCATTAATCCTACGCTTGAGTCACTTGAATAATGAATCTGGATTAGATGATTACTCGTGGATTTGGCTACCCTCAGTTGAAGAGCATGAACAAAACCCTTATGACGACCCAAAGGTCATGCTGGTTTTGGCTCTGCGTGAAGCCACTGTTCAAGCTGTAAAGGATGACCCGAAAATAGTGGCACAGATTGGTGCACAGCTAGAGGAACGCAAATGGCCTATCTTTCACCGTTTGTCTCTCCACTTGCTCGGACGATTCTCCAAAGAGAACGTTGCATTGATTAGTCAAAAGCTGACTAATCGGGAACTTTTCGATGATGCAGCTGTGCGCAAAGAGTATTCTTTGCTTGCCCATGACTGTTTTAATCTCCTCTCCGCTCCGGACAAACTGAAAATTCTGAATTGGATCGACAGAGAGCCGCAGCTTGAGAGATTTAGATTGAGGGTGGAGTCATTTCAAGGGAAGAAACTATCAGAACAAGAACTTGCGATCGTTGGAAAACAATGGCAGTTGAGTCGCCTCGCGCCTTTCGCGCAAGATCTTCCCCAAGAATGGAAGGTTAGATATGACGAAATGGCTGAAGAAATCGGTCGACCGCAGTTCCCTGAGATAAGGACATCGCATTTTGGATACTTTGAAGTCCGAAGCCCCAAATCAGTGGAGGAACTTCGTACAATGGAGGTGATGGATCTCATTGATTTTCTGAGGCAATGGGAACCAACACGCGAGCCCTTCGCGCAGACTCGAGATGCTCTGGGCAACGAACTCTCAGATCTAATCGGATCTGAGCCAGAACGATTTGTGCCTAATGCCAAATTGTTTCAGGATCTCGATCCCACCTATGTTCGTGCATTGGTAAATGGACTGCGAGGCGCAATTAAAACTAAGCGTCCGTTCGATTGGTTCCCTGTGTTAGACACGTTGCGATTTGTTGTAAGCCAACCAAAGGATATACCTAACAGAAAGAGCGGAATCAGAGATCAAGATCCTGACTGGGGATGGACTCGAAAATCAATTATTGATTTGCTTATTGAAGGATTTAAAGCTGAAACCGTTTCGACGGCGATCCCGTCCTCGCTTCGGGATTCCGCTTGGAAAGTCCTAGGACCCCTCACTGAAGATCCTGATCCTACCATTGATGAAGAAGCAAAACATGCTGGGACAAACCGAGACTTGGTGACGTTTTCAATGAGTTCCACCCGAGGTGAGGCCATACGAACCGTCATCGAATATGCGCTTTGGGTTCGTCGAATCAGAGAAGACGCTCTGGGAAAGGAGCAATGCAGAAGTCGTGGGTTTGACGAAATGTCGGAAGTACGAGAAGTTCTTGATTTTCACCTCGATCTCAGTCGAGAACGTTCTTTGGCAATAAGATCGATTTATGGCCGATTGTTTCCTTGGCTGCAATATCTTGATCCCAGATGGGCATCTGCGAGCGTGGGAAGGATTTTCCCCCAAGAAAAATCAATCCGGGAGTTCCGAGATGCTGCTTGGCGATCCTACATTAATTTTTGTGAACCGTATAACGAGGTTTTCGAGATCCTACTAGGCGATTACTCTCGTGCCATAGAAGAGATCGGAACAACCCCAAAGAAACAAAGTGCAATCCTTGCGGATGAGGACTTGAGATTGGCGGAACACCTGATGCTTCAGTATGGCCGTGGAAAGTTGCCTCTTGTGGATCCCGAGGGGTTAATTCCGAAATTTTACAAGAAAGCCTCAGATTCCCTTTGCGCTCATGCGATGGTTTACATTGGGAGAGGATTGAAAAACGAAACCAAGACCTTTTCGTCAGAGGTCCTTGACAGGTTGAAGAGGCTTTGGGAGTGGCGCCTCAGCGTGATTAAAGCAGATGAGGATCCCCAGTCCCATGCCAATGAACTTATTTCCTTCGGATGGTGGTTTGCTTCAGGGATATTTGATGACTCCTGGGCGTTGGAACAACTAACCGATGCCTTCAATATTGCGCGCAGAACCAACTCCAACCACTTTCTCATTGAGCGATTAGCCGCCGTTGCACCAAGAATGCCATCCGAAGTCGTGAGATGCCTGTTTTTCATGATTGAATATGACGAAGAAGATTTCGTAGCTCAGACATGGGCAGAACAAGTGAGAAAAATCATCGAGTCAGTGATTAATAGTAATGATAAACAGGCTCGCGAATCTGCAATTGATCTGGTCCATCGTCTTGGCCGAAGGGGGCATTTTCGCTTCAGGGATCTTTTACCCAAGACGTCTCCAGCGTGAGACAAGTTAATCCCTCCTAAGGTTTGCCCTGAAAGGGCTACATTCATCAGCCCAAGGCAATCCGACCCGCCCAAGCGGGGCGGAGCCGCCCTGGGTGCGGTATTCCTGCATTCTCGCCCTGTCACAAATTGATCAGTAACTCGTTAATGTCTCCAATTGTGCTAATATCCGGCTCGGTCGAAAGACTGCGATGAATGGCGCATACGAATCGTCAGGCTCTGCTCACACGAGATAGGGTTTCCAGAATTGACCCAGGCCAGAATGATTTGGGGAGACCGGAATACGGACAGCAAATGAAATCGGCTCGAAGAAGAAGCATTGTACGGGATAGCTCCCGTTATGGAATCGGTGAATGGTATGGAAGGTCCTTTGTTGGTCTGACTGTAGAAGATCGTCAGAACTTCGCAAAGATTTCCCTGGCTAAGCGGCAGACACCGCTCCCGCCATGTCTGCCTCGGAGCTCTCCAGAGAAACTGGTTGATTGCACAAAGAAAGGTGGCGTCTGCTCTCTAAGACTGTTTTCCAAAAGTGCAGAATCGAATCAGGTTTCAATCGCTCCAGGCAATCTCGGAACTCTTCGAACCACATGTCCCTACCGATTCCAGCAAAACCGCATGATTTTCTCTTGGATTGGAGAGAAGATTCTCGGCCATTCACATCCACAAGTTGTGAGCGAGATTGGGTTCTTGGAGCGGGAAGCAGTGACAGGCACAGGGGATCAAGACGACGGGGACCTTGAAAATGTGGGCCGAATTGACAATGTCCTAATCTATCCAGAGAGTCACCCCATGCTGTGGTGCGCACTTGAAATCCAAGCGGTTTATTTTTCCGGGGCAAACATGACCAGCGAGTTCAAAATGCTGCGAAATTTATCAGAAGACCCTTTGTCATTCCCGACAGGCCATCGCCACCCCGATTATCGGAGTAGCGGTCCGAAACGGTTGATGCCTCAATTGCAGATCAAAGTCCCGTCGCTGCGCCGGTGGGGAAAGAAGATGGCAGTAGTAGTCGATCAAGATTTCTTTGCGGCTTTGGGGAGAATGGATGATGTGAAGGATGTGTCAAATTGTGACGTGGCATGGTTCATCGTGAAGTATGACGAAAGTTCAGGTGAAGCCATTCTCACTCCTGATCGAGTCCAACTTACGACGCTCGAGAGGGCTGTCGAGGGGCTGACCGGAGGAAGAGCCGTTAGCCTCGAAACCTTTGAGTCAAGAATCCTGGAGAAACTAACTCGGAATACTGACGCTCCCTAGCCCAATCGAGATTGCGCCCAATGAGCAACTCCGTCATCTTGGCATGGTGCGTGTTTTTCATCGGAACAGGTTCAAGGTCAAATCTGAATTTGTCAGCAAGAAGCCTGATTTCCTCAGCATTATCGTAAGTCATCAGAAAATCGCCTGCCAGCGAGTCAACCAGCCGAAATAGTGCCTCGTGATCCATCTCGGAGTGGGTGTAAAGCCTACTCCCAGCAACTGTGTAAGGCGGATCGATGAAGTACGCCACACCCTTTCGTTTCGCATTGCGTCTCAAAACGTCAAGGCCATCACCATGAACGAACTTGATCTTCGTATTGATTTCCAAGATGGCCAGAATACGGTTCCTCAGAGTCTGGGGATACCAACGAGAGGCCAAACCCTTTCCATTCTCTCCAGATTTCATGAGTCCAGCGCCCGATGCGAGAATCCCCCCGCGTTGCACTCTATTTCGCAAGATCGTTATAAAAGCTCTTTCGAACAGGGATGGATTACGCGAGGTTAACACCCTTCGAACATTTCCGGCGTTCAACTCAAAATCGGCAATCCGGTCGGCCAGATCTTCCCCATGCCCGTTTAGAATGGTCTGCCACACTGCAGCCACATCAGAATCGAGCTCCACAAGTGTAACCTTCCGGGCGAGGTTCTCGAAGGCAGCAGTTAATCCTACGATCGCGCCTCCGGCAAATGGCTCGATAAGTTCGGGCACGGGTGACCGAATACTCGAAAGCCAAAGCCGAATATAGGGTACCAGCCATGTTTTGCCTCCCGGATATCGGAAGGGGCTGCGTTGGGGAACCGTAGCAACATTGACGATTTTCTCCGCGCTTACGTCGCAAAAAACCTCGCTGTGCTCTCGGACCACTTTCATTGGCAGCGTTCCAACCCCAATAAGATCTCTCTCGAGAGTCATTTATAGCACCATCCTAAGAAGTTTCCCACCGCTTTTGAGACGGGGCAACAGATTGATGGGGGCAATGAGATTATAGCCCACTTTTATCGAAAGCCAAGGATGTTTTATCTTCAAAACACCGAGAAGAAAACTTGATTTTTCCTTCACTGCGTTACGACAAACGCTTGAAGATCCACCTCCAAGTGTTCGCCGCTTCAACTACCACGTGAATTTCCTCTCCAAAAGGTTTATACTTATTGCCCTCTTACACAGGAAGCTGGCAGGGATTGAAGATCCCGCAGAAAGATCCCGGTGAATTTCTCCGAGAGAGCCGGGAGACTCTCTAAATTCCAAGGGAGCGATAAGTGCCATGGCAAAACCCCAAAGATATCTGGCGCCAGATCCCGGCGGAGAAATCGCGAGCTTCATGGATCTGGCATCAAGGCTCGTGGAGACAGGGCGTGGCTTTTATCAACGCGGCTGGGTCCTAGGGACCAGCGGCAACTTCAGTGCCGTCCTCAGTCGAAATCCTCCGCGATTGGCCATCACGTCGAGTGGCGTGGACAAGGGTGCCCTGAACACAGAACACATCCTGGAAGTCGATCCGCATGGAAATGTTCTGTATGGCCGGGGGCAGCCTTCCGCGGAGACTCATCTTCACCTGACGTTGGTGCGATTGCGCGAGGCGCGGGCGGTCCTGCATACCCATTCGGTTTGGAGCACCGTTCTCTCGGACCGATTCGCGGAGGGCGGCGGGGTAGAGATCGAAGGCTACGAAATGCTCAAGGGCCTGGAGGGGGTTCGTACCCACGCGCATCGCGAATGGCTGCCCATCGTCGAAAATTCTCAGAACATGCAGGAGCTGGCGTTTTCGCTGGAAGAACAGTTGATCCAGCACCCCACCTGCCACGGGTTTTTGATCCGCCGACACGGGCTATATAGCTGGGGACGCAGCCTCGAAGAGGCAAAGCGCCATGTCGAAATACTCGAGTTTTTGCTGGAAGCGGTCGGAAGGACGCGAGGGTTTTGACAGAAATCCAGAAGTTGCAGGGGATTCAAACTCTAAAATCGAGATCTGAAATTTGAGATCTGAGATTCAAGACGCGCACGAATCAGTTCACGTCATTCCACCGAACAACTGGGGCATCCTCATTGAGGTTTTGTCTTAAGGATAAATCGACTTATGGCGATTATTACCATTCCTGCTGAAAACCGGAAGTTGAGCGATCCCGACGCCGTCACTGAGTACTTGGCTGGCGTTGGGATTGAGTATGAAATCTGGACCCCTTCGCACTCCATTGCGCCGAACGCTCCCGCGGATGAGATTCTCAGCGCTTATCAGGAGGAAATCAGGAAACTGAAGGCGCGCGGCCGTTATGTGACTGCCGATGTCATTGATGTGAACCCCCGGACACCCGGTCTCGAGGCCATGCTGGAAAAATTCCAGCGGGAGCACTGGCACGACGAAGACGAAGTCCGTTTCGTCATCCACGGTCGAGGGCTCTTTAATATCCGGCCGCGTATAGGGCCGGTGGTGGCGATCGAGGTTCAAGCGGGTGATTTGATCCGTGTTCCGCGCGGGACCTGGCATTGGTTCAACCTCTGTTCAAACCGTGAAATCCGTGCCATCCGGCTTTTCCAGGATCTGGCCGGATGGACGCCCCAATATATTGGGAGCAGCGAAGAGCAGCGGTATCAGCCCGTGTGCCTGGGATCCTCGTATCTTCCCGCCCGGGCAATCGCCACTCCATGACTGCGGGCCTGTCTCGACAAGATTCGGCCAAGGGCATTCTGCTGGACATCGAGGGGACGACCACACCCATCGATTTTGTTTACCAGATCCTTTTCCCCCATGCGCGCCAACACGCAAAGAACTTTCTTGCCGCTCATTTTTCATCGGAAGAGGTCCAATCCGATATCGCCCGCCTGATCGTGGAAAATGCAGAAGACCACCGTCGAGGGCTTCACCCTCCGAACCTTCACGGCGCTTCGAAGGAAGGTGGCCTGGAATCCGTTCTCGATTACTTTTTCTGGCTGATGGACCAGGACCTTAAATCAACCGGATTGAAGTCGCTTCAGGGAAAAATCTGGGAGGAAGGCTATCGGAAGGGCGCCTTGCGAAGCCGGGTATTTCCGGATGTCCCTCCCGCGCTGGCTGCCTGGCATTCACAAACGAAAGACATTCGCATCTTCTCTTCCGGCAGTGTTCTGGCACAAAAGCTATTGTTCGCACATACCGAATCGGGGGATTTGACGAAGTTCATTAGAGGCTACTTCGACACGACCATCGGAACCAAGACAGACCCGCGAAGTTATCACTCCATCGCGCTAGAGTTCGAATGTCCGGCCCCGGCCATCCTTTTCATTTCAGACGTCAGCGAAGAACTCGATGCGGCGCGGGCGTCAGGAATGCAGACCGCACTCTGTGTGCGCCCGGGAAACCGACCTCAGTCGGAAACGTCGAACCATCCAGTCATCCAGGGCTTCGAAGAATTAAACCTTTAGGATCCCCAGGCCCTCAAAGAATCCCGCTCACGTCTTGCCTGCCATCACTCCCAGCGCAAGCGGCGCGCCGATGTTTCCAAAAAAACAATGAAAGGTCTCAGGCTCCCGCAACGGCGAGGTCATATCCCCGTCGAAACGCCTGCAGGTTCAACTCTGCAAAGCGTGCCGGGACCGAAGACTGGATAGCCTGTTCCATGGCATCACGGCTCACCACATCGGTCTTCCCGGCAAAGAAGCCCAGCATGATGATATTCGCCACGACCTTCTTTCCCATCTCTTCAGCCAGACGCATGGCCGGAACCGCAAAAAGTTTTTCGCGAGGTGAATCCGGTTGGACCAGGTCCTCGTCAATCAAGACGATACACCCGGGATCGATATCCTTCGCAAAGGTCGTGAAGGCTTCCTGCGACATGGCCACCACCACGTTTGGGGCGCTGACTTCAGGATCGTTGATCTCCTCTTCCGAGATCACGACCTGGGCGGAGCAGGCGCCTCCGCGTGATTCCGGCCCATAAGCCTGCGTCATCGTGGCGTTCTTCTTGTCGAAAATCGCTGCCGCCTTGCCGATGATATATCCCGAGAGGATGATGCCCTGGCCGCCAAATCCTGAAACTCGAACTTCTGTCCGTGCCATAAGTCAAATCTCCATTCGACGATTTTTTTATTCAGCCTCGACGATCCGGCTTTCCTCCAGCCCGAGGTCGCCCCACATTTCCGAGAGCCGATCCTGGAAGGAGGGACGTTCGTTGTCCACGAATTTCCCGACCTTGAGCTTCCCGCCCATCTCGATGTCCACATCCCGCGGGTCGGCGCCCGCAACTGTGAGTGAATTGGCCTTGAAGTACTTCATCATGTCGAGCCCGGTGGGGAATCCGTTGCGGCTGCCGAACACCGTCGGACACGGCGAAATGATTTCGATGAAAGTGAAACCGCGCTTCGCGAAGGCTTCTTGCACGCTGCGTTTAATCTGCCGGACATGAAAGGTGGTCCAGCGCGCCACGTAAACGGCGCCCGCGGCGGCCGCCAGAAAGCAGAGGTTGAACGGCGGCTCATAATTGCCGTATGGTGAGGTCGAGGTCTTGGAATGGGTCGGGGTCGTGCAGCCCACCTGGCCGCCGGTCATGCCGTAAATGAAGTTATTCACGCAGATGACCTTTAAATCCATATTACGCCGCGCGGCGTGGATGAAGTGATTTCCCCCGATGGCAAACAGGTCTCCGTCGCCGCTGAAGACAAACACCTTCAACTTGGGATTGGCCAACTTCAATCCTGTGGCAAAAGGGATGGAGCGTCCATGCGTCGTGTGGAACGAATCGAGTTTCAAATACCCCGCGACGCGGGCGGTACAGCCGATGCCGGAAACCACGGCAAACTCCTCCTGAGGGACGTCCATCTCGGCCAAGGCCTCGATGGTGGAGCGCAGGGCCGTCCCAATGCCGCAACCGGGACACCAAATATGGGGCAACCGGTCCATTCTCAAAAACCGTTCAATCATGGTTTCATTATCAATCACCGCATCTTCTATGAGAGCACCCATAATTTATTCTCCATTCTTTAATCGCCAAATCTTTTGTCAGGCGGGAGAAATCAGCGAAGCACCAGCGTTTCCTCTTCCAATCCGCTGCCCGGTTTTGCCCTGATGGCCTCCTCGATCACTCGAAGAACCTTTTCAGGATGATGGATGGCCCCACCCGCATGGGTCACCGCAATCGTCTGCGCCCGACCTCCGGCACTGCGCTCGACCTCCCGCGCGATCTGGCCAAAATTGATCTCCGGGACGACAAAGGCGGACACCTGGCGTGCCAATTCGCGGATTCGTTTCTCAGGGAATGGCCAGACCGTAATCAGCCGGAGAAACCCCACACGGTAACCCTTGGCCCGGGCCAAAGCCACCGCACTCTTGGCGGTCCTCGCCGAAATTCCGTAAGAAATCACGATCACGTCCGCATCGGCGACATGCTCTTCCTGGGTCTTGATAATCCGATCCGCATTGAGCCGGATCTTATCCACGAGGCGGCGAACCAGTCGATCTTGAGCTTCCGCGGTCACCACAGGATATCCTTTTTCATTGTGAGTCAGGCCCGTCACATGCACATAGTAACCTTCTCCCGCCGTACACATCTCCGGGACGAGGTCCTCTTTCGGTTGAAAGGCCTTGAACTGATCCGGCGGCAAGGTGGGTTTGCGCCGGGGAACAAGGTGAATATCTTCCGGCTTCGGAATGACCACCTTTTCCGTCATGTGGCCGACCACTTCATCGCTCATCACGAGTACCGGAATGCGGAAGGATTCCGACAGATTGAAAGCTTCAATGGTGAGATCGAAACATTCTTGCGGGGATTGGGGCGCCAGTGCAATGACCTCATAGTCACCATGGGATCCCCAGCGGGCCTGCATCATATCCGCTTGGCCCACCAAAGTCGGCAGGCCCGTGGAAGGGCCTCCTCGCTGCACGTTGGCCAACACGCAGGGGGTTTCCGTCATGATTCCCAACCCAAAGTTTTCCATCATCAGGCTGAAGCCCGGACCCGAGGTCGAAGTCATCGATTTCGCCCCGCCCCAGGCGGCTCCCAAGATGGCATTCATGGAGGCGATTTCATCCTCCATTTGGATGAATACGCCCCCCACCTCAGGAAGACGCTTCGACATCCGTTCGGCAATCTCGGTCGCCGGAGTGATGGGATACCCGGCGAAGAACCGACAACCCGCCGCCAGGCCTCCCTCTGCGCACGCCCAGTCTCCATTTACAAAATGCTCACCGGTCAGGACAGCCCTCTGATCACTCATGGCGCACCTCCTTCGTGCCCGCCGTCACTTTTTGTTTCACTTTCTTTTTTTCACTGCCAGCCGGTGTATAAATCGCGAACTCGGGACAATAATATTCACAGAGTTTGCAGTTGCTGCAAGACATCGCCTCCTTGACGACAGGCGTGTGATAACCCTTCTTGTTAAAATCCTTGGAGATGGCCAGCACATGCTTGGGGCAAAACTCAATACAGAACGAGCACCCCTTGCAGAGATCCTTCACAATGGCCAGCTTGCCCTCCAGAATTTCTATTTCAGCATCCGGAGAAAGTTTAGAATAGGGGATCATTAGAATTTTCCTCTCAGTTTCTTCAAGTCGAACAATGGCCTCGGCTGCTCCGGTGATTCAAGATTGCTGACTGTTCCACAATGAGGGCCGTCACCAGGTTCAACCTGCGTTTCAAATGGACCGATGGTCCCCGTTGGGCGGGGCGGATGATGGTTGGTTGAGTAATTTATACCAGAAAGGTCTTATTTCTCTGCAGGAGGACAATCCGCTCGATACCAGGATAATCAATATCGATTGTCAGGAAGTACCTTTGAAGGCCGAAAATTAAGAGATAAGCTGGCTTTTTGAATCAGCGGGCCCCAAATTCAGATGAAATTTAGATCCTTTTGCCTCCCCTTCACCCCACGTGCATCCCTAGGTCGAGGGCGCACATCGTTCGTAACATTACAATGCTATCATGGGGTTTATGAGATAATGCAAGAGAAAAATTCACCAAGAAACCATCTCATGAGTAATTTACATCAGAGTCATTCCGCCGGTGAATTCACAAACCTCAGTGATGAAAGGGATTCTCTATGGCACGAAAGGTCATTCATGAAGCTCAAAGCCCCATTCAGGTAGGGGAACACTGGATCTGCCGTTGTGGACTTTCCAAGAATTGGCAGGGATCTGATCCTCAACCGTGGTGTGATGGCTCGCATAAAAGAACCCGGGATGAGGAAGCAGGAAAAATCTACGAATACAAGGCGGATGGCACGAGAGTGGAGATAAGTTCATAGTTCCTGCCCCTCAGTTAGAGACCCCCAGGTGGAGGCCCTGATCAAGGGGAGAGTGTTGCCTCCGGGGTTGACATGGAGAAGACCCCCTTGGCAAGAGTGAAACCACGATGCATCCTCACGTCAATTTCTTCACTTCGTCAACAGGACCATTCCGGCACTCGCTGCCGCCCATACATCAAGTAGAGAGGTCCCGCCGGGACGTCTCTAGAGTGTCCATGGTGGAGGAAAGAGTGAAAACCCATCGCACAGCGGTTGAGTTTGTGAGAAAATTAATTTAACTCTCGAACAGAGGACCGGTCGGGAGATTTCCCAGGATGACTTCATAAGGGAGGAGAGGTGTCTCATGTTGCAATCTTTCAAGGACAGCATGTTGGATCTGATTACCAAGACGTCCAGTGACCTTCCCGCCGACGTTCGAGCGGCGGTGGCACGGGCGATGGCAGAGGAACTCCAGGGAAGCCAGTCGTCCCAGGCCCTGGACGTAATCGGGACGAACATTGACATGGCGACGTCCTGCGAAGGACCTATTTGCCAGGACACGGGCTGGCCGACGTTTGAAATTCGCACTCCCGTCGGGGCCAATCAAATGGAGATGAAAAAGGACATTGCCGCCGCGCTCGAGGAGGCGACCCGCCGGGGGAAGCTGCGACCCAACTCCGTGGATTCAATCACCGGCAAGAACTCGGGGAACAACCTCGGACCCGGAACTCCCACTATTCATTTTGACCAGTGGGAGAATGAGGGTGAGATTGAAGTTAAGCTGCTGCTGAAAGGCGGCGGATGCGAAAACAAGAACATCCAATATTCCGTCCCCTGCGACCTGCCCCATCTCGGCCGCGCGGATCGAACCCTCGAAGGGGTTCGTAAGTGCCTCCTTCATGCCGTCTGGCAGGCCCAGGGACAGGGTTGCAGCGCCGGTGCGCTCGGCGTTTGCGTGGGGGGGGATCGGACCCAGGGATATACGCTTGCGAAGCAGCAACTGTTCCGGACGCTCGACGATACCAACCCCAACCCGGAGCTGGCGAAGCTGGAAGATTACATCTTGAAGGCCTCCAATCTTTTGGGCATCGGCACGATGGGATTTGGGGGGAACACCACGTTAATTGGCTGCAAAATCGCCGCAGCGAATCGTCTACCCGCCTGTTTCTTTGTCACCGTGGCCTATGATTGCTGGGCATTTCGCCGCCTCGGGGTCGTGTTGGACGCCCCGACAGGCGCCATCAAAAAGTGGCTGTATCGCGATGCCACCCAGCCGCCTCGAACCATGTCGGTCGGAGGGGGATTCCAGAGCACAGGCAAGGAGGTACGACTCGAGGCGCCCCTCGACGAGGAGATGGTTCGATCACTTCAGGTGGGCGACGTGGTGATGATCAGCGGCGAGATGTTCACCGGCCGCGATGCGGTTCACTCCTATCTCATGAAGCACGAGCCGCCGGCCAGTTTGCAGGGACACATCATTTACCACTGCGGACCGGTCATGCTCAAAAGCAACGGAAGTTGGAAGGTCGTCGCCGCCGGCCCCACCACTTCCATCCGCGAGGAACCCTACCAGGCCGAGATTATCAAACGCTACGGGGTCCGTGCCGTCATCGGCAAAGGCGGCATGGGGGCGAAGACCCTGGCGGGGATGAAAGAAGCCGGGGCCGTCTATCTGAACGCGATCGGCGGCGCGGCACAATATTATGCCCGCTGCGTGGATGAAGTCCTGGGAGTCGATCTTCTGGATTTCGGAATTCCAGAGGCCATGTGGCATCTGCGCGTCCACGATTTTCCTGCCATCGTGACGATGGATGCCCACGGTCATTCCCTGCATGCCGACGTGGAGAAGGCGTCTGCTTCGGTCCTGGAAGAATTCGCTGTCCCGGTGTTTTGAGTTATTGTCGGGTCGCAGGGGCGTCCTTCGCGGCAGACCGGGCGCCCTTGGCCGTGAACGATCGTGTGGGAGCGCACAGCGGCGCGCGCGATGCGCCCTGAGGGAAAGTTGCCGTTGAGAGGGGGCTTTCCAACGCCTTTCTTGACGGATGGCATCAGACGGGGTAACTTTTAAGCATCTCAACTTCTAGGAGACGAGATTATGAAGGCAAACAGAAAATGGATGATCGTGCTCGGCCTGGTGATTACAGCTTGGACGGCTTCAATGGTTTTGGCCTTAGACGTCGTCAATTACAAGAGCCTGGCGGGCGTGGTGTGGCATCAGCAGGATCTCTACGTGACGATCAACAGCTTTACGGACGAATGGAAAAATGTTGTCGGCAAGAACTGGTTCATGACGATGACTGTGCAAAACCGGGGGGACGACCCGGCGACTTTCGATGCCAGCAAGATTGAGATCAACGACGGCAAAGGCACGCGGTTTTTTGCGCGCCCCATTACCGGCATGCCGCAGAGCGAACTCAAACAGACCCTTCCACCGGGTGGAACGGCACAATTCAAAGTGATGTTTGATGGCCACATCTATTTTGATCGGCGCCTCCCCGCCCACCTGAAATATACTCTCGATACCAAGGTTGATATCATCAAATGAAGCATTCCCGATACAGGTCCATCTGGAACCTCGTTCTTAAACACGGAGAAGGGAAAGCAGGACTCATTAAGTTACAAAGGGTCGCAAGAGCGAAAGCTAGAACCTCCCCGTTGGAGAGGCTCTGTGAATCTTGCGCACCCTTGAGGTTTGTCTCGTGGTGCCTGCCGTTGACGCTCCTGATTCCCGCTCTTTTCCTGGCGCAAGAATTGCCCAAGCCGTGCCGCTCCCAGCCGGATATCGACCGAGCGATCGCCCTGATCAAGCAGGATAAACTCGACGACGGGGCGAGGATTCTGAGAGGGGCGGTGGACAACGATCCCCAGTGCGCCCAGGCCCATCTCCAGTATGGGAATTCCCTGTACAAGCGCGGCCGTGTGGGCGACGCGCTGCTTGAATTTCAACAGGCCGTAAAACTGGAGCCCAGGATGGAGGAAGCAAACCATCGTCTCGGCAATGCCTATGCTCGCCTCAACCGATACGATGATGCCGTCAAAGCCTTCAAGGCTGCACTCGTCCTGAATCCGAACGCTGCCGATGTCGAGGTTGATCTGGGGAACGTTTACGCCGTTCGGGGGGTCGCGGCGGAGGGCAAGGTCCACTACCTGGCGGCATTGAAGATTAATCCCAATCTGGCTGCGGCGCACAATAACCTGGGATTGCTGCTTAAAGATGAGAAGAACTATGAGGAAGCCATCAGGGAATTCCAGAAGGCGGCCTCCATTGATCCTGCCTATGCGGATCCGCATGAAGGCTTGGGCGACGTTTACGCCCTTCAGAAGAGCTACAATGATGCGGTTCATGAATACGAGCTGTACCTGAAGCTTTCCCCTAATGCGGATGATGCCAATGCGGTCCGAAGAGCCATCACGTCTGCCAAATCCATGGCAGCCAAACCTCAAAGCAAGACTCCCTAGGCCCCGCGGCCCGTGGCTTTTTTCCAATAAAAAACCCGAGGGCGAAATCCCTCGGGTGGAAAATATTTGGAGATGGGGGCGATTTACTGCTCGGGGGTTGGAGTCTGAGCGCCCAGTCTTTCAACCTTATCGGCCTGAAGACCTTTCGGACCCTCAGTCACTTCAAACCTCACCAGTTCGCCTTCAGCCAGGGTGCGGTAGCCTTCAGCGAGGATGGCCGTATGGTGCACGAACACATCGCTACCCGACTCCCGCTCGATAAACCCGTACCCCTTGCTGTTATTGAACCATTTCACCTTACCAGTTTCTTTTGCCATTGAGAGAATGCTCCTTCGTTGCTGCTAGGTTTTAGAAGAACTCCGACTAGCAAGATCGGAGCTCTTTGCAATCCCGTTTTGTGCTGCCTTGTTGTCCACGTGGCTGAACGACCCTGGTCTACCCGGCTTGATCCCCTGACTCAAAATGAAAAAGGCCGCTGAGTTTATTTTTACTAGTTCAGCGGCCTTTATTTCATATTGAATCAATCCTGAGCCAACAAAAACACAAAACAACTGCCCGAAAAAAATACTTGAAGCAAATTTCCATGTCAACAAAAAAATTCAATAAAAACGCCTGTTTCCATCAAATCTCACGTCCCCGTCCGATTTATCGAGGAGGCGGCCCTCGATATAAAATCTGAGATTCCAGAGGTGAGAGGCCGATTTAGGGGAGGCTTCCGTGTTTACCCCTAACCCGGTCGGTGCGGGAGACGTCCTGACCTTCGCTCGTTGTAGTGAGGGGCAATCCTGGCGACCCAGGGACGAATGGTTTAGGCCCGGGGGGCGGAGGAGGCGTTCGGAAATCCGGTACAGGCAGGATTCCGGAGACACACGAATCGAGATGGGTGGGAGGTGGGCTGGGAGGACGTGTTTATCACCAAAGCAAAATGGCCCGGGGTGAGAAACTCAAACCGGGCCATTCAAGATTACTCCTGGCAACGTCCTACCTTCCCGCACGGTTTCCCGTGAAGTATTATCGGCGCTGTGGGTCTTAACTACCGAGTTCGGGATGGGATCGGGTGGTACCCCCACGCTATGGCCGCCAGGAAGCTTCTGAGTCGGGGATCGCGGCTTCAAAGAACCTGAATCCGGATCTGTCGTGGTATGGTTCTGACAACTCAATATTGATGGGTAATTAATATAAGATTCAAGCCGAACGGTCAATTAGTATTGGTCAGCTTCGTCCATTACTGGACTTCCACATCCAACCTATCAAACCAATCGTCTCTTGGTGACCTTCATATCCACCGAAGTGGATTGGGAGATCTGATCTCGGGGGGTGCTTCACGCTTATATGCATTCAGCGTTTATCACGACCGAACTTCGCTACCCAGCCATGCCACTGGCGTGACAGCTGGAACACAAGAGGTTCGTCCATCCCGGTCCTCTCGTACTAAGGACAGGTCCTCTCAAATCTCCTGCGCCCACAACAGATAGGGACCGAACTGTCTCGCGACGTTCTGAACCC
>JBGQBO010000045.1:0-40608 GCA_041494885.1 Terriglobia bacterium
GAATTGGAGACCTTCAAAGGTTTGGTCTTGATGCCCTCGGCCTCGAGGGTGTGCAGGATCTCCTGCATGGCCGTGCGCTCCCCGGAAATGACCGTACTTTCCGGTCCGTTGACCGCCGCAATGGCCACCCGGTCCCGATAGGGGGCCAGGGCCGCGGTCACTCGCTCTTCGCCTGCCAGCAGCGAGGCCATCATCCCGGTGGCCGGAAGACTCTGCATCAACCGCCCCCGCTCCCGCATGATCATCAAGCCATCTTCCAAGCTCATCACTCCCGCTACCGTGGCCGCGACAATCTCGCCGACGCTATGGCCCATCACCATTCCTGGCTGCACTCCCCAGGAACGCCACAACTGGGCCAGTCCGTATTGAACCGCGAACATCGCGACGTGCGTGTATGCAGTTTCATCGAGCGGGGTGATCTCGCCCGGTTGCGGGTACAACACCGACCGCAAGGACTTGGGCAGATGCGGCCGCAGCAACTCATCGCAGCGATCCACGATCTGCCGGAACGAAGGCTCGCTCTCGTCGAGTGCCCGCCCCATATTCACGTATTGTCCCCCCTGGCCGGTGAACAGAAACACCACCTCCGGCCGATGGGTCAAATCCGCCTGCCCCTGGAGCACCCCCACGGGCTGCTGTCCTGATGCGACCTCGGTCAGTCGCTGCCGCATCTGCTTTGGGGAGGCGGCGGCCACCGACAGGCGATGCTCAAAATGCGACCGGCCGACGTTAGCGGTGTAACACACATCGGCCAAGGGCCCCTCTGGATGCTCCGCGAGGTGTCGCTCATACCGAACCACCAGCTCCTTCAACGCCCCCGCGCTCTTCGCCGACAAAGTCAGTAGATGAAGCGGGCGATCTTCTAACGATAACGGTTCGCTCTCCTTTCGGCAATTTGCGTCGCCGTCTTCTCTCTCGTCTGATCTCGGAGCGATGCCATCTCCATAGCCCTCTGAAAGCAGCTCCGGGGTCGCTGCTGCGCTTTCCAGGATCACATGAGTGTTGGTCCCGCTGAATCCAAACGAGCTGACCGCGGCGATGCGTCGTGTGGAGTCCGAAGGCCAAAGGGTGCGCGTTGTGGGCACAGAAATCGGGAATTCATTCCACGGGATGTGCGGATTGGGCTCCTTGAAGTGAAGGTGAGGGGGAATTTCCCCATGCATAAGGATCAGCACCACCTTGAGTAGGCCGGCCACTCCCGCGGCGGTCTCAAGGTGCCCGAAGTTCGTTTTGATAGACCCGAGGGCCAAAGGATGTTGTGCTGATCGCCCTTCCCCGTAGACTGCATTGAGGGCATGAACCTCGATGGGGTCACCCAGGGAAGTCCCCGTGCCGTGGGTTTCGACGTAGCCCACTTCGGAGGGCTCAACGCCGGCATTCATCAGGGCCTTCCGGATGACTTCCTGTTGGGAAGAGCCGTTGGGAACAGTGAGACCGCTGCTGCGGCCATCTTGATTGATGGCAGTGCCGCGAATCACGGCGAGGATGTTGTCTCTGTCGGCGGCCGCGTCGGCGAGGCGTTTGAGCACCACTACCCCGCATCCTTCGCCACGCACGAAACCGTCGGCCGAGGCATCAAAAGTCTTGCAGCGGCCATCTGCGGCCATCATGTGCGACTTCGAGAAGTTAATCAAAAACTCCGGCGCCAGGATCACGTTCACGCCGCCGGCTAGGGCCATTCGACAGTCTCCTATGCGAAGACTCTGGCACGCCAGATGAATCGCCACCAATGAAGAGGAACAGGCCGTGTCCAGTGAGATGCTGGGACCCTCCAGACCCAGGGTGTACGAAAGTCGGCCGGAAGCGACGCTGTGACACGTGCCGGTGGCGAAGTAGGCGTCAATCTGGTGGGGGTCGCCGAATTGCATCTGAAGGTGTGCGTAGTCGCTGCTGCCAATCCCCAAAAACACCCCCGTCGGACTGCCCAGCAACTTTTCCGGGGACTGCCCGGCATTCTCCAGCGACTCCCAGCACACCTCCAAAAACAGCCGCTGCTGCGGATCCATGGTCACGGCTTCCCGCGGAGAGACTCCGAAGAAATCCGCGTCAAACTTGTCCACCTCGTCCAGAAATCCCGCCCACCGGGTCGACATTTTTCCAGGCGCATCAGGGTTCGGATCAAAGAATTCGTTGATGTCCCAGCGATCGCGCGGCACTTCCCGGATGGCATCGGTCCCATCGCACAACATTCGCCATAACGAATCGGGATCGTTCGCCCCGCCCGGGAACCGGCATCCCATGCCGATCACCGCGATGGGCTCATGCCGAACCCGTTCAGCCTCTCTGAGTTTGGCTCGCAACACCCGGAGTTCCACGATCGCTCGTTTGACCGGCGAAAGTTGGTCCGGGTCTTGAGAATGATCGACCATTCTTTTTTCCTTACTTAAAGCCTTATCTGTAAACCTTGAAAAAGCAATTCAGAGATTCCGCGATTCCGAATGCATTCCTCCTGATAGGGAATCAGTGAGAGCCGGACAATTCCTTGGTCAGTATGGCCTCCGCCTCTTCATCCGACATCTGCTCCAGTTCGGTCCAGGCCTTGACGGGCTGGCCGGCACTTTTTGCTTCTCCGCCAGCGCCTCTTGAATCCTCTGTCAACACCAGGACCTTCTGCTCCAGGTATTCTGCAAGCGCATCCACGGTGGGATGATCAAACACGATAGTCGAGGGTAATGGCTTTCCAACGCTGGCCTGGAGGCGATTTTTCAACTCAATCGTCATCAGAGAGTCCATCCCGAACGTTGCCAGGCCCTGGTTCGGGTCGAGCTTAAATGAAGGATTGAGCCCGAGGACCTTGATGGCCTGTTCGCGAATGTGCGCCTGCAGGATGGAACGGCGCTTGTTCGGCGGAGCCTGGCCCAGTTGCTGCAACAACCCATGTTGTTGTGGGGCTTTCCTCTGTGCGCCCTGTGGCGTGACCTCTGTTTTATATTCCAGCTGGGATAACAGCGCCGACTGACATCCTGGGGGAAGGGAATCGACGTACTGCCGCCAATCGACCGACATCACTCCGACCTGGGCGTGATCCTGCCACAGCAGATGTTCAAAAACCCGCAGCCCCTGTTGAGGTTCAATAGGGTGGAATCCTTTCATCTGGAGGCGCTGGCTCACCGTGCCGTGGGTCGCAGCACCAATCTCGGCCCAGGGTCCCCAGTTGATACTCAGGGCGGGTAATCCCAGAACATGCCGGTGGTGTGCCAGGGCATCCTCAAAGGCACAGGCGGCCACATGGTTTCCTTGTCCCGGCGAACCCAGCAGGGAAACCGCCGACGAAAAAAGCACAAAGAAGTCCAGGGGTTGATCCTGCGTTAACGAGTGAAGATGCCAGGCCCCTTCCACCTTTGGCGCCATCACTCTTTCGAAGCGCTCCCAGGTTTGTTGAGCCAGTACTCCGTCATCGAGTGCACCTGCCGAGTGGACGACCCCTCGCAAGGGTGGCAAGGTATGGCCGAACCTTGAGAAGACGTCGTCCAAATGGGCTCGGTCGGAGACATCACCTTGGGCCACAACGACCCGGGTACCCTTCTCCTCCATCTCGTGGATCACGGCAAGCGCTGATGGGGAAGCTCCGCTGCGGCCGGTCAAGACCAGATGTCTGGCGCCGCGCTCCGACATCCATCGGGCAACCAGCAGCCCGAGTCCTCCCAGGCCTCCTGTAATCAGATAACTGGCGTTAGGATCCAGCTCTCTTTGCCGATGAAGTTCCACAAGGGCAGGGCCTTCTCGATCCTCACTGAGGCTCGGGTGAGACACCACAACCTTGCCGATGTGCCTGGCTTGGGCCATATAGCGGAACGCATGGATCACATGATCGATTGGAAAAATTCTGGACGGCAGAGGCTTCAGAAGGCCTTTGGCGAAATCGGGCATCACTTCTTCGAATAAGCTTCTGACCAGTTTGGGATTCTTTTCAAACGTCGCGGCCAGGTTGATGGGGAAATATGAGATGTTCCGGTTGAGTTGGGACACTCGCACCTCATCCCAAATCCCGGTCCTGCCGATTTCCAGAAACCGTCCATGGGTCGCCGTGACCGAAAGACTTTTCGGAATGAATTCTCCGGCCAGGGAATTCAGCACGAGATCCACACCGTGACCCGCGGTGATTTTCATAATCTCCTCGGCGAAATCGAGGGACCGCGAGTCCATGATGTGAGGCACCCCTAAGGAGGCCAAATAGGCCCGCTTCTCCAGGCTGCCGGCCGTGGCAAAAATCTCGACGCCTGCCCGTTGGGCCAGTTGCACCGCCGCCAGCCCTACGCCGCCGGTGGCAGCATGAATCAATGCCCGCTCTCCGGCAGACATTTTTCCCAGGTGGCAGAGTGCATATTGCGCTGTCAAAAACGCACTTGGGATCGTCGCGGCTTCATCTTCCCGGAGAGACTCCGGGACAGGCACGACCAGATCCGTCGAAACCGTCAGGTAGGCGGCAAGGCTGCCAGGGGCCACCGCCAACACTCTTTGCCCCACTTGAAACTGCCGAACTCCCTCTCCCAGGTTCACAATCCTCCCGGCACATTCGTATCCGAAAACACTTGAAGTTTCGGGATATCGCCCCAGCGCCATCAAGACATCCCGAAAGCCTAAGCCTGTCGCGCGGACTTCAATCTCCACTTCGCCTTGGCCGGGCGGTCGACGTTCCATGGGGCAGAGGGAGAGATTGTCCAGGATGCCCGGCGATGAAATCTTCAACTGGTAGGGTCGGCTGATGTCGGCCTTGGCGCTCTTGCGCGTCTCGGCGGACTCGGTTCTCCTCCGGACCAACCGGGCCACGAGGCGATGCTCATGACGAAACGCCACCAGGTTCTCGTCCTTCCCGTTCCTGATCTCTTCCAGCAAGGTCCCCAGTTCATCCGGTGAAGCAACAGGGTCCAGATCGACTCGAGTACAGTGAAGCTCCGGATACTCGAGGCCAATGGTGCTTCCCAGAGCCGCGGTCGGAGACTGTGACAAGGATACGGAAGGCACTTCGGAACCGACGGACTGGGCCCCACGGGTCACGATCCAGAGGTTATTGGTCCTGGGACTCCCGCCGGAAACAAGGGCCTTCACCAGGTGGAGCAAACTTCCGCATCCCCGCTGGATTTCCGCCTTCAGACTTTTCCAGCCATTGATGGGGCCGGGGGGATCGTCCAATGGCCAGAGATACACCACTCCATGGAAGGTGGATCCGTCCGAGCCTCCTGTCTGTGTGAAGAGTTTCTGGAAATCTTCCGGGCGGTCTCTATCAATTCTGAAATGCCCCTGGCCCCGATTTTCGAATCTGCTTCCCGCGGAGACGGCGATGCAGTTCTCGTCTCGAGATTTCAGCAATGCCTCCAAGCCTGCTCCGACGCCGTCATGGTCGGCGAGAATCAACCAGTCCCCCCGTCTTGCGGAGACCACTGCGGGCTTTCCTGATTCACTCACATCCCCGGAGGTGCGGGGGGAGCGAGCCAGGATCAGTGATTGGTTGGCGAGGACACTCTTGCCCTCTCCTTCAGGGCTAACCGCCACCTCGGTGAATCCACTCTCGATGAGAAGTTCACGCCATTGATGATCGGAAATCAGGGCGCAGGAGGGGCGCAGGTCCGTGTCAGCAAACTTCCACCAACCCTCTGTCAAGCCCACGATCATGTCGGCAAATCGGAGTGGTCGGGTGCCTTCAAGCAGCACGAGCAAACCTTCGGACGACAGAAGTGTCCGGACCTGCTGGAGGGTCTGACGCAAATCCGCCGTGGCATGCAGGACGTTGGCCGCGATGACCAGGTCAAAGGAATGAGCGCTGAACCCCTGCTCTAAAGGGTCTTTCTCAATATCCAGAGACCGGTACTGCACGAAGGGGTAGCCGGCAAATGTTTCCTGTGCCTTGGAGGCAAATAAATTAGAAATGTCCGTGAATACATATTCCGTCTGTTGGGGCGGGAGTTTGGGCAACAGATAGGAAGTGGTGCTTCCGGTTCCCGCGCCGATCTCCAGAATTCTTATTGGTCGATTCGAAGGAATGTTGCCAATCGCCGCCAAAACAGCTTCCTGGATGAGTCCATTGTAGAAGCGAAAGTATGGGGAATCCTTGTAAAGCTTTTCGACGTCTCTTATAGACCCATTGGGGAATAATAGCTCCAGGGGTTCGGACTCGCCTCTCATGGCACGGGCAAAGTGCTGACCGCATCGGCCGGTCAAAATCAACTCCGCAGAACAGGAGGGATACTCCTTCAAAAGGGCTGTCAGCTCTTCCTCTGGATTCTCGTCAGGAGGTACTCGCGACACGCTCCACTGCGGGCCTTCTCTCAGGAGATAGCCGTCCTGTTGCAACATCTCAAACATCCTGCCCAGGAGGCGATGATATCGTTCGGGGACGCGAAGTTCCCGCGCTTTTGATTCGGTGGTGAAGGTGTGATGCTCCTGGATCCTCCAGCCCAGTTCCCGGAGGGCTCGTAATACATACTGAGTGCTCAACGCCTCCAGTCGGGGGAGCAGGGAGGCAAATTCCTGCAACCCCGGCTCTGACCGGTTTCGCCCCGAATACGCAAGGAGTGCTTGTGAAATACGCTGCGGGCTTGGAATGAAAGCGGAGGAAGTCTCCGGCATCTCTTTCTGTCGCGGCATCTCTTCCCAGTTCAATTCATATAACCAATCGGCGAAATCCTCTTGCTCGAATGGGGCGACTGCCTCTCGTCCCGCCTGCCTGAGGACCAGGCCCCGAAGTTCGGCGACCTTTTGCCCGGCGGGATCAAAAATAACAATGTCCGCAGTCACCTCGGCCCTGTCCACTCCGGCATCCTTGCGAAGAGTGATATGGCTCCACACTCGATCACCGGGGCGATGGTAGACCTTGAAGCTTTCCAGTCGATGGGGCAAGTAGGTCAGCGTTTCACGGGTTGAATCAGCTTGGACTGACAACGCTGCGACGACGGGTTGCAGACAGGCGTCCATGAAGGCCGGGTGAATGGAGTACCCTTCTGTTTCGGTGGATAAGGGCGCAGGCACGCTGATCAACCCAATCGTCTCTCCGTCCCGTCTCCACAGCGCTTCTATCCCTTTGAAGCCGGGACCGAACTGCAATCCACGGGTCCGCAGCAACTCATAATACTGTTCGACCTCCATTTTTTCCTTGCAGCGTTCCTGGATGGCAGCCGGATTAATGAGCCCTTGCATGTCTGAGGGAGCCGCCTCTTCTTCCGCCAGGACATCGCCTGACGCATGAAGTATCCATGTCGGGGCCTCCCTTCTTCCTTTGGGACGGAGGCTGAAGAGCTTAAAGGAGGCTGAACCCGGTCCTGTCTCCGTCATCAGCACCTGAATCGTTTTTTCTTCGTTCTCCGGGATCAGGAGTGCTTGGCTAAAAACCAGGTTCTTTACCGTGGTCTGCTTACCCTCAAAAATCTCTGCCGCCGCGGCCAACGCCAACTCGAGATACGCGGTAGCGGGAAGAACCGGTTTGTCAAAGACGCGATGGTCATTAAGGTAGGAAAGCCGACTTGTGTTGAGTTGTTGCTCGAATAGAGGTACGGCCGAACGCAAGCGGCGGCCCAGCAAGGGATGGGTCTCCTTCCCCTCAGAGGGCACCGTGGCGGCCATGGCGCGGTCTGCCAGGGAAGGGGACTCCACCCAGTACCGCTCGCGTTGAAAGGGATAGGTGGGGAGGACCACCTTCCGGCGGCGGCGATCCCGGTAGAAACCATCCCAGTCCACATCGACGCCATTTACATAGAGCTGCCCCAGGCTTTCAAGCATTTGTTGCCAATCGTCCCGGTCTTCTCGAAGAGAGGGCAGCCAGACGCCCTCACCGACCGGCACACACTGACTTCCCATGCTGACTAAAATGGGAGAGGGGCCAATTTCAAGAAACACGCGATAGCCTTGCTCATAGAGCGCCCTCACAGCTTCAGAGAAACGCACCGTGTTTCGAAGATTCTGCGACCAATAGGTTGCGTCCAGTAATCTCTGCCTGCTTACCCACTCCAGTCGCATGCTGGAGAAAAGTGGAAACCGGGGGGTGGTGTACTGTAGGTCTCTTGCCGTCCGCTCAAACTCCGGCAGTACGGGTTCAACCAGCGGCGAGTGGAAGGCATTGGATACTTTTAACATCTTGATCTTGACGGCCTCCCCCTCCAGCTGCTTCAAGATTGCCTGGACCGCCGCCCTCTCCCCTGAAATCACCGTACTCTCCGGACCGTTGACTGCGGCGATGGCGACCCGGTCCCGATAGGGTACCAGGGCTGCGGCGACGCGCCTTTCATCGGCCAGCAGGGATGCCATCATCCCCGCCGCCGGAAGGCTCTGCATCAGGCGTCCGCGCTCCCGCATCAGTCTGAGTCCATCCTCAAAGCCCATCTGCCCAGCCACCGTGGCCGCCACGATCTCGCCGACGCTGTGGCCCATCACCATCGCGGGTTCCACCCCCCAGGAACGCCACAACTCCGCCAGCCCGTACTGGATAGCAAACATCGCCACGTGCGTGTACTGGGTCTCGTCCAGCGGCGTTGTCTCGCCCGGCTGCGGGTACAGCACCCTCCGCAAGGGTTTTGGCAGATACGGTCGCAGGTATTCTTCGCAGCGATCCACAACCCGCCGGAAAGTGGGCTCGCTCTCGTACAGCCGCCGCCCCATGTTCACATACTGGCCCCCTTGCCCCGTGAACAGGAAGGCGACCTTGGGGGCCTGAGTTCCCTGAACCTCTCCCCACGATAGACCAGCTGATTCCTGGCCGGCCTTGAAGTCCAGGAGTCGAGCGCGCAATTCTTCCGATGTTGCGCTAACAATGGCCAGTCGATGATTAAAATGCGATCGTCCCGAGTCGGCCGTGTAACAAACGTCGGGCAGCGATGCCGCAGCATGGGTCGCGAGGTAGCCTTCATGCCGGCCCGCCAACTCATCCAACGCGGCCGGAGTTTTTGCGGAGAGACAGAACAAGTGAGATGTGCGAGAGTTGTTTTCAGGGACAGGATGAAGCCCGGGGGCCTCTTCCACAATCATATGGGCAATAGTCCCACTCCCGCCAAAGAAGCTCAAGCCGGCGACCCAGGGCCTGTCTTCACGGGGCCAGGGCATCGCCTGGGTGGGAATGAGGGCGGGAATATCGTCAAGGGTGATGGCAGGATTGAGTTTCTTGAAGTGCAAATGAGGCGGAATGATGCCGTGCTGGAGGGAAAGGACGACCTTAATCAATCCGGCCACTCCCGCAGCCGATTCCAGGTGACCCACATTGGTTTTCACCGTGCCAATGATCAGCGGTCGATTCGGAGATCGACCCCGGCCATAAACCGAAGCCAGGGCCCGCACCTCGATCGGATCCCCTAAAGAAGTTCCAGTCCCATGGGCCTCAATATAACCCACCTGGTTGGGTTCAATGCCGGCCCTCTCCAACGCCTGGCGCATGACTTCGGCCTGGGCCAGCTTGTTGGGAACCGTGATACCGCTGCTGGCGCCATCCTGATTTACGGCAGAGCCGCGAATGATGGCGTGGATATTATCCCCATCCGCGAGAGCGTCGGATAAACGTTTCAGAACAACAATCCCACAACCTTCACCCCGGACATAACCGTTCGCGCTGGCGTCGAAAGTTTTGCAGTAGCCGTCAGGAGACAGTGTCCTCGCCTTGGTAGAGGTAATGCTGAGCTCAGGTGACAGGATCAGGTTGACTCCTCCGGCCAGTGCCAGGTTGCATTCCCGGTTGCGAAGGCTCTGGCAGGCGAGGTGGACAGTGACCCCCGAGGTTGAGCATGCTGAATCGATAGCCATCGTGGGTCCCTGCAACCCGAAGACATACGCCACTCGACCGGCCGCGAAATTGAGGCAATTCCCGGTGAGGTAATAGGCATCAACGAACTCCAGCCCCGCCCGCTCGATAATTCGGGCATAATCGTTATTCGTGATGCCAATAAAGACGCCCGTCTGGCTCCCGAGCAATTTCCCGGGGGCAATCGCAGCGTTCTCCAATGCCTCCCAGCTCACTTCCAGGACCAAGCGTTGTTGCGGATCCGTCTTCAAGGTCTCGCGGGGAGAAATCCCAAAAAAATAGGCGTCAAACTTGTCGACGTCATCCAGGAATCCACCCATCCGGGTGTACATCTTACCCGGGGCATCAGGGTCGGGGTCATAGTACGCGTTGACGTCCCACCGATCCGGGGGCACTTCCCGGATGGCATCCACCCCCTCGTTCATAAGCTTCCAGTAAGCCTCGGGACTGTTGGCATTGCCCGGAAACCGGCAGCTCATTCCAATAATGGCGATCGGCTCTCTTCTCTCGCGCTCAGCGGCATCGAGTTTGGATTGCATTTCCTCGACGGCCTGGAGTGCTTGTTCCAATACCGCCCGTCGGTCTTTATGATCTGGAGTGTGACTCATGAATCGTTCCTTCCATCCCTCTGCACGACAACAATCTGGCGCCCGTCACTTCATCTGCTGCAATTTGTTAGCGAGCAAATCGACCAGTTCCTCCTCCGAAAGATGCCCATGACCGGGCACCTTCACAACCGGCTTATCTTCGGGTGGCTCCACCATTGATTGGGGAGGTGATGGCTCCTGGAACTTGATCACATCCTCCACCAGGAAATTTGTCAGCGCATCAATCGTGGGGTATTCGAAGGCAACAGTGGGAGGGAGAGAGCATCCCAGGCTTGACTCCAGACGGTTTCGCAATTGAACTGTCATGATGGAATCCATCCCCATCTTGAAAAAACCTTGCCCATGATCCAGTAAACCAGAATCCTTGAAACCCAGGATCCTGGCTACTTCATTCCGAACATGGAAAAGAAGAAGCTCTCTCCGCTCAGTTTCAGGAACTTCCTGCAGCCGCCGGACAATTTGAGACGATTCGTCCTGGTCAGTTCCTTTCGCCTCGGCTTTGCGCAGCGTTTGAATCTGCTCGAAGAGCGGCCTGGCCCGTCTGGCTTCATAAATTGGTTTAAACAGATTCCAGTCGATGGCCGCCACGGTCTTCTGGATCGCTCCGGTTTCAAGCAGGTATTTTAAGGCGGCCAGGGAGTGTTTGCTCTCCATCGGCTTTACACCGATCCGGGTAAAGTACGCGGCCAAATCACTTGTGACCCCGCCTTCACCGGCCCACCAACCCCAGTTGATGCTTAAGGCCGGCAATCCAAGTGCTGCTCGATGATGCGCCAGGACATCCAGAAATTGGTTCGCCGCCGCATAGTGACCGAGCCCTTGAGAGCCCCATACTGACGCTCCGGAAGAGTACAGGAGAAAAAAATCCAACGCTTTCTCAGGACCCTCTTCTGTCTGTGTCAGTTTGTGAAGCAGCCATGTGCCCAGTACCTTGGGTCGGAGGACATCGAGAAGTTGATTCATCTCCAGTGCTCCCAGAGCACAAGCTGTAATTGTGCCGGCGGCATGAATGATTCCGCGCAGGGGAGGATGCGTGCGATGGATGTCCGCCCATAGGGCCGACATCTGTGACTCCTCCGCGACATCAGCCTTTGCAACGGTTACGATCGCACCGAGTCTTTCCAAAGCCCTTATGGCGGCAACCTTCCTCCCAAGATCGTCACTCTCCGGGGTCGTCGGCCATTGGGAGCGGTCCGGCAGCCCCCTGCGGCTCGTTAGCACCAAGTGCTTTGCCCCCTGATCCACGAGCCACCGGGCCGCCTGAAGCCCCAAACCTCCAAGCCCGCCGGTGATCCAGTATGTCGCATCGGAACGCAGGACAAGAGGTTGGTGCCTGGCAGGCCTTTCTCGAGACCTCACCAATCGGGCAACATATCGTTGTCCTTCACGGAATGCGATTTGATCTTCGCCATCGGGATCCTGGATTTCTGAGAACAATTCACTTGCAACGATGGCCCTCGTCTCAGCCTCGTCCTTTAGCACAGGCAAATCAATCAGGCCTCCCCAGGAGGCGGGATATTCCAATGCGATGACGTGCCCTAATCCCCACAAGGGTGATTGCGCGATCGCCAGCGCCGAAGAGCCAGGGGCCCCGACCGGTTGGGCTCCGCTCGTGATCACCCAGAGGTCCGTCGTTGACTCCCGGTCACCCTGGAGAAACGCCTGGATTAAATGAATCACGCCGCCATTGATGATCGCTTCGGACTGTTTCAGGGAGGATAGAGTCAACTCCCCGGTGGCTGGGCAATCAATTCCCCAAAGATAAATAATGTGCTGTCGGATTCCACGCTCCCCCCTCAGGATCTCCACGGACAATCGATTCAAATCTTCCGGATTTACTGGATTGACGCAAAACCGTCCGTTCTCCAAAGTCCCATAAGACTCCCCGGCAAACACCACATCGCACCTTACCCCTTGCTTCGACAGCAGGTCAGCCAGGGCTGCTCCGACGCCATGGTTATCTGAAAAAATCAGCCAATGAGATTCGTTTTTTCTCTGAGCTGATTTGATCGCGACGTTGCGTGGTTTGATCCTCCACTCGAGTTCATACAACCAGTCAGCGTCAAGAATCCCCGCCTGCAAACTTCCAGTCACGTGGTGCGTCCACTCGCCCGTTGTGTCCCGCTCCCGGCTGAAAAACTGGAAAGATGCGACCCCGGGTTGCCGAAGATTCAAGACGAACTGTAGATCAGCCACGGCCCCATCCGACCAAGGGAGCGGTTTGTGCACAACCAGGACGGACACCGTATGGAGTTTTTCACCGAACAGTGCGGTCGCAGCCTCAAGCGCCATCTGTCGATATACAGTCTCGGACAGGGCCCCTGATTCGTTACCATAGTTTCTCTCCACATATTGGCGGAAATCCGCGTCCAGCCTGTTGTGCCAAACGTGGTGTCCGGGGAGACTGGCCAACTCCGGCAATCGGAGACCCAGCAGAGAATCCTGTTGGGCCTTTTGAACGTTGTCGGTTGCCCATCCCGGGTCAGGGCTGAAGCGTCCACCCTGAGTTTCTAACCAGAAACGCTGACGTTGCCATGGATAAGACGGAAGTGGCAACACTCTTCCCCGAGAGGGGTAGAGATGCCTCCAATTCACAGGATATCCAATCGAATAGAGCTTGCCGAGGGCAGCCAATTGCGTCATCCGCTCATCCTTTTCTCTTTCCATGGAGGGAATGAGGTGGCCTTCCCTTTTTGATAGATGGAGCGTTTCTTCGATGGCTGGCAGGAGGACAGGATGCGGACTCACCTCAATGTAGATCGTGTGCCCATCTTCCAACAACTGTTCGAGGGCCTTTGAAAAAAGGACGGGTCTCCGGAGGTTTTGAACCCAGTAATGGGAAGCGAGGGTTGAACCGGCAATACATTTTCCATTCACGGTGGAATAGAATGGCACGCTGGCTTGTTTGGGATGAATGTCCTCCAGTTGGCTTAATAGATCGTGGGTCAAGGGATCCATTTGTGGGCTGTGAGAGGCCACATCGACCTTGACGGGCCGGCAGAAAATGTTTTCTCTTCTTAACTTCTCCAGCACTTCCTCCATGGAGGAAGGGTCACCTGAAAGCACGGTGGACCGGGGGCTGTTGCTCACCCCGATTGAGAGACGATCTTCGTATCCCAGCAGCATCTCTTGAGCTTTTTCAATTGGAAGAGCGACGACCGCCATGGCCCCTTTTCCACTCACTCGTCGCAACAGATAACTCCGACGACAAATGATGCGCATGGCGTCTTCCAAGCTCAATGCCCCCCCCACATATGCGGCAGCCACCTCACCCATACTGTGCCCCACAACAGCATCCGGCTCGATCCCCCACGATCTCCACAACACAGCCAGGGCGATTTCGATGGACAAAAGTGTGGGTTGAATCACATCGATTTCGCTCAGCCGGAATTGAGGGGATGATTCCTCGGCCATCAACTGCTCCTGGAGAGACCAATCGACAAACCCATGCATGGCCTGTTCACACTGGACAATCGCCTCATGAAAGAGGGGCTCTTCGTGTAACATCTGTCGCCCCATTCCCAGCCATTGAGAGCCCTGCCCGGGGAATACGAAAGCGATTTTCAGGGGTCTCCCTTCAACTTTCCGGCCGAATAAAACGTTCGGGAGGGATTTCCCTTGGACGAAAGTGTCGAGGTTTCCTTCGAGCTCTTTGTGTGATTGCCCCAGTATGACCAGTCGGTGATCGTGATGACTTCGTCGGACGCTCGCGGTATAACAGAGGTCTGTCAGCGATGTTGTTTCGTTGCCTAGAATCTTCTGATACGAGCGGGCCAATGCTTGAAGGGCCTCGGAACTGCGCGCGGAAAGAGGTAACATGTATCTCCCAAACCTCTCCGCATGCGCGGTCAATCCGGGCGGGGGGGCCTCCTCGAGAACCAAGTGGCAATTCGTGCCAGACCAGCCAAATGCACTGACTCCGGCCGACCGTGGCCCTTCTCCAGAAAACCAGGGACGTTCCTCTGTCGCAATCTCCAGTCTCGTGCCGTCGAGTGATATATGAGGATTAAGCTGACAGAAATGCAGATTGGCCGGGATCAGCTGATGCTCCAGTGAAAGGACGGTTTTAATGAGGCCTGCGATCCCTGCCGCGCCTTCGAGATGCCCGAAGTTGGTTTTGACCGACCCAAGCACACAGCTTTCCCTTTTTTCCTCTCGCGGACGGCCCAGCACACTGGCCAGGGCTTCCACTTCAATCGGGTCGCCCAGCGGCGTTCCAGTTCCGTGAGTTTCGACATAGCTGATGTCTTCAGGGCGCACGTCAGCATTCTCCAGCGCTTGGCGGATGACCGTCTGCTGAGACAAACCATTGGGTGCCGTAAGCCCATTGGTGTGGCCGTCTTGATTGATTGCCGAACCCCGGATCACCGCCCGGATTTGGTCACCATCCGCTAACGCCTCTGAAAGGCGCTTCAGCACCACAAGCCCACAACCTTCTCCCCTAACGAAGCCATCGGCACGCGCGTCGAAAGTCTTGCAGCGGCCATCGGACGCCATCATGTGCATTCTCGAGGCAGCAACAGTGAAATGGGGTGTGAGCATCAGGTTCACTCCACCCGCAACACCAAGGTTACTCTCGCCATTGCGCAGGCTCTGGCAGGCAAGGTGAACGGCGACGAGCGATGATGAACAAGCTGTGTCAATCGCAAAACTGGGCCCTTGGAGATCAAAAATGTACGAAAGGCGCCCAGCAAGGACAGAGTGGGACGTGCCGGTCCCTGTGTACATGTCGATATTGTCAGGTTTCGCGGATTGAAGCAGATAGTAGTCGCTGCTGTGGCTGTGGACCCCAACGAACACCCCAGTTTTGGTGCCGGCAAGCCCTTCGACAGTTTGTCCCGCGTCTTCAAGGGCTTCCCATGCCACTTCGAGAAACAGTCGCTGCTGTGGATCCATTCCCGCCGCCTCTCTGGGCGAGATGCCAAAGAAAGCAGCGTCAAACTTATCTACATCCTGCAAGAAGCCACCCCAGCGGGTGGTCAACCTCCCAGGAGTGGAAGGATCCGGATCGAACAATCGCTCCGCGTCCCATCGTTCGGGAGGCACCTCAGAAATGCCATCAACTCGATTCTTGAGAAGATGCCAGAATGACTCAGGCGAATCGACTCCTCCCGGAAATCGACAACTCATCCCGATGATGGCGATGGATTCATTGTGCGCATCGGATCTGGAGGCATGAGCAGATCTGAGACGCCGCTCCAAAAGGGCGCGCTTTTCGGGAGACAAACTGGCGATTCTTTGGTCAATTTCAGGCATTCTACGGTCCTGGTTCAATCCTTGTTCTCAAGAAGCCGGCGGGCGTCTTCATCGGAGAGCTCTTCGATCTCCGCCAAGATCTGGTCGACCTCGTTTTTCCGAACCTGAGACTTTTCTTTGGATACAAGCTTTGGAGGATGAGGCGCACTTGCATCCGACATCTGAATCTCCATTTCCTCATCCAAAAAGGAAGAGAGCAATTCTATGGTCGGGTAGTTCCAAATCAGGGTGGCCGACAACTTCAATCCCAAGCTGGCCTCCAGACGGTTCCTCAATTCAAGCGACATGAGTGAATCGAGACCGAGGGTTTTCAAAGGTCTATTCAAGCTCACCTTGGGAGGAGGGAGTTTCAGAACCTGAGCCACCTGGCGCTGGAGATGATTCTCGAGCAAAGATCGACGGCGTCTTCCAGCCTCCGCTGCCAGGATCAGGTCGCGAAGATCTGCCTCTCCGTCCTTTCTCTTCCCCCTCTCGATCGAGCCATCCGAAGAACTGCTCGCAAGGCAATCAAAATAGGGCTGGTCGGCGGTCCCTGGATTAGACCGCTGCCAGCGCTCCCAGTCGAATGACATCACGGCGATCTGAGCCACATCCTTGTCAATGAACTTCTCAAGAGCCGCTATTCCTTGCTGCGGCGAAAGACTCTCCAAGCCCCGCGAGGCAAGACGGTCTCCACGAATGCTCTTGAGAGATGCCAGACCGACATCCGACCAAGGGCCCCAATTGATGCTGAGTGCCGGTTTTCCAAGCGACCTTCGATAGTGAGCGAGTCCATCCAGAAAGGCATTGGCCGCCGCATAATTCCCTTGACCGGGCAATCCAAGCAAAGAGGCCACTGAGGAAAAAAGCACGAAAAAGTCAAGACCATCATTCCGGCTCAAGGAATGCAGGTTCCAGGCTCCCCTTGTCTTGGGCGCTAGAGTGGAGTGAAACCGGTCTGCATCGAGTGTGAGCAAAGTGGCATCATCGAGAACTCCAGCCGCATGGATGATTCCCCGCAGTTCTGGCATGTCGCGGCGAATGGAATCAAGAACCCGGGCTACATCGGCTTCCTGGGCAACATCGCCCTGGGCTACAAGGATTCGGCCTCCCTTTGCGCGCAGGTCGTCCAACGCCCTCTGAGCAGCTGCACTCGGGGCTGTTCTACCCACCAGGGCCAGATGCCGAGCCCCACGTTCGATCAGCCACTGCGCAACCTTGAGTCCCAGTCCGCCAAGGCCGCCGGTAATCAGGTAGGTGGAAGCCGGTTGAAAGCCTCGGGTAAAACCGGCTGCCGATTCGACCATGACCTTGGATTCATTGAACTGAATGACGATTTTGCCGATGTGCCTGGCCTGCGCCATGCAACGAAAGGCCGCGGCTGCCTCCGAAGCAGGAAATGTGAGAGTGGGAGAAAGCGGGAAGGTCTTCTCTCCGAAAAACGATATGATTTCGCGGAACAGCGAAGAGACCAACTCCGCCCGTTCCACCACGACCTTCGCCAGGTCAATGGCAAAATAGGAGAGGTTATTCTTGAATCCCCCTAACCCGATGCGGCTGTCCTGATAAATGTCCTTCTTTCCAATTTCCAAAAACCGCCCGAAGGGTTTCAACAACGCCAGGCTTTTGGCCATGGCTTCTCCCACCAGCGAATTGAGGATAATGTCCACACCTTGACCGGCTGTGGCTTCAATCACCTCTTCCGCAAAAGCAAGTGACCTGGAGTCCATCACGTGTCGTATTCCCAGTCCTTTTAGGAACTCCCGCTTTTCCGGGCTTCCCGCAGTTGCAAAAATTTCTGCTCCGGCGTGTTGGGCCAATTGCACTGCCGCCAGACCCACACCCCCCGCCGCAGAATGAATCAGGACACGCTCGCCGGCGGTCATCCTCCCAAGGTAACGCAATGCATAAGAAGCGGTGAGAAATGCGGCGGGGAGGGCAGCCGAATCCTCATCACTTAAATGAGGCGGTTTGCGAACGGCCAAGGCCATTGGGACCGTGACATAGGAACTGAAGCAACTGACCTCATCAAATGAAGGACTCAAACAGATAACGTCATCCCCCACGTGAAACTCCCGAACCCCGTCTCCCACAGCAACTACGCGACCCGCACACTCAATCCCGATCCGAGGAGAACATCCGGAAGGGGCGCCGGGGAATATACCCAGAGTCTTCATGACATCCAGAAAATTGAGTCCGGCCGCGTGAACGCGGACTTCAATTTCATCTCGTCCAGGGGATCTTCGGGCAAATGGTCTGAGAGTTAGATCGTCGAGAATTCCGGGAGTGTCAATCTCCAAGCGGTAGCCTTCGTCGCCTGCCAATGCGAATTTTTCTCGTGTTCCCTTCCTGCTGGCTCTGGCGAGCTGTTCCGCGGGGAAACGAACAAATCTGGCAACATAGCGTTGAAGGCCCCGAAAAGCCACCTGATCTTCCCTTTTCTCCCCCGCGATTTCGTTTGCCAGTTGCTTCGCTGCCTCCGCAGAAGTGTTGGCGCCCAGATCAATGAGTGAGCAGTGAAGTTCAGGATGCTCATGGGGGATCACTCTTCCCAGACCCCACAATGAAGACTGAGCGATAGAAAGGGAGTCGGCTTCTCTCCCGACTTTTTGAGCGCCTCTTGTAATCAGCCAGAGGCGCGGGATATCATTGCTGCCCGCTCGCGCCAAAGCCTGAATGAGATGAAGCACACTGATGCAGGACACCCTCTCCGCTTTGTCCAGATAGGAAGGGGAGATTTCATCTGAAGCCGGGAAATCGAGGGACCACATATGAATGATCCCTCCCCATGGAGACCGATCCATTTCGTTGAACTCATCCAGCAACCGTTGGGTGTCCCCCGGATCCCCGGGAGTAACCTGGAATTGTCTGGGGCCCAGCGGTTTGTAGCTTTCGCCGGGCCTGACCAACGTGCAGGATCCACCCTGGGCTTCCAGCAGTGACGCCAGCGAACTGGCAACATCGCCCTGGTCTGCAAAGATAAGCCATTTGCCTCGACCGCCTTCAACGGCCACTTCCCTCTGGTCCATATTTCCAGGCTGCCACTCCAACTGATAGAGACGGTCCTGAAGTTCTTTCTGAGCATCACGCTCGATTCGCTTGAGACACAGGCCAACCGCTTCCATGACGACCTGGCCTTCTGCGGTGAGCAGATAAACGTCTCCGACGAATGTGTTGTCATCGGGACTGGTCGTTCCCGTGGGTATCGCGCAGCCATACATCTCTTGCTCTCTGACGATTGGGCCGAAAACCCGAATCCGGCCCAATTCCACCGGAAGAAGAGTTTCACGCGTGCCGGCATCCCGAGCCGTTGCAGAAAGGGCAGTCACCAGCAGCTGAAAACAGGCGTCCAGCAAGGTGGGATGAATTCGGTAGGTACCAGAATTTGACTGCAGGGAGTTGGGGCAGGACAGCCGGGCAAAGATCGCCCTGTCCTTTTGCCATGTTTCTTCGACGCGCTGAAAAGCGGGGCCATAGTTCAACCCTCGCAGGGACATTGCTTCGTAGTGCGCCTCTCTGGACTGACCTGATTCCTTCCCTCTCACAAGATCTTCAGGACCGAACTTAAGACCTCGATTCGGGGCGCCAGCTTCTCCATTGAAACGGACGGATCCCCTCGCGTGCAGAGTCCATTCCGGGAGAAGGCCGGGTTCGACCACATTCATGCTCAGGAATCGGAAGGAATGAACCTCGGGCACCTCGGCGTCAAATACGATCTGGATCCGTTTCGTCCCTTGCTTGGAGAGGTCGAGGAGGTTCTCGAAGAGCACGCCCTCCAAAGAGGGGACTTCAATTTTGAAGGTCTCGCGCGCTGCGGCAAGAACTGTTTCCACGATGGCCGCCGCGGGGAAGATAACGGTTTCCCGAACACGATGCTCGCTGAGGTAGGGATGATCCTCGAGACTCAGCTCGCCTTCCCAGAAATGAAGAGAGGGCTGAACGGATGAATTCCATGAGGAATCGAGAAACGGGTGGACCCTGGTTCCCACCTTTACTGAAGTCGCCCTCCTTGAGAGAGATTCCTTCGAGCGGCTCTCGTCACCATACCAGAAGGACTCGCGCTGCCAGGGATAAACGGGAAGTGAGACGCAGGTTCCGCCGTCCGGGTAGAGCTTCATCCAATCCAACGGATAGCCCCACGTGTAAAGCTCCCCTAGCGAGCCCAGCATCGTCACCTGCTCGTTTTGTTCCCGGATCATTGAAGGGATTGTTCTCGCCTCGTACCCGGAATGTTCCAGGCCCTGGCCGATTGCTGCCAGCAGAATGGGATGGGGACTCATTTCGATAAAAAGATCATGTTTGTCTTCCAGGAGCTTCTGCACCATTTCGGAAAAGCGCACGGGCTGGCGCAGGTTCATACCCCAATAACGCGCATCACACTCAAGCCCCTGCAAGAGGGTTCCCAGGACGGTGGAGTAGATCGGAATCGCAGCTTTCCGAGGCCGGATATCTCCGAGCATCGCCACCAGATCTTCCTTTAGAGGATCCATCTGGGGACTGTGGGAAGCCACATCCACCTTGATGGGGCGGCAGAACACATTCTGCTTTTGGAGGATTTCCAGAACCTCATTGAGAGCGGCCGGATCACCGGCCAACACGTTCGAGGTCGGGCTGTTGTAAACAGCGATGGATAAACGATCTTCATAACCATGGATCACTCTTTGCACTTCCTCAGTCGAAAGCTCTACCAAAGCCATGGCCCCCTGCCCGCTGGCGCGGCGCATCAGGCGGCTGCGGTAACAGACGATCCGCAAAGCCTCATCGAGACTGATGGCTCCGGCGACAAAGCTGGCGGCCGCTTCGCCCATACTGTGTCCAATCACTGCATCGGGCTCGATGCCCCGCGAACGCCATAGCGCGGCCAGGGCAATCTCGATGGACAGCAGCACAGGTTGGATGACATCGATGGCTGGCATCCGATAGGCGGGCGAGTTCTCGTCAACAGTCAACTGCTCCATCAATGACCAATCGACGAGGGGCTGCAATGCCGCCTCGCATCGTTCCAGCATCTCACCGAACGCGGCCTCGGTTTTCAGCAGTTCTCGTCCCATGCCAACCCATTGCGAACCTTGGCCCGGGAAGACAAAGACAACCTTATGCGACAGGTCAGGAATGGCGCGGCCTGAAGACAAGCCCGGCCTGGCTTCGTCATGCAAGAAGGCTTCGAACTGGTCCGAGAATTCTTGAGAAGTGCGCCCCACTACAGCCAGGCGGAACTCGTGGTGGGCCCGGCGAAGACTTGCTGTATAGCAGAGGTCTTCCAAGTTCCCCTGATTCTCTTTGTCACGAACCAGCTTCCCTATGGCCTCTGCTCTGGCTTCTAGCGCTTCGGACGTATGCGCGGACAAGGGCAACAGGTGAAGGGTTCCCGTCGCTTCTTGACACCCAGGACTCCCAGGCTTTCCATCTCTTTCTCCTGAAGCTGAGATTTGCTTTGTCCCTTCTGCCATTTGCACTGGCGCTTCTTCGAGGACCAGGTGCGCATTGGTGCCGGCGATGCCAAAAGAGTTCACCCCGGCAATAGCACTCCCGGAGATGGCCGGCCAAGGCCTATAGTTTGGATAAATCACTAAGGGCAGGGAATCCCAAGGTATGCTGGGGTTTGGAGTCTGGAAGTGCAGAGTGGCTGGGAGGCCCCGGTGCTTCAGGCACAGTGCCGCCTTAATCAACCCCGCCACTCCCGCAGCTCCCTCCACGTGTCCGATATTTGTCTTGACGGACCCGACCACGCAAGGCTGAGCCTCAGGACGCCCCTCTTTCAGTACATTCGCCAATGCCTGCAATTCCACGGGGTCGCCCGCCCGGGTGCCTGTTCCATGCGCCTCCACATATTGGACTTTCCCGGGGGAGATTCCCGCTGATCGGTATGCTTTCCGTAGTACATCTTCCTGACCCCGAACGCCTGGAGTTCCCATGGACCCACTGGTTCGACCGTCATTGTTGACCGCGCCCCCAATGATCTTTGCATAGATCGGGTCCCTGTCCGCTAGAGCTCGGGAGAGCAATTTCAGAACAACCATCCCTGCGCCTTCACTGCGAACGTAGCCGTTGGCCCGGGCATCTCCGAATTTGCAGCGGCCATCGGGGGCCAGCATGTTCGATTGAGAGTACGCGATGCTAATATGGGGGGAGAGAATTATATTGGCGCCCCCGGCCAGTGCCATTTCGCATTCCCCGCTCCACAGGCTTTGACAACCCAGGTAAACGGCTACTAATGATGAAGAACAGGCTGTATCGAGTGTCAGACTGGGCCCCTGCAACCCGAGGAAGTTAGAGACGCGGCCGGAGGCTGTGTAACGGCCACTTCCCGTTGTCATGTAAAAATCTATTTGTTCGGGATTGACCAAAAGGCGACTCTCGAAATCGTTTATCCACATTCCCACAAAGACGCCTGTCGAACTCCCCTCTATGTTTTGGGGCACAATTCCGGCATCTTCGAGAGCTTCCCAGGAAACTTCCAAAAGGAATCTTTGCTGTGGGTCAAGACGCTCAGCTTCTCGTGGAGAAATCCCAAAGAAAAATGGGTCAAACTGATCAACGTTTTTTAAAAAGCCACCGTATCGAGAGATAATCTTTCCCGGGGTTGCCGGTTTAGGATCGTAAAATGCATCGATTTCAAATCGGTCATGCGGAATCTCGCCAATGGCATCCACGCCGTCGCGCAAGAGTTGCCAGAAGCTTTCCGGGCTGTTAACACCCCCGGGAAAACGGCAGCCAATGCCTACAATGGCGATGGGCTCCCGGGGCAAACCTGAGACCCGAACATCGCCTTGTCCATTATTCCTTGCTGAAATGAGATCTGAATCGCCCATCTTCGGATTACGAGTGCTGTTCAACTTTGAGTCTCGGCGTATTTGAGTGATTGAAGAGTTCTTTCATGCCTGCCCCGGGGGTTCTCCCCACCTTGAGAGTGAGGGCGATTGTGCTTCAAACGGACCGATCCCTTGAAGGGAAGACACTCCTCCAGACTAAAATGAGAAAGCACCCCCCACATTAGAATTGAAAATTGTGACAACATTGTTAAGCCCGATCGTTAAGAATGGAAAGAGGCTAGCCTTGCCTTGCCATCGGACCAACGGGTTATGGGGCGGGGCGGAGTCTTGTCTTTAGCCTGGATCAACCACTAAGCACACAACCGAGGTGCACATGACCCAACAATTGGTCTCAATGGGAGGACCGGCGGTCGGTCTGTGTACTCGAGCTTATCATCACTGCCTTTCCGCTAGCATCGTTTGTGCAGAACATCGGGAGCACACTGCGAACATCATCGGAAACCCCAGGAATGGTTTGAAATGGGAATCCCGCCTCGATAACGCGCCTGAATCAATACGCCTCCTCTTATGGGATCAAAAACCTGGTTCAAGTATCCCATGGACCGAATAACCGTCACTGCATCCTCAGCCTCGTCCAAGGGAAGGTGTGTGAGCACCATTGCGTCAAAGTAGACACTTCGAACCCCACTGCTGACTGAGGATGAACGAAATCCTCCCAGGCCAGTTAATTCAAGATGCGTTCAATAAGGGTTGCCTCCCGATCCCAAAGCCAGAAACAGGGCCCGTGTGGCCTATACCAGCCTTGGTGCAAACAAAAGTATTCCTTATAGGAGGCTTTGTCAACGTTCACCGGCGGACTGGATTACTCTACATTAAGGTTCGCTCTCAAATCAGGGATTTGTTGAAGCTCACTTTCCCGAACTTGCGGATGAAAGTCGTTCAAACTCTGGAACTTTTGGTCAAACTGGATTAGATTCATCGGCAATCTCTCGACCGTTCAATTCTTAAGTTCGTGATGATAGCGATGGTTTGCTAATCAGCACGCGAGAAGGCACCCTTAATGGCCCCAATCAACTTGTTGGCCAGGCCCGCCGGCGGCACTTTTGTCACGGGTTGCTTCGAAGTCGCACAACCAGCTGCAATCTGTTCCAGCGTTTCGAGGATCAATTGCTGTGGCTGGATAGAAATCCCGGTACGCTTCTCCATCTCGTTAACGACTCTTAACGACAGCAGGGAATGGCCCCCCAGGTCAAAGAAATTCTCATGGACACCGACTTGGTCAAGGCCCAGCACCTCAGCCCAGATGTCCGCCAGCACTGCTTCCGTGGGTGTGCGCGGGGCGACATAGCCTTGGTTGGTGTCCAGATGCAGGCTTTCCGGAGCCGGCAGGGCGTGCCGGTCCACCTTGCCATTGGGAGTGAGTGGGAAGACTTCCAATTGCACGAAGCTGGAGGGCACCATGTGGTCAGGGAGTTTGGCCTTCAAAAGGGTGCGCAATTCACCAAAGCTCAGTTCGCCTATACCCTTTTGCACCACATATGCCACCAGGCGCTTTTCGATGGCGTTATCCTCTCGCGCCACCACCACTGCTTCGGCGACCCCTGCGTGTTGTTGCAACACCGCCTCGATCTCTCCCAGCTCGACTCGAAAGCCTCGAATTTTGACCTGTTGGTCCCTTCGGCCGAGAAACTCGATATTGCCATCGATCCGATATCGCGCCAGGTCTCCGGTCTTGTATAGACGAGCGCCGGGCTCTTTACTAAAGGGATTTGCGATAAATTTCTCAGCAGTTAACTCGGGTTGGTTAAGATAGCCCCGCGCCAAACCATCGCCACCCACATAGAGTTCCCCGGGGACTCCGATGGGTACCGGCTGGAGGCGGGCATCGAGCAGATACACCTGGGTGTTGGAGATGGGCCTTCCAATGGGCACCGTGTTCGCAATGCGATCACCGGGCTTCATGGGGTAGCAACAAGTAAAAGTCGTGTTTTCGGTCGGTCCATACCCGTTGATGAGTTCAGTGTGTTCCAACCCCTGAAGAACTTTTCGCACATGCGGGGGTGACAGCACATCGCCGCCCGCCAGGAGTTGGCGCAAGGGTTTCAAATCCTCCAGGCGCTGCTCCACCATGAGGTGGAAGAGTCCGGCAGTGAGCCACAGTGTCGTGATGTGATGTTGACTGATCGACCGTCCCAAGTCCATCAGGGAGGGTGTGTAGGTGGGCATGAGCACGAGACGCCCGCCGTTCAGAAGCGCACCCCAGATCTCAAAAGTTGAGGCGTCGAAGGACACTGTGGCCAGTTGCAGGATGACTTCGTCCGGCCCAAAGCGGGCATAGTTGGTCCCTCTCACCAGGCGCACCACGGAGCGATGCTCTACCATCACGCCCTTCGGCTGGCCGGTAGAGCCAGAAGTGTACATAACATAGGCCAGATTCTCAGGCCTGGTCTCAGGCGTTGGATTTCCAGGGGCCTCCTGGGCGATGAGCGGGCGGTCAGTGTCGATGCATACAACCTGGGCTTGGGAAGAAGGGAGCCTCTCCCTCAGTGCACTTTGGGTTAAGAGCACGGGGGAGTTCGTGTCTTCCAACATAAACGCCAGACGCTCCCGAGGGTAATCCGAATCCAGAGGCAGATAAGCCCCGCTGGCCTTTAGGATGGCCAGGAGTGAAACGACCATGTCCAAGGAGCGTTCCATACATATCCCCACGAGTACGCCAGGGCCAACCCCCAACTTCCTGAGATGGTGCGCCAGTTGGTTAGCCTGTTGATTCAGTTCCCGGTAAGTGAGTTGATCCTCTCCACTGACGACGGCGACCGCCTCCGGCGTCTGCTCGACGCAATCCTCAAACAACTGATGAATGCATCTCTCCCGGGGATATTCTGAAGTCGTCTGATTCCACTCCACCAGCAATTGGTGTTGCTCCGCAGGGGTCAATAGGGCGATGTCAGAGACTTGTCTTGTGGGGTTTGCTGCGACCCCTTCCAGGAGGGTCTGAAAATGGCCTAACAAGCGCCGCACCGTGGACGCTTCAAACAAGTCGGAGTTGTAGGTGCAGTCCAGGATTAATTCGGATTCTGTTTCCAATAGGTTAAAAAAGAAATCAAAATTGGCAAATTGCTTGGGAATGATTTTGAAGCTGGTATCGAGACCCAGGAACTCTGGCTTCTCCCCCATGCGGTCGACGTTAAACGCGACGGAAACCAGGGGGGGACGACTCGGATTGCGATGGAGTTTCAGCCTTTGGAGCAGTCTCCCGAAGGTATAGTTTTGATGGTCGTAGGCATCCAAGACGAATCGTTTCACCGAAGCCAAGAGATCGACGAAACTCGCCGTTTCTGACAATCCTATCCTCAGGGGCAGGAAGTTTACACAGTGCCCGACCAGGTTCTGGTTTTCGACCAGAGTTTGTCCAGCGGTAGGAATTCCCACTACGAAATCATCTTCTCCTCCCAGGCGATGCAACCATACCGAGAAGGCCGCAAGCAGTGTGGCGAACAAGGTGCACTTCTGCTGGGCCCCCATCCTCCGAATCTCCTTGTAAAGGGGAACTGGAAAATGCCAGCGCTCACTGCCGCCTCGAAAGGATTTCACCGCGGGGCGAATGTGATCGCCCGGCAGATCCAGCGGCGGGACCGGAGAGGAGTACTGTTGGACCCAGTAGCGTTCGGCCTCCTCAAATTCGGGAGTCTCCTGCTGCTTCGCCTGCCAGCGCGCAAAATCGCTGAACTTCATGGGTGGGGAAAGTCGCGGCGAGACCCCTTGAGATTTTGATGAATAAAGCGAACTCAGCTCCGAGACCAGGATCCCCCACGACCACCCGTCACAGATGATATGGTGAGCTCCCAGGATGAGGACATGGTCATCCTTTTCCAACTTGACGATCTGAGCCCTGAACAAGGGTCCCTTGAAGAGCTCAAAAGGCTTTCCGGTCTCGGCGGCGGCCAGAGTTTCCAGGTTCTTGTCGCGGACCTCCCCTTGTAGGTCAGAATAATCAAGCACAGGGATCTCAATTCGAAGGGATGGGGCGATCCGCTGGAATTCTCCGTCCGGAGAAAACGTTGTGCGGAGGGCTTCATGGCGATTGACGAGCTCCTGGACCGTTTCGCTCAGGGCGGTCAGCTTGAGTGGGCCGCGCATGCGCAGAGTAAAGGCTTCATTGAAGACACAGGAGGCATCAGGATTCATCTGCACAGCCAACAAGATTTCACTCTGGCCTTCCGTCAGCGGCAAAGTGACAACTTCTGCTGAAGCAGCCGCGGAGGCGGGGTGGCCTTGATGCTCTTTGACCGGGTGAGAGGTCGATGCCTCCACGCGGAGGGAGCCCGTGTCGGCCTCAGGCAGAAAGCCTCCCGCCTGCATTTCAGCCAGGCTCTCCTTAAATGCCTTCAAAAAGAAATCCAGATCCTCCTCACTGTGCGCTGTCGTAAGGATAAATGCCCGGTTGTCCCAGGCGTGAATCCCCTTCTCCCTCAGGAAGTAGTAGAACAATCCTGCATATTTCAATTCGGGTGCAAAGTTCAGGTAGAACATTGAGGCGAAATGCGGCATTTGGATGGGTAGCCCCAATTCTTCTACGTGCGCTTTAAGCGCATGAACCAACTGGTCCGTTCGTTCGTTTAAGCGTCTTTGGAGTTCCGGCCCCTTCTCCTTCAGGTGAGTGAGTACAGCCTTGGCAGCAGCCAGGGCCAGCGGATGACGCACAAATGTACCCGCAAAGAAAGTGACGCCCACCTCCGGGAACGACGTATCGCCATATTGCCACTGCCCGCCGTCCAGGGCATCCATGAATTTCGGGTCTCCCGCGACCACACCGATCGGCAGCCCGCCACCGATCACCTTTCCGTACGTCGCGAGGTCCGCGCGCACACCGAAATACGCCTGTGCTCCGCCCGGGTGCAGTCGAAAACCGGTCACCACCTCGTCGAAGATCAATGCCGAGCCTGTTTGCTCGGTGATTCGCCGGAGTTCATGCATAAACTCCTTGGGTTGTAGATCCATCCTTCGGCTCTGGACCGGTTCCACCAACACGGCGGCAATCTCTGATCCGCGTGCCCGGAGGATCTCGAGCGACTGCGGATTGCCGTAATCGAGCACGATCACCTGACCCACAGCACTGTCGGGGATCCCGGGGGCGATCGGCGCGGTCCGTGTCTCGCCGTTCACCGTGACCGGACGGAACAGCACTTCGTCGAAGATGCCATGATAGGAGCCAGCAAAGACGGCAATCTTGTCCCGCCCGGTGACAGTCCGGGCGAGGCGAGTCGCCGCCAACACCGATTCCGATCCGGTGTTGGTGAAAGCGACACGCGGCATGCCCGTAAATTCCCTAATGAGGGCCGCGACTTCGCCGGCAAGCGCCGGGATCGGACCGATTTCGAAGCCGCGATCCAGTTGTTCGTGGACCGCCTTCACGACGAAGGGCGGCCGGTGTCCAAACATACTTGCACCAAATCCCATCACACAGTCCACATACTCGTTGCCATCAACATCCCAGACCTTCGATCCATCCGATCGTGTCGTGACGATCGGATACACCATCTCCTTCCAAAGTTGCTTGAATCCCGCGACGGAACGCGGATCGGCCAGGAAGGGGCGATTCTCGGCGGCGAGTTTCTTCGATCCGGCGGTGCGCCTCGTGTAACGCTCAATCAAGGCATCGAGCGCGACTTGTTGACCGGGAGAGAGAGCCAGGCCCGCTCCCCGCTGGATCGGCTTGAACGGCCCGTGCGGTTTGTCGTCCGATTTCGCGGGCATCGACATCGCCGGTGGCGCAGCAAGCGAAGGTGCCGGTGGAGTGACGGGTTGACGGCCTACCAGTTGGAGCAACTGCTGAGTGAGTTGTTGTTGCTGAACGAGGAGTTGTTCCAGAACTGAGCTGGGAGGACCTCCCGGCACAGGCGGCGTCGTGGGAATGGCGGTCGGTGCAGCCGGTGCCACAGCGAACGCCTCCGCGGGCATCGTGGCATCCAGATGGGAAACGATTTCATCAAGCGAACCCAACTCCTCCATCAACTGGCGGAAGGTGATCGGGACGCCAAACTTGCGCTGAAATAACTGCGCAGCCTGCGTCAGCAACAGGGAATCCAGACCCAGTTCAAGAAGGGTGGTGGACGGGTCCACGGCGGAGAGATCGTAGCCGGAGAGGTCCTGCAACAACGAACGAGCGGCCACGAGCAGGCGTTCTTTGCGCTGTAGAGCCGGCGGTGCGGCTGCGACTGAGCTGGTCTGAACCGGCTGAACTTCAAGGAACGCTGTTGTCTGAGCAGGGCTCCCTCCGCTAACGGTTGAAACGCCCGCTGCGACCGGCGACGGAATTTGTGCTGCCACGGGAGCCGATTCCGGCCAGTAGCGCTTGCGCTCGAACGGATACGTGGGGAGCACCACCCGGCGGCGGCGCTCGTTCGCATAAAACCCATGCCAATCTACGGCGACACCGGTCATCCACAGCCGTCCCAATGTCTCCAGCATGCCACGAGGTTCCTGAACGCCAGTCAGCGGTAGGGACGCGAACACCATCTGTTCGGCTGACCTGGCCGGATGCTGCCGTGCTAGCGTGCTTAAAGTCTGACCGGGGCCAACTTCCAGCAGGACGTTTGTCGCATCCTTCATCAACTCGCCAACGCCATCGGCGAACCGTACCGTATCTCGAACGTGGCCGGCCCAGTATTCGGGCGCCTTGGCCTCCGCGGCGGTGATCCAGCGAGCCGTCACATTGGACACATAGGGAATCTGCGGTTCGCCAAGCTTCACCCCGCGAAGCAGTTCGGTGAAGGGGGCAAGCACCGGTTCCATCATGGGGGAATGGAACGCATGCGAAGTGTGTAAGTGCCGCGCCGCAACTCCGCGCGACTCCAACTGCTTCTCGAACGCGGTAATTGCATCGTGCGGGCCCGACACCACGCACAGATTGGGGGAGTTGATCGCGGCGATCGCCAATTGTGGATTCAACAGCGGCAGCACTTCGTTTTCGGGAAGGCGAACCGCGAGCATCGCCCCGCCCGGCTGCGCCTGCACCAATGCGCCACGGCGCGCCACCAGCGAGAGCGCATCTTCGAGCGTGAACACGCCGGCCAGGCACCCCGCGACGTACTCACCCACGCTGTGGCCGATCATTGCCGCGGGCCGGATGCCCCACGATATCCAGAGGCGCGCCAGGGCATATTCGATGACGAACAGCGCCGGCTGTGTGAACCGGGTTTGAACGAGCCGTTGCTCCGCCTCTTTCTCCGACCCCGCGGCCGGAAACAGGAGGGTGCGCAGATCGGTTTCAAGGAAGGGCCGGAGTATTTCAGCGCAATGATCGACCTCGCTGCGGAAAACGGATTCCGAGCGGTAGAGCTCGGCGCCCATGCCTGCATATTGCGCTCCCTGGCCAGGGAACATGAATACCACGGGCGGCTCCCTGAGTTGCTGATGGTGCGTGAAGACGCGCTTCGGATCTCGTGCCTCGAGCGCCGTGGCGCCGTCGGCGTCGTCGTGGCAGGCCACGATACGACGATGAACGAATTCGCTCCGGCCCGTCTGCAAGGTGAAAGCAGCGTCTGCCAGTTCACGCAAGGCCTCGCCGCCATCGGCGCTGTGGGCAATCTGATTCAAATGCGCGGACAGATTTGCTGTCGCCCGATCGAGCGCTTCCGGCGTCTTGGCGGACAGGACCAACAACTGCCACGGACGCGAGGGTCCCGGTGCCGGCAGTTCCGGGGCTTCCTCGAGAATGACATGGGCATTGGTGCCGCCCGTGCCAAATGAACTCACGCCCGCCCGGCGCGGCCCACCTGGCTTGCTCTTCCATTCCTGGAGAGTGGCATTCACGTAAAACGGACTGTTCTCGAGATCGAGCTTTGGATTCGGCTTCGTGAAATGAAGGCTCGCGGGAATAACTTTGTGGTGGAGGGCGAGCGCCGTCTTGATGAGGCCGGTCACCCCGGCGGCTGCGTCCAGGTGGCCGATGTTCGTTTTCACCGAACCGAGCGCGCAAAACTGTTTTGCCTGGGTGCCCAGACGGAAAGCCTTCGTCAACCCCGCCACTTCGATCGGATCGCCCAGCGGCGTGGCTGTGCCGTGCGCTTCGACGCAGGTGATGGTTTCCGGATCGACGCCCGCGAGCGCGTGCGCCATCGCAATGACTTCTGATTGGCCTTCCACGCCCGGCGCGCCAAAACTCACGCGATGCGAGCCGTCGTTATTGAGCGCCGCCCCTTTGATCACCGCGTAGATTTTGTCCCCGTCATGGACAGCATCCTCGAGCCGCTTGAGTACAACGACCGCAACGCCGTTACTGAATGCCGTGCCCGCCGATTGCACGTCGAACGTACGTGTGTGCCCGTCGGACGATCCGATGTTGCCTTCGTCGTAAAAATAGCCCGACTTTTGCGGGACCCTCACCGACGAGCCGCCGGCGAGCGCCATGTCGCACTGATAGGTCAGCAGGGACTGGCAGGCCTGGCACACCGCGACCAGTGAGGTGGAACATGCCGTGCTGACGTTCAGTGCGGGCCCTTTAAGGCCAAGTTTGTAAGCCACGCGTGTCGTCAGGTAGTCCCGTTCGTTGCCGAAACTCGCCAGTTCCGACCCGACCAGCTCAATCAGCTCGGGCCGCGGATGGAGCGCGTGCATATAATAAGTGTTGAAAGTGGCGCCTCCAAACACACCCACCGAGACGCGCATCTGGTTGGGAGCATACCCGGCACGCTCCAGCGCTGCCCAACAGGTCTCCAGGAACACACGATGTTGCGGGTCCATCACCTCGGCTTCCTTGGGATGAACGCCGAAGAACGCCGCGTCGAAACGGTCCGCGTCCTCAAGAACGCCGCGGGCCGGGACATAATGGCCGCCGCGCCTCAGTGCCGCCGGGTCTAATCCCGACTCCGCAAGCTCTGCGTCGCTGAAAAAAGAAATGCTTTCCTTGCCCGCGATCAGGTTGGCCCAGAATTGCTCGATACTCTCCGCCCCGGGAAACCGTCCGGCCATGCCGATGATGGCGATACCTTCATGGTGTTCTTCGTTCATAGGTCTCATTTCTTGAGTGTAGCCCGCATGTGGGTCAGGGCTTGCTTCTGCCGCTGCGCGCGGTCACGCCATTGTTCGCCCGCCTGGGGCGCCGCCGTGGCCGGCTGGCTTAAGTGGCGGGCCAGCGAGCGAACGGTCGGATATTCAAAAAGCGTCACGATAGGAAACTCCTTCTTCAGGGTTTCCCGGAGCTGGTGGTGCATCTCGACGAGCAATAACGAATGACCGCCCAGATCGAAAAGGTTGTCTTCGATGCTGACCCTTTCCAATTCGAACATCCTCTGCCACACACGGGCGATGGCCACTTCCATCCCGGTCTGCGGGGACACAAAGTTCTGGGATTCAGCGCGGAGCTTTCGCTGGGCTTTTGCGGGCCGCGCCGGCGCCGGTGACAACAGGGATTCGAGCTCGCCGGTGGTTTTGTCGAAGCCGCGTGGTATCTCGTCCAACAGGGTCGCGAGATCGCGTCCCCAGCGTTCCACAGTCGTGCGGGCCAGGCTCTGATGGTCGTATGTCAATGTCAGCCGCAGCGCCGCACCCGGTTCAACCAGCAACATGAGAGGGTAGTTGGTATGCAAGGGCCCCGCGAACTCGGCGATCTCGATTTGTCCCCCCAATCGCCTGGCCGATTCGTCCACCAGGTAGTTTTGAAAGACGAGCACACTCTCGAAGAGTCGATGCCGCCAGGGCACTTCGCTGGAGCGCTGAATCTCCATCAAGGGGGTGTACTGGTATGGATTCAGTTTCAGTAACCATGCATGAAGCTGTTTGAAGAATTCGCCGGCCCTCGCCGAGGGGTCGACGGCAACGCGCACGGGCAGGTTGTTCACGAAGGGTCCGACGATCGATTCGACTCCCGGCAGGTCTGCCGGCCGTCCCGAAAAGGCGGCGCCGAAGACCACGTCGGTGCTGCCGCTTTGGCGGCTGAGCAGGAGCGCCCAAGCGCCCTCGACCAGCGTGTTGAGTGTGACTTGAAGCTGACGTGCGGCGGACTGGAGTGCTTGCGTTGCCCCCGTGGAGAGCTGGAGGGCGTGTTCAATGTAGCGTTCGTCCCCCGCGTCAACACCGGGGACATCACCGGGCAATGGCGTCGGCTCACGAAATCCCGCGAGGTTTTCCCGCCAGAATTTTTCGGATTCTTCGCGTGACTGCTTGCCCAACCATTCCAAATAACTGCGGTACGGGCGCGCCGGCTCGAGCTGTGGGGACGCGTGGTGCGAGAGAGCTTCGTATAAACGGCTGGCGTCGCGGAACACCACCGGCCACGACCAGCCGTCCAACAACAGGGCGGGCACCGTCCACAAGAATTTCCAGGTCGTCTCGGTCAATCGAGCGAGCGCGAACCGCATAGCCGGCGCTTCGGTCAGCTGGAGCGGTTGAGCGCGGTCTTGTTTTAAAAAGGCAGACCAGCGTCCCGCATGCTGAGGGGAGGGCGAACTGCGCCAATCCTCAACCGTCCAGGGCAGTCGCACATCGCGGTGTACCATTTGAAGAGGCTCGTGCAACCCTTCGCCATGAATCGTGGTGCGCAGGACAGTATGCCGCCGCAGGGTTTCGTGCCAGGCGTTTTGAAAAGCGGGAACGTCCAATTCTCCCCGCAAAGTGCAATGCCACTGATCGAACGCTGACTGAACCGCCCCGGGGTTCGCCGAATAGAACAAGGTTTGAATGGGCGACAGCGGATAAACGTCCTCGATGTTGCCCCATCCCGTCCTCCACTGGTCCAGCGTGGACTGATCGAGGTGAGCCAGTGGGAAATCCGATGGCGTGCGCCCGCCGGCTTGTGGCGACTGGCAATGAGCGATCAATTCCTTGAGCGCAGCCAGAAACTCATGTGCCAACTGCCCGACGGATGCTTCGGGGTGAAACTTAGGGTTGTAAGTCCACTCAAGTTCTAAGCGCCCACCGATTACCCGTCCATTCACTTCCAGCACATGGCGCCGCCGCTGTTGAGGGCTGTGCCACGGTCCGGTCGATTCCCTCGCAAAACGGAACAGCTTGGAGCCCGCCAGAAGCTGGTCGAACTGGCCGAGGTAATTGAACAGCAGGAGTGGCTCAGATCCCTCCATGAGGCCGGCGTTCGCGCTCAAATAACGCAGGAGGCCATAGCCGATGCCGCGACGCGGGATCTGGCGAAGCTGTTCCTTGACCGCCATTAAGGCCTTGTCAGGCTCACCGTCATCCATGTGCCCGGGTAATTCCAATCTCACCGGAAAGATCGATGTGAACCAACCGACGGTGCGGGACAGGTCAGTGCGTTCAAAAAGAGTTTCACGTCCGTGCCCTTCCAGGTTCGTGAAGAGTACAGCGCTGCCACTCCATCGACCCCACACACGGAGCAGGGCCGTCAAGAGTACGTCATTGATTTGCGTGTTGTAAACCGGGGGAACCTGCTGTAGCAATGCTTGCGTTTCGTCAGCGGTGAGCGAGATTCTCAGGGTGCTGGACGACCCTTCGGTGTTCTCAGCGGACGCTTCGTGAGGCGCCCATGACTTCACGGCTTCGGCCACGCGCTGCGGATCAGTGACCGCCCTCCAGTAGGGCAGTTCATTTTCCAACGATTCCGTTCTGGCATACCCCCGCAGCCGCTCTGCCCACCCCTTGAAGGAAGTCGTTTTCGGCGGGAGTTGAACTGCCTGCCCCGCGTGGAGTTGCTGATAAGCGGTTTCCAAGTCCTCCACGATCGGGCGCCACGAGATGCCATCCACTGCCAAATGATGGACCACCAACAGCAGCCGGGCAGGCCGGCCCGAGCCCAGGTCGAAATAAGCCACACGCCACAGCGGGCCGGTCTGGAGATTGAGGCTGGCTTGCGTGGACGCCGCGACCGACTCGATTTGCTGTTGCTGCTCGTAATCTCCCAACGGAGCAAGATTCGTCCAGCAAAGTGGCGCGGGCTCTTCGGAGGTGGAATAGAACTGTCGCCAGCCCTGCCCCTCACGAATGTAACGCAGCCGAAGCGCATCGTGGTGTCGGCTCAGTTCTTGAAGAGCTGATTCCAGCAGCGAGCGGTCCAGTCGCTCCACGACTTCGAACATGAAGGCCTGGTTGTAATGCTGCCACTCTTCCAGATTCTGTTCAAAGAACCAATGTTGAATGGGGGTCAATGGCACGTCGCCCGCGACCACTTCCTCAATGGTCTGTAACTCCTGCGCCACGCCGGCAACGGCCGCCAGTTCCGCGATCGTCGGGTGCGCAAACAACACTTCGGGGGTCAGCTTCAAGCCTTCACGCCGTGCCGATGAGATGATCTGAATGCTCAATATCGAGTCCCCGCCCAGCTCAAAAAAGTTGTCGTTGACTCCCACCTTCTCCACTCGCAGGGACTTCGACCAGATCGCTGCCAGCTTCTCTTCCGCCGGCGTTCGCGGCGCCACATAGCGGCCACCCAGCTCGGGGCGTTGCTCTTCCGGGACCGGCAGCGCTTTGCGGTCGATTTTCCCGTTGTTGTTGAGCGGTAGTTTTCCCAGGAACACGAACGCCGCCGGTACCATGTACTCGGGCATCTTTTTCTTGAGATGTTCGCGCAGGGTGCTCACTTCTGGTGTGGGTGAAGTCGTCACGAGATAAGCCACCAAGCGCTTCGCGCCGGGGACATCTTCCCGCGCCATCACTGACGCTTCCCGGACCGCGGGATGCTGACAGAGCACTGATTCGATCTCACCCAGTTCGATACGGAAGCCGCGAATCTTGACCTGGTCATCGATCCGACCCAAATACTCGATGTCGCGGCCCGGAAGAAGCCTGGCGAGGTCACCTGTCCTGTAAAGGCGCGATCCCGGGCGGCCTGTGAGGTGATCGGGAATAAACCGCTCCGCCGTCAGCTCCGGGCGGTTGAGATAGCCGCGGGCCAGTCCGCCTCCGCCCACGTACATTTCTCCCGGTACTCCGATCGGAACGGGCCGTTGTTGCTTGTCCAATATATAAATCTGAAGATCGGGTATGGGCACTCCAATGACGCTGCCGGAGTTGAGGTCGTCCTGCGAGAGCGGCCGATAAGTCACATGCACGGTGGTCTCGGTGATCCCATACATGTTCACCAGCAGAGGCCTCTGATCTCCGTGCCTCTCAAACCACGGCCTCAGACTGTGCATCTCCAGCGCCTCGCCGCCGAAGATCACATAACGCAGGGCCAGTTCCTTCTGACCGACGGATTCTTCGGCCTGGATGAGTTGACGGAAGGCCGAGGGAGTCTGGTTCAACACGGTCACCCGTTCACTCGCCAGGAGATCATAAAACGCGTCTGGCGATCGGCTCACCAGGAAGGGAACCACGACCACTCGACCGCCGTACAAGAGCGCGCCCCAGATTTCCCAGACGGAAAAATCGAACGCGCAAGAGTGGAAAAGCGTCCATACATCCCGCTCGTTGAACTGATACCAGGATTCTGTGGCGGCAAACAATCGCGCAACGTTGCGGTGCGTGATCAGCGAGCCCTTGGGTTTGCCGGTCGTGCCCGACGTGTAGATTACATAGGCCAGATGGTCCGGGCCGGCCGCAGCGGGCAGATTCGTTTCGTTTCCGGCTTGTGCGGGGCGCGCCAACACCTCATCGACACAAACGACCTTTGCTTGGGTAGTCGGCAGGTTGCTGGTCAGCTTGGTTTGCGTCAGCAGCACAGGTGCCTGGGCGTCCTCCAGCATGAACGCCAGGCGATCAGCGGGATACGCCAGGTCGATCGGCAGATAGGCTCCACCCGCCTTGAGGATTGCCACAAGCGCAATGACCAGTTCGTTGGACCGGTCCACGCAAAGACCCACGAGCGTGTCCGGCTTCACTCCACACTTCACGAGTTCACGCGCCAGTCGGTTGGCCTGGGCATTAAGCTGGCCGTATGTCAACGACTCCCCATCGCACGTCAGGGCCACCGCCTCTGGCCTTATTGCCACTTGCGCCTCAAACAATCCGCTGAGCGTCGCCCCGCCGTCCTCCGGACACTGTGGCCCGTTCGAGAAAGCCGCCGGCCGATTGAAACCTTGAATCAACTCGGTCAGCTCTTCCTGTCCGAGCAGCGGCAGCTCCTCGACGGGGCGATTCGGGTCCTCGGACATGCCGCTCAACAGCGTTTCAAGATGGCCCAGCATTCGCTCAATCGTTGAGGGCTCAAACCGGTGCCGGTCATATTCGATCCTGAGCAACACCTCGCTGTCAGCATATCCAATAAGTGTGAGAGGAAAATTCGTTTGCCCGAGATACCGGAATTCACGGTTCAGCCACTGGCCGCCCCCAGCCCGCATGGTGGTGTTCAAGAGGTAGTTTTCGAAAACGACAATGCTTTCGAACAGCGGCTTTCCCCGGGGAACTTCACTCCACCCTTGAACGAGGTGAAGGGGCGTGTGTTCATACTCACGCAGACCGACCTGTTGAGTGCGGAGCCCCTTCAGAAAGGGGATGAGCATCATGTCCGATGACACCTGAACCCGGACGGGAAGCGTATTGATGAAAATGCCCACCATGGATTCAGCTCCATCCACAGCAGACCTTCGGCACGCCCGGGTGGCACCGAATACAAGGTCTTCCTCACCGCTGTAATGATGGAGGAGGAGCGACCAGGCACCCTGGATGAGCGTGTTCAGGGTGAGACCCTTCTCGCGAGTGAACGAGTTCAGGTTTTCTGTCAGTTCCCTCGACAGCCTTAATTCCCGGGCGCCGTGATTTCTTGCGCCAGGTCTGGGATGAGGGTCGCGAGAGACATTAAAGGGAGTGGGGCCTGTGAACCCCTTGAGCATTTCCCTCCAAAAAGTCTCCGACTGGTTATGGTCCTTGCCTTGAAGCCAGGCAATGTAGTCGCCGAACGGACGGGGCAGATCCATCGTAATCTCACGGCCCTTGCAAAAACCTTCGTAGAAGCTGAATACTTCCTTCAAAACGAGCGGGAAAGACCTTCCGTCAAGAAGGGCGTGGTGAAATGTCCATACGCATCGATATTCCTCCTCGCCTAATCGGAAGAGGGCAATCCGCATGAGCGGCAATTCCTGGAGTAGAAAGCCGCGGTGCCGGTCTGATTCGAGATAGGAAAGCAACCCCTCTTCCTGCTCTCCAGGGGAAAGGGAACGCCAATCCAACTCTTCGAAGGGGACAGCACCTTCCGGGTGAACAACCTGATTGGGTTCTGCAACCCTTTCCCACTGGAAACTTGTTCTTAGAATGGGGTGCCGTGCCACCACCTTCTCCCAAGCCATTTGGAAAAGGGCTGGGTCCACCGGCTCGTGCAGGGAACAAACGATCTGCTCGACATCCACCCCCGACTGTCGATCGACCAGAAAGTTGAACAGCATCCCCTCTTGCATCGGAGACAGGGGATATGAGTTCTCTGCTTTCACTCGCATTGTTCAGGCCTCATTCTGCTTCTTCAGAAAACGGGGGGATCCTAAGTGAAGTGCTCCGTCTTCGACTGATCCGATCAATGAAGGTCAAGTCGCGATGTCAAGGTGCGGACACAGCCGCGCACGACCGACGGGCTTCCTTCCGGAATGCAATTTTTTCCTGATTGAAAGGGACAGCGCCGCTTCCACCCGCTCCCAACACCCAACCACTTTTGCCTCGCTCAATGAGCGACAAAAATCACCCCTTGAAATATCAATATTTCAAAAAAGACACATTTGGCTATCGGGGCGGGGCTCCTCCCCAAGCCCACCACATAGTATAACTAAGATTATCACGAAACTATGACTGATACCATGACTGAAATGGTCGCTATTCGACGGATTTATTCGAATTCAAATGTTTAAGGGTCATGGGGTTGGGAGACCTTCCCTTCTGATGGAAGGGAGCAACAATTGGCCAATCGTGGGGGTGATCGGTTTTCTCAACGGGTGCGGGGATTGAGAACGGCGAACCTTGTTCCAAGGCCGCCTCGGCGGCCTACGTACGAGCAAGCTTTGGTAGCCCCGGCGAGAAGAACGCTCGCCGGGGCTACCAAGGCAATGCATCCAGGTTGTGGGTTTCAGCGGTACTGCGGTTCAGTCCAGTCCCAGCAGGAGAGATGGCAGTTGTGCCCCTCGACAGAAGGTTTGGTAGCTCCGGTGTCCGCCAGAATTGCGTGGCGGATTCTCACCGGAGGCTTTTGAGCGAATGCTGACACAAGCCCCCGGCGAGAAGAACGCTCGCCGGGGCTACCAAGGCAATGCACTCAGGTTGTGGGTTTCAGCGGTACTGCGGTTCAGTCCAGTCCCAGCAGGAGAGATGCCAGTCATGCCCCTCCACAACGAGCGCAGCAAAATAATCTGCGGGGACGCTCAGCTCTCGAAGCGACCACCGTGAGGCCTCTTCAGCATCGCCGAGGATGCTCACGATTCTGGTCACCTGCTCCGGAGCCAGAGAAACGATGAACTGGTCCAACGGGACTCCCAGCCCTTCTCCAATGGCCTTGAGATAGGCTTCCTTGCGTGTCCAACAACGGAAAAACCCCGCTGGCTGCAATTCGGCGGGAAGCGAACAGAGCTCCGCGAATTCTTCGGGAGCAAAGAACCGTTGGGCGATATCGAGCATCTCCGGCATGACCCGGGCATGTTCAAGATCAATTCCGATTCTCCGGCTGAGCGTCAACGCGTAAAGGGCCCAATCCCCCGAATGGGTCACATTGAAACACAAGCCTCTCTCTTGATGGGGCGCCGCGAGGTCGGGTTTTCCGGACTTTTCGTATTGGAATTGCAAGGCAGCGGGATCCGTATGCAGACAGTCTCCCAAAATCATGCGCAAGACCCCGCGCGCCGCCACGAACCGACTTCGATCCCGATCAAAATGAAATCTCGCAGCTCTCTCTTGTTCATCCGGTGAGAGAAGGCCGGAGAGCTGAGCGAGAAGGGAGGGGGAGGGGGAGAGCGAGGCGCGCCAGACGTGGACCTCCCCTCGGGTCAACAGGAGATCCTTGGTGGCAGGCAACCATCGCTGTTCTGATATTGGCACGGAGGTCTGTTCCCAGTCGGGATGGGAAATGTGTTGATGATCTCCTCTGAGAATCCGCTCACCCTGAATGAACCGGGTCGATCATGAATTTCGCTCCCCCACCAGTCGATCCAGGGTTGGTTTCAATACCGCCGAGACCGCCTGCAAAAGTTCTGACTGGGCGCTCTGAAGAAAAAAATGATCGCCAGGGAACATCCTCAGCGCGAAACCACTCCGGGTCTGGAGGCTCCAGGCCTCCAAATCCGCGGGAGTATACTCGGCATCTTCTAAACCGCTGTAAACGGTGATGGGGCAATCGAGCGGCGGTTCCGCACGATAAACATAGGTTTCGAGGATCTCCAGATCAGCCCTCAAGATGGGGAGCAACAAGTCCAACAATCCCGGCTCCCGTAATATCTCGTCCGGAATGCCGCCATAGCGACGACGCACCTGCTGGACAAAATCGGCCTCAGGTAAATGAGACATCGGGGGATGGCGTTCCGGAATCTGCGGGGCGTGCTGCGCCGAAGCGAACAAATGAAGGGGAACCGGCCGATTCAGTCTTCTGAGCTCTTGGGCCAACTCGAAGCTGATAAGGGCGCCGTTGCTGTGTCCAAAGAAGGCGAAAGGCATTTCAAGAAGAGGCTGAAGACCCTCGGCCAGTGACTGCACGACCTGGGCCATCCGGGTCATCGATTTTTCACGCATCCGAGTTTCTCTCCCCGGCAGTTGAATCGCGCAGACCGCGACCTCGGAAGGAAGTCCATTCGGCCAGGTGCTGAATAGGGACGCCCCCTTGCCCGCATAGGGGAAGCAGAACAAACGCATCCTTGCGGACGGGTTGGGTTTGCGAGAGAGAATCCAGGGATTATTCGCGATCATTTCAGAGCCTCGAACTCTCGGGTCAAATCAAATCGGGCTGTGGCCTCAAGCAGAATCACATGGACGCGGGCGCATTTTGCGGGGACCTAAACGGGATTTGACCCACAGGATGATTATACCCAATCAAGACGGGAATGGGTCCTTTAGTTCCGTAGCGTTTAGAGGATTGAGCGCCCCGCGCGCTCTTTGCCCCGTTCGACGGGGCGTGTTTGCGTACAGCCCGCCGCTTTAGCGGCGGGAGACGGGGCCAACAAGAACGCATAGCCCGGTTCACCGGGCTTGGTTCCGTGGCAACGCCCGTTGACGGGCGACGATGTGAGAATAGATTTCCGAGATGCGTGCGAAGCCATGAGGTCTCCTTTGGGGGGATGCGGCGCTCAAGCGCAGATGAATGTCAAGCCCAGTGAACTGGGCTGGAACTAAATTTTAAATAAAGGTGAGATTGTCGTCCCGTCCCGCCGGTAAACCGGCGGGCTGTACGCAAACACGCCCC